>JALVWQ010000001.1 GCA_027034975.1 Campylobacteraceae bacterium
GCCAGCTATCAAAGCACTAAAGAGCTACTATACTAATACTGCAAACCCAATAACAGTAGTTGCAGTAGAGAAAGAGAAATCTATGAAAGAAGTTATAAAAACGCTTGAACCGTTAGCAAAACATATCGCAATTTTAGTAATTGTAGATACCTTTAACAACGATTTAGATAACCCATATATGCTAATTTGGCGAGTAGTAAACAATATCGATGCAAATAGAGATGTTATGCTAGAGCCATTTATTACAATAGATGGCACAAATAAAAATAGCTTCGATGGCTTCAATAGAGAGTGGCCAAAAGATGCTAACTGTACAAAAGAGGTATTAGATAGATTGCAGCAAAAAGGGTTAATAGATATAGATGATCAGTTTATTAGAGATTTTGGACTTTTAGATTACAAATTGTATTAATGCAAGATTTTAATAGACGCTTAAAAGAGCTTCCATTTGGGAGCTTTTACGCTTACTACAAAAGTAGAAAATACCTCGTTACTAAAGAGCTTTACTCTAATGGAAAGATTATAAAAATTTTTGCGAGAGAACTTGCTGGTAACAATATTGTAAGTGGCAACTACTTTACAACAATAAAGAATGGATTGCTTAAACCTTGTGAGATGAGCGATAAAAAAGTTATCGATTTTGTATTGAATTTGGAATTGCGATAATTTTTCTCCTATTTAATTTTGATTTAAGTTTTAATTGATATAATTTTGGTGTTAATAAAAATTATTATTTAGGAGAAATTAATGTTGGTAACAAAAAAAGCACCTGATTTTACAGCTGCAGCAGTTTTAGGAAATGGCGAAATCGTAGAAGATTTTAACCTATATGAGAATATTGGAGAGAAAGGGGCAGTTCTATTTTTCTATCCATTAGACTTTACTTTTGTTTGCCCATCTGAGCTTATTGCATTTGATCACAGATTAAAAGAATTCCACGATAGAGGAATAAATGTAATTGGTTGTTCTGTAGATTCTCAGTTTAGCCACTTTGCTTGGAGAGAGACTCCAGTAGAGAAAGGTGGTATTGGAAGAGTTGGATACCCACTAGTAGCAGACTTAACGAAGCAAATTGCAAGAGATTACGATGTACTTTTAGATGGAGGTGTAGCACTTAGAGGTTCTTTCTTAATCGACAAAGATGGTACTATCCGCCATGCTGTAATTAACGATTTACCACTTGGTAGAAACATCGATGAGATGTTAAGAATGGTAGATGCAATGCTATTTACTAACGAGCATGGAGAGGTTTGCCCAGCTAACTGGGAAAAAGGGAAAGAGGGCATGAAGCCAGATGCTGATGGCGTAGCGGAGTACCTTGCAAAACACGCTGAGGAGCTATAAGCTCTTTGGCATATCTAATATAGGATTCATATGCAAAAACAGATTGTAGATATACTTAAAGAGTATGGCTTAAAAGCAACGCCACAAAGAGTAACTATACTTTCGGCTATCGAAAGACAAGGTCATGCCAATATAGATGAGATCTACAAAGATGCTAAAGAGAAACACTCTACAATCTCTTTAGCGACAGTCTATAAAAATGTTACTTCACTTGTCGCAATCGATCTGCTTAAAGAGGTAGCACTCAATAACTTTAAACCGAAGTATGAGATCAATAAACAACCACATTCCCATATTGTTTGTAAAAAGTGTGGAGAGATTGAAGATATCAGTTTAACTAACGAAATAGAGTTTGATACCGCTAAGTTAATAGAGGGCAAAGATTTTCTTGCTGAAGATATCGAATTAAATATATACGGAGTATGTCACAACTGCCAAAATGTGGGTTAAACTAATTGAGAGGCAGTGTGTTGTGCAAAGATTGCTAAGAGAATAAAGAGTGAAATACCTGCTGGTTTAGAGTACATTTTATTTGCAGTTATAAATACCAACATAAGTGTTGCAGCAATAAGAGTTGCAATATCAAAACTATATTTTGTGAAGTCTAACTTTATAGGGTTAGCAATAGCAGCACTTCCTAAAGCAACAGAGATATTTGCCATGTTTGATCCAATCACATTTCCAATAGCCATATCTGCTTTGTTTGCTCTTGCAGCCATAATAGATACTATTAGTTCAGGCAAAGAGGTACCAAATGCTACCAGTACAACCCCAATAATCCATTCGCTTACACCAAAGTTTCTTGCAATATTCGAAGCACTACTAATTGTAAAATCAGCAGCGTAGACAACTGTGACAAACCCTACAATCAATAAGATAAGAGTTTTAGGTGCATTAAAATCTTTTTTAATCTCCTCTAAATCTTCATCTAAGCCAATATCTGAAGTGTGTTCTGAATTGTTTAGTAAAAAGAGGATATAACCAAACATTAAAAAAAGAAGTGCTACTCCACTCAATCTTGTAATTTGGTTATCGAGTGAAATAATTACAAAGATAAGTACTGGAAAGAGTGCCCAAGAGCTATCTTTGGCAAAAAAGTCACGGTGTGGTTTAACCGTTTTTGATATAAGGAGTACAGTACCAATAACTAAAGTAATATTGATAATATTACTCCCAATAATATTAGAGACAGCAAGTTCAGCTTTACCATGAAGACTCGCACTAATCGAAGCTGCCATCTCAGGTAAAGAGGTACCAAAAGCAATTAATGTTGCACCAATAATATACTCTGAAATGCCAAACCTTAGTGCTATCTTTTCGCTTTGGTTAATTATTATATCTGCACCATAAATAAGTGCGGCTAGTGATGCTACAAAGATAATATAATCCATCTTTTACTCTCCTTGGGTTCTAACTATAAGACTTTTTGGTAAATTAAAATTTTCAATAATGCTACACTCTAGTTCTCTCATTTCACCACTGTCTACTTCGTGATCATACCCAATAAGGTGGAGCAGACCATGTGTAAAGAGAAGTGCCAATTCATCATCTACTGTGTGCTGTAACTTTTTAGCAAACTCTTGGGCTTTCTCGATTGAGATAACAATTGAGCCAAGTGGCATAAACTCTATATCCTCTAGTGGGAAACTGAGCACATCGGTAGCCTTATCTATGCCTCTATACTCTCTGTTGTACTCGCAAATTGTTTTATTGTCTGTTATAATTAACTCAATATCTTTTCTAATTTTAAGATAGTTAACAATCTCTTCTAAGAGTGTTAAATCTATTTCGAAATTGGTTTGGTTCTCTAGTAAAATCATACGCTATTTTATCTAAATTCTTGTAAAATAGCACAAAAAAAGGCTTTTTATTATGGATAAAAGAGCAGTATGTATAATATCTGGTGGAATGGACAGTGCATTAGCCGCTACAATTGCAAAAAATGAGGGATATGAGATTATCGGAGTGCACTTTAACTATGGTCAACGCACTCAAAGAAAAGAGTTAGAGTGTTATAAGAAAATTATAGAAGATTTAGGGGCAACAAAGAGCCATATTATCGATTTGCCTTTTTTTAAAGAGATTGGATCAACAGCACTTATAGGAGATGAGCTTGATGTTCCAACTGATGGTATAAAGCCTGGTGTTCCAGTAACTTATGTTCCATTTCGTAATGGCATTTTTCTCTCTATTGCAGCTGCTATAGCACAGAAGTATGATGCCCAAGCACTCTATATTGGTGTTGTCGAAGAGGATAGTAGTGGTTACCCAGATTGTAGAGAGAGTTTTATAAACACCATGAATAGTTCAATCAATTTAGGCTTACGAGATGAGACAGAGTTAAAAATAGAGACCCCACTTATCCATATGAGCAAAGAGGAGATAGTAGCAAATTCTATTGAACTAGATGTCAAATTAGAGCATACATGGAGTTGTTATAAAAATAGTGATAAGGCGTGTGGGCTTTGTGATAGCTGCAGATTACGATTAAAAGGTTTCGAAAAAATAGGGATAAAAGACCCAATAGTGTATTGTTAACCATTAAATAATTAACTATAATGTAACGCATTCTATTTAATATAAAATAGATAGTGTAAGATATTATCTATAAACTATAAAAATTATGGTATTATCTACTATATCAAAAAGTATTAGGGGAATTATGTATAAACTAGAAGATATACCGATGTTTTCTCATTTACCAAGACCATACTTTTCGATGTTAAATGATAAGCTTTTTGTTAAAAAATATACAAAAGGTAGTATTGTATTTTATGAGGGTGATAGAAGTGACTATATGTATATCATTTTAGAGGGGAGTGTTAAGATGTATAAAACTACCCCTAAGGGGAATCAGATACATATTAATACACTTCAAGCCCCCTCTTTAATAGGTGAATATGCCTGTTTTGAACAACAGCCATTTCCTGCTACATGTGAATTTGAAAGCAATGGTGTTATGGGGATGCTCCCTTTTGCTACTATCATGGAACTACTAAACAATAGAGATTTTGCTTATGAGATAATAAAATCTTTAACCGGAAAAGTGATGCTCCTCTCTACTCTTGTACACAAAGAGACAGTATTGAGCTCAGAAGCGAAAGTTGCCGATATTCTTATTCATAAACCAAATATCTTTAAAAGATTAAAAAATAGTGAGATAGCCTCTATTCTCAATTTAACTCCAGAGACTTTTTCGAGAATACTCGCAAAATTTAAAAAAGAGAAGATTATTACTCTTACCAACCATCAGTTAGATATTCTTGATAGAGATAAACTCTTTGTTATTTTAGAGACTAACAAAATTAAAGAGTGTAGCAACTGTATTTTAAGCTTTAAAGAGAAGATAGGCTACAAAGAGGAGGGGTAAGCCTCTTTTTTACTACTTTACCAAATAGAAGAGTAAAAATAGACCAAAGAGAATTCTATAAACTCCAAACCACTCTAACGAATAGTGTGCTACAAATTTTAAAAATAGTTTTACTGAAATATAGGCAGTTATAAAGCTTATAACAAAGCCAACCACAAGTATGGTGCCATTAATGCTAGTAAATGTATCGATATTTTTTAAAAACTCATAGCCACTCGCAGCGAGCATTGTAGGAATTGCAAGTAAAAAGCTAAAATCAGCTGCAGTTTTACGGCTTAATCCACTAAGCATACCTCCAACAATAGTAGAGCCACTACGGCTAGTACCTGGAATAAGTGCAAAGACTTGGGCAACTCCAATAAATATAGCTTGTTTTAGGCTTACATCTTCTACGCTTCTAACCATTGCTTTCTCCTCTTTTTGTTTATAGAAGTACTCAATAATAAAAAAGATAACCCCACCTATAATAAACATATATGCTGAGGTGGCAACCGTAAAGAGCTCTTTAATTTGATGCCGAAAGAGAAAACCAACAATTGCAAGTGGCAAAAATGCTACTATAACCTTTGTCCATAGATTGATTTTTTTTAGATTAATCTTATCTAAATAGATAAGCATAATAGCAAGTGTCGCACCTAACTGGATAATAACTTCAAATGCAACTATGGATTCACTCTGCTTAAGCTCTAAAAGCTTCGAAGCAATAATCATATGAGCTGTCGAAGAGATTGGCAAGAACTCTGTAATACCCTCTATTATCCCTAAAATAATACTATCAAAGATATTCAAGAGTTACTCCTTTTCTGTTTTACAATATAAAATATAATTATGAGGGCAACGATTATAAGCGTTACTATTGTAATCTCTCTAAGATATTGATGAATCAACTCTTGGTTTGCTCCTAAGAAGTAGCCAAGTAGGGTTAAAACAACTACCCAAATACCAGCACCCAAAACAGTATAGAGCGAAAATTTAAATGGCGACATCTTTGCTAAACCAGCCGGAAAAGAGATATACTGTCTTATACCAGGAATTAATCGTCCTGTAAATGTCGAGATGTGTCCATGATTCTCAAAGAATTGCTCTAGCTTATCTACCTTCTCTTTACTCATAATTTTTAGTAAAAACTTTCTCCCAAATTTAGAGGCTAAAATATAATTAAACCATGCACCACTAAGGCTCCCTGCAATGCCAGCTAGAATTACTAATGTTAAATTCATATCCCCTTTATAGGCTAAGTATCCTGCTGGAATCATTACAACTTCGCTAGGAAATGGAAAAAAGCTACTCTCTAAAAACATCAACGCAAAGATACCAAAGTAACCCATTGAACCTATGGTTTGCACTAAATAGTTAACAATATCACCTAACACTATCTACTCCTTTGAAAAATGAGAGAGCCATTATACTCAAAAGTTGTAAAGAGTTGGCTATATACTCTCAGTTGCACTCTCTTTTAAGTTCGAAATCTGCTGTAGGTAGTCTGATATCTGAATAAGGCTAAAGGTTACTAAGAATATCATGAGCCCTGGGAAAAAGCTTACCCACCATGCAATCTCCATAACCGATTTACCACTACTTAAAATAGAGCCCCAACTCATATTTGGAGGGGTAATACCAAGTCCTAGATAACTCAAACCACTCTCAGCTAAGATAGCACCACTTACACCAAAAGAGAAGCTCACAAAAAATATAGGACCAAGCAGCGGTAAAAAGTACTTAAAGACTATCTTATAAGTTGGCACCCCAGCAATTTTAAGTACTTTAATATAGGGTTTTGAGGCAATCTGATAACTCTGCGAGCGAATAAGCCTAGCCGTACCCATCCAGCCTGTGATTGCAATTACAATAATTAAGATCATCGAAGAGGCCTCAATATAACTTACAAGTGTTAAGAGTAAAAAGAAAGTAGGGAATGTTAAAAAGAGATCGACAACAAATACAAATGTTTTATCCCAAAGCCCTTTAAAGTAGCCTGCAAATACACCATAGATAAGCCCTATTAAAGAGGCAACGAGTGCTGAGCCAACACCAATAAGCAAAGAGACTTGCCCACCTTGCATAATGCGTGCAAGCATATCTCTACCGAGCCTATCGGTACCTAATAGGTGCTGGATCGAAGGGGCTTGCAAAATTGCACTCTTATCAAAAGAGTAGGGCGATAGTGTATAAAAAAGAGGGCCAAGAAACGAGAGTAGAATAATTGTAATAAGAAGTGCTACAGATACTTTAGGGAATGCTACTCTTTTCAAACTCTACTCCTTATTGCTCTAGCTGGTAGTAACTAAGGGTGCTTTTACCAAATCTCTTCTCTTTTGTTTTTTGTAGTTTTCCTACGCTCTTTGGCATTTCAATATCGCTCATATGCTCTACAATTACCATCTGCACAAAAGAGTCATTTATGCTCTCCATTAGCTCAAGCGATTTTTTATAAATATCTTCCATCCCTTCGCGAATACTAAAAGGGGGATCTAAATAGAAAAATGTTGGCTCTGCTTCGTTTTGCAACTGCTTATAGAGCCCGCTAAAGAGTTCAAAGGTGTCGCCAAAAAGGAGAGTTGCACTCTCTTTATCTATATTGTCAATATTATCTTTTAAAAGTCGTAAGGCAGTTTTGTTTTTTTCTATAAAGTAGCTATGCTTTGCTCCACGGCTAAGAGCCTCTAAACCAATCGAGCCACTTCCTGCAAAGAGCTCTACAAAGTTTGCTTCAAAAAGTTCAAAAGCAATAGTATTAAAGAGCGACTCTCTGAGTATCGACTTAGAGCTACGAGTGGTGCTTATAGCCGGTATCTCTATCATCTTCCCTTTGTATTTACCACCAATAATTGGTGTTTTAAAATATTTTATTCTTTTAGACGCCAAGTTGACTCCAGAGTGTTTTTTTCTTGAGACAACCGTTGTGGTTTATATAGTATTTTTTTGAATCAGGGTTATGTATTTTTGGTTTCTCTAACTCTACACTATTTGTACAAGCTGTAGCAAAGAGTAGAAAAAATATACTAAAAATAATTGAAAGCTTCATATTTTTACCTTTAATTTTTATAAATGTATTATAATTAGTTTAGATTAAGAATGGGTTGTATTAAAGGAATAAGCGTGCCGCAACTAGAGATAGAGAAGCGTTATCTACTTACAAGTGATAATATCGAGAAGATTCTTCGTAACGACTTTATAGAGTTTAAAAAAGAGGAACTTGAGCAGTTTTATTTAGTTGCAACCATAGAGAAGACGCTTCGCTATCGAAAAGAGGGGAGCCGATATATAAAAAATAGCAAAAAAGGGAGTGGCTTAGTAAGAGAAGAGAGCGAAGATGAGGTTACAGAGATAGAGTATAAAGAGGCAAAAAGCAGACGAAAAGGTGGCATAATTAAGAAGTGCCGCTATAGCTTTAGTATCAATAATTGGAATTTTGAACTTGACATCTTTAAAGGTAAGCTCAAAGGGTTACGCATCTTAGAGGTAGAGTTTAACGATATAGAAGAGGCAAATAGTTTTAAGATGCCAGAGATTCTACGGGCATTAATTATTAAAGAGATAACCAATGAGTCTATCTATAGTAATGGTGCACTCTCTAAATCGATGCAGATTCCTCTAAGAGCAGATGCGAAGCTCTCTTATAAGCAAATAGCAGACTCAGAGAGCAAAAAATTGCCACAATTTGATATTTATATTAGTAAATATGAAAATGCAAAATTTGCCTTACAATATACGCTGAAGCGACTTTTGCTTAGTTTAGATCTGCAAATAAACGATTTTTTAGAAAATGAGTCTATTACGCATCTACTATTAGCTTATAAGGCTCTTGAGCGATACCGAACACTTCTGAAAGCATTTAAAAAGTATATAAAAAAGAGATACTATCTAGAGCAGCTCTATAGCGTTAACTCTCTCTTGCTGTCGCTAGAAAAAACTGTAGAGATCGAAAAGAGCTTTTTAAAACTTTTAAAGTGTAAAAAACGATACCCTCTAAAAGAGCAAAATAGGGTTCTTAAAACACTTATTGAGTTAGCACAGCTTCGCAATGAGGAGAAAGAGAAGCTTTTAGAGTCTAATCTCCTAGAAAAAGTAACATATCTGCAAAAGATGAAGCTCAAAACAAAAAAGAGCTTAGAAAAGCCATTTGATTATATTGCATATAGAGTCAAAAAGTGCCAAAAAAGAGCAATTAAGAGAGCTATTGACAAAGGAGTAGATACTCAATTGCTCTATAGTAAGCTTAAAGAGTATAAGCTTCTTTTGCAATTTACATCTAACGAGAAGTTGCAAAATATAGGCTATAAACGACTCAAAAAAAGTGCTCTCAATAAAAAGTATAAGAGAATAGTAGAAAAAATCAACAAGAGTGTTGCAAAAGATTTTCTATTCTACTGTACACCAAAAATTAGAACAAATAAAATCTACAAACTAATTTCCAAAGAGCTCTAAAGTGGCGACACAACTACAAGAGAAAGTCTGGAAAGCAATTAGCAAGATACCCAAAGGAAAAGTTACAACCTATAAAGAGCTCGCTAAATCCATTGAGAGTAGGGCGGTTAGAGCCGTAGCGTCAGCTGTTGGTAAAAATCCCTATGCCCCAAAAGTCCCCTGCCACAGAGTAGTACTAAGCAGCGGTAAAATAGGTAACTACACCCACCCCAAAGGAGTAGCTAGAAAAATCGAGCTATTACACTCAGAGGGTGTCGAGGTAGATAGTAATGGTTATATTATTGATTTTAAAGATAAGCTATTTGAATTTTAAACCCAAATTTTACATTGGAATTGATAAAGATTTGGCAAATGCTTTTGTTTAGGGTGTTAGCTAAAATTTGTCCAAGTGTGGGTTCCTTTCGGTCACGAATTTAACCCAAATTTTGTATTAGAATTAGCAAAGATTTGGCAAATGCTTTAGTTATGGGTGTTTGCAAAAATCTTGAGGTTAATCCATAGGTTAATTGATGGATTTTAGTAAATGCCCATAGCTAAATGATTTGCTAAAGGTTGTTAATCTCTAATGTAAAATTTGGGTTAAAAGTAGGGGATTTAGGATTATTGTACGGTAGAGTACCGCACATTTGATTTAGATACCTGCTTTCTCTTTAACGAAAGCTTCCATCTCTTCTACTATTGGCTCTAGTGCTCTTTCGGCATCTATCACTTTGAGTAGGTTTTTATCTGTATAGAATTTTTGAATCTCTGCTAGTGGCTCTGTGTATATTTTCATTCTGTCGTAGAATACATCTTCTTTGTCATCGCTTCTTTGCTCACCTGGTGCTGCTTCGGCTGCTCTACCTAAAATTCTCTCTTTAGCTACCGCTTCGCTAACTCTTGCTTCGATTACTGATAGTAGTTCAATGTCATCTTCGTTTTGTAGTAGTTTATCAAACTCTACCATCTGCTCTACACTTCTTGGGAAGCCATCGATAATTACAATATCTTTGTCGCTATTTTTAATAGCACTAATAATTGTGTTAAGTACAATTTGTAGAGGCACTAACTGCCCTTTAGAGATGTAGCTATCTATCTCTTTACCTAGTTCGCTACCACTTGCTACTTCGGCTCTTAGCATATCACCAGTAGAGTAGTGGTTAATTTTGTCGCTATTGTTCTCTGCAATAATACTTGCATCAGTTGTTTTACCACTTCCTGGTGCTCCGATTATTAAAAATAGTTTTTTCATCTCTTCTCCTTAGCTATTTACATTTCTTCGAATTCTTAAGCCTAACTCTTTTAACTGCTCGCCGTCGATATCTGATGGTGCTTGTGTTAAGAGACACTGGCTTCTTTGCGTTTTAGGGAATGCAATTACATCTCTAATGCTGTCAGTTTTTGCTAAAAGCATAATTAATCTATCTAAACCTAATGCAAATCCACCATGTGGTGGTGCACCAAATTTAAGAGCATCGAGTAGGAAGCCAAATTTCTCCTCTGCCTCTTCTTGTTCGATTCCAAGAAGCTTGAATATCTCCTCTTGAATATCCTCTTTATGGATACGAATAGATCCACCTCCAAGCTCTGTACCATTGAGTACTATATCGTAAGCTATCGATTTTAAATCTTCGATATCTTCATACTCTAACTCGCCATTCTCGTTTAATTGAGGCATTGTGAATGGATGGTGTAGTGCTTTTACTTTTCCATCTTCTACTTCGAACATAGGGAAGTCCACAACCCACAAGAAGCGGTATTCATCTTCATCGATAATATCCATAAGCTCAGCTAAGTAGAGTCTAAATCTTCCCATATAATCGAGTACAGTCTTTTTATCTCCAGCACCAAAGAATACAACATCGCCAACCTTAATGTCGCATCTATCGATAATTGCTTGTAGGTCACTCTCTTCAAAGAATTTAGTAAGTGGCCCTTTTAAGCCATCCTCTTTCATCTGGAAGTATCCTAGCCCTTTTGCTCCGAATTTTCGAACATAATCTTCGAAGCCTTTCATTTGACGTTTACTAAAGATGTTATCACCATTTGGAACTTTAAGAGCTTTGATCCTATTTTTCTTTGGGTCTTTTGCAATATCGCTAAAGATTTCGTTACTCGATTTTGCAAAAATATCAATAACATCTACCATAGCCATATCGAAACGCAAATCTGGCTTATCTGAACCATACTTCTCCATCGCTTCATCGTATGCCATTCTCTCAAACTTCTCTGGGAGTTTATCTGCCTTTCCTGCTGCTGCAAAGACATCGCGGATGAGCTTTTCTGCTACTGCTATAACATCATCTTGATCACAGAAGCTAAGCTCAACATCTATCTGAGTAAACTCCGGCTGTCTATCGGCTCTTAAATCTTCGTCTCTAAAACACTTTGCAATCTGGAAGTATCTATCAAATCCAGATACCATGAGCAGCTGCTTAAAGAGTTGCGGAGATTGCGGCAATGCAAAGAACTCTCCCGGGAAGACACGGCTTGGCACTAGGTAGTCTCTAGCACCCTCAGGTGTACTTTTTGTTAAAACTGGAGTCTCAACCTCTAAACAGTTTTGCTCTGCTAGCGAGTTTCTTGCAGCAATTGTTACAGTAGATCGTAATTTAAAAATCTCATGCATTCGCTGCGTTCTTAGATCTAAATATCTATACTTTAAGCGAATCTCTTCGTTCACTTTTGGATCATCTAAGTCAAATGGCATTGGGAGTGAGCGATTTTCTATTTTTAACTCACTTACTACAATCTCTACTTTCCCTGTTTTTAATCTTGGATTCTCTAAACCTACGCCTCGAGGTCTTACTTTTCCTTTTGCAATAAGTACAAATTGGTCTCGCACATCCTCGGCAACTTTATGTGCTTGAGCACTATCTTCTGGGTCGCAAACCAGTTGAACTACTTCGTCATTATCTCTAATATCAATAAATATGACGCCTCCATGATCTCTACGACTAGAGACCCAACCAGCAACGGTTACCTCTTGACCAATATGTTCTTCGTTTATATCTGCACAGTAGTGTGTTCTCACTTTTTACATCCCCTTAAAATTTAATGCGATTATATCTAAAATAGTTAAAATCTAAAGCGTTGCCTTAACTGCTTTTTCTAGTAATTTTGGCTCCTAATTGCGAGAGCTTCTCCTCTAATCTATCGTAACCTCTATCTAAATGGTAGATTCGTCTAATTTTCGACTTACCCTTCGCTGCGAGCGATGCAATAACTAAAGCAGAACTTGCTCTAAGGTCTGTTGCCATAACTTCGGCACCATGAAGCTCTTTAACAGGTCTTACTGCTGCTGTATTGCCTTTTAGCCAAATATCTGCACCTAATCTGTTAAGTTCGCTAACATGCATAAATCTATTCTCAAAAAGTCTCTCTTCTATGAGGCTTTCATCTTCAGCTAATGTTGCAACTGCCATAAATTGTGCCTGCATATCGGTAGGAAAGCCTGGATATTCAGTTGTAATTATATTAACACCCTTAAGTTTTTGGGCTGGATGGATTGTTAAAGAGTCACCATCTTGACTAAAGCTGCACCCCATACTCTCTAACTTTTCGATAGATGTTTGGATATGCTCGCAATTAACCTTATTAAGGGTAATCTCTGAGTTTGTAATCGCTCCAACACAGAGGTAAGTACCTGCTTCTATTCTATCTGGAATAATATCGATAGCCTCTTTGTACTCTAATGGTACCCCATTTGTACCATACACCTTAAGCCTGCTTGTACCGATTCCCTCTATCTTTGCACCACCCATATCGAGCATTTGGCAAAGTTGCACAACCTCTGGCTCTTTAGCCGCATTTACTATCTCTGTAACCCCATTTGCCATAGCTGCTGCCATTACTGCATTCTCTGTACCACCAACAGTAATTTTATCAAAGATAATTTTACCGCCAACAAGACCATCTTTTGCTTCGGCTACCACATATCCCTCTTTTAGTGTAACAGTTGCACCAAGCGACTCAACAGCTTTTATATGTAAATCGATAGGTCTCTGTCCAATAGCACAGCCACCGGGGAGACTCACAGAACAGTGCTTGAATCGGCTCAAAAGTGGCCCTAAAACCAATATAGATGCCCGCATTTGAGCGACAATATCATAAACTGCTTTGGTAGAAGTAATCTCTGAGCAGTCTATTAATGCCTCTGTATTATTATGCTCTACTTTTGCACCAAGCATAGCTAGAAGCTTAAGGAGCGTTCTAATATCTACAACATTTGGTAGATTTGTAAGTTTTACAGGCTTATCACTTAATAGTGTTGCTGCAATAATTGGTAGAGCTGCATTTTTTGCCCCACTTATAGTTACCTCGCCGCTTAAGGGGTGACCACCCTCTATCTCTAAATAGTCCATTCTTTTAACCTGTCATATTAATATTAATAACTAAAACTTGCTCTCTAATTAAAATTTAGAGAAACAAAAGCCTCAGAGTATTGCCAAAAACTGCCAAGATACCCTTAAAATAGTTATATAGAAGTGTAATTTTAACAAATAAAATTGAAGTGTTAATTAAATTAATAAATATTATTTTTATATTAAGTAATTAAATAGTTCATATTTTTAGATATATTTAATAAAAATTCTGTTATTGTATCAAAAGATAAATATTTTTATAGGAAAACTGTAAAAATTTGTTGGAGGGGTCATGGGGGTAAGTGTCGAGAGGCTTCGTAATATTAATGAACGCCTCAAGCAAAAAGTTAAAGAGAAAAAGAGTTCAGGGAATGAAGACCTCTTTACTATTGATATCTCTTCTTTAACAGATGAAGATGGGCTAGATAAGAAGAGTGAAAATCTATCTAAAATTCCTAAAGAGCTAGCAAGTGCAATAGAGTTAGACTACAACTCTGATCCTACCAGAATAGATAATTTAGTACAGATGCTAGAGCTCTATAAAAAACTCGATATTGCAAAAAAAGCTCCTGAGATTGAAAACCTCTTTATGTATAAAGCGATGAACATAAGTGGAGTAGGGCTTAAAGAGGAAGATTTCGGTGAGATTCGAGAAGGAAAGTATGTGCAAATTATTGCTATTACATACGAACCCGATAAAAATGGTAAGAAGAAAGCGAAAAACATCTCTTTAGGCTATTTTGGAAAAGCAGAAACTCTCGATCTAAAGTTTAAAAATGAGATTATCGAGTTCGTTTTACGATGGAGATACGAAAAAGCATTCCAAAATTTAAAACATTATCGCGTACTGCTTGCAAGACTCAAGTAATTTTGCTAAAATTCCATACGAAAATTTTAAAACAAAAGGTGATGTATGAGTATTAAAGCAGATGTAGAGAATCTTCTCATCCAGTTAAACTACCCAGCAAATGAGGCTACTTCTAAGCAGATGAATGAAATAATCGAAAATACGCCAGGTTTTTTCGAGTTTGCAAAGCATATCTTTTCTTTAAATGATGAGCTTAAAAAAATTGGTGCTACTGTTGCAATGTCTAACTCTAAACCATACTTAAAATTAAAGAGTGATGCAAAAGAGACTAGAGAGATCGAAGAGTTTACTGAGATTATCAATGCATGGGCAAAGAAATATAAAGTTGACTTAGAGAAAGTAGAGAATAAAAATACTTACTACATTCTAGGTAAACAGTCGTAAATAATGCCACTAAAGCAACTAAACGAGCAGCAACTTAGTGCTGCTACAGCTGCAAGTGGTAAAAATTTAATAATTGCTAGTGCAGGTACTGGCAAAACCTCTACAATTGTAGGCAGAATTGCATATCTTCTACAAAATGGAACTGACCCTTCAAAAATACTTCTATTAACATTTACAAATAAAGCTGCAGCAGAGATGGTGGCACGGCTTAAACGCTATTTTGATGCCTCAATTATTGATAAAATAGAGGCTGGTACTTTCCATGCAGTGGCCTATAGATGGTTAAAAAAGCGATACCCAAAGTTAGCACTTAAGCAACCTAGCGAACTGAAAACACTCTTTCGAAGTGTCTATGATAAACGAGAGTTCCACCGCCTCCATTTAGAGACAACGCCCTTCTCAGCAACATACCTTTATGAGCTCTACTCACTCTATCAAAACTCTACACTAGAGAGTTTTAGCAGTTGGATGGAGGAGAAGTATAAAGAGCATATATCGCTCCTCGATATCTATCAAGATATTATAGATGAGTTTGAGCAGACAAAAATAGAGTATGGTTTTGCCTCGTTTAACGATCTACTTATTTTAACAATAAAAGAGCTCGAAAAAGAGCCAATTGTCTTTGACGAAGTATTAGTCGATGAGTACCAAGACACAAACACACTCCAAGAGGCACTAATAAATGCTCTCAAGCCTAAGTCTCTCTTTTGTGTAGGCGATTACGACCAGAGCATCTATGCCTTTAACGGTGCAAATATAGAGAATATCTCAACTTTTGCTAAAAGATATGAGGGTGCAAAAGTCTACTCGCTCTCAATAAATTATCGATCGACAAAAGATATATTAACTTTAGCAAATCGTGTAATTTGCAACAATGAACGCATATACCCAAAAGAGCTGCAAGTAGGCAATAGTGGCGACTCTATTCCACCCAAACTGCTTATATTCGATACGCTTTTTGAGCAGTACCAAACAATTGCACAAATGATAAAAGAGAGTACCACCTCTTATGAAGAGATCGCTATTATCTTTCGGAACAATTCGAGTGCAGATGGATTAGAGGCAAGCTTACGAGAAATTGGCATACCTTGCAAGAGAAAAGGTGGAACAAGCTTCTTTGACGCTAAAGAGATTCGCTATATACTCGATATTCTAACCCTCCTAGTTAACGGCAAAGATTTAATGGCATTTATCCATACATTTGAGTATGCTAAAAATGTTGGTGCATCACTAGCAAAAGATATCTTTTTATCACTTATCCATTGTGGCGATGGAGATCTCCTTAGAGGTTTTAAAAAACCGGTTCATAATGAACTGCCTACATTAAAAAGAAGCAGTAGCAGACAACTTGGACTCTTTGATGACCACGATGAGATTGGTTTAACTTCTCGTTTTGCTCATCTCAATGTCTCTAAAAGGGTACTTGAACACCCAATTGCTAAAATGGCTAGATTAGAGAGTGATGCTTTACTCTATTTCGAAAAGTTCCAAATACTTTTTGATAGTTTAGATGCCAAAGAGAGCTCATATAGATTAATAGAGAAGATAGTTCGTTCTAAACTCTACGAGTATATAGTAGATACCCTTGCAAGCCAGAGAGCAAAGCTAAAAACAGGCGAAATAGACCAAGAGAGAAAAGAGCAAGCCAAAAAGAGAATATACAATAAGGCAAAACTGTTGCTTGAACTATCGAAACCCTACTACGACTTAAGTCGATTCTTAAATGCAATGATTCTTGGTGGTGGAGAGCTTAGCGAAGGGGAGGGCGTTAACCTTTTAACCGTTCATGCATCTAAAGGATTGGAGTTTGAAGATGTCTATATTGTCGATCTCTCTGATGGTAGATTCCCCAACAGAAAACTGATGAGTAAAAATGGCGGCATAGACGAAGAGCGAAGACTCTTCTATGTAGCAGTAACTAGAGCAAAGAAGAGACTCTTTCTCTCATTTGCTAAGTATGACAAAATTAAAAAAGTGGAATATAAACCATCGCAATTCCTTTACGAAGCAAAACTCTTAAAAGAGGAGGGGAGTGTAATTAAAGAGGAGCAGTAGTTCATTTTGAACCATTAAAAGAGTGTCTCTTGTTTTGGTTCTTTAATCTTTATCTTCTCCCAGAAAAACTCTGCATGCTTCTCAAAAAGTGTAGCCGCTGCCGAGGTTGATTGGTTATCTGCCTTAAGCCTGGTTATCTGCAACTGGTAAAAGAAAAGTGGTGAAAAGAACTCATTAGCTAAAAAAAGAGGATCCATTGACTCAATCATCTCATCTTGCATCATCATAAAAAATATTGCTGAGAGTTTTTTAACATTTTTTTGATAAAAATCCTCATTATAAAAGACTCTTAGCTTACTATTATTAAAGAGCTCCTGCATCAGAAATCGAAAGAGTAGGTCAGTTTTAGTATCGTAAGTCATTAATTTAAAGATATTAGCAATATTCTTTAGCACTCCACGACCTTTTTTATATACATCTTGTGGCTCTTTATTCTCAAATACATTAATTAAGTAACTATGAGAGAGCTGCTCAATAATTGCATCTAAAATCGCCTCTTTACTCTTAAAATGGTTATAGATAGCACTCTGTTGTATTCCAATCTCTTTAGCTATTTGACGCATCGTAGTAGCTTTATAACCCTGCTGTGCAAATAGTTTAAGTGCAGTCTCGAATATCTTTAATTTTGTACCAGTAAACTTTTTCATCTAAACCTCAAATTTTTTAAATCTAATTATACAGAACAATTGTTCATAAGTCAAGTATTATCATACGAACACTTGTTCATAATTAAATTTCATATTCTTTATTTATTAAGAACAAGTGTTCATATTTAATAAGTTGAAATTATTAACATCAAGAACAGATGTTCATAACAAATCTATTTAGGTACGATTATATGGGTGTTTTAGAAGAAAATATATTAGAGTATTTAGTGATATTTGTCTCAATTATCTTGAATATGTCTCTTTAATATAGGAACGCATTGAAAATGGTTATGTAAACAAAGGTTAATAATTTATGATGTAATTTTATTGGTTAAAAAGATAGGTATTTGTAAATTTGATACAAAATCTCTTTATTGCTCTATCAAGCCAAGGTTTATATCGTCAAACTCATTCAAGGTGATTTGGACTCCATAATCTTCGAGAGTTGCACTGTTAAGAAATGGGTTAATATTGACTTTTGAGATAAAATAGATACTATCTTTCAGTAGTAGATAGTAAGCAGGAGAGTATTTTGCTTCTTTATTGATAGAAAGAGTATCCCCAGGTTCAATATTTAATGGAGGATATATCCCTAAAAATTTAAAAGTGCTTTCATTTTCATCATCTTTAGTTATGCTATTACTGCTTTCACTAAAAAGAGTAGGGGGTTCACTCATTTTATTACCTAGTAGAAGATAGTCTAAAGAGCAATTGTATCTTGTGCAAAATCCTAGTAAAACCTCTTGAGGTATTTTACCGCGTTTTATCCAAGTATTAAGGGTATTGTAACTAACATCCAAAAGCTTTGCTAAAGCAATATTAGTAGTGGTATTTGAGAGGTGCTTCATCTTTTCTATCAGCTCTTTAATGTCATATAGCATAAAATATCCTTTAATGGTTCATTTTGAATTATAGCATTAAAATATAAATTATTGGTATATTATAAAAATGTTAAAAAAATATTTGACTGTGAACATGCTGATAAACAACAAGATTCTACTGATTATCTAAATTAATCTACATTTATCCCAAATTTTGCATTAGAATTAGCAAAGATTTGGTAAGAGCTTTAGTTTAAGGTATTTGCTAAAAAAACTGTGCAAGGCGGAGCATAAAGAGCAGCTTAAAACACTAAAGAGTGAAAAAATTTATTTAAGATAATATATATTATGTTAACCAGTAATAAAAATTAGCATATTATATATATTAATATTAGATGGAGACTCCCTAATTTATCGATTTTTATCTATTTATGGCTAGCTTCTTCGCCTCTGGGCTTAAAAATGCAACCTATGTAGAGGCTCTATTACCTATAATATGTTATAGTTTTAGAAAAAAGCAAAGATATATGGCAAAGAAAAAGAGAAAACATTTCATTAAATTAAATAATAAAATAAAGTCATTATTTGGTAATTTACCTTTTGAAGAAGCAATAACAAAGCTAGACGACGACTATCTGTTAGGTTTACTTATGGCACTTGGTAGTGAAATCAAGAGCAATAATCGTAATGATATTATAAAATATTTACGCAGAGTTTGGAGTGAATCTGGCTATGCAGTCCGTAAAGTTATTGTTGATTATTTAGAGAGCATACATACTACTACAAAAGAGTTACAGAACGATAAAGTGAACCTTATTCTCTCCTATTTAGAGGACGAAGAGCTTACTTTCGATGAAAAAGAGGAGATTTTAGCTGCATTTGTTGATAAAAAGATATCTAAAATTACAGAGTCTAAGGTTAAAAAGAAGCTCTTCTACCTTCGAATGAAGAAGATACTCGATGAGTATAGTGAACTCTTAAATATCATATTTATTGGTAATGAAACAGTAGAGTTCTATGCCGATCATCAATTTACAATAGATACAGAGACCTTTATAATCAATCTTTTGCACTCGTTCGAGATCGATAAGAAGCTAAGTGAGCTTATTAAAGAGGAGATGAGTAGCGTCGTAAACTATTTAACAGAAAAAAAGAGCCAAGCTATAGAGAGTAAGTCTAAAGAACTTAACGATTTTTTAGAGCATACTCTAAAGCTACCCTACTTTGAGAATAAACAATTAAGTACTATCTTTAAAAGTATCAAAGAGCCAATTGCAGACCTTTACCACTCCCCTATTCCGAGTTCTATTGTTAAAAAAGTTATTAATCATTTCGATAAATCTCTAGAAATCTCCTATAATACTTTAAATTATCTACTTGCAAAAGAGTATAGCTATAGACTCTATGGAAAAGAGCTACACTACCAAATATATCTCGATTATCCTAAAAAGAGTATATATGGTTCAATTTGGACTAACTCTATCGGCTCTATTCTTGACGATTTCGAAGCTATCCATAAAACCCAAGTTGAACAGTTCGAGCAAAAGCTAGTGGAGATAGAAGAGAGAGTAAAACAACTCCTCTACCCTATTGAGCTTGAAAGCCAAGAGATAGAAAAAGAGATTTATAAAATAGTAGCACCTCTTGTAGAGACCAATAGAAGCCTACTCTTTAAAGATAAAGCTCTACGAAGAGCCCTTTACCACTTTAGCGAAAGAGTAAAACCGCAAAAAGAGCAAAAAAAGCGAGAGATCCTTTTAGCAAAAACAATTCGCGACTTTAAAAAGCTCTACCCTACTGCACGCAGCCTTGATAGAGAGATAATTTTTCACATGGGTCCAACCAACAGCGGAAAGACCTATAGTGCCCTTAAAGCACTAAAAGAGGCAGAGAGTGGCTACTACTTAGCACCCTTAAGGCTTCTTGCCCTTGAAGGGTATGAGAGTCTTAAAAAAGATGGCGTACCAGCCTCTTTAATTACAGGCGAAGAAGAGATTATAGATGAAGAATCAACACACATAAGCTCGACAATTGAGATGCTCAATCCCGATGTAGAGGTAGATGTATGTGTCATCGACGAGATACAACTTATTGCCGACAGAGAGCGTGGCTGGGCATGGGCAAACGCCTTAATTGGGGCTCCTGCAAAAAAGGTCTATTTAACCGGTTCGGCAGATGCTTTAGAGGTTGTACAAGCACTTTGCGAATATTTAGATGAGCCATTAAAGGTTGTAGAGTTTGAACGAAAGAACCCACTTGTAGTAAATAGTAGTGCTACCCCATTAAAAAAGATCGAGAAAAATAGTGCCATTGTTACCTTTTCTCGTAAAGAGGTGCTAGCACTTAAAAATAAGTTGGCTCCATTCTTTAAAGTATCGGTAGTTTATGGGAATCTCTCTCCAGAGGTTAGACGCCAAGAGGCACGAAGATTTAGAGAGGGCGAAAGTGATATTCTTATCGCCACAGATGCTATTGCAATGGGTCTGAATCTCCCTATTAAAACAATTCTCTTTGCAAAAGATAGCAAATTTGATGGACTCCAAACAAGAGAGTTAACAACTTCCGAGATCTTACAAATTGCCGGTCGTGCCGGAAGGTATGGGTATCACGAGAGCGGTCATGTAGGTGCACTAGATGAAAAAACACTTGCAACTATTAGAAGAAAGTTCCACCAGCCACTAACTCCTATAGAGCTTCCAATCTCGGTAATGGCTACGCTAGAGCATGTGCTCCTTATTGGCGAAATTCTCCAAACTGAGAACCTCTACGAGATACTCTCTTTCTTCTCTAAAAATATGGAGTTCGAAGGGCCTTTTGTAGCTGCAAATATCGACTCGATGCTTGAACTCGCAAGTGTTATAGATGAGTATAAACTAGATTTAGTCTCAAAATACCATTTGGCGTGTGCTCCAGTTTCGCTCGTTTCTCCATATTTAGAGAAAGTCTTCCACCGATACCTCAAGCTCTTAGAAGAGGATAAAGAGGTTCCATTCGAGACTTTAGAGAAGCTTCCTAAGCAGGCAGTAAGTTACAGTGCCCTACTCAATGCAGAAGATAGAGTTAAAGAGGTTTCGCTCTATCTCTGGCTTAGCTTTAAATTTAGCGACAAATTTAAAGATACCCAAAAAGCACAAGAGGTTCGCCAAAAGCTCAACAGCTATATAGAAGAGTC
>JALVWQ010000002.1 GCA_027034975.1 Campylobacteraceae bacterium
ACAAATTTATTCTTTTTGTCAAGGGTTTTCCCCTTTACTTTATAAAAAATTGTGCTTTTTTTACTTTTTGTGGCAAGTGTAGTGTTGGGGCCTATTTGTAATCGGTTCCGGAGAACTGTGAGGTGGGGTTGGTGGGGGTGTGCTTAAACCTTCTGATTATACTCTAAATAAGTTTTTGTAGTCGCAATTAAAAATGCTGTAATTGCTGGCCCTAAAATCATACCCCAGAATCCATAGCTTCCCATGCCTGCTAAGATTGAGAAGAAGATAATTAACTCATCAATCTTTGTTGGACTCTTTAAGAACTTCTCTTTAATTACTTTAATAATAATAGGTTTTATAACTGTATCTGCAATTATAGAGATAACAATGACAGAGTAGAGGGCAATTGCAATAGCTGCTGTTGAGTCTATTTTATTCCATGCAAGCATACTCACAGGAAGCCAAACAATTAAACCACCCACTACAGGAATAAGCGATGCTAAACCATACACAAACCCTAAGAGTAATCCATTAAAGCCATAGAACGATACAAAGATACCAAATAAGAATCCCTCAAAAATTGCAGTAACTATAATAGAGTAGAAAACAATCTCCATTGTAGAGGAGACTTCATCGAGCATCCGAGCCCCTACAACTTCTGATGATGCTGTAATCTTCTCTAAGAACTCTGTTATTCTATTTTGATTGTAGACAACAAACGAATAGAACACCACAACCATAAAAGAGTCTTTAATAAAATTAAGCCCTTTTGTGCTAAGCGTTCCAATATAAGAGCTAATCTCTTGCAAGAATGGGGCAACTTTATCGAGTGTTAAATACTCTTTTGCTAAATTCCCAACATACGGTACATCTTTAACGAGTGTCTTAGTTTGCGTCAAAATAGTATTAATCGAGTTAAAATCTATTGTAGTCATATATTTAATACCAGTGGTTGCTATATAGGCAATAGGTACAAGGATAAGTATAATCATCAAAAGCGTCATAATCGCTGTTGCAATCTTTTTTGACTCAGCAAACTCTGTAACGGCTCTAGTAACATTACTTGTTGCCATTGCTAATAAAATCGCCACTATTATAGGTAAGAGAAATGGCTTATAGATACTATATGCTGCAAAGAGTGCTAATGCAAAAAATAGAAATACTAACTGTGTTGCTCTACTCAAATAATCCTCCATTCTCTTGCTTTGGTAGTGGTGGCGTTAGCTTAAAGAGTTCATAAGTCTTAACTGTTGCCACTCTTCCGCGAGCAGTTCTTTCGATATACCCATTGGCTATTAGGTAGGGCTCCAGCACATCCTCTATAGTCCCCTCATCTTCGCTAAGAGCTGCAGCTATTGTTGCTAAGCCCATTGGCCGCCCCTTAGCAGATATAAGCAGTTCAAGCAGTTTAATATCTTGCTCATCAAAACCAACACTATTAACGCCTAACTGCTTGAGTGCAAATGTTGTTGTTTGTGGTGAGATAACCTCTTCGCCAGCCACATCTGCAAAGTCGCGTACACGCCGTAAAAGCCGCAGAGCAATTCTTGGAGTTCCGCGGCTCCGCTTGGCAATCTCGAGAGCTGCTTGGTTATCTATCTTTCGTTCAAGCTTTGCAGCAGCTTGCTTTATAATCTTTGCAAGCTCCTCTTGGCTATAAAACTCCATCCGAAAGTGCATACCAAAACGCTCTCGAAGCGGATTACTCAACATCCCTGCACGCGTTGTCGCCCCAATAAGCGTAAATCGCGGAAGGTCAATCTTAACCGCCTGTGCCGCAGGTCCGCTACCTATAATAATATCTAAACGGTAATCCTCCATCGCTGGATAGAGAATCTCCTCTACAGCCGGTGCTAAACGGTGGATTTCGTCGATAAAGAGAATATCACCCTCTTCTATATTGGTTAAAAGCGCTGCTAAATCGCCACTCTTCTCTATCATCGGTGCAGCAGTTGTTTTAATGTTGGTTCCCATCTGCGTAGCAATTATATTCGAAAGCGTCGTCTTCCCAAGCCCCGGAGGTCCATAAAACAAGACATGATCCAAAGCTTCACCCCGTTTGAGACTCGCTTCGATAAAGACCTTAAGGTTCGCCTTGATCCTCTCTTGTCCAATATATTCGCTCCACTGACTAGGACGAAGCGAACTCTCTATACTCTCCTCGCCCTCGAACTTCTCTATTGCAACAATTCTCTGCATCTACTAGCCGCTCTACTGCATAACAATTAGGTTATTAACTACCTCATTTACACCATCAACACTCTTAGCAATCTGCCCAGCTAACTCTTTGTTTACATCGCTATCTACAAATCCGCTTAGCTGCACAACACCCTTATAGGCATTTACATGTATATTGAACCCTTCTAAGCCTTTTTGTTGAATAAGAGCCGTCTTAACCTTTGCTATTAAAACTGTATCTTCAACATATCTTGCCGGAACAGAGTCGCCTAGGCTCCCATTTTGGACACATCCACTTACAAATAACAGCGAAAGTGCTACTAAAATTGCTCTTACCATCTTTTTCTCCTTAATAACTAAACTCATCTGTTGGGAATTTCCCACTTTTTACTTCGTTAGTATACTCTTTTACGGCATCTTTTACAAGTTTTGCTCCGTGCATATACTGTTTTACAAACTTTGGCTTAAAGCTCTCAAAGAAGCCTAGCATATCGCTCCATACCAACACTTGCCCATCGCACGCATCTCCTGCACCAATACCGATAGTCGGCACTCTTAGAGCCTCAGTTATCTCTTTTGCTGCCTCGCTTACTACACCCTCTATTAATACAATAAAAGCCCCAGCAGCCTCTAACGCCTTGGCATCCTCTATTAAGCTCTCTATATCTTCTTTGCTTTTGCCTCGTACACGGTAACCACCCTCACTTCGCACAAACTGTGGCATTAAACCAATATGAGCAACCACGGCAATACCATTTTTTGTAAGGTGTTCAATAATCTCGACACGCTCTTTGCCACCTTCTATCTTTATTGCATCCGCACCGGTCTCTTTATAGACACGCATCGCATTCCCAAGAGCCTCTTCTTTCGTTTTATATGAGCCAAAAGGCATATCAAAAACAATCAAAGGGGTTTGTGCCCCATTACATACTGCTTGGGTGTGGTAGATCATCTGATCCATCGTAGCACTTAGCGTATCGCCCTTTCCTAAAAAGCTCATATTCAAGCTATCGCCTACGAGTATCATATCGACCTCATCCTCAAACAACGAGGCAAAAAGGGCATCGTAAGCGGTGATCATTACTAACTTTTCTCTATTCTTGTACTTTTGTACACTCTTAACGGTAATCTTCTTCTTTATACTCGAGTGGATACTCATATCTTTGCTCCGAAATTATATACTTTTACAATCATTTAGTATAATTACATTAAAATGATTAAAAAAAGGTTATATTGTGAAAAAATTAGTCGCATATATTACTGCATCTTACCCAGATGCCAACTTTACTATCGATTTAAGTGCCAAACTTGCCGAAGCGGGTGTCGATTTTTTGGAATTAGGTATCCCATTCTCTGACCCTGTTGCAGATGGTCCTACTATTGAACTAGCAAACCTCAAAGCACTGCAAAGCGGCTTTAAGATAGATGACCTTTTTCGCATCTCTAAAGAGATAGCTCCTCTTATCAACACCCTCTGGATGGGCTACTTTAACCCATTTTATCACAAAGGATTAGAGACCTTTATAAACGAGGCAAAACAAAGTGATGTAAAGGGCTTTATTATCCCAGACCTCCCTTTCGAAGAGGCAGCAGCCTATAAACCACAAATCGAAGCGGCAAACCTAAACCTTATCGATTTTATCGCTCCAACCGATACACCAAAGCGGATAAAACAGATAGTAAGCGATGCGAAACTCTTTATCTATATGGTAGCGTATGCCGGTATTACTGGTAGCGGCAAGAGCGAAGATTTAACACCAATTATCCAAAGTGTCAAAGAGATAACCGATACACCACTCTTTATCGGTTTTGGGGTAAACGAGCAAAATGCAAAAGAGAAAGCAAAAGATGTCGATGGTGTAATTGTTGGTTCTACATTTATAAAGGTGCTCTTAGACGACTCTCTAAACTACAGCCAAAAGATCAACAAAATTGCAAAAATTGCAAAAAATATTAAAGAGCAAATCAACGCATAAAGGCACCCCATGTTCACTTGGAATATCGACCCCATTCTCTTAAAGATTGGCCCAATCCAGATGCACTGGTATGGGCTTATCTTCGCCCTTGGGCTCTTAGGAGCCTACTCAATTGCAGAGTATATCTTTAAAAGAGAGGGCAGAGATACAAAGCTTCTTGAGCCCCTATTTTTATATGTTGTTATTGGGCTCTTGGTGGGTGCACGCCTTGCCCATGTGCTCTTTTACGATCCAGACTTCTACCTCGCCCACCCAGCAGAGATTCTCAAAATCTGGCACGGTGGCTTAGCCAGCCATGGCGGTTTCTTAGGCCTAATGATGGGGCTCTGGCTCTTTAGTAAAAAGTATAAAATCGAGCTGCTATGGCTCCTCTCTCGTGCAACAATACCGGCGATGCTTGTTGCAGCCGCTATTCGTATCGGAAACTTCTTTAACTCCGAAATTATCGGTAAAGCAACCGACGGCACTTGGGGCGTTATCTTTAGCCGTGTCGACTCTACCCCTCGCCACCCTGTCGTGCTCTATGAGTCAATAAGCTACCTAATCATCTTTACCCTCCTCTTTTGGCTCTATAAAAAGCTAGATGAAAAGAAATTTACCAATATTGCACTTGGGCTTACCTTTCTTCTAGGCTTTAGTGCCCGCTTTGTGCTCGAGTATTTTAAAACCGCTCAGTCAGAGTTTGCAACTGCTCTTCCTATTACGATGGGGCAGCTCTTAAGTGTGCCATTTATCATAATCGGTATTCTCCTGATCATTCGAGGCTCTAAAAAATGATCGCCTCTTTGCTAAGTGGCATAAGCTTAGGCTTTGGAGCCGCTGTACCACTTGGCCCAATCAATATACTTATTATGACTAACGCCCTTCGCTCCTACAAGAGTGCTGTGGCAATTGGCTTAGGAGCAATGAGTGCAGATCTTAGCTACTTTATACTCCTCTATTTTCTAGGGGCAAAGATAGCGAAGTATCCATTGGTATCGAAACTTTTAGCCCTCTTTGGGGCACTCTTTTTGCTCTATATCGCATGGCTTATCTTTCAGGGTCGCAATAACCCAATTCAAAAACTCACAACCCAAACAAACTTTAAAGATTTAGCCAAAAGCTACCTCAAAGGCTTTAGCCTCACACTCCTTAACCCCTACACTATCGCCTTTTGGCTTAGCGTAACCTCACTCATTGCAACAACACACCTTCAGCCAATCTACACAATAGCCGGCATCATACTTGCGATTTTAAGCTGGATAACCCTTATGC
>JALVWQ010000003.1 GCA_027034975.1 Campylobacteraceae bacterium
AAGAAGATATGCTAGATGAAGAGATAAAAAACTTACAACAACAAGACCCAGTGCCAGAGTTTTTAAATGACCCAAATACAAGAGCAGAAGATATTGTATACAACGGAGATTTAAAAAAGAAAATTCTATAAAGCCTATGGGGCTTATGCCTCATTTATCTATTAACTAAAAATTTGATGCAATATTTAAAGGGATTTAAATACCCTTTATGCAGTAAAACTATTAACTCTTTTTTTGCTCTTTTAGCCATTTAGATAAAATTTCTATCTGCTCTTTTGTTTTTTCTGTAGCAGTTCCGCCAAAAGATTGTCTTGCATTCATCGAATTTTTAATATTTAGTACTTCTACTACATCTTTAGCAAATCTATCATCTATACTGCTAAGCTCCTCGTAAGTTAGCTCACTTATATCTTTACCTAACTCTTCTGCTTTATTTACTATATCGCCAACTAAATGGTACGCATCGCGAAATGGCATATTTAAATTTTTAACCATATAATCAGCTAAATCTGTTGCACTTAAATGCCCTACCCTGCAAGCTTTTTCCATATTCTCTTTGTTTACTTGCATCTCATCTATCATCTCTTTTAATACCATTAAAGAGAGCTTAGCAGTTTTTACACTATCAAAAACACCCTCTTTATCCTCTTGGGTATCTTTGTTGTAAGCTAGTGGTAAGCCTTTCATTACAGTTAAAAGTGAAATCAAATTACCATAGGCCCTGCCTGTCTTTCCGCGAAGTAGCTCTGGAATATCTGGGTTTTTCTTTTGTGGCATTATAGAGCTGCCAGTTGCGTGTTTATCGCTTAGGGTTACAAATTTAAACTCACTCGTACTCCACAGAATTATCTCTTCACTAAGGCGGCTAATGTGCATCATCATTGTTGCTATATTAAACAAAATCTCTAATGCAAAATCTCTATCGCTTACTGTATCTAAACAATTTATGCTTGGCTCTTTAAATCCTAACTCTTTAGCAGTAAACTCTCTATCTATTGGGTGCGGGGTTCCTGCAAGTGCTGCACACCCTAGTGGAGAGATATTGTTTCTATTATATGAACTCATAAATCGCTCATAATCTCGCTTAAACATACTAGCATAAGCTAACATATGGTAGCCAAAGTTAATTGGCTGAGCATGCTGCAAGTGCGTCATACCAGGAAGTAGCGTATCGCTATGCTCTTTTGCAATTCTAATAAAACTCTCAATTAACTCAAGCAGTAATCTAGCTATTTCCTTATTGTTTTTGAGTACATAGAGTCTAAAATCTGTTGCTACTTGGTCATTTCTACTTCTTGCAGTATGTACCCGCTTTGCTGCATCGCCAATTTTTGCAGTTAGAAGCCGCTCTATTGCCATATGTATATCTTCATCGCCCTCATTTAACTCTATTTTGCCGCTTTCAATTTCAGTTAAAAGCTCATTTAACCCTTTTGTAATTAACTCTAAATCCTCATTGCTAATAATACCTTGCTTTGCTAACATCTTAGAGTGTGCTAGTGAACCTATAATATCCTCAAAAAAAAGCTCTTTATCAAATGGCAGTGAATCGTTTAACTCTTTTAATAGCTTTGAACTTTCGATATTTATTCTCGCACTTGCTATATTTTTTTTCAATAGATACTCCTAAAAAGTTTTTAAAAATTATATCTAAATAAAACAAAAAGTGCTAAAAGTTATAAATAATAATTTTTTTCTATTAATTTTATTTTTCTTTAAGTAAAGTTTAGCAATAATTCTCTAAGGAAAAAATTTTTCCTTTAAAAATATTTAAAAGGATACTTATGAGAGAGTATGAAAGTTACAGATGTAGCGTATGTGGCAATGAGGTAGAGGTAACAAATGTTGGTGGTGGAACACTTGTATGTTGTGGTAAAGAGATGGAGTGCATAACAGACAATCTTACAGCAGTTAATTTAATGAAGGCATTTGCTGGGGAATCAATGGCAAGAAATAAGTATGAGTTTTTTGCTGAAGTTGCTAGAGAGGAAGGATTGCATAGAATTGCTAGATTTTTCCAAGAGGCAGCCAATAACGAAAAGTATCATGCAATGGCAGAGTTTAAAGCATACAATAAGTTAGTAAATGGTGTAGAGTTAGATACTACACAAAAAAACCTTATCTATGCAGCCAATGGAGAGAGATACGAACACGAAGAGATGTATCCAAACTTTGCAAAAATTGCAAAAGAAGAAGGTTTAGAGTCAATTGCAAGATTGTTTAGAGCAATAGGCAAAGTAGAAGTAGAACATGAAAAAGAGTATTTAGAGTTAAAAGCTGCTCTTGAGGCAGAGGGCTTTTTTGATAGCGAGAATAACGAAGAGTGGATATGCGAAGTGTGCGGACATGTGCATAGAGGCAAAAAACCGCCTAAGCAGTGTCCTTTATGTAAAGCTGGTAGTGAGTACTTTAAGAAAAAGTGCCAAGATGTAACAAGAGGATAGTTTAGTAGATGCAGCTATGCCGCACAAATGATAAGCAAAAAAATAGATAAATTTCAAAAGGAGGATATTATGGCAAGAGTTGGAAATTCAATTATAAAAGGTATCGAGGTAGAGGAAGTTATAAAGCTATTAAACAAAGCGTACGCTGATGAGTGGTTAGCATACTACCAATACTATATAGAAGAGAAGGTTGTAAAAGGGATTATGAAAGATGCAGCAATTGCTGAACTTCAAGAACATGCAGCAGATGAGCTAAGACATGCCGATATGGTAGCTCAAAGAATACTGCAGCTTGGCGGCACACCACTGCTTAACCCAAAGAAATGGTTTACTCATACAAATTGCGGATATGAAGAGCCAAAAGATTTTGATGTTTTAGCAATTTTAGAAGATGCCATTAAAGGTGAACAGTGTGCAATTAAGACATACTCTGAAATTATCGAAATAACTCGTAATAAAGATATTGTAACTTACGATATAGTAAGCCAAATTCTTGCGGATGAAGTAGAACACGAAGAGGATTTAGTAGCCCTTCAAGAGGATATTAGCGAATTTATTACGCAAATTAGAGCTAAGGATTAAAAATGAAACGAAAAGTATCACTAAAACATACAAAAATTGGCGGCGATATGCTGCCAAAATGGTGGCCAGAGAGATTAAATTTAAAGATATTGCAGCAAAATAGTGAAAAAATTGTTCCTTTAAAAAAGGATTTTAACTACAAAGAGACTTTTAGCCAACTTAACTATCAAGAGTTAAAGAGTGATTTAAAGCAGATTATGAGAGAGTCAAAAGAGTGGTGGCCTGCAGATTATGGACATTATGGCCCCCTTTTTATAAGAATGGCTTGGCATAGTGCAGGAACATATAGACTACTAGATGGTAAAGGCGGAGCTAGTAGCGGCTCACAAAGATTTGCACCACTTAATAGTTGGCCAGATAATGCAAATTTAGATAAAGCAAGAGAGCTTCTTTGGCCAATAAAAAAGAGGTATGGCAATAAAATATCGTGGGCAGATTTACTTATTCTTGCTGGAAATGTAGCTTTAGAAGATATGGGCTTTAAAACATTAGGTTTTGGAGGTGGAAGAGAAGATAGCTGGGAGAGCGAAATAGATACATATTGGGGTGAAGAGAGCGAGTGGCTAGGAGATGAAAGACACAAAAGTGGAAAATTAGATAATCCCCTTGCAGCTGTACAGATGGGATTAATTTATGTAAATCCAGAGGGGCCAAATGGTGAACCAAATATTTTAAAAGCAGCACAAGATATAAAAGAGAGCTTTTATAGAATGGGGATGAATAATGAAGAGATTGTTGCTTTAATTGCCGGTGGACATACATTTGGTAAAAATCATGGAGCTGCCGACCCATCTAAATATTTAGGGCCTGAGCCAGAAGCTGCCCCAATAGAGCAGCGTGGACTTGGCTGGAAAAATAGCTATAAAAGCGGCAAAGGTGCTGATACTATTACAAGTGGCTTAGAGGGAGCTTGGACACCAACACCTACAAAGTGGGATAATAGCTTTTTAGAGATTCTGTTTAAATATGATTGGAATTTAACAAAAAGTCCTGCAGGTGCTTGGCAGTGGGAAGCAGTAAGTCCAGATGATAGTGATATGGTAGAAGATGCTCACATTAGTGGAGTAAAACATAAGCCAATTATGCTAACAACAGATTTAGCTTTAAGAATGGATGAAGATTTTAGTAAAATCAGTAAACGATTTTTAGCAAATCCAAAAGAGTTCCAAGAGGCATTTGCAAAAGCTTGGTTTAAATTAACACATAGAGATTTGGGACCAAAAAGCAGATATTTAGGTCCCGAGGTTCCAAAAGAGGATTTTTTATGGCAAGACCCTCTTCCAAAAGTAGATTATGAATTAGTAACTAAAGATGATATTAAAATTCTTAAAGAGAAGATTTTGCAAAGCCAAATAGAGCCAAAAGAGTTTATCTATTTAGCTTACACAGCAGCATCAACTTTTAGAAATTCCGATAAGAGAGGCGGAGTAAATGGTGCAAGAGTGAGATTAGAGCCTCAAAAGAGTTGGGAGATAAATCAAGTCCATAACACTCAAAAAGTGCTTAAATTTTTAGAAGAGATACAAAAAGATTTTAACAATAGCAGCAAAACAAAAGTCTCTATTGCTGATTTGATTGTTTTAGCCGCTGCAGCAGCTATAGAAGATAGCATTAAAAAGGCTGGAATGGATATAGAAGTAGCTTTTAACCCTGGATATGTTGATGCAAGTTTAGAGCAGACCGATATAAATAGCTTTAAATTTCTAGAGCCAATTGCAGACGCTTTTATAAACTATATAAGAAGTGATATAGAGATAAATTTAGAAGAGGCACTAATTGACAAAGCACATCAACTAAACTTAACTGTACCGCAAATGAGTGTATTGTATGCTGGACTTAGAAGTTTAGGTGTAGTTTACGATAATCAAACAGGAATTCTTACGCAAAATGAAGGTATACTAAGCAATGACTTTTTTGTAAATCTTTTAGATATGGATATTGAGTGGCTAAGAGATAATGAGTATAGCTTTACTGGCGTAGATAGAAAGAGCCAAGATAAAATCTATAAAGCAAGTCGCTCAGATTTAATATTTGCAGCCAATTCAGAGCTAAAAGCTCAAGCACAATATTATGCTCAAGATGATACCAAAGAGCAATTTATAAAAGATTTTATAGAAGCTTGGGTTAAAGTGATGCAAAATGATAGATTTGATTTAAACTAAAGGTGTGGTAAAGATACCGCACCTTATAAAATTTTACCCCTTAAATCCATAAAGTTCTGGGAAAATAACAATAGAGGTTAAAACTAATACTTGCAGTATTATAAATGGTATTACTCCTTTGTAAATATCTGTAGTTTTAACCTCTGGTGGGGCTACACCT
>JALVWQ010000004.1 GCA_027034975.1 Campylobacteraceae bacterium
CAGCACCGACACGCACTTGGTCTGCAACTACCCACATATGTAAGATATTCTCTTCGAATATATCTTTTCTGATTCTTCCTACATAGGTAATATCTGTATCTGTTGCAACAATTGGCATTGGGTAGATGCCCTCTTCTAGGTTATCCATAACCTCTACATCGTCAAAGTTATTTAGAGCCATTCTCACTTGCTCTACATCTACTACTACATCGTCGTTAAAGGTAACTGTAACTGCTTCGCTGTGGCTTCTAAGTACTGGCACTCTTACACAAGTTGCACTTACAGGAATATTTGCACCCATAATTTTTGCAGTCTCGTTTGTCATCTTCATCTCTTCTTTAGTGTAGCCATTTGGCATTGGCTTATCGATCTGAGGGATAACATTTAGTGCAATTTGGTGCATAAATGCTTTGTGCTCGCTCTCATCTAATTTAAAGGCAAAGAAATCTTGCATCTGGCGTACAAGCTCTTCCATACCGCTTTTACCTGCACCACTTGTTGCTTGGTATGTTGCAACATCTACTCTTTTAATGCCACCATAAAGATCGTAAAGTGGCTTTAGAGCTAGAACCATCTGAATTGTTGAGCAGTTAGGGTTTGCAATAATTCCTGTCTCTCTCCAAGCAGCTATATCTTGTGGGTTTACCTCTGGCACTACAAGTGGTACCTCTGGATCCATTCGAAAATGACTTGTATTATCAATAACTACTGCACCTGCCTCAACTGCATACTGAGCATACTTTGCCGAAATACTCCCACCAGCACTAAAGAAAGCGATATCTATATCTTGCCCTTCAAATACATCTTCTGTAAGCTCTTGGGTTTTATACTCTTTTCCATTAAACTCTATTACCTGCCCTGCACTTCGAGCACTTGCAAGCGGTAGAACATTCCCCACAGGGAAGTTTTGCTCCTCTAATATTCTAAAGATCTCTTCTCCAACGGCACCTGTAGCACCGACAACTGCTATATTGTATAATCTACTCATTACTATTTTCCTCGTTTGTTTCTGTTTCTTCGTTTTTCTCTTCATCTTTTGGACACTTTGCAATACTTACAACTTTGTCCGAACCTTCTACTCTTACCATGCGTACACCACTTGTGTTACGACCTGCTTTACGAATACACTGCATATCGACACGAATCATCTTGCCTGCACTTGTAAGGCTCATTAAATCTTTATTCTCTTCAACACTTACAACACCTACAAGGTCTCCTGTTTTACTTGTAAGCTTCATTGCAATTACACCCTTACCAGCACGAGACTGCTCTCTATACTCATCGGCACTAGTTCGTTTTGCTAAACCTTTTTCACTTACAACTAAGAGTTCCTCTTCTTCATTACAGATTGTATTTGCTGCACAAACACTATCGCCCTCAATCTTAAACTTAATACCAGTTACACCACGACCTACACGACCAATCTCACGAACATCTTCGACTTTGAATCGGATACACTGCCCCTTCTTCGTTGCTATAAAGAACCATTTTGTATCTTGGTCACTAATTTTTGCTGTGATGATTTCATCATCTTCATCTAGGTTAATAGCTCTAACCCCATTGCTTCGTATATTAGAGTATTCACTTAGTTTTGTTCGTTTTACAATACCATTTTTGGTAAAGAATACAAGCGACTTACTCTCATCAAAATCGGTTGTAGCGATAATTGCTTTAATCTTCTCATCTTGCTGGAGATTAATTAAGTTTACTACTGCTTTCCCTTTTGCTGTACGGCTCCCCTCTGGAATCTTATAGACTTTTAACCAGTAGAGCTGCCCACGATCGGTTACAAACATAAGCGTATCGTGTGTATTGGAGGTAAAGAACTTCTCTATAAAGTCATCTTCGTATGTTGTAACGGCTATTTTTCCTTTACCACCGCGATTTTGCTTTTCGTACTGTTTTACAGATACACGCTTAATGTAACCTCTATGAGTAATAGTAACTACCATTGGCTCATTAGGGATAAGATCTTCGATATCAATATCATCATAATCTTCTACAATCTCGGTACGGCGTTTAGAGCTATAGTTTGTCTGAATCTCTAAAAGCTCCTCTTTGATAATCTCGTTAATCTTCTCTTCGCTCTTTAAGATTGCTTGGAGCTTCTCGATAAGCTCTAAGAGCTCTTTTAACTCGCTCTCGATCTTCTCAATCTCTAGCCCTGTTAAACGGCGAAGTCGCATCTCTAGGATTGCTCTTGCTTGGACTTCGCTAAGGCTAAAGCGATCCATTAAGTTACCTCGTGCCTCTTCGTCGTTGACACTTGCACGGATAATCTTAATAACCTCATCGATATTATCGACTGCAATCTTTAAGCCCTCTAAGATGTGTGCTCTTGCTCTTGCCTTCTCGAGTTCATAAATTGTTCTTCGAATAATTACCGTTCTTCTATGCTTTAAGAATATCTCTAAAAGTTGCGGTAAATTCAGAATTTTTGGCTCTTTATTTACAATTGCAAGCATGATAATTCCAAATGTTACTTGCATCTGTGTCGATTTGTAGAGGTTATTTAAGATAATATCGCTCATTGCATCGCGTTTAAGCTCGATTACAACACGAATACCATCTCTATCTGACTCATCTCGAATTTCACTAATACCCTCTATCTGCTTATCGCGTACAAGTGCTGCAATATTTTCGATTAGTTTCGACTTGTTTACTTGGTATGGCAACTCATCGATAACTATAACCTCTCTATTTCTCTTCTGCTCAATATGAGTTTTTGCTCGTACCTTTATTCTACCACGACCCATACTATAAGCATCTACAATACCCTTTTTCCCAAAGATAATACCGCCTGTTGGGAAGTCTGGCCCTTCGATATGGCTAATAAGCTCCTCTACCGAAATATTACTATTCTCTAAATAGGCTAAGAGTGCATTAATAAGCTCATCTAGTCGGTGTGGTGGAATATTGGTCGCCATACCAACCGCAATACCAGATGAACCATTAAGTAGAAGATTTGGTATTCTACTAGGCAATACATCTGGCTCTTTTAAACTATCATCGTAGTTTGATATAAAATCTACTGTATCTTTATCTATATCTCTTAAGAGCTCTTCTGCAATTTTTGTCATTCTCGCTTCGGTATAACGCATTGCTGCTGCATTATCGCCATCAATAGAACCAAAGTTTCCTTGCCCATCGATAAGTGGCTCTCGCATCGAAAAATCTTGAGCCATTCTTACAAGTGCATCATAAACTGCTGTATCACCATGTGGATGGTACTTACCTATAACATCCCCAACAATCCTTGCAGACTTCTTGTAGCTTGCACGGTGTGTTAAGTTAAGCTCATTCATCGCATAGAGAATTCTGCGGTGTACCGGCTTTAGACCATCTCGTGCATCTGGCAAGGCACGCCCAACAATAACGCTCATAGAGTAATCTAGGTAACTTCCCTTTATACTCTCTTCTATGTTGATATCTTCTACTAAATTACTCTCAAATAGATCGCTCATACACTTCCTTTATCAGTGCTAAAATAGCTATTATTTTATCGAAAAATACTTATAGTTAGCTACTTCAGAAGCCTCTTTATAGCTTCTGAGCATATTGCTAAACCAAATGCTCCAGTAACTGCAACAAATGAGCCCTTCTCTTTGCACTTTGCCTCTTCTGGACTATAGATAACTGTAAAGCTTCTATTAAACTTAGCCTTCTTTAGCTCATTACGGATTTTTCTTGCCAATGCATCGCCATGGGTTTTAAAAATTGTACTCACTTCAATTTTGCTAAAATCGACTCTCTTTGCACTCCCAAGAGACATAATAAGCTTTTTATAGTGCCTTTTTGCTAACTCAATCTTTACTTTCGTCGTATCGGCTGCATCTATTATTAAGTCGTATGGTTCAAAATTAAACTCCTCTAGCCATGCTAGATCCATCTTCTGCTCTATTGGGGTTATCCCAGGGTAGAGTTTGGCTAAAGTTTTTACTTTGCTCTTCCCTATATTCCCCTCGGCTCCTATTTGGCGGTTTAAGTTACTCTCTTCATAGGTATCGTAATCAACTATTGTTATATCTTTTACCCCACTTCTATAGAGGCAATCAAGAGTATAGCCACCAACACCCCCTACCCCTAAAATCAAAATCTTTGCCTTCTGTAGTTTGGCAAAATCCTCCTCGCCAAAGAGGGTTTTACATCTGCTGTATCTCATAGCCACTCTTCGACACTTCGAATACTCTCGTAGTGTGTCATATCTAAATGGATAGGCGTAATCGAGACAAAATCGTCTCGTATCGCCTCTATGTCGCTATAGTCATGTTTATGATTTTTAGTAGGCTTCCACTCAATTTTTGGTAAGCCAATCCAGTAGTACTCTAAGCCTCGTGGGTTTAAGTGTACCTCTGCATCAAACCCATACTCGCGTCTGCCGGCGTGTGTTACCTTGCTTCCTTTATACTCAGATGGAGCTAATGGAGGTATATTAACATTTAAAAACTTTCGCTCCTCGAGTGGATACCCCTCTTCTAATACCTTTTTAACCAACTTGTAGGCAACCTCTTTCGCAAGATCATAATTTAAGTTACTACAATCACCTTTACACACTTGCGAGAATGCTAAGGCTGGAATACCTTGAAGTACTGCCTCCATCGCAGCTGCAGCTGTACCAGAGTAAGTTATATCTTCACCTAAATTGGCACCAATATTAATACCACTTACTACTAAATCGGGTTTACTCCCTTTAAAGAGTTTTGTTAAAGATAAAAAGACACAATCACTTGGAGTCCCATCATCTAACTTATAAAAATTCTCCTCCAATTCTACAAAATGGAGAGGCCTTGTAAGTGTTAAGGAGTGCCCACACGCAGACTTTTGGATAGTTGGAGCAACTACCACAACATCAGCTAAGGGCTCTATCGCCTCTTTAAGTGCTAAAAGGCCTTTAGAGTCAAAACCATCATCATTTGTTATTAATACTCTTTTTCTCATGCTTCTCATCTCAATAGTAAACTTTTTTGATATAATACTCTAAAAAACTACAAAAAGGAAATAGCGTGCAAAAAATTCCTATGTTAAAATCTACTTATGAGCGTCTCTCAAAAGAGCTTGAAGAGCTTAGAACAACTGAACGAGCAAAAATTGCAAAAATTATTGACGAAGCAAGAGAGCTTGGCGATCTCAAAGAGAATGCAGAGTACCACGCTGCAAAAGAGAAACAAGGCTTAATGGAGGCACGAATTACAGAGCTCCAAGGCTTAATCTCGTGTGCACAAGTAATCGACCCGTCAACTCTTGCTCACGAGCGTGTAAGCTTTGGCTCTACAGTTGTTTTAACAGATATAGATAGTGGCGAAGAGTTCTGCTACACTATCGTAGGAACTCAAGAGACCAATCCAGAAAAGGGGTTAATCTCTATCGAATCACCAGTAGCTAGAGCACTCCTAGGCAAAGAGGAGGGAGATGAAGTAGAGATTATGCTCCCTTCAGGCAAAAAGAGCTTTGAGATAGAAGAGATTAGCTACAAACCAATAGAGTGCTAAAATGAGTATATTTAAAGTAGCTATAGTTGGGGTAAGTGGTTACACCGGCTTAGAGTTGGTTAAACTTATCTTAAACCACCCCAATATGGAAATTAGCCACCTAAGTACAAGTAGTGGCGATACAACAATCGCTAAGCTCCACCCAGCTCTGCAAGATATTATAGAGTTTAGTGTAGATAAGGTCGATATAGATGCAATAGCAAAGAGTTGCGACTTAGTTTTTCTAGCCCTCCCCCACAAAACCTCGATGAGTGTTGCAAAAGAGTTAATAGCTAAAGGGATTAAAGTAGTAGATCTCTCAGCAGACTATCGCCTAGAACTCGAAACTTACGAAAAGGCTTATTGCGAGCACACAGACAAAGAGAATTTAGCACACTCTGCCTATGGGCTAATTGAGTATTTTAGAGAAGATATTAAAAATGCAAAAGTAACAGCAAGCCCAGGGTGCTACCCAACAGCTACACTTCTTGGGCTTTTGCCATTTATTCCATATTTAGATGAAAAAAGTCCAATCTTTGTAGATGCAAAAAGTGGTGTTAGTGGGGCTGGCAAAAAGCTAACAGAGACCAATAGCTTTGTAACCATTAACGAAAATATCTTTGCATACAACCCACTCAAACACCGCCACGCTCCAGAGATTCAAGAGAAGATTGCAAAAGTACACAACAAAGAGTTCCATGTTAACTTTGTACCGCACCTAATACCAATTACTCGTGGCGAACTTGTAAGTGTCTATGCAACTCTAAAAACTAATATTGACCCACAAGAGGTACTTAAAAGTGCTTACGAAAACGAAAAGTTTATTCGTATCCGCCAAACCCCAGTAAATGTAAAAGCAGTAAGTGGTACGCACTTTTGCGATATATTTGCAGCAGTTCATGGCAATTCGCTTTTTATAAGCTCTGCAATCGATAACCTGCTTCGTGGTGCAAGCTCACAAGCACTAGCTGCAGCAAATATTATGCTTGGCCTAGAAGAGAGCTTAGGATTACCAACAGTCGCATATGTACCATAAACTAAAACAAGGGTCAATCTTTATAGCAGATGCCCACTACCCAAACCATAAAAGAGAGGAGTTTTTAAAGCTCCTTAACTCAATTAATACCCAAGAGATCCAAACACCCCAACTTATCTTAATGGGTGATATTTTCGATCTACTTGTTGGCAACTCCCCCTATCTCAAAAAGTATTTTGCTAACGAAATTGCACTTATAAACCAAATCGCACAAAAGATAGAGATTATCTACCTAGAGGGCAACCACGACTTCTACTTACGCCCACTCTTTAGCAAAGATGTACACATAGTACCAATAGAAAAACAGCCCCTCACTCTTACCCACAACAATAAAAGCTATGCCCTAAGCCATGGCGATAAATACGCCATGAAACTACACTACAAACTCTACACAAAACTTATTCGTTTGCCAATTGTTTTAAAACTACTCCCAGATACAATTGCAATTAAAAAACTTAAAAGTATGCAAGAAAAAAAGATATGCAAAGAGATACAAAACTTTAAGCAACTTGCAACAAAAATCGCTCAAAACTACAATAGCGACTACATTATAGAGGGGCACTACCACCAAGCTAAAAAGTTGGGCAACTACTTCGCCCTCCCCTCTTTTGCTTGCGATACACAAATAGCAATCTTTAATGGTGATACGCTCGATTACACTACCCTTTTTTAAGCTCGTTATACATAGCTTTATAGAGCTCTTTTGGATCAAAATCTAAAATTGCTTCTCGATAGATGATTCCTGGAATCACCTCTAAAAAGAGGTACATTGCTAGAATCATTGGGTAGAAAACTTTAAATTCAATTGCAAATGTCTTTGCAGTATAGTGCGTCTTAAACCACTTAATTGCTCCACTTACCCCATTGTGTGCTAAAAGCATCTCTATTGAGAAAGTAAAACCCCAAACAATATAAGTAGCCACAACAGCCACAATCCCAGCCTCTATACCAAGCAGCGAAATAATAGCCGCTAAAATAATCGCCAACATCACAGCAAAATGTTTAAAACCATGCCAAAGCACCACCAAAGTAACCGAAGCAATAAAGAGTACTGCTAAAAAATAGATAATAGAGTTGATTAGCTGCATCTTTTGTGCATAAGTTGGACTCATATAGACCCCTAAAAGCAATATAGCAATAATGGCAACTGTTAAAGCTAATAAAATATTAAAATCTCTACTCTTAAACACCTATTTTCCTTATTGTAAATATTGTATAACTTATATTTAAACTCTACTTACTAATAGCTTATAAATAGTTTTTTTTAAATTAACTAACGTAATTGTAAACTTTTGATATATTTGAAATCTTTCTTGTTATAAGTAAAAAGTTTATAACTTTTCACAATAGCCGTTGCAGCTATAAGTGCATCTGGAATATCTAATGTATGGCTTTTGGCATATTTTTTTATAAGCTCAAGTGCTCTTTGCGATACCTCTTTATTAACATCAATCACTTCAAAATTGGATAAAAATTTCTCAATTTTCTTTACCTCAGCACTATTGAAAGCTCCATAAATTAGCTCCATATAACTTATAATCGAAACTGCGTATGAGCTATTTAACATATTAAGTTCTGTAATCGTTCTTTGGTTCCCTTTTAAAATTTCAATAAGAATGTTTGTATCTAATAGTGTTACTTCCACGCTTTTTCTCTTATTGTCTCTATTGAAATATCTCTATCTTGCCACATACCAGCAAACTCAGAAAAATCAACCTTTTTAGGCTCTTTTTTTCTTTTTTCTAAATCCTTTTTGAGTGTCTCTCTAATATAAGCTGAAATAGAGAGCCCTAACTGATTTGCTTGCTGTTTAAGCTCTGTAAATAACTCCTCTTCAAAATATATCTGCGTTCTATGCATAAGAGTACCTTTATACATTATTTTTATACATTATAACCAAAAATATTTGTTAAGTCAATTGCAAAGTTTGAGCTAATTTGTTAGCAAAGAAGATTTAAGTCTAGTTAAATATAATCTAATGATTACAAATCAAAAGGAATTATTTTGTCAAATCAGCAATATAGTGTTAATCAGCATCCAATACAGACATTATTGACTTGGATAGAATCGGGTGAAATTGCAATACCAGAAATTCAAAGACCTTTTGTTTGGAGTGCATCAAAAGTTCGAGATTTAATTGATTCTTTGTATCGCGGTTATCCTGTCGGTTATTTAATTGCTTGGCGAAATCCTACAGTTAAACTTAAAGATGGAACAACTTCAGATGGCAAAAGAATACTTATAGACGGTCAGCAACGTGTAACAGCTTTAATGGCATCACTTTTGGGATTAGAAATAGTTAATAAGGATTATAAACGAATACGAATAAAAATTTCTTTTAACCCAATAGAACATAAATTTGAAGTAAGCAATCCAGCAATCGAAAAAAATAAAGCTTGGATTCCTGATATTGCCAAAATTATATCCCCAACATTTAAAATGTTTGAATTTGTTAAAAAATATAGTGAAGATAATCCTAATACTAGTGAAAACGAAATATTTTCCACAATTGAATCATTAAGAAGTATAACAAATAATCATATAGGGTTAATTGAACTTAATTCCAATCTTGATATAGATACCGTAACAGAAATTTTTATTAGAATAAATTCTCAAGGTGCTGTTCTTTCTCAAGCAGATTTTGCTATGTCAAAAATTGCTGCAAACGAAACTTATGGCGGTAATGATTTGCGTAAAAGTATAGATTACTTTTGCCATTTAGCAGTAGCACCTGAGTTTTATCATCAGATTAAAAATATAGATAAAGAGTTTGTTTCTACAGATTATTTCAAAGCTATGAGCTGGCTTAAAAATGAAACAGATGATTTATATGATCCTACATATACAGATATGCTGCGTGTAGCTTTTACTTCTGAATTTAAACGTGGAAAACTTGAAGATTTGGTTGCATTGCTTTCGGGTAGAAATTTTGAAACTAGAGAATATGAAGAAGAAATTGCCGAAAAATCTTTTGAAATATTAAAACAAGGCATAATGCGTTTTATGAATGAAAATAATTTTAAAAGATTTTTAATGATTATAAGGTCGGCAGGTTTTATTGATAACAGTATGATTCGTTCACAAAATGCACTTAATTTTGCATATATTGTTTATCTTACTTTAAGAGCACAGAAAGTAGATTCAAATTTAATTGAATCTTATGTTCGAAGATGGTATGTTATGTCTGTTTTAACAAAGCGATACTCATCATCTCCAGAGTCTGCTTTTGATTTTGATATTAAGCGTATTAATTCAATTGGAATTGAAGCATACTTAAATGATATAGAATCGGCAAAACTTTCTCAAGCTTTTTGGGAAGCTGCACTTCCTCAATACTTTAATACATCAGTTGCAAGCAGTCCGCATTTTAATGTTTACCTTGCTTCACAAGTGTTTAATAACGATAAAGGTTTTTTGTCAAAAGATATAACAGTTGCTTCGTTAATTACCCATAGAGGTGATATACATCATATTTTTCCAAAAAACTATTTAAAAAAGCATGGATTACCTAGAGGCAGATACAATCAAATAGCAAACTATGTTATTATGCAGAGTGAAATTAATATAAAAATAGGAGATAAAGAACCGTCAATATATTTTAATGAATTGATAGAACAGTGTCAAAGTAAAGTTGGCAAGTATGGAGCCATAATTGATATAGAAGATTTAAAAAATAATTTTAAAATGCATTGTATTCCTAATAAAATGGAAAATATGACAATTGATGATTATGAAGATTTTCTTAAAAAAAGACGAATGTTAATGTCTAAAAAGATTGAAGAATACTACTATAAACTATAGATAAGGTTTTAAAATGGCTCCACATTTTTATTGTGGAGCTAAACTATCTTCTATCACTATCACTGTCACTAATCACTAATCCCATAAAGCTTCAAGAGTGCACTTGGCTTTGGTCTTCGACCAAGCCACTCTTTATAGAGTTCGCTCATATCTTTACTAGAGCCTTTTTCTAGTATATATTCTTTGTATTCTTTGGCTCTGATTTTATTAAAGTTGCCCTCTTCTAGGCACTCAAAGAAGGCGTCGGCACTGAAGACTTCTGCCCATTTGTAGCTATAGTAACCTGCGGCATATCCACCTGCAAAAATGTGTGCAAAGCCGTGTTCGAAGCGGGTGTAGCTTGGGGGTTTGATGATTGCTGTTTGTTCTCTGATCTCATTTATTAATTGGTTTACCTCTTCGCCTTGGTAGAGCTTTTGGTGGAGTTTGAAGTCAAAAAGTGCAAACTCTAGCTGTCTAAGCATCGCCATTGCTGCTTGGAAGTTTTTAGTAGCTTTAATCTTCTTAAGTAGCTCTTTTGGCATTGGCTCGTTGGTTTGGTAGTGATAGGCAAAGTTTTTAAGTACTCCCTCTTCGTAAGCGAAATTCTCTAAAAACTGCGACGGGAACTCTACAACATCCCAGCTAACCCCCTCGATTCCACTAATGCTTCTGTGCTCTACTTTGCTTAAAAGGTGGTGGATTGCATGCCCCATTTCGTGAAAGAGTGTTACAACATCGTCGTGTCTAAGCAGACTTGGCTGCTCTTTAGAAGAAGGGGCAAAGTTTGCTACTACAAATGCTGAAGCGAGATGCTCTTGCTCTTTTGTATCCCTAAAGTGGCTTTGCCAATTGTGCATCCATGCTCCGCCTCGTTTGCTCTCTCTTGCTTCTAGGTCGAAGTAGATTCTAGCAATTGTTTTACCGTTTTCTTCTATATCATAAACCCTTACACCCTCATGCCATGTTGGGGTTTTAGCCTTAGTAAAGCTAAGATTAAAGAGTGTGCTAACAACATCGAGCATTCCATTAAGTGTTCGCTCCAGCTCGAAGTATGGCTTTGTTTGCGATTCGTCAAAGTCAAAGAGTTTTTCTTTGAGTTTTTCACTATAGAATGCAGTATCATAACTTGCAAAATCCTCTATGCCTTCTAACTCTTTTGCAAACTCTTTTAGCTGCTCGACCTCTTTAATAGCTTGTGGGCGACTCTGCTCTAAAAGCTCCATTAAGAAGCCAATGACATCCTCTTCGTTTGCAGCATCTCTTGTTTGCAGGGCATACTCTGCATAACTGCTAAAGCCTAAAAGTTTTGCTTTTTCGAGTTTAAGTCTCAAAAGCTCATCGATAACCTCTTGGTTTTGTGGGGCTCTTGTGTTGTAGGCTCTATAGAGCTCTTCTCTATAGGCTCTATTTGGCCCATAGGTCATATAGGCAATATAACTTGGCATCTGCAAGGTAAAGCGGTATTTTACTTTGCCATCCTCTTTTATTTTAGCTGCTTCTATATCGTTTTGCGGGAGTCCTTCGACATCTTTTGGGTCTGTAATAATAAGTTCAAATTCATTTGTTGCATCAAGCAAGTTTTGGCTAAATTGGTTGCTTAGTTCACTCAATTTTAAATTTATCTCTTCGAGTCGCTTTTTATCACTCTCATTAAGCTCTGCTCCTGAGAGCCTAAAGTCTCTTATCTCTAAATCTAAGACTCTTTGCTCTAGTGCATCGTTAGCTTTAATTGATTTAATTTTTTTATAGAGCTCTTCGTTTTGCGAAACAAAACTAGAAAACTTCGATAGTAGCGGAAGCGATGCTTCGTAAGCCCTTTGTGTCTCTTTAGAATTTAGCACACTATTTAAGTGGCTAAGTGGAGTAAAGAGCACCTCTAACTCCTCAGAGAGTTCATCCATTCTTTTTATTGAATCCTTATAATTCGTGCCGCTTTTTGCAATCTCTTGAATCTGCTCTTTTTGCTTCTCTAAAACTTGCTCTAAATGCTTTGGAAAATCGCTTAAGTTCTCTACTTTAAACTCTTGAAACATTGCTACCTCTTTTATAAAATAATTTTTTTAGATAAAATACTACTTAACTATGCTTAAAGCTTGTAGCTTTTAGCATAGGGCTAAGTGCTGAGAGCTTAGAGCCAAGAGCTAACTAGGTAGCTTCGCTTTTTTTAATGTGGCAAAAGCCACAACATTTAAAACGCGACGAAGTCGCACTACTAGCTCTGTGCTCTAGGCTCTTAGCTCTAAGCTTCATATATAGAAAGGATAAACTATGAGAGTACTATTAATAAAAGATGTAAAAAATTTAGGGAAAGCTGGCGAGATTAAAGAGGTTAAGGATGGTTATGGACAAAACTTTTTAATTAATAAAGGATTTGCAAAATTAGCAACACCTGAAGTTGTTGCACAGTGGGAAGAGGAGCAAGCTGCTAAAGCTGCAGCACTTGCTGCAGAGATTGCAAAACTAGAGAGTTATAAAGAGAAAATAGAGGCCAATGAGCTCCGTATAGAAAGAGAGAGAGCTCCAGTAGGGATTCGCGGCTCTGTCACCAATACAAATATCGCCGAAGAGCTTAAAAAGCAGTGGGATATCGATATCGATAAAAAGCATATCAACCTCAAAAAAGCAATTAAGAGCGAAGGATTGCATAGTGTAGATATTAAATTAGGACACGGTATCCATGCAACCTTAAAAGTTGATGTGGTAGGAATAGAGTAATGTTTGAAGCAACAACCATCTTAGCATATAAAAGCGATAAAGGTGCTGTAATTGGCGGCGATGGGCAGGTAACTTTTGGAAATGCTATTTTAAAAGGGAATGCTACGAAGATTCGCACTCTCTATGAGGGTAAAATTTTAGCCGGTTTTGCAGGGAGTACGGCAGATGCCTTTAGACTCTTTGATATGTTCGAGGGGATCTTAAGCGAAAAGCGAGGCGATCTTTTAAAGTCTGTTATAGAGTTTGCAAAGCAGTGGCGAAGCGATAAACACTTACGCCAGCTAGAGGCTATGATGCTTGTACTGAATAAAGAGCATATATTTATTCTTAGCGGCACAGGCGATGTTGTAGAGCCTGAAGATGGCGAAATTGCCGCTATTGGAAGCGGTGGTAACTTTGCCCTCTCTGCAGCTCGAGCACTTAAAAAACATAGCAACTTAACACCTTTAGAGCTTGTAAAAGAGAGCCTGCAAATTGCAGGAGAACTCTGTATATATACAAATACAAATATTAAAACATTGGAGTTAGAGTAGTGAGTAGCGGTAGTAATATGACCCCAAAAGAGATTGTAGAGTATTTAGATAGATATGTTATTGGTCAAAGCGATGCAAAACGAGTCATTGCAATTGCTCTTCGTAACAGATGGCGAAGAATGCAGCTAGATGAAGTAATGGCACAAGAGGTAACACCAAAAAATATCTTAATGATAGGTAGCACTGGTGTTGGTAAGACAGAGATTGCAAGACGCTTAGCAAAGATGATGCATCTTCCTTTTATTAAGGTAGAGGCGAGTAAATATACTGAGGTAGGCTTTGTTGGACGCGATGTAGAGTCGATGGTTCGCGACCTAGCATTAGAGGCCTACTCGCTAGCAAAAAAAGAGGAGGCTGAAAAAAACAAAGAGAAGATAGAAGCCTATGTAGAGAATAAAATTATTGAAAAACTTCTACCACCTCTTCCACCAGGTGCTAGCGAAGAGAAATTAGCCGATTACGATCGTGCATTTGCACGTAAACAAGAGCAGCTTGCAAATGGTGATTTAGACCATTTAAGGATAGAAATAGAGATACAAGCACACCAAATCGATATAGCATCAAATCCAAATGTACCGCCAGAGATGGCAGAGGTACAACAATCTATTGTACAAGTAATTAGCGGACTCAATAAAAGAAAGAAAAAAGAGGTCACAATTAAAGAGGCAAAAAAACTCTTAGAGATCGAAGCACAAAATGAACTCTTTAACGAAGAAGAGATTAAGCAACTCGCTCTAAAAAAGGCAGAGAGTGGAATTATCTTTATTGATGAGATCGATAAAGTAGCAGTTTCAGCTAGCTCAAGCTCTCGCCAAGACCCAAGCAAAGAGGGGGTACAACGAGACCTTTTACCAATTGTAGAGGGATCAAGCGTAAAAACAAAAATTGGAATGCTCGATACAGACCATATCCTCTTTATAGCTGCTGGGGCTTTCCATTTAAGTAAGCCAAGTGATTTAATTCCAGAGCTCCAAGGGCGTTTTCCGCTACGTGTGGAGCTTGATAGCTTAACCGAAGAGACACTCTACCGTATCTTAACAGAGCCTACAAACTCTTTAGTTAAGCAATATAAAGCACTCTTAAAGGTAGAGGGTGTCGATTTAGAGTTTAGCGAAGAGGCACTAAGAGCAATCGCCAAATATAGTGCTATTGCAAATGAAAAAACAGAAGATATTGGAGCACGAAGACTCCATACTGTCATGGAGCGGATTTTAGAAGATATTAGCTTCGAAGCTGACTCGCTAGAGGGCACTGTAGAGATTACAAAAGAGCTTATCGATAGTAAACTAAGCGACTTGGTAGAAAGCGAAGATACAACGAGATATATACTATAGCGTGTTCCGATTTCAGGATTCAGATTTCCGAATTTAGATTTTGGATTTTAGTAATTTATCTCAATAATTAATAACGAAAAGGGAAAAATGGAGCAGAAACAAAAGTGTGGCTTTGTTGCCGTGGTTGGGCGACCAAATGCCGGTAAGAGTACACTCTTAAACTTTTTAAATAGCTATAAGTTGGCGATGGTCTCTAAAAAAGCTCAAGCAACAAGAAAGAGAATGAATATAATCGTAACGCATAAAGAGTCTCAGATTATCTTTGTCGATACGCCTGGGATTCACAAAAAAGAGAAGCTCTTAAACCAATTTATGCTCGAAGAGGCTCTTAAAGCACTTGGTGATAGCGATTTAGATATATTTCTAGCACCAGTAAATGATACGCTCGAAGCATACGAGGAGTTTTTAGAGCTTCGTAAAGATAAAAAGAAACCCCATATTATTCTTTTAACAAAAGTCGATAGAGTCAGCAACGAAAGAGTATTGCAAAAGCTCAGCCAGTACAATAAGTATGCTAATCATTTTAGCGAGATTATCCCCTTCTCAGTAAAACGAGGCGGCGTAACAAAAGAGATGCTTTTAGATACAATAGCAAAGTACCTCCCCGAGCACCCTTGGCTCTACGATGCCGATATGGTTACAACCGATAATATTAGAGATATCTACAAAGAGTTGATTCGAGAAGCAATCTTCGAAAAAGCAAGCGAAGAGATCCCTTATGAGAGCGATGTCGTGATCGAAAAAATTGAAGAGAGTGAAAAATTAGATGTTGTAACAGCTTCGATTGTTGTAGAAAAAGATACCCAAAAACGGATGCTCATCGGTAAGGGTGCACAAAGCATTAAACGCATTGGAAAGTATGCAAGAGAAGAGCTAGAGAGCTTTAGCGGTAAAAAGATTTACCTAGATCTAAATGTTACAGTAAAGAAGGGATGGAGCAAAAATAAGAACTTTTTAGAGAATTTAGGGTATATTTTTTAAATTCTTTTATGAAATAATGGTTATTTCAGTCTTATTTAATATTAAAACATATATAATTATTAAAAATACATAAAAATATAGTTATGATATTAAGCAGTAAAACTATATTTTTGAAGTATTTGGTATAAACCAAAGAGAACAGCTCTATTTTCTCTTTAAGTTAGATGAATATAATTATAGGGGAGATTAAAAGGTGAAAAAAAGAGATAAAAACTCTATAGTAGCTATCGATGTCTATCGATCTTCGCAGTGTCAATATAAAAATAGTAGTTTACAACTAATAAAAAAGCTTCGTTATTCTAAGCAAAATACAACAATAACTTATATTGCAAACAAAGATATTATTACAGGCCTTATTGAAATAAGCCCAAGTCTTCCCCAAGAGCATGTTTCAAATGTAATTATCGACAAAGTATATGAAGAGTTGCAATTTGATCCTGCAGTCGAGTATATTATACAGCCAATAAAAACTAGGGCTAGTGGCGATCAAGATAAATATCAAACAATCATTGTAGATAAAGCTGCCCTCAAAGAAAAGTTAGCCCCTATAGCAAAGAAAAGTAAAGTTATTGACTATGTAATTGCAGCTCCCCTACTTTATAAAACCCTTTACCAAGAGAAGCTCATAGGCAGTAATGGATGTGATCTATTTTTATATTTTGGAGATCATGATAGTTTTGTAACATTCTACTACAAAGGTGAATACCTTTACTCAAAATCTATCAAATACTCAATAAAAGATATATATGATCAATTCTGCAAACTTGCAAATGAAGTACCTATGTCAGAAGATAAATTTCGAGAGTTTCTTGCTGCTGATGGAAGTCGTAAGGGAGAATCATCACATAGGGAATTGCTGATCCGCATATTAAATGAGTGTTTTTTATCAATAAATGATATTCTTATCTATACAAAGAGAACATACGATATTGATAGTGTTCGCAATGCTTATGTTGCACTGAGTTGGGATAGCCAAGATGCATTAGAACCTTATGTAAAAAACTACCTGAATATAAACGCTATTGCTCTGAGTACTGTTTTAGAAAGAAATATTAAAATTAGCAAAGACATGGATCCAATCTGTCCACTTATGGTACTTAATGCACAAGCATTAAATAGTGGTTTAGTAGAGTTACCAAATCTGACGCTATATCCTAAGCCTAAACCGATTACTCAGCGACCCGCAGGGAAAATAATAGGACTCTTTTTAACAGTTTTGCTACTCTTTTTACTGCCTATTATTTATGATTTTATTGTTGGCACTACTCTTAAGGCAAACAATGCTCTTCTAGCACAAGAGGAAGCAAAAGTTACAGCTGAAGCAAATAAATATAAAAAAACTATTACCCAAAAAAAAGAAGAGTTAAAAGCACTAGAAAAAGCTTATACAAAGACAGAAAAAATTTATCAATCTAAAGTTGGGGAAGTTACTCAAGTCTATAATAAAAAATTTCACTATCAATTCCGTTCAGAGCAATTATCGGAAATCACAAAACTATTAAAAGAGTATGATTTACATAGTAGAAATATCTCAATTTCAGACTCACTTTATGCAATTGAACTAGAATCGAAAGATGAGAAACTGATTACAGCATTTATAAAACAACTTATACAAAAGTTCGATAAAAAAATTGCAAATGTTGATATAAAGAATATTCGTCTATATCCAACAGAAGGACTCTATAAAGGTGTGCTGAAAATCGAATTTTCAGGAGATGTGCAATGAATTTTTTAGATAAATTAGACAACTTTTATAGCAGTAGAAAATCGAGTGAATCTTGGTTAATGGTAATTCTTGTTGCAGTTTTAGTTGGTTATCTACTCTATACTTTTTTAGAGCCAATCTCTACAGCTTTTAGAGAGGAACAAGAAAGCAGAAATCAAGAATTACATTCTAAAATTGATAGTGCCAATAGCTACTTAAAATCTATTACGATAAATGGAAATAGAAATTTTTATATTAATCAACTTAATAGAAAAATTGTAAAAAAACGAATGGAACTCAATGATCTTAGAAATAAATTAGCGAAATTAGATGGATCTATTAAAGAGTTTACTTCATTACTTTACACAAAAAACAATTGGTCTAAATTTTTACACACTATCGCAATTGATGCTAAGAAAAATAATCTTAAAGTCGACAGTATTTCAAACAAATACTATGACCAAAATGACACTTTCGGAAAAGTTCTTGATGTAGATATTAAAGTTCAAGGCGAGTATAATAGAATACTTAATTTCATGAATAGGCTAGAACAGACTGAACTTGTTGCAAATATTAGTAATGTTTCGTTAAAAGCCACCAATGATCAACCAAAGGCTGATATAAAACTCTCTATATGGGGGATTAAACCATGAAAAAGAAACACTTAGTACTTCTAGCACTTCTTGGAGTATTTCTGAATGCTGAAGATATTGATACAATTTTGACTAAAATAACAACCAAAAGGGTATCTAATATTGACTCAGAAACTATTTTAGCAACGCCATCTCCAATGCCTAAACTTATTATTGAAAATAATAAGAGTATTAAAGATATAAACACTACATTATTAAAGGCAAAGGAAGAAAACTTTAAATTAATCGCTATTATGAATAATAGCGTAAATATTAATGGGAAATGGTATAAGCTCGGTCAAAAAATTGGCTCTTACAAACTTGAGGACATAATGGAAGATGCAGTATTTCTTAAAAACGACCAAAAAGAGAAGATGCTTATTTTTGATCAAAACCATAGCAAAATAAATATAACAGTAGGAAGGTAACCATGAAAAAAATACTAATAACGCTTTTTATACTCTTATCACTTGAGTATTCATATGCAAATAGTTGCAATAACCAAAGATTTAATGTCACCATACAAAAAGAATTATCTATAGCAGATGCACTTGATAACTTAGCTCAAAGCTGCGGCTTAAGTATTGTTGTAAAAGATGCTGCTGCTCAACAAAGACTCAAAAAGAAACTCTATTATACCCATTTGAAAAATAGTTCACTATATGAATTTTTAAATTTACTTTTAAAGGATAATGATTTAAGTTATCAACTTGAAGGCAATAAGCTCTCAATATCTTATCTAACTACAAAAACTTTTAAAGTCCATTACATCTCAAGTGATCGTACAGGAAGTTCCAATGCAAATATCAATATTGCTAATGCTGGAAAAACCAAGGGACAAAATATATCTTCAGCAAGTGGTATGGCAATCCAAAGTAATGATAAATTTGATTTTTGGAAAAAGTTAAAAAAAGAGATTCATCAGATTCTTGTCGTTTCTGGTGATGGAAGCATGAACTTCACAAAAGGAAAAGATGGTACTTGGGTAGATGCAAGTGGCAATACTTGGCAATATAATCCACTCGAGCCAATTATTGATCCTGAAGGTGGTCTTGTTACAGTTACAGGAACTCCTAAACAATTAAGAAGAGTAGAAAGATATATTACAGCATTAGCTAAACAGGTAAAAACACAAGTTTTAATTGATGTTAAAATTCTCTCTGTAACGCTTAATAATAATCATGAAACTGGCATCGACTGGAACTCTCTATATGGTTTACAAAACTTTACAATCAATACAATAAATATGGCACAAAAAAATATTGCTGGATTAAAGACCGAAAATGATAGAGTTACTGAAGTAAAATATGGACTTGGTACTCGACCAAGTAATGCAAAACTTTTTCAATCACACGGATTTGCTACAATTAATGATGTAATTCGTTTCCTTAAAACACAAGGTAATGTTAAATCTATTTCTAATCCTAAAATCATGACCCTTAACAATCAACCAGCTCTTATTAGTGTAGGTAAAGAGCTCTTTTATAAAACAAAAAGCAGTACTTCTACTAAAGATAGCAATAAAGAAACAACTACTAGTGAAACAATTGATTCAGTATTTGCAGGCATTTTGTTAGATATTACTCCAGAAATTGATAAACGTGGTATGATTACATTAAAGATTAATCCATCTATTACTGAAACAGATGGTACTGTTTCTAACTCAGGAACGAGAACAATGCCGCCTGATTTAATAAGAAGACAAATATCAACCGTAATTAAAGTAAAAGACGGCAAACATGCTATTTTAGGTGGTTTAATTTCAAGTGTTGAGAGTAAAGTTGAGAGCAAGGTTCCTTTACTTGGCGATATGCCACTATTAGGAGGAGCCTTTAAAAGAGAGAAGAAAATCAAACGAACCGAAGAATTAGTTGTTATAATAACACCACATATTACAAACGGTAGTAAAAATCTCTCTTTAAAGAGTC
>JALVWQ010000005.1 GCA_027034975.1 Campylobacteraceae bacterium
ATGCACTCTTCTTTGTACATTGTGCTCATATGGGGAAGGCATTCCGTAGAGATTTTTATCTACTGGTAACCCAAGCTTTTTACCCCACTCTGGCTCTTCGATAAGTGCAGGATCATCTTTTGCACTTATACTCATAGGAGCCAAAGCACCTGCTGCTACAACAGAAGCGGCAATATTCTTTAAAAAGCCTCTTCTCTGTGCAGTTTTATTATTATCTTTCTTCAAACTGCGTAACCTCCATATAAATATTTGTAATACAATGATAACAGTATAAATTATATATATCACTTTAACTCTTAAATTGTATCATATAATTTTTTATTATATGATACAATTAGTTACAGTTTTTATTTAATTATAAATAAATTATATAATATACGAATTTAATCAATAATACTGATAAAGAAAATAGAGAAGTGAAAATTTGGAAGCTTTAGCTTCCAAAAAATATGAGTGTAGCTCTGTAAGTAAGGAACGACATGACCCAAGCAGTCATTGTTGTAAAGAAGAAAAGGTAGACAAAATATTTAAAGCCTCCTGCCTCTTTAGTGAAGACACTTGAGGCTGCAAAACATGGTAGGTATATCATTACAAAAACTATAAATGAAAGTGCAATTGGTATATTTAATTTTTTTGCTAATATCTCTTTGAGCGATTTACTTGTCTCATCAACCTCCCCAATAGAGTAGAGAACCCCCAGAGTTGATACCACCACCTCTTTTGCAGCAAGCCCACTCTCGAGTGCAACACTTAGTCTCCAATCAAAACCAAGTGGCTTAAAGAATGATTCACTCAACTTTCCAATTTGCCCCAAATAGCTACTCTCTAACTCTTTTGCTTGCTGCATGGCGGCTAATTTCTCTCTCTCCTCTTTTGTCTTTGCAAGCTCTATCTTTTTACTATACTCCTGTGCGATAGCTTCGTTTTTTGGATAGTTCGATACAAACCATATAAGCACAGATGCCAAAAGAATAAATGTACCCGCCTTCTTAAGATAGCTTGCCGCATTAGAATAAACCGTATGCCAAATAAGTTTAAAACTAGGCAGTCGATACTTTGGCATCTCCATAACAAATGGCTCATCTTCGCCCTTAAAGACAAATACTCTCAGTATCTTTGCCATTACTAAACCAAGTAATGCTCCCGAGATATAGATCAAAAAGAGAATATTCCCAGAGACCGCTTCGCTAAAAAACGCCCCTGTAAAGAGTACATAGATAGGGAGTCTTGCCCCACAACTCATAAATCCTAAAATAAAGAGAGTAATCAAACGATCCTTTTCGCTTTTGAGTGTTCTTGCCGCCATATATGCAGGCACAGTACATCCAAAACCAGTTACCAATGGAATAAAACTCTTCCCATGTAAACCAAACTTATGGAAAAACCCATCGAGTAGAAATGCAACACGACTCATATAGCCTGTTGTCTCTAAGAGTGCAATACCTATATAGAGAATAATAATATTTGGCAAGAAAAGTAACACCGCACCCACACCACCAATTATCCCATCAACAACAAGACTTCGTATATCATCACTACTTATGTGGCTTCCTACAAAATCGCTAAATGTCCCAATTGCTGCATCGATATACTCCATAGGGATATTCCCAAACTCAAATGTAAGCTGAAAGAGTGCCCACATAAAAAAGAGAAAGATCGGAATTCCAAGATACTTATTGAGCAAAATAGAATCTATCTTTTGAGTGAGTGTTAAACTCTTAGGAGCACTCTTTTGATCCACAACCTCTAAAGCAATACCGCGTGCAATTGCAGCATGTTCATTAGCACGAATCTCTTTAATATTTTTTGTTTCATGGTGGGTATAGATATGCTCTAGAGAGTCTCGAATCATAGGGTAGAGCTCTATCATTATAGGATTATCGTGCAACTCTTTATAGAGCTTCTCTTGCTCAAAAAGTAAGCCAATAGCTACCTCTCGATTACTCCAATCTCTATAGCTAAATCCCTTTTCGTCAAGGAACTTTCTAACTTTAATAATCTCCTCTTCCATTGGATCACTATAGATTAAGCGGTTATGCGATCTTTCAGGCGAGTCTGCAACCTCATGCATAGTATCCAAGAGTTCATCTATCCCTTCACCTGTTTTTGCAGAGACCATAACCACTTTAACACCAAGAATCTTCTCGAGCTGCTCTCTATCTATCGTAATACCATCAGCTTTTGCCTCATCAATCATATTGAGAGCAACTACCACCTTTGTGTTTAACTCTAATAGCTCTGTAGTTAAAAGCAAGTTTCGCTGCAAGTTTGTAGAGTCAACCACATTCAAAATAAGGTCATACTCCTCATTAAGCAAAAACTCTTTTGCAACCTTCTCCTCTTTTGTAAAACCATCTATCGAGTATGTTCCAGGCAGATCGATCAGATCAAAAAGGTGGCAGTGGTGCTCAAAGCAGACCTCCATCTTATCAACCGTAACACCAGAGAAATTCCCAACCTTTACGCGATTTCCACCACTCATAGCATTAATAAGCATCGATTTTCCGACATTGGGTTGTCCTGCAAGTGCTATCTTAATTGCACCAACACCATACTCCTCTTTCTGCTCAACCTTACAACTCTCACAACTCATTTTTTAATTTCCTGAACTAATCTTCTGCGTTCTCTTTGTCGCACTCTTTTCTGTTTCCCATGATATGCTTGATTCTCAATAATTTCTACTTCAATCTTTTCCGCCTCCTCTTTGCGAAGCGCTAAGAGTGTATTATCTACCATTACCTCTATTGTAGACTTTCCAAGAGAACAATCTATAATTTTTATATTTGCCCCTCGTAAAAGACCAAACGATGCTAAACGCTGTTTTAATTCACCGCTTGCATCTACTCTTACGACTCTCGCCTCTTGATGCTTCTTAAGTTCACTCAACTTCAAATTTTCTCCTCAAGCCTCTTTATTATGAAAATAATAATGATTATCATTTAAAACAAGCTTAAATGGTGCTTTTTCTTAAACCAAAATTTTGTATTAGAATTAGCAAAAATTTAGATCCAGCTTCGCCTCTACCGAAGCAACCTTCTTCTCCAAACGCCCGACAGGACCTTTTCGATAATCGATCTTTACAACACTATAAATACGACTACAATCAATCTGAAGCTCTTTGTATGCCTTCTCAATCACAGCAAAGACTTCACTCACACTCTCTCCCTCTATAATCGTCCCCATTGCCGTTAATTGATAGGGCAAGCCACTCGCTCGAACAACCTCTATAACCCTCGCCACAAAAGCGCTCTTACTCTCCCCACTATCAGTTGGAAACATAGCTAACTCTACTAATGCACTCATTAAAACTCCTAAAGATTCTTGCAAATACCTTCAAAATATGACATAATGAAATTATATTACAAAATTCGTTAACAATCTGTTATAATTACTTAGTTGATATTTAACTACAATACCTAAAAAAGGAGAAAAATATGAAAAAACTCTTACTATCAACAGCAGTAATTTTAAGCTCATTAGCTTATGCTGGTGGGGACTATATCCCTGCCCCAGAACCTGTTACACCCATAGCACCTTCCACACCACAAATTAAAATTAGTAATTTCTATGGAGGTCTTGGTTTAGCTGGACTTTCAACATATGGCAACAATTCAAGCCTAAACTGGTTTAGCAAGAAAAAGGGGCAAGATAAACTACTTGCTTTTGTAGGTATTTTAGGTTACCAATTCAACCCAAATTTAGCTATAGAAGGGCGTGCAAGCCTAGGACTTGTTAACCCTCATTTTACAGAAAATGCAGTAAACTTAAGCCTCTTTGTTAAACCTAGTTACAATATCACAAAAGAAGCCGCAATATATGGGCTTTTAGGTTTTGGATGGGTAAAAATTGATGGTCACCATAAACATCCTAATTTCATTAAAAAAGCAAGTCCACAATTTGGTTTGGGTGCAAGCTATAAAATCCGTGAAAATATGGATGTTTTCGCTGATTATACTTGGCTTTTACATAAGAAAAAAGCAAAAGCACTTCTTCCTGGTGGTAGTGACAAATTAAGTCACGAAGCGATAACAGTGGGTGTAAACTATCACTTTTAAACTACTTAGCTAGTATAGAAAAGACTTGTCTCACCTAAGAGACAAGCTTCTCTTTTTCTCTAGCAAGCTTCTTGAAGAGGCTTCTCTCTTCTATGCTTTTAAACCCACTTGATGGGATATAGTAACTCTTACTTCCAGCAACTATTAAGATATCATCCTCTATTGGTATAACCTCTTCTATATCACTCCATAAGATTTTAGTGCCGCCTTGCTCTATACCATCGTTATCTGCAATCAACTCTACTCTTTTATCTTTAAGTGGTGAATTTAGAAACTCTCTATAGGCTCTCTTTTTAACTATAACTTTTTTAATATAGTACCAATAGAGAATAAGAAAGGTAGAGAGAAGCAAAAGAGTGATCGAACCCTTTTTTAAAGCTGCCACGACTCCAAATTGAGCCATAGCGATAAAGAGCCACCCAATATAGCGTCTTGGCGAGTTTTTGAATTGGTAGTTATAGGCTTCGTTAAAGAGCCTATTGAAGTTCTTCTCGTCCCATATATAGGATATATATACTTTAGACATGCTCATCACTACTCTCAATAATTAAGTCATCTTTCTTTATGCACCCCCTCATCTCAGTACTCTCAATAAGATCTAAAGTTTTATCATAGAGTGTTTCAAATTCACTATTGTACTTCGCAAATTTCGCCTTCTCTCTTTTTGCATAGAGCCAAGCAAGCACAATTGAGAGGGCAAAAAAGCTATATATCCACCACTGCCACTCTTTTAAATCTAAAAGTACTATAAAGTACTGCACAGAAAAAAGCACAAAGAACTCAACCGAAAAGATAATAACCAGCGTAGAGCTCTGCTCAAAATCGAGTGTATACTTCTCTATCTCTCTTAATCTATCTAAACTACTATTTATACTATCAGCTAACTCTTTACATTCACTATCTATACCCTTAACATCGATATTTCGTAAATGAATATTGCTCAAGTTATACTCTACATTTAACTGCTTATAGCTATTTAAAATTTCGCTATTATTTTTTAAGACATCTTCTATCTCTTCTAGGCTTAATTTTCTTTTGCCTAAAAGCCGCTCTATATCATCTAAAATATTATTATAAAAGCCTACATCTTTTATCTCTCTAGCTGCTCTTTTGATACTTAGCAAATATGCTCCTTGAACCTGAAATTATCTATTGCTCTATTGACTGCTTTGCCAACACAAAAATAGATAAGAGGTACGGTATAACCGTACCTAAAACTGAACTCTGAGCTTTTTAATCTTCTATACCATAACTTGCACTCTTATCTTTTGCCGGCATAAATATACCAACAAGCCCTTTAAGTCCAATACTCATAACAATATTATAAAGGAAAATTGCCCACGCTATAAAGATCATAGCTCCAAATATAGCGCCTAAAATCATATAAGGTCCAAATTCGCCATGAACATAAAGGTGCCGTCTTAAAGCCCCCTCTAAGCCGGCAAAGCCTAGAACTGACCCCATTCCTAAACCGCCGATTAAGTACATCCAAAAGTGTGTATTCGAGAGTTTTTTCGAATACATCTGCGTATTGTTTGTCACTAGTGGCCACAGCACATAGAGTGCACTATAAAGTGTCATGTAAAGCCCGACAATCAGTGCTATATGGAAGTGCGCAAAAGAGATCCAAGAGGTATTATGCAGCACTCTGTTCATACCCATATCCGCCTGGATAATTCCGGCAGGAACCGCTAATCCAAAGCCAATCAATCCGCCTAGAAGATACTTAAGCTCCATGCTCATCTTTAACGGGCGTCCTTTCCAGAGGGTTACAAGAGTAATAAAGAGCGCTAATCCTTGTGTTAAGAGCTCAAATGCTGTTACCATCTCTCCAGAAACAAGCTTCATCATCTCAGGTTGTGGCTGGTCTGAAAGCAAGTGGTGCGACCACACCATCCACGAAACCAAAAGCTCCAACATCAATGCAGCACGAGCCACATTCTCCATAAAGAGCTTCTGCCCAGATATAAGCGTAGCAAGCAGATACCATGAACCAGCTACATAAATTAGTACTAGCCCATCGGCAACCAAATCTAGCCCCCACCAGAAGTAGTTTTTATAGAGCAATGCATCAATACTATGCACATCTAACTGCACACCACCTAAATCGGCTACAAGATAGACCAATACTAGAATACCAGCACCTAAAATTACAATAGCATCAAGGAATGTATCGACAGTTCCTCTAAATATCGCAACAACAGGAAGCGAAAGAGCAGGCTCTTTTGTATAAGGCTCTTTGCCTCTGAGTTTATTGATCAAATTAAGCATCCCATCAATCCCAAAACCGCTGATTAAAAGCTCTTTAGTCGTCTTATTTGCATGCACACCAACTCTTTGGAAAATTGTTGCATAGATATTGTAAATAAACCCTAAAGTTCCAATCATAATCAGAGCAACACCCACAACAAATACAATTCCTCCAATTGTCTCAAACTGATGCACATCAGCTGGAAGCGGCCAATAGAGCGTATAAAGCGGTGCATAATGCCAAAGGAATGCAGCAAACCAAGCAAGTGCAGTACCTATTGTAATAAGCAGCCAAACAGCATTAGCAAGCTTCACGCTATAAAGCGGTTTTTTTGTTAAATAGGGTACTAAAAACATAAATGCCGCAAAAACTAACTGGTATGTAGAACCAAAAATCCCGACAATTGGATGTGCAGTCATAATCGAAAAGAAATGATCAGGGTGACTAAACATCTTTGGCAATGGATTTGCAGGACCAGTTTTTACTAATCTCATTATAACACCCTCAATAGCAACTAATCCAAAAAATAAAAAACTCATCACAACCGCACGGAGTGTTACCTTCTGCAATGCATTTAAGCTATCTGCATCAAAATTTGTTCCATGGATTAAATTTTTCATAAAACTCATTTAGCACCTCCTTTGCAACCCTCTACAACAATTGCATCTTTTACTAACATTAAGTCATCACCCTCCTCATTGTATTGTGCCGGCCCGGAATACTCTGTAGATGTAATATCGTAAACGCCGCACTCATTAAATGTCCAAAGCAGATCATTTTTATGCATTGGATCAACCTGCATCTGGGTAACCATTGTTCCATCTTTTCTAAAGATACCAAAACCATATATTAAATCTTTCGATTGTACATTAAAAAAGACCTTCGTATGTGCCTTAATCTTAATTGGAAGTTGCGGCAACTGCCATTTATGGTTAGCAACTGTAATATTTACCTCTTGATCAGGCTTAACATCGTGTCTTGTGATATCCTCTGATACCCATGGTATTGCATTATAGGTAAAAATATGGTGTCCAACACCACCAGCAACCAAAAACGCCATATATCCATAAAATGGGATCCGAACAATTGATTTCACCTTCTCTTTTTGTGTAAGGTTATACCCAAACCATGCAACAGTCGATACAATAATCAAAGCATATATTGTATATGCCACTGCATGAAACTTCAAAAGCTCTAATGAAGTTGCAAAAGTCATCTCTTCTCCTTAAAAATTTGGTAATAAGACTCTTCATATAAGAATCTATTCCAAATGCTATAATATCTTATTAAGTGACAAAAAAATTGATTTAAATCAAGAAAAGTAAAATATATAATCCATAAACTGATTAAAATTTAGGCAATGAAGTGAGTATTTGATTATTTTTTAAGCATTTAAATTAAAATTTGCTCTCTTAAGGAAAACTCTATATACTAAGCCAAAAAAAGGTTTTAAATGAAAGCAAACACTATAACAAAAGAGAGTATCGACAAACTTGTACGCACATTCTACCCTACCATTTTAGCAGACCCAATCACAGCACCATTCTTTATTGCAAAGCTTGGAAGCGACATTAATAGCCAAATGTGGCAAGAGCACCTAGAGCTACTGAGCAACTTCTGGGCAATGCAAGCCCTAGGCGACCTTAGCTACCGTGGCTCACCACTTGCACCACACTTTGGATTAGAAGGGTTAGGCAAAGAAGCATTCGAGAGATGGCTAGAGCTCTTCGAAGCAGCAATCGACAAAGTCTACGAACCAAGTTCCGGAGCATTTTTTAAAGAGCGAAGCCATATGATAGCTCGTAATTTTATGATTAACTTAAGAATTAGTGCGTAATCTTCTTAAGCCACTCATTCAACTTAGCTTCAAAGCCAATACCACTACTTTGGTAAAAACTAACATCTTTTTCTATGTAGCTTTGCTCTACAAAGCCGCCAAAATCGTGGGGGTAGAGGTACTCTTTTGCATGGGTTTTTATATGGTTTGGGACACTGAGCATTAACCCCTCTTTTATCGCCTTTTGGGCTGAATTTATCGCCCTATAAGCACTATTCGATTTTGGGCTCGAAGCGAGGTAGATAAGCAACTGAGCAAGTGGAATTCTTGCTTCAGGGTAGCCAATATGCAATACAATATTGAGTGTTGCACTTGCTAAATTGAGGGCGTTTGGATTGGCGTTTCCAATATCTTCAGCAGCCAAAATAGCAAGGCGTCTTGCTAGAAACTCTGGGGGTTCACCACCCTCTATAAGCCTAGCTAAATAGTAGAGCCCTGCATCTATGTTTGAGCCGCGAATGCTTTTTATCATAGCGGATGTTAACTCGTAGTGGCTATCACCCTCGTTACTGCCACCTTGTAAGGTGTGGGGGCGTATCTGCTTTAGGGTAGCTAACTCTATCTTCCTATTTACAAACGAGGCACTCTCTAAGAGGTTCAATGCCCCTCTGGCATCCCCACTAGAGCTCTTTATTATAAACTCTAAAGCCTCACTTGAGAGCTCAAAGCCCTCTTTATTTGCTACATCTTTTATTAAATTCTCTAAATCGCTATCGTTAATTGCATTAAGTTCAAAAAGGTGGCTTCGAGAGCGAAAAGCTGCCGTTAAAGCGTAGTAAGGGTTCTGTGTTGATGCCCCAATAACGATACAATCGCCCCTCTCCATAAAGGGCAAAAGCACCTCTTGCTGGTTTTTTGAGAGGCGATGGATCTCATCTATAAAAACAAGTGGCTTTGTTAATTTGCCAATATACGAAGTAATAGTTTTTCGAAGCTCCTCTACTTTAATAGAGGTTGCATTAAACTCATAAAAGTCTCTATCTAACTCTTTAGCAATTAGGCGGCTAAGGGTAGTCTTGCCACAACCAGGGGGTCCAAAAAGTAAAGCATTTGGAAAGTAGTTATTTTTTAAAAACTGAGTAAAGAGCCCACTCTCGCCTATAAGATGCTCTTGAGAGAGAATATCTGTTAACTTCTGAGGACGATACTTCTGAGCTAAATTCATCTAAAATTGATCCTAACTAATAAATATAAATGCAACAAAGTCGCACAATTAGCTCTTAACTCTAAGCCCTGAGCTCTAAGCTGTTATATCACTTGAATATGGTACGAACGCTTCTCGCGTGGTCCATCAAATTCGCAGAAGAAGATCGCTTGCCACTCTCCTAAAAAGAGTTGCCCATTTACAACAGGTAAAACAACTCTCTGCCCACAAAGTGCCGATTTAATATGTGCTGCTACATTCTCATCGCTACTCTCATACTCAGCATCTACAGGAGCAACACGACTTAAAGAGGCTAAAAAATCCCTTCTAAGCTTAGGGTCTTTATTTTCAAAAAATACAACAGAAGCAGTTGTATGGGTTGTAAATACGGTACACAAACCATTCTTCACACCCTTTTTGATCACCTCATCTCGTACCTCTTCGGTAATATCGATCATCTCTGTTCGATACTTTGTCCTAAACTCTTTTGTGCTTACCATTTTTCTCCTCCTGCTTTATAAACTTATGCAACGCATCATACTCTTTTTGGCTCAAATAGCGTGTCTTATTCTCTGGAAGGTTATTGAGCTCAATAAAGCCATAAGCCACCCTTTTAAGATCAACAACATTTGCACCAAAGTGGGCAAATAAGCGACGAAGTTCTCTATTTTTCCCCTCTGCTATTGAAACTCTAAGTTTTGTATACTTACCTGTCACACCACGCACACTATAACCTAAAAAGGGAGCAAACTCCATCGATCGCTCCTTATTCATTGGGTGTGCTCCAGCCATCGCATCCTCTAAAACAAGCCCATTTTGCATCGCTTGCTCCATCTCCTCTGTTAGTATTTTATCGATTTTTATATTATAAACTCTTGGAAGCTTGCTCTCCATCAAGAGTGTTGCTACCTCTACATTATCAGTAAGCAACAAGAGCCCCTCACTTGCATAATCTAAACGCCCAACAGGTGTAAAGTGCCTAAACTTCCCAGGCAGAAGATGGTAAATCGTTGTACGCCCACGATCATCTCTTTTGGTAACTAATGCACCCTTAGGCTTATTGTAGACAATCATTGTGAGCTCATGCTTCGCTTTTGGCTTGATCTCTCTCCCCTTTACAAAGACACGATCACCCTTTTGCACTTGGTAGCTAAAGTCACTCACTACTTGTCGGTTAATTGTAACCTTTCCCTCTTCTATAAGAGTATCTGCCTCGCGTCTTGAATATTTACTATTGTGTGCTATAAATCTATTGAGTCTCACTTCTCTCTACTCCTGCGGCTATTAAATCGTGTATATGGATAGCTCCCACTATACGACTCTCTTTATCTGTAACGATAAGCAACTGTATTCGTCTGCTCTCTATAAGCTCAAGTGCATCAACAGCTAAAATCGAAGCATCACTAATAGTAAAAGGTGTTGCCTTCATAAAATCTGCAATTGCTCTATTAAAATCAAAATCCTCTCTTAAAAGACTTCTGCGTAAATCACCATCACTAAAGACACCAACAAGCTTGCCATCCTCTTCGATGAGTAGATTTCCAAGCTTCCCTTGTGTCATCACAACAATCGCATCTTTCAAAAGCGTATCAGAAGAGACAATTGGAAGCTCCTCTTTGGGAATCAAAAAGTGCTCCGCCTTCAAATAGAGCCGCCGCCCCAAAGAGCCTGCAGGATGAAACTTTGCAAAATCTTGCTTCTGGAAACCTCGCACCTCCATTAATGCTACTGCTAAGGCATCTCCAAGAGCGAGCGTTAAAGTAGTACTCGAAGTTGGGGCAATCCCCAAAGGGCACGCCTCTTTTGCAACCGATATATCGATATGGGCATCACAAAACTTCCCAAGTTGCGAATCGATAGAGCGGCTCATCCCAATAATGGGTACTTCAAAATTCTTAATATGTGGCAAGAGCTTTGTAACCTCTTCGCTCGCCCCACTATAACTAATTGCTAAGACAGCATCCTCTTTGCTTATCATCCCCAAATCGCCATGCATCGCCTCGGCAGGATGCAAAAAGAAGCTTGGTGTTCCAGTACTTGCTAATGTTGCTGCAATTTTTGAGCCAATATGCCCCGACTTACCAACACCTACAACTATCAGCTTTCCCTTAAGTTTCGAGATAATCTCTACAGCTTTATCAAACTGCTCCCCAACTCTTTCGCGACTTGCAAGAAGTGCTTCGGCTTCAATTTGAAGAGTCTCTTTGGCATACTCGTGTGGGGCTTTCATTCTCTCTCCTTAATGGGGTTACCTAACCCCTACATCTATACTAAAAATACAGTCGGTATAATAAATGGATAGCTCTTATACTGCTTTACAACATAGCGTTTTACAATGTTACGAACATCATCTTCGATTACTTTATTATTGGCACTCTTTTCTATATTCGTAGCTTTAAGATGCTTTTCGACAAGATCCACAATTGCTTGCTCAAACTTTTTACTCTCTTTTGCTGCTACTAAGCCGTGGGCTGTAACAATCGGCTTACTTGCAAGCTCCCCTTTTTGTCTATCTATTTGCATTACAATATTCACAATTCCTTCTGTTGCAAGCTTTTGTCTATCGCTTACAACATCCGAGTAGATCTCATTATTATTCTGATTATCGATATAGCGTTTTCCACTCTTAACGGTTCGCACCTTTTTCAAATATTTTGGAGTAATCTCTATTTGATCGCCATCTCCCATTAAGAGGATATTTCTCTCATCAACACCACAAGAGATAGCCGTCTGTGCATGCTTAGCAATATGGTTATACTCCCCATGCACTGGCAAGAAGAATTTTGGCTGTACAAGACGAATAATTAACTTCTGCTCCTCTTGGCTCGCATGCCCTGATACATGAATATCACTAAACTCTTTATAGCGTACAGTTACTCCACTCTTTAAAAGGAGGTTCATTAATTTCGATACCGAAGCCTCATTCCCCGGAATCGCACTTGCAGAGATAATCACCGTATCAGTAGGTTTTAGTTTAATGTGTCTATGTTCATCTGTCGCCATTCGAGAGAGAGCCGCCATTGTCTCCCCTTGGCTTCCTGTTGTTACTACCAATATCTCTTCATCATTAAATCGCCCTACTTCGTGTTGCTCAATAAAATGCTCTTCGCCTACATCAATAAATCCTAAGCGTCGAGCTGTCTCTATATTTCGCTCCATCGAACGCCCAATAACACAGATCTTTCTACCATGTCTTACACCTCTCTCCATCGCTTGGTAGATTCTATGGATATTCGAAGAGAAAGTAGACATAATCACCCTTCCGTTTGCTTTTTCGAAGAGTTCATCGAATGTCTTTCCTACAACACTTTCACTCTTTGTAAAGCCTGGCGAGTGTGAATTAGTAGAGTCACTCATTAGACAGAGCACCCCTTTTTCTCCATAGTAAGCAAATCGTTGCAGATCCATCGTATAACCATCTATAGGTGTATGGTCAATTTTAAAGTCTGCTGTATGAATAATTGTTCCAGCAGGCGTCTCTATTGCTAAAGAGCAGGCATCCACAATCGAGTGTGTGGCATGCATCCACTCCACCTTCATATCCCCAATCTCATACTGCTTTCGCTTTGTGATGTATCTAAAGTACTTCTTATCGGCACTTAAGCGGTGCTCATCAAACTTATTACCAATCATCGCTAAGGCTAATGGTGTCGCATAGATAGGGAACTTAAGCTCCTTAAAGAGGTATGCAATTGCCCCTATGTGATCTTCATGGCCATGGGTAATTACTATCCCTTTAATCTTATCTTTAATCGCATGGAGATAGCTAAAATCTGGCACCAAAATATCAACACCATGCATCGTCTCATCTGGGAAGCTCATCCCAACATCGATAATAATTGCACTCGTCTCTGTCTCTAGTACCGCAATGTTTCCACCAATCTCACCTAAGCCACCAATAGGAGTAAAACGCACCTTTGCGTTGTTATTCATATTGATCTTTCTCCACGGCTCCATCCGCTCTTGTTGTACTCGCTCATTCTCTAAAAGCGACTGCTTCATCTCTGATGGAACAGTTGCATCTATCTTAGGACGCCCTCTCCCTCGGTTTCTATTATTATTTCTATTATTGCTATTTCGTTGTGCATTTGAACGGTTTGATCGCTGTGCACTATTACCATTTCTTACACCATTTCGCTGCTGGTTTCCTGCACTCTTTTGTACACTTTGCCCATTTTGACCATTTTGGCTACTATTTGTGCTACTCTCTCTGTTTCCCTGCTGTCTATTTCTATTTCTAAATGGGTTTTGAGATCTCTTTCTCTGTGTTTTTTGCTCTTGACTTCCTTGAGCTTGCTTTTCATTCTGTTCTTGATTCATCACCTCTATCCTTTATTACTTATAAGCCCAATGAGACTTAATTTTTTAATTCTTTGTAAAGTTGATGATAAATAGATAACTCAATCTCGTGGGAGCGTACTGTAGGCTTTAGTCCCAACTGGGTAAAAAGCTCTATAAGTATCTCTTTAGAGTAGGAAGCAGATAAATTCTTTATTACTGTTTTTCGCGGCTGCTTTGTTGCAACTTTGAGAAACTCTTCAAATCCTCTATCCTCTAAAGAGCTTCGCTTCTTTATAGAGAGAATCGCCGATGTCACCTTTGGTGGCGGTACAAAAGCCTCTGGAGGCACATCAAAAAGGATCTCCACATCTGCAACGCTCTGTGCTAAGATAGCTAAAGAGCCAAACTCTTTTACTCCACACTTTGCCGCAAATTTTTGTGCAACCTCTTTTTGCACCATCACCAAAATCTGCTTGCACTGCCTATCATGCAGTGCATTAAGAATTATCTTTGTTGCTATGTAGTATGGCAGGTTTGCAATAAGAGAGTACTCCCCCTCATGCAAACTACTCCCATGCTCCAAAATATCTTTGCAAACAAGCTCCATTCTACCACTTTTCAATGGCTCTTGAAACTCACTCTTTAGATATTCGCACAATCTTTTATCTACTTCATATGCTCTAACATACCCAACTCGAATAAGTTGTCTAGTTAAATCACCTAAGCCAGGCCCAATCTCTACTATTGGCAAGCCATCTTTGGGCATCGCTTCGACGATTTTATCGACTATACTACTATCTTTTAAAAAGTTCTGTCCAAACTTTTTATCAGCAATTTTTGCTGCATCTACATTGAGACTCCTGTACATTCTACACTAAAAAAGCTTAATTTAAAGCGAAGAAGAGGTCAAGATTAAAGTTTATTAATCTCAACTCTACGATTCTTCGCATGGCAAGCTGGTGCATCGATTGTACAAGTTGGGTTACTTTCTCCATAACTTACTGTATCGATATGAGTTGCATCAACACCAGAATTTACAAGAAGCGACTTTACAGCCTTTGCTCGCTTTAAACCAAGAGCATAGTTATACTCATCTGTACCAAACTCATCACAATTCCCCTCTAAGAGAATCTTGCCACTTGCAGCAGTCGCTTTAATTTTAGGTAGATCACTCATTAAGCGTTGCACTTGATCATCATCTAAAGTATACGAATCACTTGCAAAGTATAAAAGCTTAAAGCCACTTTTGCTAAGACCATCTGTTCCTAAATATTTACCATTTGCACTTACTTTGCCCTTTTGGAACTGATCTTTTTGGCTACCACCACCTTGAACACCTGTATTTATATCTGTTCCTGGAACAACACTACCATTTAAAGGGGCACTATCAACTGGGGCTTGTGTGCTAGGCAAAGCAACCGGCATCTTTTTTGAACAACCTGCTAAAAAAAGAGCTGTACTCGCAACCGCAATATATAAAAGTTTTCTCTTCATTCACTATCTCCTAAGCAATATCTTGGCTTATTATATCATAAAATATTAACAAATATAATTTTTTCGCTATACTTACGATAAAAAAGAGGATAAACAGAAAATGAAACAGTTGTTCATATTGATTATAATCCCATTCTACCTGTTTGGGATCGATTACTCCCAAACAGCTGCTGGTAAAAGATTTATTTATAAAATGCATAAACGGTACGGTTTTAGTAAAGATTACTTAAAAAACCTCCTCAAACAAGCCCATCACAGACAAGATGTCTTAGATAGATATAACGGCAAATTAAAACATGCAACCGACTACTCGTGGCACCGCTACAAAAGCAAAATATTAATTCCAGAGAGTATTGAACTTGGAAAAAACTTTATGCAAAAATATGCCCCCTACCTACAAGAAGCCAAAAGAAGATATGGTATAGATAGAGAGATAATAACCGCCTTTATTCGTGTAGAGAGCAAATTTGGACTCTTTGGTGGAGAGTATAGCGTCTGGGATGTGCTTGTAACCTTAGCATTCAATCCAAACCGTAAACAACGCTTCTTTAAAGAGCAGCTTGAAAAGGCACTTCTTCTAGCCAGACGCGAGCACTTAAATGTCTTAGATTTGCGTGGCTCTTTTGCTGGAGCAATGGGGTGTGTGCAGCAAGTCCCCTCTATCTACTTAAAATATGGAGTCGATCTTAATGGCGATGGCATTCGCAACCCAAACTCTATGGCAGACTGTATTGGCTCTATTGCTAAGTTTCTATACCACAATGGCTGGAGCAATGCTCGTGCAACCATCGCTAAGCCCAAAGTTATAGGCAGTAACTTTTTGAATCTAAGAAGCGGCTATCGAAGCTACTACAACTACAACACATTAGTAAACTTTGGAATTATGCCACCAAGTTGGTGGCAAGGTGGAGCCTACTTTATTCGCCTCAGAGATGGCAACTCTTACGATATATATTTAGGCGACAAAAACTATCGAGTCATCACCAAATACAACGCTAGCAAACAGTACGCCCTCTCAATCGCACTCTACGCAAAAGCGATGAAGTAGTAAAATTTACCATTTTATCAACTAAAATTACAAACTGAAATATTTTTATCACTACCCATAACTATTCTGTATAATTCCTATCACTGTTATTGATATTAATTTTTCAAGGAGTTTTTTTAAATGAGAAAAAAGATACTACTATCTCTTATTACAGCTACACTCTTAGCTACAAATGGTGCGAATGCATTTAATCTTTCAGGTATTAAAAGCAATATTGATGCAAAGAGTAAAGCAGTTTATGCAAAACACGAAGCGATTATCTCTTTCAAAAAAGGGACAAATATGACATATGCAATCGAAACTCTCCAGAGAGTCTTGGGATCATTTACCCATCATGAGTACTCTCTGATAGATGCGATGCATATTAAGGTTCCAGGTAAAAGTTTTGAAAAAATTAAAAAACTTTTAAAGGTTCTACCATTTATTGAAAGTGTTGAGAAAAACTACGCAAATAGAGCTTTTAAAAGCAACGACACCTACTACTCTAAACTTTGGGCAATCGAAAACAATGGACAAAAGGTGAACAATACAAGCGGTACAAAAGATGCCGATATGGATGTTGCTGAAGCTTGGAATATAGAAAAAGGCGAGCACGATATGGTTGTTGCTGTCCTTGATACAGGTGTAGACTATACACATAACGATTTGTCAGATAATATGTGGAGCGGCAATGCACACCACGGATACGACTTTGCCGGCGACAACAACGGAAATAATGACAATAACCCAATGCCAGACACCCCATACGACGATAATGGTCACTACCACGGCACCCATGTTGCCGGAATTATCGGTGCAGTCGGTGATAATAGCGAAGGGGTCAGCGGAGTTGCTCAAAATGTTCAAATAATGGCGGTAAAAGTGTTCCGTCCAAATGGCTATGGCTACAATAGCGATATTTTAGAGGGCTTAGATTATGTAAGCAAGCAGATCGATAATGGGGTAAATGTTGTTGCAATCAATGCAAGCTACGGCGGAGGCGGCGGTAGCAACGGCGATACTATGGATCAAGCAATTCAAAAACTTGGAGAAAAGGGTGTTGTATTTTGTGCAGCTGCCGGAAATGATGGAAAAAATATTGACAATGATCCAACCTACCCTGCATCCTATGATGCAAGCAACATTATAACCGTTGCTGCAAGCGACCAAAACGATAAGCTAGCCAGCTTCTCAAACTATGGAAAGAAAACAGTAGAAGTTGCAGCCCCAGGAACCAATATTCTTAGCACCTACCCAGATAATGGCTATGCATATATGCAAGGGACCTCAATGGCAACCCCTCAAGTAACAGGAACTGTTGCACTTTTAGCCTCTGTCAATCCAAGTGCAAGTGTAGATGAGAGAATCGATGCAATTGAAAAGAGTGTAGATACTAAAAGTACACTTACAAATAAAGTCTCTACAAATGGACGCGTAAACACCTATAAAGCTGTAAAAGCTTTAGCAGAGGATACCAACCCAAATAGACCTCCAGTTGCTAATGATGATAGTGCAACTACCCAATATGAGACAAAAGTAACAATCGATGTACTCGCAAACGATAGCGACAGCGACGGCGATACTTTAACTCTTGAGTCTCTTACAAATCCTAAGCATGGAAGTGCAGTAATCCGCAATGGAAAAATAGACTACACTCCAGCAAATGGCTTTAGCGGTAAAGATAGCTTCCAATACACAATAAGCGACGGCAACGGCGGTAAAGCGAGTGCGACGGTAGAGGTCACTGTAGAAAAGAGCAGCAACCATGCACCACAGGCAAAAGATGACACTGCAACAACAGAGTATGAAACCTCTGTTACTATCGATGTTTTACAAAACGACAGCGACAGTGACGGCGATGCACTTACTATCCAATCTCTAAGCAGCCCTTCTCATGGAACTGCAAAAATCCAAAATGGAAAAGTAAAATATACTCCAAATAGTGACTACAGCGGTACAGATAGCTTTGACTACACCGTTACAGATGGCAATGGTGGCACTGCGACTGCAACAGTAACCGTTACCGTAAAAGAGAAACCAAATACTCCACCAAAAGCCAATGACGATAGTGCAACAACAGAGTATGAAACCTCTGTTACTATCGATGTTTTACAAAATGACAGCGACAGTGACGGCGATGCACTTACTATCCAATCTCTAAGCAGCCCTTCCCATGGAACTGCAAAAATCCAAAATGGAAAAGTAAAATATACACCTAACAGCGGCTTTAGCGGTAAAGATAGCTTCCAATACACAATAAGCGACGGCAACGGCGGCAGCTCTTCTGCAACTGTTACTGTAACTGTTAAAGAGAAAAAGAAAAATAACGGAGGCTTCTTCGGTGGATTCTTTGGAGGCGGCTGGTTTTAAAATAGTGTAGTGTGCAGTACCCTCGCTGCACATAAAATAGATTATCAAAAATCCATTAAAATTACTTCTGCGAAGCTAACAGTATATTATAAAGCTCTGCAGGGTGAAGATTATTTTGTTTTGCTATCTTTTTAAATTTACTATTAATTGTTGCTTTTATATTATAATCTTTTAAGTGTTTCATAAATTTATCTAGATCAATATTATACTCATTTGCAAGCTCAAGTAGCGATTTGTGTGCTATTCCAATAGGTAACTCAGATGGTAGCTCTACTTTTGTTGTTTTTTCTTTTATAATTGCAAAAATATCTTTTGGCGTAATATTATTTTTAGCAGATATTACTTTTAATGTATCTTTTAGAGAGTTTACCACAATACCATTACGCTTTAAACGCTCTTTAGCTCTATCTATATCTATGGAAGTTAGTAAACAAAAATCCTCTAATGTTGTATACTCTGCATAATTAAAAGGTGGATTGCCGATACTCAAAGCATTCTTAGCTTTTATACCATTGCCTATATTTATCAAAAAGCTAAATGGCAAAGTCATTGTTATTGTGCCTACTGTAAACAAAGCAGTAACAATAAGGGCTGCATTAAACTCTTTTGTAAAAACTTTTAACTCTTTTTTCTTCTTTAAATAGTTCTTTATCGGCTTCCAGTTAAAGTAGATATGCCAAACTATCATAACTATAAAGAGTATGCCTATATTTATGTGCAAATTATCCCACTGCTGCTTATCAAGCCCCAAAAAGCTCCAATTAGTCCAAGAGGTTACTTTTCTATCGGGTATAAAGTATAGTATACCGCTTGATACTGCTAAAATTATAAACGACAACATCGCGGTTAGCGAAACAAATCTTTGATATTTCATATCTGCTATACCTACCTTATCTTTGTAATCACGCTCTTATAATCCATTCCACTAAAAAAGTAGTAATTTGCTTTTGCAATTTCATAATCGTTTAGTGCTTTTTTATAAAGAGCTTGGTTTATTGTCTTTTTGCTTAGGGCATCAAGATATGCAATTATATCTATCATTCCATTTTGATATTTGATTTTTGCAGATTTATAGACTCTATTTGCCATCTTTAGGGCGGCTCTTGCTGAGCTAATTTTTACTCTTTGTGTAAGCAGTTTTCTTTTTGCTAAGTTAAAGAGCATTTTCTCTTTATCTTTATTATACTTTAGCT
>JALVWQ010000006.1 GCA_027034975.1 Campylobacteraceae bacterium
AATCTTCGTTACCTGTATTTGTTACAATATACTCCCATGTTACATCTGCATTTGGAGCTAACTCTACAGCCTCAGCTGCAGTATCTGCATCTACACCGTTTGTGTGTTTTTCGATGTCGATTTTTGGATCAGCTTTTACTTTATAATGAGACAGATCTTCATCGTTTACATCTTTATCGCTGATTTCCCCTTTAGCTGTTACACTTGCTTTATTCTCATATGCAAGCTCTGTTGCTTTACCCATCTTTGTACATGTCATCTTTTCACCAACTTTAAGAGCATCTTTTGGACAAGAAATTGCTCCCTCTTTATCGTCAGTTACTTTTACATCTTTTAGATCTTCTGTACCTGTGTTTGTAACGATATACTCCCACTTGACATCATCATTAGGATTAAGTTCTACTGCATCAGAAGCCTTATCCGCATCTTTACCGTTTGTGTGCTTTTCGATATCAATGCTTGGTTTTAACTTATAAAGCCCCATATCAACTTCTCTAATATCCTGATTGACACCCAATGTAATTACATCAGTCATACCGTTAGAATTTACATTCGAATCTTTTTTACTGTCAGAACCTTGTCCTTTTTTTGTGATAATGTATTCTTTAGGTGGAGTAAATCTTACCTTATATTTACCCTGATTCAATTTATCAAAAAGATATTTACCATCTTTATCTGTTTTAACGATATACGGTTCATTGGTCTCCGGATTCATTACCGGTGCACCATTTTCATCTAATAGTTCAACTTTTACATCTGCAACACCTTTTTCATCTTTGTCTTGAATACCATCTTTATTTTCATCAAGCCAGACATAATCACCCAAAGTACTACCAACAATTGGAACTGCCAAAGAGTTCGAAAGAACCGGCAATGTAACACCCGTAGCGCTTGCACCTGCAGAGTTAGAGTAATTATCTCCCGCAAGGTTATCTTTTACAGCTATATTTACTTTAAATTGACAAATTGCCTGTGTTTCCATTTTGGCACCTCTGACTCGAACAGCAGTTACATCTTTATTTGTGTATCCGCATGTAGCACCCGGGCCATGCTCGTCTCCTTCGCACCAGATTGATTTATCACTATCAATTTTATTCTCTTCACCAACCGTTGGTGCCATATTAATCTTTGTCGGATCCTCATTTGTATAGTAATATTTAATTTTACCTTCATAATCACATTTTGATCCAGAATTTGGATTCTGTATAAAGGCTGCTTCGTGGAAAACCATACTGCCATGATACACTGTTGGCACATCTCTTTTTTTCTTTCTGTTATTAAAATTAATTACCTCTTGACCATCACCTTTAAATGGAAGGATATCTATAATATCTACATCACTCACAGGATCATCACTTCCATTTCGCATATCCATATTAAAGAAGATATCTTTTGCGTCTTTTGTACTTTCACGCGGAGATGGATAATCCGGGTTTTCCTCTGTGCTTTTTACAATCGATATATTCGAAGGTACATTAATATTTAATCCAATTTCTGCTTTTCTTTGTGATACTGGTGATACATCTGTTGGAGATTCAATCTTTACAGCATTTGTATTGACACCAACATTTGCAGCTGCACCAATTGCAACGGTATAGTTTAAATCTGGTATTTGTGGCGAATTAACCGGTATATCGCCTAAATCCCAAATTAAAACCTGATTTTCACCATCTTTACAAGGTGACTCTTTAGTAACAATATCTTTAACATCATCACAAGTTCCAATTTCTGGTTCTCCAAAATCTTTTGGCTCTACCGAAGCACTAATATATTTAAAGTCTTTTGGCAATACATCTGTAATTTTTACCTCTCCAGAGTTACCTTCACTTCCAATATCATCAGTATATGAGCTCTTCAGCGTATAAATTACCTTATCGCCAAGCGTAGCAGAACTTCTGCTTTCAAGCTTTTTAATACGAACTTTTGGACCAGTAAAAATAACCCTGTCACCATTCAATCCGCTTGGATTTCCTGGGAAAGTTCCTGGTATATAACTTGGTAGTGACCAATCATCTTGATAATTAAATTTATGTGCTGCATAATTAACTATTAAATCTCCATTTTGCATAGGTTGATTTGTAGCTAAATTAATATCTGCACTATGATCAACTGTAGTATCTCCACCTTTAGAAGGTAAAAAACTATCATCTACATAATCAGTAGCATACTCTACAATATACGGAATCTCTGGACCACCATCGTTATTACCCTCGTCAGTACTACCATCTGTATAGTTACCATCATCATGTCCAATAAAATATCTATATGGCAAATCACCATTACCTGTATATCTATTACCGATATTCTTATATTTAACATTATCTTTAATAGGTTGAACTTTTAATCTATAAGCATCTAAAACATCACAAATAGTATCTTCGCTAAATGCTGCACCACCGCTGTTAGATGTAACTAACCATGTCGAAAACTCTGCATTTTTTGTAACCATACCATCACCAGATCTATCGCCAGTTCCTGGCCAACCATAAACATAATCTAAGTGGTCGCTACCATTATGATTAGTACTTCCGCCACCTCTATATCTCTTACTCCAATCTCCTCTTGTATAGTATAGGTTGTGGCTGTAGCAGTTATCTTTTTCGCTTTCTGTTAATGCACCAAAGTTACTGTTTCCTGCAGGTGAAGTCGGGTCAAAGTCTGTAAGACAATTTGTTAATCTATACTCGCCATCATCATCAGTTCCCTCTTTGTTATCCATACCTTTTTTAACATCATCAAGCGGTATAAAAATATAAATATCGCCAATTGCTGCAATTGCTCTGTTTACTGGCAAGTCTCTACCACCAAAATCTTTTGTAGGGTAGTGATTGAGCGTTGCATCTACATTGCTTACTTTAATAGAAAGCTTGTCTCCATTTTGGGCACAATCGATTTGATACTCATCTTTTTTTGCTAAAATATGACGCTCTGGAAATTTAGTTCCAAATATACTGCCATCACCATAATAAGTAAGAGGGTCATAACTACTAACATATCCATCACGTTTGTCATAACGGCCATTCATAGAACAGCCGATAACTTTTGCATCTGGAGGCAATTTGCTCATATCATCTGTAAAAGTAAATGTTTTATTTTTACCCATAGATTCATTACCAACAATAGGATTTGCTGTATCTTTTTCGCCACTTACCTCGTCTGATTCAATATAAAACTTATAATCTACAATCCACCCTTTAACATCAGGGTTGTCCGGATCACTCTGACCAGTAAAACTTGTATACATACCTTTTTGCAGGTTCCATCGCGGAGCTGCAGTAACTGTTAAAGAGTAACCATCAGTCGTATCCTCTTTGCTTTGCGCACTAGGAGCCTCAACCTTAAACTTAATATCACCTGGTTTTGTACCTGAAGGTGTACCACCAAGCACTCGAACATTAAATTTTAAATCTTCTGCATATGTTCCAACATCATTTTTATCAAAATCTTTTCGTACACAGGTTATAGTTAGCCTATCTTCAGAGATTTTTGATTTATCTAGATCACAAGAGCCCGGTAACTGTGTCCACTCATAGTAGTGCTTCTCTTTTGTTCCCGGCAAAGTACCTGTAATAGTAACAACTTCTTCTGAGCCGCCAGGATTTCCACTCCAGTTCCACCCTGCAATTACTTCGAAGTTATCATTGGTTCTAACTAAAAGATCACCTGAATATGTATCATCAGTAGGATCTTTTACGGTTCCGTTATTACTATAACCAGGGTCGTTTTTAAAATCACACCCCGGTGTTGGATCTGCCGGACATATATCTCTACCGTTTACTTGATCGCCAATTTTATTAAGCGGACCAACAATTCCTCCAGTCTTGCCATACTTTGTTGTTATGTCTAAGTCGGCTGCCGTAGCCACTATTGGCAAAGCAGATAACAACAATACAGTAAACATTTTTGTTTTAAAAATTTTCATACAACTCCTTTTTTAATTTAGTTACAAGCCAAAACTATAAGTGAACCCTAAACCCAGGATACACACTACCGCAAGGCAAACAACTAAAAATTTATAACTTTTCAAAAACTCAAAAGTTTTAATTCAGCTTAGAAATAATATGCCCATAATATGGAAATATTAACCTTTTATTGTAACTAGCATTTTATCAACATTACGCTTAGAAATTTATGGATTTTTTATGTTAACTATCCATTTTATGGCATTATTTATAAATAAAATGGATTGAAAAATACACTTTTTAGGGGTTTTGGGCAAAATAATAAAAAATATCAATTTTTTTGGATATATTAAGAATTTGCTCAGCTAAAAGGTATCTATGTGTGCACTATAATAGCTCTTCCAAAAGAGCTATTATATCTATCGGGAGTAAAAAGAAGTTTGATTTCTTATATTTTTTTGATGCAAGTGCAAGTGCGAGCGAGCCGTTAATTGCTGCATCAAAAGCACTATAGCCTTGTGCCATAAGTGCAGCAACAAGACCGCTTAATACATCGCCACTACCGCCTTTTGCAAGCATACTGCTGCCAAGCGGATTAACAAAAATTTTACCCTCTTTGGCAATTATCGGGTTTGCACCTTTGAGTAAAAGTGTAACATAAGGGTAATCTAAACTGAATTTTTGGGCAAATTTGAAGCGGTTTTTCTGTATCTCCTCTATAGAAACCTCTCTTCCCTCCAAAATTTTAAGCACCCTTTGGAACTCTTTAGGGTGTGGGGTAATGACAACCTCTCGCTCTTGCTGCACTATCTCTAGAAGTTTTGGATTCGAGAGGGCATCTGCATCTAAAACTACCGGTATCTTGACATTAATCACCTCTTTTTTGAGTACCTCATCATCATAGTAATTACCTAACCCCATACCAATAGCAATTGCTGTTGTGTTGTGCGGTGTTGTGTTTGCATGCATTAGATAGGGTGGAATTGGAAAATCTCTATTATGAATAATTGTCGTTAAACCGGCACCAAAGCGTGTAGCGGCCATTGCAGCAATTATTGCAGCTCCCTCTTTATCGCCTGCAAAAATTGCAACATGTCCAAAAGTTCCTTTATGGCAATTTTGCTCTTTTCGAAGTGGTGGCTTAAAATCTTTTTTCTCTAGTAAAAAAGTGTCTGTATTATCTTCATAGAGTTTGCGGCTAACGCCTAAATTAGCTACCTTAACTTTTCCTACATAATCTTTTGCCCCGTCGAGATAGAGAGCCTCTTTCAGTGCCCCCATCGTAATAGTTTTATCTGCTCTAAAGGCAACAGGGTGGGGGTAGCCCTCTTTGCTTAATCCACTTGGAATGTCGCACGCTATTTTATATCCACTTAATGCATTCATTCTCTCTATAATTGCTTGACTCTGGCTATTAAGCTCTCTATTAAGTCCTGCTCCAAAGAGTGCATCTATAAGAATATCGGACTTTTTAAGCTTTTGCACAATCTTTACCCCTGCACTCTTTGCACGCTCTAACTGCAACTTTGCCATCTTTGATTTTGCACCAAATGGAAGAAAGAGCCGTACTTTGTAGTCTCCTTTAAGCAAACGAGCCGCCACAATACCATCTGCACCATTGTTACCAAAACCTGCAACTATTAATACCTTTTTACCTTTTTTAAATTTTTTACGAATTATTTGCTCTATAGCAGTAGCTGCATGCTCCATAAGTAGATCTTCACTTAATCCATAAACATCGTAGCACTTTTGATCCATTATATAGCAATTTTTAAAAAGTTTTTGCATTTTTTGCCTTATTTTGGGTTTTACTTACTACTATTTTAATATAAATCTTGTATAATTGCAACCAATTTTCGCAAACACTGTGTGTTTAATTTAGAAATGGAAGGGGGTGAATTTGCATGCCAGGAATTTTAGTAGGTTCAAGAGACAGTTTTGACGACGCATATCGCAAATTCAAAAGACAGTGCGACAGAAACTTGATCGTTACAGAAGCAAGAGCAAGACAGCACTACGAGAAGCCAGCGGAGAGACGCAAAAAAGAGAAAATCGCTACGAGAAAGAAAATTCTTAAAAAGCTCTATATGCTTAGAAGATACGAATCAAGACTGTAATGTCAGCTCAAAGCCAAAAGCACAAAGCTTAACGCTTTTGGCTTCATTGTAAAACTATCCACTTTTAATCGTTTATTAACTTTTTTCGGTAAAATTGTTTTTGTTAATTTGTTATTGGTATATTGGTTATTTGTATCGATTAAACCAATATACCAATATACCAATATACCAATAACTAAGGATACAAATGACTTTTACTACCCCACTTAAAGAGAATTCACTCTCAATTATGCTATTGGGCTCAGGTGAGTTAGGTAAAGAGGTTGCAATCGAAGCACAACGCCTTGGTATCGAAGTGATTGCTGTAGATAAATACGAGTATGCACCAGCACAGCTTGTTGCAAACGAAGCCATAGTGGTAGATATGCAAGATAGAGAGGCACTTTTAGAAGTGATCAAACGCTATAAACCCGACTACATACTTCCAGAGGTAGAAGCAATTAGCATCGATGCCCTCTTTGATGCCGAAGAGCTGGGCTTTCATGTAATTCCAAATGCCGAAGCGGTCAATAAAACAATGAACCGTAAAAATATTCGTAAATTTGCTGCCGAAGATTTGGGTTTAAAAACTAGCAAATACTACTTTGTAAAGACACTAGAAGAGTTAAAAGAGGCTGCCGATAAAATTGGTTTCCCATGTGTAATTAAGCCTGTTATGAGCAGCTCTGGACATGGGCAATCAATCGCTAAGAGTGCCAAAGATTTAGAAAAATCATTCGAAATTGCACAAGAGGCACGCGGCGATGCAAGCGAGCTAATAGTAGAAGAGTTTATAAAATTCGACTACGAAATTACGCTACTCACAGCAAGAAACGAAAAAGAGACAATCTTTTGCGAACCTATCGGACACATTCAACAAGATGGCGACTATATACTCTCATGGCAACCAATGCCAATGAGCGATATAGCACTTAAGAGAGCACAAGAGATTGCAAAAGCAGTAACCGACGGCTTAGGGGGTCGCGGAATATTTGGCGTAGAGTTCTTTGTTAAAGACGACGAAGTTTACTTTAGTGAGCTAAGCCCACGCCCACACGATACAGGTATGGTTACGCTCATAACCCAAAGCCAAAGCGAATTTGCCTTGCACCTTAGAGCTGTTCTTGGCTTACCACTTAACTACACATTCTTTAGCCCAGGTGCAAGTGGTGCTTACAAGGCAAAAAGCGAATCTAAAGCCCCTATTATAGAAGTTCCAGATTCCGCATTTACTGCACACTCTTTTGTTAGAATATTCGGCAAACCCCAGAGCCACAAAGGTAGACGCTTGGCAGTTGCTTTAGTAATAGACGACGATGTAGAAGTCGCAAAACAAAAGGCAAAAGCGATAGCCGACTCAATTAATGACAAATAAGGAGATTCAATGAGAGCAAAATTAAGAGTAATCCTACCGTTACTTTTAGCACTCTATATTATTTTAGATACAGTTTTAAAGGCAAAAAATATTGAACTTTGCTCAAGCACAGGGTGCGAAATGGCAGGACAACTGCTTAAATTTAACAGTACATACCTAAACTACTTAGGCATAGCAGGGGCACTATTTTTAGTTCTTTTATCTTTTATAAAATCTAAAATGGCAGAAACACTATATGTTGTGATAGCCGTAGCAATGGTGGCTTTTGAGACACTTTTAATAACATCTCAACTAAACCTAAACCCAGAAGTTTGTAAATTCTGCCTTGGGGTTTATAGCTTTTTACTACTAATTTTACTAAATGCAAATATACGAGTTTTCATATATACAATACCAACTATTGCATCTATTTTTGTAGCTTTCTCTATACTATCAATCCCAAAAAACAAAAAACTAATTACACAAAATGGTCTATACTTAATAGCATCTAAAACCTGCCCACACTGCAAAAAGACCAAAGCATTCTTAGATAAAGAGGGAATAAAATATAGCGTAATTCCATCTTCTGATATAAATGCTTTCTATTTTGCTAAAAGCTTAAGCATTACAAAGATACCAATCGCTATAGAAAAACATGGCGATAGCACCAAAGTATTTGTAGGAGATAAAGCAGTAATTGCACACTACAAAAAAGCTCAAGATAAAAAAGATATTACACAACAAACCAGAGAAACCAAAGTCGAAAATTTTGAACCAAAATTAAACTTAAGCGGCGATGAAGGGTGCAGTTACAGTCCTATCGAAGTGACCAATTGTGAGAGCGAAGATAACACAACAGGCAACTAATGGTAAAGCAAAACAGTATTAAAATCCCCTCGCAAGCTAGAGGGGTGCATATTATTACACAACAAATCGCCAATAAAATAACAATTAAAAATGGTATTGCAAATATCTTCTTAAAACACACCTCAGCCTCCTTAGCAATTAACGAAAGTTTCGACCCTGATGTCCCCTTAGATGTAGAAGATTTCTTAAACCACTTAATTCCTGATTGCTGGAGCGGCTTTCGCCACACCCTGGAAGGGTGTGATGATATGAGCGCACACATGAAAAACATCTTTATAGGCTCCAGCCTTACAATCCCAATTGTTGATGGCAAACTAAACTTAGGCACCTGGCAAGGCATTTACTTACTTGAACACCGTGACTTTGGCGGCAGTAGAGAGATTTTTATTACCCAAATTGGGGAGTAAGTAAGTTTTAAGTTAGAAGAGCTGACAAATTTTTAATTTCAATAATTTATATTTGCTATAAAAAATATCTTCAAACATTGACAAAGTGAATATTTTTGAATATAATATAAATAATAATATTCAAAGGAGTGGTAGTGAAAACTATAACTATGAGAGTTGATGACTCTATTTATCAAATGATAAAAAGTGCTGCAGATGGGCAAAGAAGAAATATCTCTAACTTTATTGAGTATGCTACACTTCAATATTTAACATCATCTGCTTATGTAAGTGATAATGAGATGAACGAAATACTAAATGACAAAGAGTTGGTTAAAAATTTAGAGATTGGTCTAAAAGAAGCTAAAAACGGGGATTACAATATTGTATAATTTTAAGATAGCAGAAACAAAAAATTTCCAAAAAATAAAACAGCAAATCGATAAAAAAGTTTATGAAAAAATTGTTAATATCGTATATCCTCAGCTAAAGTTAAACCCATATTTTGGAACAAACATAAAAAAACTCAAAGGCAAATTTGAAGGATATTATAGATATAGAATTGGAAACTATAGACTTTTTTATCTTATTAAAGAAGAAACAGTATTAATTATTGTAACCGATTTTAGACATAGACAAAAAGCTTATAGATAAATTATAACTTCTGGAGTAAAGATGAAAATTGTAGTCTTAGATAGTGATACTTTAGGCAATTTAGACTTAAGTTTGCTTAATAGGTTCGGAGAGCTTAAGATATATCCATATACCAGGTACGAAGAGACGATAGAGCACTGCAAAGATGTGGATATTGCACTTACCAACAAGGTAGTATTTGATAAAGATATTTTAGATGCTTTGCCGGATTTAAAGCTTATCTCTGTGCTTGCAACTGGTATGAATAATATAGACTTAGAGTATGCGAAGGCTAAGGGCGTAGTTGTTAAGAATGTCTCTGGTTATTCGACAAACTCTGTTGTGCAGACAACTTTTATGTTGGCTCTTGCACTTATTGGTAAGTTGGATTACTACCAAAACTATACAAAAAGTGGGGCTTGGAGCAGGTCGCCTATTTTTACCAATTTAGAGCGTAACTTTTTTGAAATTGCAGGGAAAAAGTGGGGGATTATTGGGCTAGGAACCATTGGTAAAAAGGTAGCTTCTGTAGCGTCTGCATTTGGGGCAGAGATTGTTTACTACTCTACAAGTAAAAACCCACACTCTAAAGAGTACAAACATTTAGAGCTAGAGGAGCTTTTGAGTAGTTGCGATATTGTCTCGATTCATGCACCCCTAAATGAGAATACTAACAATTTACTAGATAAAAAACAACTGTTTATGTTGAAAGATGGGGCTATTTTACTAAATCTTGGGCGTGGTGGCATAGTAAACGAAGCAGCTTTAGCAGAGGCTATTGATAGCAAAAAGCTACTTGTTGGCTTAGATGTTACAGCAAAAGAGCCAATAGAGGCAGACAATCCGTTACTAAACATAAAAAATAAAGAGAACTTAATAATTACACCTCACATTGCATGGGCAAGCCAAGAGGCAAGAGAGAGACTGCTTGCAGGTACAATTAAAAATATAGAGGATTTCTTAAATGCAAATGCATGATATTTTAGTAGTTGGGAGCGGCATTGCTGGGCTCAGTGCCGCAGTTACTGCAAAACAAAAGGGAGCTAGAGTTGTTGTTGCAACCAAAAGTAGTGTTAGTGTTGGCAACTCAGTGATGGCTCAAGGGGGCATGAATGTTGCTTTAGGAAATGCCAGTAGCGACTCTGTAGAGCTGCATATAGAAGATACCCTCAAATCTAGCCACAATCTAGCCGACCCAAAAATGGTAGCAAAGATGTGCCAAGGGGGTATTGAGGCTATTGAATTTTTAGAGCAAATTGGTGTCCCCTTTTCTAGAATTAATGGTGCAAGGAGCCCACTTAAATCGATAGCCCAACGAAAGCTAGGTGGAGCGAGTGCTATAAGAGCCTGCTACGCACAAGACTATACAGGGCTTAAGATTCTGCACACTCTCTTAGATAGAGCCATCAATTTAGATATTCCTCTCCTTGAGGGGCTCTTTTTGCTAGAGATTATAAAAAACAGCAAAGGGCAAGCTTGCGGTGGACTCTTTTTAAATATTGAGAGTGGCGAAACTCAAGCTCTCTATGCCAAAAAGATAATTGTAGCAACTGGAGGTTTTGGGGCGATTTATGCGAAAAACACCAACTCCAAAACAAGCACAGGCGATGGTATTGCTGCTATCTTTAGAGCTGGTGGGGAGCTAAGCAACTTAGAGTTTGTACAGTTCCACCCAACTACCCTTAAAGGAAGCAATATACTTATTAGCGAGAGTGCACGAGGGGCAGGTGGCTACCTAGTCAATAGCAAGGGTGAGCGTTTTATTGATGAGCTCACAACCAGAGATATCATCGCCAAAGCGGAGTTCGAGCAGATTATTCAAGGCGAAAAAGTCTATTTAGATCTGCGGCATATCGGTAAAGAGAAGTTAGAGACCCTTATGCCTCAAGAGTTAAAGCTTATAAAGCAGTATGCGAAGGTCGATGCAACTAAAGAGCTTATCGAGATAGAGCCAGCGGTACACTACACTATGGGTGGAGTGAGTGTAAATGAGAACTTAGAGGTAGTAGGATTAGAGAACTGCTACTGTATTGGAGAGACAAGCAACGCCAATGTGCATGGTGCCAACCGCTTAGGGGGTAACTCTTTGCTAGAGGCTCTTAGTTTTGGGGTACTTGGGGCAAAAGAGGCACTCAAAAATAGCGATGCTAAGCCAATGGAGCAAGAGATTAATTACCGACTCCCAATTAAGAAGGGAAGCGACAATTTTGCACTCTTTAGAGTCAAAAAGAGACTCTCTACCCTCCTCTTTGAAAAAGTTGGTATCGTCCGAGACGAAAAGAGCCTAAGCGAAGCCCTACAAGAGCTCGAGGCACTTAATATAGAGTCACTCACAATAGATGACAACCCTAGCAACTCCACTCTACTACTCGAGTTACTCGAACTGAAAAATGCAAATATCTTAGCCAAAGCCCTCATCAAGAGTGCCCTATGGCGAAAAGAGAGCCGAGGCTCGCATATTCGAAGCGACTATCCAAATGAAAGTAAAGAGTTTGAGTGTAATAGTAAGATAAATATCTAAAGGCACAATATGGATATAAAAGTAAATAGCAAAAGTTATAAAATTAAAAAGGCGGTCACTACCCTCCTTGAGGCACTTACCTACATACAAGAGAATATAGAACCAACATTAGCCTTTGATTATGGCTGTAAGAGTGGTGTGTGTGGGGCTTGTAGTATAAGGGTAAATGGCAAAGAGCAGCTAGCCTGCTCTTACACTCCAGCTGATGGCGATACTATAGAGCCAATTCGATATGCCAAACAAAGAAGAGACCTTTTAGTCGATAAGAGTATTGCCAAAAGCCTTATAGCAAAAACAAAGGCAACTATTCACTCATACAAAGAGGAGGTTTTAGGGGTAGCAGATGAGAAAAAAAGCGAAGTGCAAAGCAACTGTATTCTCTGCTCTAGCTGCTATAGTGCCTGCCCTGTTGTAGAGGTAAAGCCTAACTTTTTAGGTCCATACGCTCTAACTAAAACCTACAAATACACCATAGATAAACGAGAGGGGGAGCCAAAAGAGCATATCGATGCAATTCAAAGTAGCGGTATTTGGGACTGCACACTCTGTAATGAGTGTACACTTGCTTGCCCGCAAGGGATAGACCCAAAAAGTGATATTGTAAATTTACGAAATTTAAGTGCAAGTTACGGATATATGGATCCAAACTTCTCCAATATGGGCTTTAGCGGAGGCTTTGGGTTCGACCCAAATGGTGGATTTTAATGTACGCAGTAATATTTAAAGCAAAAGAGAAAAAGCTTGATAAAGAGTATTTTGAAACAGCAAAAAAGTTGCGTGAACTTGCGTTCTCTAAATACAACTGCAAAGATTTCGTAGCCGTAAGCGAAGATGGTTTAGAGATTGCAATATCTTACTGGGAGAGCCTTGAAGATATAAAATGTTTCAAAGCCGATACCCAGCACTTAGTAGCCCAAGAGTTAGGACAAAGCAGATGGTATGATGGATATAAAATAGAGATTGTAGAGATATTAAGAGAGTACGAAAGGTAGATTATGAGATATATAGTTTTAGCTCTGTGTGTGTTGCTTACAGGATGTGCTAATGATAATACAAAGATAGAAAAAAAGGAAAATATAATGTGCCCACAAGTTTACGAACCAGTCTGTGGTGAGATAGCAGTAGAGTGCATTACAGCCCCATGCCCTAAAATCCAAAAGACATTCTCGAATGCCTGCTTTTTAAAGCTAAATCCAAGGGCGACATTTCTACATAAGGGAGTCTGCGTTAAATAGTGCTACAATTCGATTAAAAAATCGAATTGATGAATAGAAAAATTTTAGCACTAGCGATACCTAGCATTATTAGTAATATCTCTAATCCCTTAGTATCGAGCGTAGATACCGCTCTTATGGGACATTTATGTAGCACCAACCTTGCAGCTTTAGGGGCTATGGGGATGGTCTTTATGTTTATTTATGGTACCTTTAACTTCCTTAGAAGTGGCACAACAGGCATCTCTGCACAAGCTTTTGGAGCAAAAAATAGCGAGCTAATTTCCAACACAATGTATAGGGCGATGTTTGTAGCCTTTGCTTTGGGGCTTTTGCTTATACTCTTTAAGAGCTACATTTTCGAGACTTCAGTCTATTTGATGAATGTCGAAAACTCTTACTTAGAGCAGAGTAAAACCTATTTCGATATCCGCATCTACACCGCTCCTGCTCTCTTTATGGGATATGTACTTATGGGATGGTTTTTTGGGGTGCAAAATGCTCTCTACCCACTTATAATGACAATTTTTCTTAATATTTTAAACATAATTCTTAGCTACTACTTTGTCTATATGCAAAATATGGGCATAGAGGGTGCTGCATTAGGTACCCTGATTGCTCAGTATATCTCGTTAGCTCTTGGATTTTTAATGCTTTTAAAATACAAGGGTTACTTTAAGAGCTTTCATCTGCAAAAGGTTTTAATAAAGAGCCAAATGCTTCATCTGTTTCGTGTAAATAGCGATATTTTTATCCGTACTTTGGCACTAACTTTTGCGTTTGCGTTTCTCTACTCGCAAGCTGCAAAGGCTGGGCAGGATAAATTGGCTATTATGGTGCTTCTGTTGCAGTTTATTATCTGGTTTGCATACAGCTTAGATGGCTTTGCCAATGCAGCTGAGAGTCTTGTAGGTAGCTATTATGGTGCAAAAAATTGGGATAAATTTAGCAAAGCTGTCAAATTTTCACTTATTTGGTCGCTTGCTTTGAGTATAATATACACCATACTCTATTATCTCTTTGGTGAGAGCATACTAAAGCTCTTTACAAATCAGCCAGAGTTAATAGAGCAGACAAAGAGTTTTATTCCATATATTGTTGCCGTACCACTTGTAAGCTTTTTGGCATTTATTTGGGATGGCATCTATATAGGTATGACAGCCACAAAAGCGATGCGAAACACAGTTTTAGTCTCGCTCGCACTCTATATTGCAGGCTTTTACCTAACAAAAGAGTACAGTTTTATCTATGCACTTTGGATTAACTTTATACTCTTTCTGCTCTACCGCGGAGTGGTGCAAAGCCTACTTTTTTATAAGTATGGAAGAGATTTAAAATAAGGGTAGTTATGACATTAAGAAAATTACATTTAGCAATATATTCACTGCTACTAACCAACTGGTATGGTTATAAGACAAAAAGGTTATCCAACCCACAAGAGATAAAAAAGACTCGCTTAGAGTATGCAAAAACGCTGCTAGATAAATTAAAAATATCGGTAGAGGTTAAAAACCCTGAGCGTTTAGTAGATGGCAAGCAGTACTTAATTCTTTCAAACCACCGTGGGATTATAGACCCACTTATTGTAGAACTAGCCTTAGAGAAAACCGACATATTTGGCTACTGGATAGCAAAAAAAGAGCTCTATAACTCGCCTTTTTTTGGCATATTCGTACGAAATGCCGGAGCAATTTTGCTCGATAGAGAACAAAAACAGATGAGCAACTTCTTTGCAGATGTAAAGCAAAAGGTAAAAGAGGGGAGCTCTATTTTCATATTCCCCGAAGGCACTAGAAACAAAAGCGATGAGCCACTAATAGAGTTTAAAGAGGGCTATAGAATAATTGCCCTAAAAAACAGACTCCCAATTTTGCCAGTATATATAAAAACCAGAACCGACCACGCTTTAGGCTCTGCACTAGGTGGCAGAAAAGAGGAGCTTCCAGTAACAATAGAGATTGGTAAAGAGATAGATTACAAATCAAAAGAGAATATTCAAGAGCTCTATAAAGAGATGTTTGGATTGTAAGCTAAAAGCTTAATGACAATGAATGAAGTTTTTTTGGTGTGGTAAGGGTACCACACTCTACACAAATTTGTTTTGTTATCGTAGGGTGCAGTACCCTCACTGCACCTTTTCAAGCTTAATCCATTGGCATTGGGCTAAAAAAAGGATTTTTCAATGAACAACTATTTAGAATCTACCGAAATCATAGATTTCCATCACCCACTCGTAACAGCTAAAGCACAAGAGTTAGCAAGCAGATGCAGTAGCGATACAGAGATTGCAAAAAAGTGCTTCGAATTTGTTAGAGATAAAATACGCCATAGTGGCGATTCCAAAGATAGCATAACCACATACAGAGCTTCAGATGTGCTAAAGTACAAAACCGGCTGGTGCTACGCTAAATCGCACCTTTTAGCTGCCCTGCTTCGTGCAAATGGCATACCAGCAGGCTTTACATATCAACGACTCTCTTGTTCAGAGTACGAAGAGGGAGTCTATTGTCTGCATGGCTTAAATTGGATACATCTAAAAGAGTATGGTTGGTACAGAGTAGATGCAAGAGGCAACAAAGAGGGCGTAGATGCTCAGTTTACCCCTCCAATTGAAAAACTAGCATTTGAAGTTGGCAAAAACGAGTATGACTTACTAGATAATCGAGCTGAGCCTCTCGATGTAGTTGTAGATACTCTTAAAAATTGCAAAAGCTACAGCCAGATGGTTGCAAACTTTCCGGATATAGAAAAATAGTATGTTTGAAATTGCAGAATATATTGGAATTATCGCCTTTGTTATAAGTGGCTTTTTGGTTGGAGTTCGCAACAGACTCGACCTGCTTGGCATTCTAATTAGCACATTCCTCACAGCCTTTGGAGGCGGCTTAATACGCGATGTAATAGCAAATAAAACACCCTACACCTTTACCCACACAGCCCCAGGGGCAATAGTTATTACTCTAATGATAGCCATGATAATCTCTAAAATCCACAAAAAAGCTAACCTAGAAAACCGAGCCCTATTTATAATAAGCGACTCTATTGGCTTGGTCTCTTTTTCTATCTCTGGAGCCTTGGTGGCAATAAGCGTTGGCTACAACTTAACAGGCATAATGGCTCTTAGCTTTATTACAGCAGTTGGTGGTGGTATTACAAGAGATGTTATAATAAACGAAGTCCCATTTGTCTTTAAAACTGGCTTTTACGGTACCGTGGCTTTGCTTGTAGGACTGCTTATATATCTGCTAAATTTACTAAATTTTATAAACTTTTTTACTCTACTCATAGTCTTTACTCTTGGGGTAACTTTACGAATAGTTGCCTTTTATCGCAAATGGTCGGTGCCTTTAATATAATCCCAAAATTTGCATTAGCCGATACATTATCTGTATTGGTCATTAGCAGCACAAACACAGGAGTAAAGCCTCGACGCACCCTCCGGGTGTGCCTGCGTTTTCCTCCAGCACCCCTGCTACCAAGCACCAACACATCTGATGCACCTTCTTATGCAAGATTTGGGATAATCTAACCTAAATATGGTAATTTTGAAACACCAATAAAAATATTTAAAATTATTCATTTCCATATAATGGGGCACTTTCTATTTTAATATAAAAACTTGATTTTGGTCAATATATAATTACTATATTAATAGCTATAATATTCATTGTATCGACTATTTCTAAAGGAGAGAGCTTGCAAAATTTTGCTTCTAAAATATCAGATATGATTAAAAGAACACAAGCTTATATGCTTGCTATGATTCTTTTAAGCGTTTAAGATACACTTAGCAACCTTTTGGTGGAAAGGTTGCACTTTTAAGCTTCATCACAAAATGACAACTCCCAAATTTTACTAAATTCATAAATTGCATTTTCTATATCATCCAAGCTAAACCCTCCAAAACCTAATCTTACAGCTTTAAAATCACTGTTTGTTACATTTTGTGTTAGGTAAATTTTTAAACTATTTGCAACTGCAAGCTCTTGTAGTTTTTCATAATCAAAAGGCTTTGTTGGAGTAATTAGTATTGCTAAACCAGCCCCTTGTGCTACTATCTTATAATTATTTAAATGTTTTTTAATGGCACTTAGCATTGTCTTGTGCTTCTTTTTGTTGATAGTTCTAACTTTTCGTATATGCCTCTCGAAGTGTCCATCTTCTATAAATTTTGCAAGTGTTAGTTGCGTGGCAACACTTACTCTTGCAAAGTGGGCATCGTAACTTTTACTAAACTCATCCAAAAACCAATTTGGCACAACCATATAGCCTACTCTAATTGCTGGGCTAAGTGCTTTTGCAAATGTGCCTAAGTAGATTACTCTATTGTTACTATCAAGCCCCTGCAAGCTTGGTATTGGACGGTTGTAGTATGCTAGTTCGCTATCGTAGTCATCTTCTATAATGACACCAGCAATTTTATTTATAAATTCAAGCAGTTTCAGCCTCTTAGAAACTGGCATAACAACACCTGTAGGGTACTGGTGGCTAGGCGTTATATAGACAATTTCGCCCCCACTATTTGCTAATTTGTCAATATCTAAACCATCTTGATTTACAGTTATATCAGTAACTTTATAGTTATAATTTGCAAAGACTCTTCTTGCCAAATGATAGCCCGGCGACTCTATAGCAAAAGAGTTATATTTTTGCTTTAAAAGTTTTGCTATAAGCTCCATACTATCGGCAAACCCATGGGTAATAATTACCCTGTTGGCATCAGCATTTACCCCACGAGAATTTTGCAGATATAGAGCAATTTGCTCTCTTAAAGCTAACTCTCCTTTTGCATCTGGATAGGCACCAAAGTTTACATCTTGATTTACAACTTTGTTAAAGAGCCGCTTCCAAATTTTAAGCGGAAAGTCGCTTGAATTAAGCTGAGCTGGGAAAAAGTCGTACTTGTAAAGCTCTTGACTACACT
>JALVWQ010000007.1 GCA_027034975.1 Campylobacteraceae bacterium
GCATCACTCTCTTCGTGCGTTTTGGCATGTACCATCGCAAAAAGATTGTACTTCCAATTTGGGAAGCTTGGTCTTAAATAGCAGTGGCTTACAGCACTAAAAGAGGCGAGCTTCTTACCAATCTCTTCGGCTCTCTCCTCTGGAGCCTCCCACACACTCATCGCATTTGCGTTAAAGCCAGCCTTTCTATGGCGTAAAATGGTAGCAAAGCGACGCATCACCCCTGCCTCTTTAAGCTCATTTGCTAATGCAAAATACTCATCATAGCTTATTCCAAGCTTCTGTGTTGCTGCTTTAAAGGGCTCTTTAACAATATCTATATCTTTTTGCAGTTCCATTATTGCCGCTTTATGCTGCTTGGTAATCTCTATTGCTCTATGCTTTGTTCTTTTAACCTGCTCTCGCTTTGCCCTTTTGCCAGTGGTATCCATCTTTACAGCAATTTTAAAGAGCTTCAAAGTTGGCAAAATTATACTCTCTTTTGCACCGCTTTGCTCTTTTAAGATTGCAACTGTCCGCTCTAAACCAAGCTTTGAATCAGGGGCTACAGCCATCGTAAACCAGATATTAAAGTCGTGATCTCTTAGATAGTTGTGGCTCACCCCCGGATGGGCGTTAATAACTGCTGCGGCATCCTCTATCTTATCGCTTGCTACCCTAAAAGCAACTAGCGAACTCTTATACCCAAGGCGTTTTGTATCGAAAATTGCCGATGTCTGGCGGATAGTACCGCTCTCTTTCAGCGATTTCACAAGCTTTAGCACCTCATCTTCGCTCACATTTAACTGCTTCGCCAACTCCAAAAATGGTCGCTCCACTAACGGAAAAGAACTCTGCATCCTATAGAGTAACTCATTTGCCAACTCCTCTTTCTTCATAAATACCCTTCAACTAATAATATCTGATATGTCAAAACCCTAAACTCTCATTTAAGTATACACAATCAGAGAAGAGTATATCTTGATTAGTATCAAGCCAAATTTACGAATATTTGGTAAAATAGAGTAAAAAAGAGTTTTCTATGGCATACTTTCCGATGTTAATCGACTTTAGAGATAAAAAGATTCTTGTTGTCGGTGGCGGCAATATTGCAAGCGAAAAATTAGAGAAGTTAGTAGAGTTTACCAAAGAGATTACCGTAATTGCAAAAGAGCTAAATAGCACTTCGCAGCAGATCATTAAGGAGCACTGCCTTACCCTTTACCAACGCCCCTACCATAAAGGCGATATTAAAGGTTTCGATATCGTCATCGTTGCTACCGATAGCTTAGCATTACAAAAAGAGATCTTCGAAGAGAGTCGCAGTCACCATATCTTAGTCAATAGTGTCGATAATACTGATTACTGTGACTTTATCTTCCCCTCCTACATTAAACGGGGCGATCTTACAATTGCTTTCTCTACAAGTGGTGCTTCTCCAGCCTTTGCAAAGCACCTGCGGCGATACTTCGAAGCAATTATCCCCCAAGGGGTCGAAGAGTTTCTATCTGAACTTAAAAATCTTCGCACAAAACTACCCAAAGGTAAAGAGCGGATGGCATATTTCGAAGAGCTTGTAAGCAGCTATTTTAGAGAGAAGTTTAAATAGATACTATGTATTGTTTTACTTCGGTAATACAGCTACATTTTTATAAATAGGGTTAATATTTTCAAGCTCTAAACAGTACAAGAGTAGTATTTTAAAGCACAAGTTAACAACTACCTTTCAAACCAATTTAACTCTTCATGCAATTTAACAACCTCTCCTACTACAATAAGAGCTGGAGTTGGCAAATCTTTTGCTCTCTCATAGATATCTTCAAGGGTTCCAATAACTGTCTTCTCTTCAGGTGTAGTACCTTTGCTAATAACTGCTATTGGAAAATCTTTAGGTTTGCCAACCTCAATAAGCTTCTTGGTAATCTTATCTAAATTGTGTAGCCCCATTAAAAAGACTATTGTATCGTCTGTTTTAAAGTTCTCCCAAGGAATTTGTGATCTCTTTTTATAGGGAGCTTCGTGTCCTGTTACCACCCTAAAAGAGACTGTAATTCCTCTATGGGTTACTGGAATGCCTGCATACTCCGGTACTGCAATTGCCGAGGTAATGCCTGGAATAAACTCAAATTTGACTCCTCGTTCTTTAAGATACAATGCCTCTTCGCCACCTCGCCCAAAGACAAGCGGATCGCCACCTTTAAGACGAACTACAACTTCGTGCTTTTGTGCCAATTGGTATAGGAGTTCGTTAATCTCATCTTGTGGCAAAGAGTGGTGCGAATCAGCTTTACCAACATAGACAAATTCACATCCATCTTTTGCTTCTTTTAAGATTTCTGGATTTGCTAGACGATCATAGACTATTACATCTGCTCTTTTGATCACTTTTAATGCCTTTAGTGTTAATAGCTCAATATCGCCTGGCCCTGCACCTGTTAAGTAGACTTTCCCCATTTTAACCCTTTATTTTTTTGTCGCTTAAGTAACACGATGGGTCTTCTGCCCAAAGGTCGCCGTAGATTGCCCATGCACGGCTACGGCTTCCGCCATTGCATATATCTAAATATTGGCAATTCTCGCATCTTCCACCCAATTTTCGTGGATGTTCTCGCAGTTTTGTAAGCAACTCTGTTTCTACCTGCCATATGGTACTGAAATCTTCTTTAAGAATATTCCCAATAGTGTACGGAAAGAAGGGATCTGGCTTCACATTCCCCTCACTATCAATATTAAGCAATTTTCTCGCTGCACTATTGCCACCCCAAGCTTTAAGCCGTCTCTCCATCTCGCTAGCATACTCTGGATAAATCTGTTTAAATTTATCTAAAAAAACAATGGCATCCATCTCCATATTTCCTGTGACTATTTCGATATCTCTGCCCTCGTTATAGTATTCAAAAGCTTTATCGATGATAAATGCAACTGCTTTTCTTCTTTGCTCTTTACTAATATCTATCTTTAGATTATCGAGTCCTCGCCCGCTATAAACCAAGTGTGAAATATATATTTTAGGGATATTTTCTTTTTCGGCTAAATCAAAGATAAACTCTAAATCTGGCAGCGTCTCTTTGGTTATTGTAAAGCGAATCCCTACTTTGCTTATACCATAACTATTCAGCAGACGAACTGACTTCATCGACTCCTCAAAAGCCCCCTTAAGCCCCCTAAATTTATCGTGAGTCACAGGAGAGCCATCGATACTAATGCCCACATAGTTAAAAGTCTCAAGAATCTTTTGGGCATTGCTCCTTTTTACATAGAGCCCATTTGTAGAGAGGTAGGTTATAATTCCAAGTTCCTTGCAAGCTGCAGCAATATCGTATATATCTTTGCGTGTAAGCGGTTCGCCGCCACTAAAGATAAGAAATTTTATTCCATTGGCTTTAAGTTTTGGCAATGTATTTAATATATCCTCTGTTGTAAGGGTGTCTTTTGAGTCAAGTGTTGCTTTTGAGTAGCAATGAAGGCAAGAGAGGTTGCATCTATTGGTAAAGTTCCAGATAGCGATTGCACCGTTGAGCACTCTGCTTGGCTGCTCCTCTACTACTGATTTGAGTAAGTTGCTTAGACGAAACATTATTTTGCTCCTGTCGTATTGCTATCTGTTGCGTTTGTATCTTTTGGTTTATAGCTTAAGATGTATTGTGTAATGGCTTGCAACTCATCCTCTTTGAGTTTAAAACTTGGCATTGCATTGCGTTTGTATCCAAAAACTTTAGAGACACTTTTTGGGTCGCTTATCATTGCGCGTATCTCATTTGCACTCCTTTTGCTTGCAATTTGAGAAAAAGGAGGTCCAAAAGCGACAGCTGTTTGGTGGTGACACCCCCAGCAGTATGTTTCAAAGACCTTTTTTCCATCAGTTGCAAAGATAGCTATGGGTATTAAAAATAGAGCGATTTTTTTCATACATATCCTTTAGGATTTCTTTCTTATAAATATAACATATATTTCAGTATTTTCTATTGACTTAAAACAAGAGAGAGTTTTTGAAAAATCTTTTTGCCATAAAGGGGTTCTCTTATAAAAGTTTCATTTTTTGGATCTACGAAAAAAAGTGTTGGAAACTTTGTTGTATAGTAGAGCTCTATTGGGTAATTTGTATCAAAAAACCCTATAAAGGGAATATAGTGTTCACTTACTCCTTTTACTCTGTTTATACTTTTAATAACCTTTGCATAGGGAGTGTCTCTTTTTACAATTAAGACAAGCAACTTTTTATGCTCTTTTTTTGCTAATGCTAAAGCTTTTTCGTAATTACCATGCCAGCTGAGTTTGTGAGAATAGAGTAAAATAGTCAGCAGCAAAATGGCAATTCTTTTCATTTGCTGCTGTTATTATCACTATTGTAGAGAAAAATACCTGAAGGTTTTTTTACCTGGTAAATCTCTCGCTCTATAAACCAATCTTTTGTATTAATTACATCAACTTCGTTTGCACCATTTACAGATACATAAAGGTTTGGATACTCTTTTGACCATCTAATATGCAGCACCTTTCCTTTAAAGTGGAATGTCTTAATAACCTTTAGAGAATTTGTATCGATAATTTGGATATAAGGGAAATCTTTTCCGCTAAATGTAACAGCAATATATTTTTGGTCTGGACTTAGAGATGTAAATACTGGTAAACCTTTTACTTCAATATTTTTTAAAAATTTAAAATTTTTATCGTACACCATTACCTTATTATCGCCAACGGCAGGAATAAAAGTTTTATCGCGGCTAAGCGACCAAAAACCAAAATGCGGTATTTTTAACACCGGTTTATTGCCATCGCCGGTAACTGGGATAAGCTTATAGCTCATATTGTCTAAATTAACAACACCAAACCCCTTTGTTAAAAAGAAGCCTACAATATAAGTTTTACCTTGTATCATAGCATCAAACGGCATTTTGCCAACTTTAAACTCTTTTTCTAGCTCAAATTTTGGTTTGCCTTTGCCATGGTTTACATCTTTATAGATACTCACTTTATCGTTATCCATCTGAGCAAAAATCAATTTATCTTTATAGATTTTAATACCGACATTTTTAGAGCCAGTTTTGATTTTCTGAAGCGGCTTTAAGTCTCTATCTAAAATATCGACACTCTTATCGTCATAATTTGCAACGGCTACATAGTTTTTGCCAATTACAAAGCCAATTGCCGATTTGCTAGTTTTATACTCGGCTAACTTCTTCTCTGTTTTTGGATCGAACTTTACAACATACCCATCACGGCTAATTAAATAACCATCGTTTTTATAAAATTTAATAACCCCATGGTTCATATTATGCATTTTTTCCATATGTCTTTTTGCTAAACCATCTTCGATAACTGCTACAGATTGCGACTCGCGCTCTACAACGAAATACTTCTCTTTTGCTGTTAATTGAGTAGTAATAAGTGTAGATAAAAGAAGCGGAAAAGTAAGTAGAAATTTCATTTTAATCCTTTATGTGAGTGTGAATAGACTATTTTGTTGTACTTAAGTTATTATACTAAAAGTTAAATAGTATTCGTGTTGATATTTATCAAATTCATGGAGGAATGGCTTAATCGGCTTCTATTGTAACACTCTTTATAAGCTGAGGTTCTAAGAGTTTTTTCTCTTTTAATGTTATTGCTTTTGCACAATCGCTTTTTGCAAACTGAACAAAGAGAGATATTTTTATCTTATCTCCTTTTTGTAATTTTGGAAGTGAGTAAAGAAGTGTTTTTTCTTCTTTTGCTTCTAAGTTGTGGACACTTCCATAAGTTGCTTTTGATGGAATAATAACTTTTTTACCATCTTTTTGGAAACTATAGGCAAAATAGCTTTGTGAATCTTCGCTTGGATCCTTTTTATAATTGCTCCAGATAGTTTTTCCTCTTCTTGTTAGAGTGATTTTTAAAAATTTTGCACGGGCTGGTTGGATAATAAGGGGGTGTGCCATTTTATTGATGAGAGTTATTTTTAATTTTTCTCCTTCTCTTGTTGCATGAATAGCAACTCCTTTTTTTCGAAACTCTTTATCGTGTATTCCTAAAAATTTATGGCTTGCGTGGTGTCCTCTGGATCTTCTGTCCATCTTTTCCGCACCGCCTGGGAGTTCTGGCATGTGGCATTTTATGCACTCTAGGGAGTTTTGGTTGTTTTTCATTGCTCTAAAAATTGTTACATTATGATCATTTAATTTATGAGAGTGGCATCCCATACAGACTGCTTTTGCATATATTGGATTTGTGATGCTTGAGTGTTTATCGCTATGGTCAGGGTCTGTTAATCTGCCATAAAGGGTTGGTTTATAATTTTGGGCTTGTTTTGCCATTGTATTAATATTAAATTTATGCGCTTTTTTTACATAAGCAATAGTATGGCAAAAGTAACACGATACTCCATCTGTGTGGGTTTTATTGTTTTTATCGGGTCTTGCTTTGCCGTTTATTAAATCTTGCAGATTATTTGCCATGGGCATATGGCATACGGCACACTCATACTTTTTAGGATCTGATGCATTAGCTACCTTTCTATGAAGCTCATCGCTAAAATAACTTTTGGAGTGCATTGAACTTTCAAACTCATTATAGATTATCTCATGACACTCTTTGCACGATTTATTATCTAAATATTTTGGATAAAGCAGAGTAAGTAAAAGGAGTAAAAAAGAGATTATTTTCATCTATCTACCTTAGTAATTTATTTATATTTTTTCAGGAAAAACATAAATAAATTACCCTCGCCCCCCCTTAGGGGAGAGAGTAGATTTATTAAGCACCAGGAACTTTTTGTCTATGCTCAACTGAGTATGTAAATGTAGGAGTTGTTAAGTTTTCGATATATTTAATAAACTTCCCTGTTTTAGAGTCATATATTCCGATTCTTCCTGTTGTCCACTCTGAAATCATGGTCCATTTACCATGGTTAGCTGGTTCTGCATGGAGCAATCTTGGTTGTACTGGGTCTTTTACTGCAGGACCCACTTTATCTGGCATAGGTAAGATTTTTTCTTTACCAAATGTTTTTTCGTTTACAGCAACTTTTTCATGTTGTGTTGCATCCCACTCTTGAAGCACTTTACCGCTCTTCGCATCGATAAGTTTTCCTTTTTTCTTACCAACTTCGATAATTCTGTCAGTCTCTAAGGTCTCTTTATTAATTAGATAGACTTTATTATAATTCTCTGGTTTACCAAGTACACAGTCTGACCAAATATATGGTGTATGTTCACTTGTCCCAACAAAGAGTCCTCCACCTGCTGTTTTGATTTTTTTAACTACTTTCCAGCCTGGAGAATCCCAAATAACCACTTGACCAAAGTTCATACTTTGGGTTGCATTAAGCTGTTTACCCATCTTTTTGTTAAACCAGCTAGAGCCTTGCCCTGGGTGCGGCTTAGATTTTTTACCGGTAAATACTTTAGCAGCTAGTTTTTTTGTTTTTAAATCAACTATACCCATTAAGTCGCTACCTTGCGATGCAACTTGTACATAGCGGCCGTAATCTTCACCTTTATTTTCATTTAAGAATGCATCATGCAGGATTTTCCCAATATTTGGAACATCGCCCACAATTGGGAAGTTTGGTTTAGAGTAATCTACAATATAAACATGACCAGCATCTTTTAATGCGAATGAGAAGTATGGACCAAATGGAGTATCTGCAATATATGCAACACGGCTAGGCTCTATTTGACCTTCAGTATTGATTACACGACTTGTATCGTATGCTTTGAGAGGTTCTAATGTATGAGCATCACAAAGAACTGCTCCACCAGGATTATAGTTTCCTGCCATTACATATTTTCCATCTGGAGAAACTGCCAGTCCACGAGACTCTTGTCCAACTTGAACACTAGCAACTGCCGGCTGTCCCGGAGCACCAATATCAAACATTGTTAGTCGGCCTGAGCGGCTAATAGAGTAAGCATATCGAGGGTTTGCTTTATTAGTTACAGTAACATGCACCGCAAAACCTGCTTTATGACGACTCAATACTTTTCCAGTTGTAGAATCAATAAAATCAACTAAAGATGCATCTCTTTCAGTTGCAAATGTAATATCTTTTACATTCTTAACCTCTGCTCCCTTATATTTAAGATTACCATCTTTATCTACTGGATATTTTTTTGCAAGTGCATCAACATCAGCTAATTTTGTATAGGTCTCTTTAACTTTATCCAGATCTAGCTTCAACTCTACTGTATTTTTCCAATCTAAGAGCCAATCTACCATTCCAGCTGCATCATCTTTGCTAAACTTATCTTTCCAAGCTGGCATTGCTGTGTTTTCTCTACCATTTAAGATAGTTTCAACTAGCATCTGATGCTCTTTTTTCTTGAGTGCTTTTGGTCTAAGGTCACTACCGACTCCCCCTTGATGGATTGGTCCATGACACCCTTGACACTCTTTTTCGTAAACTTTAGCAAAATCCATATTAGAAGTACCAGCATATGCAAATGTAGATAATGCACTAATAGCCACTAAACTTAATAGTTTGTTCTTCATCTTTTTCTCCTCTTTTAGTAAATAAGATACAATTTTTGTCTCTTTGGACAAAGCACTTTTAAAGGACAGATATCAACTGTCCTTCACCTGTTTGACTACTTCTCTTGCTCTAATCTCTTTTTCTCTTTAAAATAGAGCCAAAACATAGGTAAAACAATTACCGTATGTAAAAAGAGCGTTAGAGTCAAAGGACCCTGATTAAGCCACCCCCAAAAGCTTGGGTAGACATCTGTAAATGGTTCAAATAGCATCTTTACCTCCTTTAACTATTTTTTTGTGACTCTTTGCCAATTGTGAGTAGATCCAATACTAGATATACAAATCCAATAAAGGTAACTACACCCATAATTGTTCTCCAAGTCATTGCTTGTTTCATCCAAGGGAGCGCTTGAGCTGTAAAGAATGCATCCCAGCCTCCACCAAGTTCTGCTCTCTCAACCAAGACTTGCTCATACCCTGCAATTGTAAGAGCAACAGTCATTCCTAAAACACCAAATGTTATTAGGAAGATAGCCATTTTAGATTTAAATGTTGCCTTCATTCGCTCTACACCGTAAGCACCTTGTACTCCTAAATACATCATACCAATTAAGATGGTAGCGTAGGCACCAAAGAATGCCAAGTGTCCATGTGCTGCAGTAAACTGCGTACCGTGAGTATAGATATTTACTTGCGGCAGTGTATGGAAGAATCCCCAAATACCAGCACCTAAGAAGTTACCGAATGCATTTGTTACAATCCATGCCATTGCCGGACCATTTTTGATTGCAGGTCTATCACCATGTGCACCTTGCTCTTTCCCCCAGTCATAGAGGACATGTACAAACATAGCTACGAGAGGAACTGGCTCTAATGCACTAAATAATGCTCCAATTTCCCACCAATATTCAGGTGTACCAATCCAGAAGTAGTGGTGTCCAAGACCAAGGATACCAGAACCAAAGAGCATTAATACTTCGATCCATAGCCACATTTCAACAATTTCACGTTTTGCATCAATAATTTTAATTAACGCATATGCAGCTAATGTACCTACAAATACTTCCCATGTAGCTTCAACCCATAAGTGGATAACCCACCACCACCAATATTGATCCATAGAGATATTATCTGTAAAGAACATACCAGCTAAATAGAGACCAGCTAGTGCTAGTAAGTTTGCTACCATGACAGTCATTACTCCTGTTTTTTTACCTTTCATAAAGGTAAAAAATACATTATAGTAGAAGATTAAAACAACGACAACAATACCGATATCTGCCCATCTTGGGGCTTCAATATATTCACGGCCTTCATTAATGAACCAAATTGTACTCTCTTTACCAGGTCCTATTTGAATAAAGATATAGACAAGTACAACAACAGTAACAGCTGCAGTTAGTACCCAAAAAGCAAGTTTTCCTAAACCTATACCTACAGCTTCGATACCTGTTTCATCTGGTAGCATATAGTATACAGCCCCTATCATCGCATAGAGCATCCATACAACCAATGCGTTAATATGCACCATTCTTGCAACACTAAAATCGAATAATCCATACAAGAATTCAGGATACATAAATTGAATTGCTGCAATAAGCCCCATTAATAGCTGGGCACCAAAGAGAATGAGAGCAACTCTAAAGTACATTAAACCTAACTTCTGTGACTCGAATTGCAGATTATTATTTTTAATACTAGTGAGCATAGGTACCTCCTGCTTCGAACTCTTTTACACCTTTCGAGAAGCCTCTTGGGAAGCCGTTTGTATCGATTGCACTCATATGTTTTAAGAATGCTACAAGTGCTTTTGCTTCGTCTGGTGTAATTTTTAAATTTGGCATGCGGCGTTCATGCGTTGGATACATCTCCGGATGCTGTAAGAATTTAGCAATCGCCTCCTCTTTTGTTTTTGCCCCAACCATTGGCATCATCTGTTTCCACTTTGGATCGAGCCATGCTTTTGTTAAATCTGGGGCATAATATGCACCGTTTCCAAGCAGTGTATGACAGTTCATACAGTTTTTTGCTTGAGAAGTCAGCTTTCCTTTGTGTAAAAGTGCAGCAGCCTCCTCATCGCTCCACTGTTTACCAAAGAATGGCTCTTTATCGCCAATTACCGGTACTTCGTGTCCTCTTTTTTTACTGTATTTATAATCGATGTGATTATTAATTACACTTGGTGATGGTACTCTTTTACCACCCATTTTAATTTGTCGCATAGTGTCAAATGTGAGCAAAATCAGCAATACAACAGCAAAGCCTGTCACCCACGCCGCAGATTGGCGCCAAAAACGGATACTAGTCCATACAGAATGACTTTTTGCCATACTCCCTCCTTTTTTATATACCTTTATTAATCTTTTTCATACCGGTTATCTATATCGGTAATTAACCGAAAATAGAGATGCGGTATAAAAAGATATGCAATCATAGTAACAATCAATACCTTCACGGTAAAAGTATTACTATGTATCCTAATAGCCAAGTCGTATAGGCTAAGTGTCTGTAGAATCCAAAAAGAGTAAGCTATATAGAGCCACTTCTTTTTAAGGTAACCCATCTTTGCTAAAGTGATAGAACCTGCATACATAACACCAAAAACAAGCACAAGAGTTGCACTTATAAATATTGGCAAGAACTCACCTGGTGCTAAAATAGGTCTTATAAAGAGTGGCTCCATACGATCCTCCTTTTGAATTTACATACCCTAAGCACAGTATTATTATGACAGCTTCAAAAAAGAAATTAATTGATTTATATCAATAGATTTTAATTTGAATAATTAATATTTATGTAAGAATAGCTACTTAGATGCATTTGATGCCTCTATTAAAGAGTGCTTACTTTACAATACAACGAGCAAGAAAGAAGTTTCGTGTGTAGTTTGGTGACACAAAGTAGTCGTTTCGGAGTCTCCACTCCCCATTTTTTTTGATTGTTACAAAATTAGCACCCTTCGTATAGATACGATTTTCACAGAGCACCTCTTTCCCCTCTTCAAAAGCCTTTGCAACAGAAGCCATACGACTTTTGGTAATATAATAGTGCAACCCAATAGCCAATACTAAAAAGAGAAATACGGAAACAAAAGCCTTTTTAAGCACACCTTTACCCATAAAGGGTCGCGTAGCTATAAATATAGTAACTATTAAAATAATAGCAGCAAAAGTTAAATACGCTCCTTCTAAAATAAAAAACTCTTTCATCGTTTCGCCTCCTTACACAAATAGTAGCAAAGTATAGAAAATTTTCTATTGATTCGTATCAAGTTTATTTTAATAGAAACACTCTATACTTAAAGAAAAAATAAGGATTTCAATGAGTAAATTAAGTAAATATATCCCTATTGCCCTCTTTTTAGGGTTCCTTTTTGTTGGGCTAGCTACATTCTTTGCTAGCAAACCTACACCTAAAAATATGCGAGTCTACAAGATAGTTAAAGAGTACTCTCCCTACTATATCGAAAAGACTCTAGGTGGTTTGCGTATTCGTAAGAAAGGAGATAAAAAGTTTAAAGAGGAGCCAACAAATGCTGCATTCTTTAAACGCTATGAGTTTTTAGAGAAAGAGTGGGGAAAAAGCCATCTAAAGCTACGGGATAAAACACTCTACATAATAAAAGATGGGAAAAATGCAAAAAGTATAGAGCTAAAAGATGCCAACGAAATCAATTTTGTTAAAAACTATTATGGAGTCAAAGAGTGATTGATATAGTTGTAACCCTCGTCTTCTCTATTGTTATGCTCCTCTTTATGGCATTTCCTGCTATAAAGATAGCAGAGTTTCTAGAAGCAAAACTCTCTTTAACTCAAAAAAGAAAAAATATACTCATAATTACCCTAACCATTGCTCTCTCTTTAATGGTAGGACTCTTTTTAAGATACTTTTAATTTCTATAAATAAAGCTCCACAAACTCCTTATTTACAAAATAATCATCTCTTGCTACCTTGCTAAGCCCATTGCCATCTATTGCACTTTGTGCAAGCTCTTTTTGAAAATCGCTAATCTTTTCGTCTGCAAAAAATCTATCTAAATCGTACCAGTGAGCAAAAGCTATTTCATTTGTGTCTATAATATCTATATCAAAGTTAAGTGGTTTTAGTTTAAAAGCGTAGTAGCTATTTGCTTTATTAAAACGGTACGGATGGGCATTTAAAAGAGCTACTAGCTTCTCAACCTCACACTTTATTCCAGTCTCTTCATAAACCTCGCGAATTACTGACTCTTCTAATGAAGAACCATGTTCCACTGTTCCTCCAGGGAACTTATAGAGAGAGTGGTGACTCTTAATCCGCTCTTGTATCATTAAAATTTTATTATCGACTATTACAATCCCGCCGACTCCGACTGTATGGGTTGGCATAAAGGGAACATAGAGATCTTTAAGTTTCAAAACTAAAACAAGTTCACTCTCACTACAACTATGGAACTGAAACCCTAAACTAAGTGCTATAGAAATTTCACTCCCATTACATGAATCTAAAAGTAGCCATATAAGATTTTTATCAACATCCTTAGCATATTCTATAAGTTCACGTAAATCTTTTTGAAAACTCTCTTGCACAATCGAAGTTTTACTAACAGTTATACCGTTATAGATATCCTCCTGAAACTCAAGCAATCCTTACTTCACCTCTTTTGCCTGAGTATATGCTGCATAGTAGGTACTTCCGTCACTAAAGGTATTTACAGTAAGTTTCGAAAAGTTATCAAGATAATTCCAAAAACTCTCTATTAACTCTTCATCTACCCCCTCTAATTCATTCAAAGCCTCTCTCATGGTTCCAAGCCACTCAATTCTTGCCTTCTCATTAATCGAAAAGTCATCATGAAGCCGAATCATATACTCATTTAACTCCATCCCCTTCGCTTCATCTTCATACACCTTCGGACCACCGCAAATTTGTATAAAAAATTTCGAATTTTTCACTTTAACCTTCTCAAACTCCTCCTCATCTTGCGGAAAAAAGTGGGCAATATCACTCTCGTAAATCTTATCATAAAAGCTATACATCAGCTTTTTCATCCCCTCTTCACCGCCAACTGCCTCGTAAAACTCTTTAGCTGGATTCTTAAACACTACCGCTTCACCCTTTACTACTGGTGTAATCTCTAAACTCATTCTCGCTCCTATAAATAAGTGATTTTAAAAGATAATATCACATTAATTTTAACATTTTACTATTTTTTCAAAAACTCATCTATCTCGTTAGCAGATTCTAACAACCGTTTCTTATTGTTACTGCTGGAGAGTAGGTACTCTGTCTCATCGCAATAGATTTTGCCCAAACAGCCATAATACTCTACTCTTCTATCACGCATAAATGGCCAAATATCTCTTACCTCTTTGCATCTATTTAAATCTAAATCTACCACTAAGTTTTGCTCCTCTTTGTTTGCGCGAGCCAAAAACTCCCCTTGCGGACCGCAAATAAAAGAGTTCCCCCAAAATCGAATACCCTCTATTACGCCGCTGCTATCAGCTTCGAATCCGCATCTATTACAGCTAATTACAGGCAAGCCGTTTGCAATTGCATGCCCCCTTTGCACCGTAATCCACGCATCAAGCTGCCTTGCCTTTTCATCTTCGCTATCACTATCGAACCAGCCAATTGCAGTTGGGTAGATTAAAACTTCAGCTCCCTTTAGTGCCATAACTCTAGCAGCCTCTGGGAACCACTGATCCCAGCAAACCAATACCCCAAGTCTTCCAACACTTGTATTAATTGGCTCAAAGCCTAAATCGCCTGGAGTAAAGTAAAACTTCTCATAAAATCCTGGGTCATCAGGAATATGCATCTTTCTATACTTACCAGCAACCTCTCCACAATCAAAAACAACAGCCGTATTGTTGTATAGCCCAGGAGCTCTTTGCTCAAAAAGCGAAGTTACTAGCACAATATCTAAATCCCTAGAAACCCCAGCCCAAAAGGCTACATCTTCCTTAAAACTCTTAGCATACTCAAAAAACTTAGTATCCTCACTCTGACAAAAATACTCCCCTTGGTGGAGTTCTTGCAAAACAACAAGCTTGGCTCCACTACTAACCACCTCTTTAATTTTAGTCACCGTATCAGCTACCATTGCCTCTTTTGAACCTTTATGGCTCATTTGAATTAGTGCTACTTTTAGCATTTTTTCTCCTAAATGTAAACTCTATTTGTCAATATTTTATCAAAAGCGTAAAATCCATTTTGCACTAAAAACTAATCTGTATCGTCGAGCAGTGCAGACTCCCCCCTTGCTCTATTAACTTTAGGCAAGGCACCGGAATAACCTCTCTTGTTGGAAAGAGCTTTTTAAAAATCTCGAGTGCTTCTTTATCTTTTGGACTCTGATAAGTTGGGAAAACTAAAGCCTTGTTGGTTATCAAAAAGTTAGCATAACTTGCTGGGAGCCTCTCTTCATCGCAATATTTAGGCTCAGTAAATGGCAGTGGCACTAAGTTATATGGCGACCCGTTTGCTTGTTTAAAGCTCTTTAGCTCTTTTTCCAACTCTTGCAAACTTTTATAGTGGCTATCGCTACTATCTTCGCACTTTATATAAGCTATTGTATCAGAACTTACAAACCTGGCTAACATATCTATATGCCCATCGGTATCATCACCCTCTAAATAACTATTTTCTACCCAAAGCACCCTTTTTGCTCCAAGTTTACTGCCTAAAATCTCTTCTACATCATTTTGGCTTAAACCGCCATTTCTATTCTTGTTTAAAAGGCATGATTTTGTAGTAAGTAGAGTACCTTGCCCATCGCTCTCTATTGCACCGCCCTCTAGCTCTATATCGTAGCTCTCAAGCTCTGCACCGCCAAAAAAGCCTTTTGATTTTAAAAAACGATTCACCTCGTTATCCAAGTTAGCCGCAAACTTACCGCCCCAGCCGTTAAATTTAAAATCTAGTAGCCTGCTAACCCCATTCTCTTCAATACTCAAAGGCCCATAATCCCGTGTCCATGTATCGTTAAACTCAGCTTCTATAAAGATAATATTATTTGTAGAACAAAAGTGCTTTTTTGCCTCTTTGGCATCATCTACTAGCATGTAGACTAGTTGCGAATAACCAATAGCTTGGGCAATTTTTCGAAAAACCGCAGCAGACTCCTCTAAGCCAATATCTACCCAATCTGTGCCCTCATTTGGAAGAGCCATCAAAACTACATTTTGTCTCTCCCACTCCGCTTTGAGTCGTCGCATCAATCGAGCTCACACTTTCCTGATCTCTCACCACGCTTATCCCGCTTAATTGATGCCTTAAGCTCTTTAATTAGCAGCCACAAAATCACTACCGTAATAACTCCTGCAATAATTTTTGTATAAAACATCCAACCCATTTTAATCCTTTTTTAGCTACAATTTACTATGGCAACTATTAAAATCTCTCAAAATAATTTATACCATAATCTTAACCAATTAGCCCTAAAAAGCGGCTCAAAAAATAAAATTGCAGCTGTTTTAAAAGATAATGCCTATGGACACGGCATAGAACTGATGGCAAAGCTTCTGCACAAGTGGGGCATAAAAGAGGCTGTTGTTATTAATAACCAAGAGGCAAATAAAATAGCGCCGCTTTTTCAAAATACGCTCATCCTAAACGATACCCCCACACTCCATCCAAAACTCTCCTATGCAATTACTGAGATAAAAGCCCTCAAACATGCTCCAAAAGGTGCCAAATTAGAGCTCAAAGTCGATACCGAAATGCATAGAAACGGTATCTTAATGCATGAGTTACCAAAAGCACTAGAGCTTATAAAGCAAAAAGGGCTTAAGCTATATGGGGTATTTACCCACTACCGTAGTGCAGATGAACTTAGCAGCGAATTTGCTTGGCAAAAAGCTAATTTCGAAGAGGTAAAAAATATTGTAAGGAAGGCTGGATTCAAAGGAGTCCGCTTCCACAGTCACAACTCTGCAAGCCTCCTTCGAAGCAGAGAGTTTAACGAAGATATCGCAAGAGTAGGCATCGCTATGTATGGCTATAATGAGCTCCCTGCCCCTTTTGAACAGATAGAGCTTAAACCCATTTTGAGCCTCTGGGCAAAACGAAGCTCCACAAGAGTGCTCAAAAAAGGGCAAAGAGTCGGCTATGGCGGCGACTTTAGAGCCCCAAAAGATATGATTATCTCTACTTACGATGTTGGCTATGGCGATGGTCTCTTTCGCGGCAGTAGCAAAAATCCGCTCATTTTAAGGGATGGCTTGCCAATTCTTGGCCGTGTATCAATGGATTTTATCTCTGTAGAATCAATAAAAGAGGAGCTTTGCATCTTCGATAATGCCCAACAAGTAGCCAAACACTTCAACACAATCAGCTACGAAATAACAACAGCACTCAAAAGCCAAATAGAAAGAGAAGTAATTTAAAAGCTAAAAGCTTGAAGTAAAGTAGGGTGCAGTTGCTCTTACTGCACATATCTACTATTAGCAATAGCTTCTAAAGAAAAGAAGCCCTTACGCTTCTTCCCTTCTTCTAGCAACCATTAGAGTAATGGCTAGAATTGCTAACGCTCCACCAAACACGCTCAGTGCTGGTGCTTTTACTTTTTTATACTCTTCTGGGTGTACTTCGTAATCGTCACACTCACAGTAGATTCCTAAATCGTTTGTCATATCATCTCTTACAGGATGTTTTACATGGATAACTCCATCTCTACCTGCATCAGAGTCTTTTAAGTCACTACCTTGGTTTTGCACTGTTGGTAGATAAGACTCTGGGATATCAAACTTAATCTGATAATCTTTTGCTGGTGGCAAGTGACAGAACTTATAGTATCCCTTACTATTCGTTTTTGTCATCTTGACTGGGTTACCATAGATATCTTTTGCTACCTTACCACTTCCATCAAGAAGTGTAACCGGTACACCAATTACACCTGACTCATTCTTATCTTGAATACCATTTAAATTATCATCATACCATACATAGTCACCCAAACAGATCTCTTGCGTAAATCCTGCATCAACTGTTGTGTTATCATCTCCACTTTGAAGCGTAACAGGCTGAGTTGTTCCTCCACCTTCTACTAATCCTGGGACATCACTATCGTTTGCATCATCTCCTACATTTTCAACTGTAGTGATAAATGGTGCCCCATTCTCATCTGGATCAGCAGTAAATGTCACTACATAATCTCCAGGAATCAAGTTACAGTAGTGGTATGAACCATTCTCATCTGTATCTTGTGGCTCTACTAATGCTCCTGTTATATCTGTCACATCACTTCCATCTGCATAGTGTAGCTCTGTATGAACACCTACTAATGGTAGTTCACCCTCTTCTTGGATACCATTTGCATTTGTATCTTTCCATACATAATCACCGATACATGCAGGTTTAAAGATACCACCATCCCAAGTCCAATCTTTCTCATCACTAATAAGCTCTGTGTCAACTGTTTTACCAACACTTGTTTCGAATGTAGGGCTTAAGTCACTGTCTTTT
>JALVWQ010000008.1 GCA_027034975.1 Campylobacteraceae bacterium
GAAGTGTAAAGCAATTAGCGAGAAATTTAAGAGTGCGGCAGAGGCAAAAGCCTATATTAAAGCCAATAACAGTTGTGGTGATTTAAAAGGAAAACCACTTCAGGCTGTAGGGCTCTATTTAAGCGGAAAATAGAGCTTAAAGGCAGTTTTACTGCCTTTTATTTGGCGAAGAGCTAAGAGTAACAGCCCCTTCCTAAAATTTTTCTTCGTCAAATAAAGAGCAGAATTGGATTATTGCAATAGATAATGAATATCTACACAAAGGTGTAGACTCTTTTGAAGGTGAGGGAAAGCATATTTTGCCCTATGGATAGTCTCTCTTGCTCCTCTTTGTAAAATTGCGTGTGCACCGCTTGTTGTTATATTGCTAACTAATCCACTGGGATTGAGTGTGAAGCAGGTATTAACGCTTCCTTGGAGTCCCATTTTTTTAGCAAGACGAGGATAGATTTTTGCACTGTTTATTGCCTGATAAATTTGGGCTTTAATGTTAGGTGAAGTTGTGGTTTGTGGTTTGTAATTAGTTGTTTGTGACTGGTTATTGGTTACTGGTAATTGGTTACTGATAATTTGAGTTTGCTTTCTGGTTTTTCGATTACTGCTTTTAACAGTGTGTTTAAAACTTTTAGCTTTTGGTTTATCGCTTTTGGCTTTGTGCTTAAAGCTTTTAGTTTTTAGCTTCTTTTTGCTCATGGTTTTTAGCTCATGGCTCTTAGCTTTTCTCTTGCTTTTAGCTTTTAGCTTTTTTTCTCTCTTAGCTTCATTTTTAGTTTTGTGCTTAAAGCTTTTAATCTTTTTAGGTGAGATTAAAGTTTCACTTCTTTTCGCTTTAGGCTTTAGGTTTTTGGCTTTTAGCTTCTGGCTCTTCGCTTCTTTTTGGCTTTTGGCTTTTTGTTTCTCCTCATTTTTAGTTATAATATTGGCTTTAGGCTTTGGGTTTTGGGCTTTGGGCTTGCTTTTAGCTTCCTTCTTACTTTGGGCTTTCTTTTTGCTCTTTGCTTTAATCTTTACACGCTTTAGGGAGATTTTTTTTACTTGATTATTGGAAGCAATATGTATCTGATTCAAAAAAGAGAGCATTATAGCAATGGCTAAGGTATGTAGCAGAATTGAAAGAAAAAAGGCTCTACTCATCTTCTTTTGTTGCTATTGATATGTTGTTAAAACTGTTTGATTTTAGGGTGTCTAAAACTTCTACAAAGCTCTTAAATGAGGCATTTGCGTCGCAATTTATTAAAAAAGTGCTATTTTTATCGAAGCTTTTTATTTGAGTCTTAAAATCATTCAATGTCGTCTCTTTGTTTTCTATATATATTTTTCCCTCTTTATTGATTGAAATTGCGATACTCTTGTGCTCTATATACTCTTTTGCACTCATTGCTTTTGGCAGATCAACCGGTATAAGTTTTTTTTCGACTAATGTAGCAGTGGTTAGTACAATTGCCAAGAGAACTAACATAATATCAACAAGAGGGATAACATTTAAAGAGTCAAACTTTTTAAGAGCCATACTCTGCCAGCTTTGTTTCTATTTTTCTAACTAAGATATTGTAAAGTACCGAAGCAATAATTGCAACAATAAGTCCAGCGGCGGTAGTTTTTAAAGCAAGAGCAAGCGATTCCATAATTTTTGTTGCTGCTAAATTACTTTGAGCCATAGTAATAAAGGTTTGCATGATAGCTAAAACTGTTCCAAGCAAACCAATATAGGGAGCATTCGAAGCGATAGTTGCGATTGTAGTTAGATTACTGCTTAAGCGGTTTTCTAGTAACTCTTTGCTTTTAAAGGCAGAGATATCTACCTTTCTAAAATAGAAAACTCTCTCTAAAAAGAGGGCTACTGCGACGATACTCATGAGTAGTAAAGCGCCTATAATACCGTAATCAATGAACTCTTTTAAATACTCCATATCACCTCTTAAAATTTATAATTGAGATTTGCATAGATATATCTACCTGGGTTATTAAGTCCAATTTTTCTTTTTGCTCCTGTTGCTAAAAGCGTTAAGTCATTATATGTATTTGAGCTTTGATATGCTTTATTGAATATATTATCTATACCAAAAGTGAGTGTTAAATTATCTGTAAGCACTCTTTTATATCTGAAATTTGCTGTTACAAATCCTGGGAGTCTCACTTCTCCATTATCTCCATCAAAGTTACTCCAACTCTTTTGTGCTATAAACTCTAGGCTCAATTTTGTTTTATAGTTTGGGAGATAATTAAGAGTTAGTAATCCTCTTAATGGAGTGATATCAGCAAGATCTTTATCGCTTTGGTTTGGAAGAGGATGCTCTTTTTCTCCTTTGAGGTATGTTACTCCATAATCGATATTTATTTTATCGTTAAAGATATAACTACCACTTAATTTGACTCCATATATTTTTGCATCGATATTGACAAATTTATTCGTTTTTCTTTGATTATTGAAGTAAATATAGTTATCTAATTTACTATAGAAAATTTTTCCTTCAATGTAACCATTTTCGAAGCTCTTTTTAATTCCTAAGTCTGCTTCGATATTACGGGTCTGTTTAAGATTGGGTGTACCAATGAGGGCACCAGTTCCTTTGGTTTTAAAATAGAGTTCTCTTCCATCAGGAACTCTGTGAGATATACCGACACCCGCAAAGAGTTTAAAAGATGGAGTTAATTGAATATTATCGTAAATATAGCCACTGAGTGAATTATATTTTGGATTATTGAGATTATCATCATTTGATATTTTTGTATGATCATAGCGTAGTGCAAGTTCTAAAGAGTGGTTTGCAATTGTTCTATTTGTTTTTAAAAAGATTGCACTATTTTTTGTAACAGCATTATTTATGCTATCTCCAAATGGTTTATTGTGCATTTTATAGTAGTTACCATCCCAGGTTCTGCGGCTATAGTCTAATCCAATTTCTATATCTGTATTTACAATATTAAAGCTATTGATGACTTTTACGCCATAGATTTTACTAAGCATATCATTAACAACTTCACCCATAGGTCCCTTTGAGGCATTTCTATATTTTGTGCTCATTGGGTGGCGAACTTTGGAGTAGTAGGATAAAAGTTTTAAATTTTTGGAGTATGCCCCTAAATTATCGATTCTATATTGAATATTATAGAGGTCACTATCGTCTTTTAGAGCATCCATTGGTGAGTTTGGATAGAGAATATTACTGCTTCTATTAGCAGTATAACTTAGTCGTAACTCTTGATCTTTTGTTGGATAGATATAGAGTTTTGAGAGGAGTGAAAACTTTTCATATGCATCCATATTTTCATATCTGTTTTGGTAAAGGTTCATTTTCTTTGCAGCAGCTTTTTTAAGTTGATCATTAAATCGATCGCCATTGCCATCTTTGTACTGCTTGCTGTTTTCTCTTGAGAGAGTCAAAAGGGCTCTTATCTTTTCGTTGCCCCCTTGGAGCGTAAACGACTCCTTATTTTGACTAAAACTGCCATAGTTGAAGTTTACTTCGCCGCTAAAACCTTTTTGAGGAGCTTTTGTGGTTGCTTTGACTATTCCACTGAGTGTGCCAAAATTTTCTACATCGTATGGTCCTTCAATAACTTTAATAGAGTCTATATTACTTGTAACAATATGAGAGATTGGTGGATCCATTCTATTTGGACACCCTCCATATATTTTTCCGCCATCAATTATTACATTAATATTATCTCTTTTTTGGCCACGCACAATAATATCGTTTGCTACTGCACTTCGTCTACTAATAACGATATTTGGATCTTTATTGCTTAATGCCTCCCCTAAATCAACAGATTTTAACTCCTCTCCACTTATATCGGTAATATCAATACTATTTAAATGTGCAACAACATTTACCCCCTTTAGTTCAATAGTTTGAGCTTGCAGGTGTAAAACAGTAATTGTACTGATAAAAATGAGCTTTTTTTTCATATCTCTTCTCCTCCCTTTTTTATCTTATTGTAATAAATGATTGTTAAACAGGTGTTAATTTTTTAACTTAATATAAAAAGATTTTTGAGTCTAAATAGCCTCTTTTAGGAAAAAATTTTTAATAGTTAGTATAATAGATTTAAAAAAGGATTTTTATGAAGCTGCTTTTAGTTGGTGCGGGGAATATGGGCAGTGCAATGCTTAAGG
>JALVWQ010000009.1 GCA_027034975.1 Campylobacteraceae bacterium
ATCTACCCAATGCCAATTGTTGCAACAGATACAGATATTACCTATGTAGGAAGAATCAGAAAAGATATATTCGAAGAGAATATCTTACATATGTGGGTAGTTGCAGACCAAGTGCGTGTCGGTGCTGCTACAAATGCTGTTCGAATTGCACAAAAATGGATAGAGTTAGAGGAAGTATAATATGGGACACGATAATATTGTAAACGAGAAAAAAATTAAATCTAAAGAGGAGATAGGTTTACTAGAGGCTCTTTTTGAGGGTGCCATTTGGAGAAGTAGATTTATTGTTATATTAGCAGTTGTTTTTGGATTAGTAGGGGCAATTATTCTATTTATTGTCGCTTCTTATGATGTGGCTAATATCGCAGTGTATACATATAATGGAATTTTTGCACATCCGCATCCTGAAAATTTCCATGAAAATATCGTTGCTGCCATTATTGGTGCAGTAGATTTGTATCTGATTGCAGTAGTTATGTTTATATTTGCTTTTGGTATCTATGAACTATTTATTTCGCATATAGATGAGGCAGAAGGGCATGGAAAGATTTTAGCAATAGCTTCTTTGGATCAGTTAAAAGATAAGATTGCAAAAGTAATTGTAATGGTACTTGTTGTAAACTTTTTTCAAAGGGTTTTGCATACAAACTTTAATACACCAGTTGAGATGCTCTATTTTGCACTTTCGATTACGGCGTTGGCAGTAGGTTTATATTTTTTAGGAAAAATTGGTAAGCATTAATAGATACAAAGGAAAGATTTTGAGTAAAATATTTGTAGATGCATGTTTAGGTAAAGAGACACCATATACACCTGTATGGATGATGAGACAAGCAGGTCGATACCTCCCAGAGTATATGAAAGTAAGAGAAGAAGCAGGAAGCTTTTTAGACCTTTGTCACGATCCAAAAAAGGCAGCAGAGGTTACTTTGCAACCTGTAGATATTGTTGGTGTAGATGCTGCAATTTTATTCTCTGATATTTTGGTAATCCCAGATGAGATGGGGATGGATTTAAGCTTTGTAAAGGGCGAAGGGCCAAAGTTTTCTGACCCAATTACAACTCAAGAGGATTTAGATAGATTACTTAAAGGCAAAGAGGCGGCAGAGAGACTTACTTATGTCTATGATACAATTAAGATTATTAGAGAAGAGTTCGACAAGCGAGATGACGAGATAGCACTTATAGGATTCTGTGGTGCACCATGGACTTTAGCTACCTATATGATAGAGGGGCAGGGTACAAAGACATACAATATCTCTAAAAAGATGATGTACTCTAACCCAGAGCTTCTCCATAACATTTTGCACGAGGTAACACAAGTTCTGAAATACTATATGGAGAAACAGATAGAGTCGGGTATCGATGTAGTACAAATCTTCGATAGCTGGGCAGCAGCAATCGAGCCAAGCAAATACGATGAATTCTCATGGAAGTACATGGTAGAGATAGCTGACTACTTAAAGTCTAAATATCCAGATACTCCAATTATTATGTTCCCTAAAGGTGTAGCTTCATTTGTAGAGCGAGGTTTAGTATATGGTAACTTCGATGTATTTGGTGTAGATTGGTCAACCCCAATGGCACTAGCAAAAGAGAAACTAGGAGACAAATATGTCCTCCAAGGCAATATGGAGCCATGCAGACTCTACTCTAAAGAGGCTATAAAAGAGTGCGTAACATCAATAGCCGAAACCATGAAAGATGGTCGCCACATCTTCAACCTAGGACATGGCATCTTACCAGATGTACCAGTAGAGAATGCAAAATATTTCGTATCTCTATGCAAAGAGGTAAGCAAGAGAGGGTAGAGGATTCCATAATTCTTAGAATGTCTCGGTAAGGGAAGTAACCGAGGTGTAGTGTTAAGATTTATACTCTTTTTAGGCTACTTCTTCAAGTGAGGTTTTTAACATACTTTCGATACTTAAATGATAATCTAACGCTTCCCATTCGATTCCACTATTTAAACAGATAAATTTATAATCTTTTAATTGTGATAGAGTAGCATCTTTCAGTGGCTTGTACCACTCAATAGGTGTAGATATTATTCTATCATCTTCAAGTTTTACATGAAGATACTCTTCATCAAAATGAACCTCTTTACCTTTAATTAAACCATTCATCCCAAATCCTTTCAAATTCGCTTTTGTTTTCTTTTATAATTTCAAGTGCTAACTTTAAATCTTTAGGTTTTAAGTAGTTTTGAACTACTTTCAAATCGATAAGTTCAACTTTTGCAAAGCCATTGCCTTTCATTACATGTATATGTTTAGGCTCGTGTTCATTTGCATAAAAGAAAAATTTAAAACCATTTTTATTTAATAAAGTTGGCAAAATACTGAGTCCTTTCTGGATTTTTAATATTATATCAAAAAAAACTGATTTGCTATAATATTGTTTAAGAATGACTCTTTGTAAAATCTTAACCATACGAGTACTGTCTATGTCTAAAATCTGTTACTACAATCAAAATTTTGTTATCTTGAATAAGGTAAAAAAGCCTATAGTTTCCGATTCTATATCTGTAGTAACCTTCAAATTTACCTTTTAGTTTTTTTATATTTGTACCAAAATATGGGTTTGACCTCAGTTGAGGGTATACTATATTAACGATTTTATCGTAAAGTTTTTTATCGATTTGCTGTTTGATTTTTTGAAAATTTTTTGTTTCAGCTATTTTAAAATCATACAATATCGTAATCTCCGCTTTTAGCTTCTTTTAAACCAATTTCTAAGTGCTTAACTAACTCTTTATCGTTTAGTATATCATTCATCTCACTATCGCTAACATATTGAGACGAAGTTAAATATTGTAGTGTTGCATACTCAATAAAGTTAGAGATGTTTCTTCTCTCCCCATCAGCTGCTCTTTTAATCATTTGATAGATTGCATCATCAACTCTCATTGTTACAGTTTTCATAAGAAAGCTCCTTAAATTCATATTGTTTATATTATATTCAAAAATATTCATATTGTCAATATTTGAAGAAAGTTTGTTTAATAAGTAGAAGAGGGTAACGGTGGACTTGATAAATAAGCTATTTTACTCAGTCTAATTTTTAGCTCATAAATTTTTTGTACTATTTCTAATCGTTTCGATAGATGCTCATATTTTTGGCTTATTCAGATTATAGTATGCATTCCAATTGAGGGACAATTGGAACGAGGTATGTAGTACAAATCTTCGATAGCTGGGCAGCAGCAATCGAGCCAAGCAAATATGACGAGTTCTCATGGAAATATATGGTAGAGATAGCAGATTACTTAAAGTCGAAATATCCAAATAGTCCAATAATTATGTTCCCTAAAGGTGTAGCTTCATTTGTAGAGCAAGGCTTAGTATATGGTAACTTCGATGTATTTGGCGTAGATTGGTCAACCCCAATGGCACTAGCAAAAGAGAAACTAGGAGACAAATATGCCCTCCAAGGCAATATGGAACCATGCAGACTCTATTTCAAAGAGGCAATAAAAGAGTGCGTAACATCAATAGCCGAAACCATGAAAGATGGTCGCCACATCTTCAACCTAGGACATGGCATCTTACCAGATGTACCAGTAGAGAATGCAAAATATTTCGTATCTCTATGCAAAGAGGTAAGCAAGAGAGGGTAGAGAGCCTATATGGCTCTAATCGTACAACTAGCCAAATTAGTAATTTTTTCTAAATAAGTTTTTTTGGGTTAAAAAAGTTTAGAATGACTACCAACTCTAACTAATGCTAACTCTAATATATCATCATTGATTCTATATATCAAAAGTAAATCAGGTTTAATATGGCACTCTCTACAACCTAAATAGTTCCCTATTAAAGTATGGTCTTTATACCTATCCTCTATCTCTTCCCCATTTGCTAATTTTGTTATTACAGTTTTAAGTAGCTCTTTCTCTTTAGGATTTAACTTTTTGTAATCTTTTTTAAAAGAAGAGGTTCGAAAAATCTTGTACATTTACTAAGAGTCCAAATCAGCAAAAAGTTTATCTACATTATCAAAAGTTTTTCCATCTCTTACTTCTAGCTCATGAAGAGCTTGTTCTGTCTGTTTATTTGGAATTTTTAACTCAAACGGTAAGCCTTTATTTAAAACTATCATACTATTAAAAATACTTATCGCCTGCGAGTAATTGAGCCCAATTTGACTCAAAATCTCTCTTGCTTTTAGATAGTTTTCTTCATCAACCCTGATTGTTGTTTGTGTTTTACTCATAATACTAACCTCTTTCACTTTTTTATATTATATCCCAAATAAAATACAAAATCAATATTTCTAAAGAGTTTTGGAAATTTCTGTAGCCTTAATCGTGTCGAAGTTAGGCATATTTCGGCTTATTGTGATTATAGTATGCGTTCCAATTGAGGACAATTGAACAAGGTAGGTAGATTATTTATTAGCTAAATTTGCTATCTATTGAATTGAACCATTCTAATAGTTTTGTTCCCTCTCTAAGACAAATTAAAACTTTTTCTTTTTGACTTTCTAGACTATCAGTTAATGATAATTTTGGAACTTCAACTCTGATTGAAGCAGATTTTCCAGTTTTAACAATATTCATATTATTATTAAGAAAGTTTGCATATTTCTTTCTCATGATATCTAACTTATTGCCCATATTCTTAAATTGTAGATCAAAATAACCATGAGTTAATTTATGTATTAAATCTACTTCTTTAGGCAAGCTTGAATTTTTGAAATATATAAAACTTGATGAAGCTGGTTTAGCTGTTGGTTTATCCATATAAAGTTCTTTAGCATATTTTAATGATAATTTCCAATAATCTTTCCAAAAATTTGTAACAGAAGCATCAGCTTCCATTTGATAGCCTGATGTACTTTTTTTAATGGCTGAATTTAATAGTAAAATTTTATATTTACTTCTTAATCCTAAATCTATGTTATTGATAAAATAATCAACAATATCTTCATAATTCACTCTGAAACTAAATCCTTTTGTTTCATTATTATGAAAATTTTTAGGTGCAACTAAAACGGTTTCAAAATCTTTGATTTTATTGTTTTTAATATAATTTATACCTCTTTGTATGTATCTTTCAAGTTGATATTTTTGAAAATTTGCATTAACTTTATTTTCTAGCATTAAGAGAAATATTTGATTATTTTCATCTTTAAAACTAACTTCTAAATCTGATTCACCTGCTGAATCAGTAACTGACCGTTGAGCTTCAATGTAAGTTAGATTTAACTTACTAAATTTACTTTTTTGTAGAAATAATCTTTGGAATTTTTTAGATGACATAAATTCTTCAAGCAATAGTAAATCAATATCTCTTTCTGATACACCTGATATTTTTGTCAAACTTCCTCCATAGGATAACTAATTATTGTAGGAACATCATAGCGAATTTTGCTCGATATTTGCAAATTGAAGGAACATTGTAAATGTCCTGAGGTTGGTTAAATTGTGCTAAATGATGTCGTTTTATTGAATAATTGAACTTTTTTCTATCGTACAACTATTACTTATTTCCAATTTTATGAGGCTATATGGTTATTAATGGATATTTTGATTTATTATGCCTTTTCAAGTGAAATATACTACTATTAAAATGGCAATTAGTTTTTCTACAAAAGAAGAAACAATAGAAAGATTTTACTAATCTCTTCTATTGTAGAGGTTTAATTGTTTGCCTCGTCTATTTGCATAATCTTTGCAACTCTCTCTGCGTGGCGGCCTTCTTCTGGTTGGGTGTTGATGAATGCATCGATTACGCTCTCTACTACGCCTTGTCCTAATACTCTTTCGCCAAAGCATAAGATTTGTGCGTTGTTGTGGGCTCTTGCCATTTCGGCTGTGTATGCGTCGTGGCACAGGGCTGCTCGTATGCCTTTTACTTTGTTGGCTGCTATGGACATTCCGATTCCTGTACCGCAGATTAAGATACCAAAGCTTCCTGCGTCTTCTCTAACTGCTTCGGCACACTTTTTGGCGTAGTCTGGGTAGTCTACACGGTCTGGAGTGTATGGGCCTAGGTCTTCTACTTCGATTCCTTTTGACTCTAGGAGTTCTTTTACGAACTCTTTGTATCTAATTCCTGCGTGGTCTGTTGCTATATAGAATTTCATTTTTTACTTCTCCTTATTTTAGCTTTTAGAGTAATATCTTGAGTATCCAGCTTGCTGGTACAAAAAGTATTGATGAGAGTTGCGGTATAAAGAGTATTCCAAAGAGAATAAACATACCGTATGGGTAGATCTTTTCATAAGCCTCGGCGAGTGAGTGCCATCTTAGTTTTTGTGCTAGGTAGAGCACCACTTGTGAGCCATCGAGTGGTGGAATTGGCCAGAGGTTAAAGACACCAAGCACTACATTAATAATAATGCCTTGTACAATAAAGTAACCAAAGAAGAGGGCAGTGTATGACTCTGGCTCTACAAAGAGTGGCAAAATTGCTGCTAAGAGTGCTGCTAGTATAAAGTTGAATGTAACGCCTGCTAGTGCAACCGCTATGGCACCATTGTAGCCGCCATTGTGGATTACTCTATTTATATTTACCGGTACCGGTTTAGCCCAACCAAAGAGAAATGGTGTATGAGTAAAGTAGAGAATTGCCGGTATAAGAATAGTACCAACCGGATCTACATGCACAATTGGATTAATACTTAGTCTGCCTGCTCTTTTGGCTGTATCGTCGCCATATCTGTAGGCGATGTAGCCGTGCATTATCTCGTGCCCGATAATTGCGATTGCAAGGGCGAAGATGGATGCTACTATTTTAATTATCTCTTCTTGTGTCATCATCATTGTGGTTTCTCGTATTGCATTGTATCGATGTCTCTAAAGACCCTATTCCAGCGGATTGTAAAGCGGTATTTGTTCCACTTTGCCTCGCACTCTTTTGAGAGGAGCTCTGTATCGCCACACACTCTTTTAAGCGTTTGCCAATCCCTACCGCCACCTATACCTTTTGCTACTCGCTCGTAGCTTCGGTATTCGAGACTAAAGTAGGTAAACCAAGGCTTTCCGATTATTAAAGAGTATGGTACTGAGCCCCAAAAACGGCTATCGTCTGAGTTATCTCTGTTGTCGCCTATCATATAGAAGTGGTCTGGTGCAACTTTTTTATAGAAGGCATTTATTGGGGTTCTGCCAAAGTTTGGTATTGGGGCATTTAAGTCTTCTACATAAATTGGCTCCATATCGACTCTTCCCTCTTGGCTATTAAAGAGCATCAGTAAGAAGCTATTGCCATTGTATTCTGGATTGTACTGGATTCCTGGGAACTTCTCTTTATAAGGGTTATCTACCCAGAGTTTACCCATAGCTTTTACTATTTTATTAGCTGGATAGTTTTGTTTTATATAGGCATCGCCTTCGTGGAAGTGGATAAGAAGATGCTTATCGTAGTATAGAATTTCGTCGCCACCAACTGCTACACATCGCTTTACAAAGTGCTGAGTTTTGTTTGTTGGAACATAAAAGATAACTATATCGCCCCGTTTTGGTCGCTCGCCCTCTATTAAATGCCCATTGCCGTTAAAGTCTGGGAGCACTTTTAAACCTATAAGTGGTAGCTCTGGAATCGAGACACCGTAGCTAAACTTTTTAGCAAAGAGAAAGTCGCCAATAAGGAGTGTCCGCTTCATTGAGCCACTTGGAATTACAAATGACTGTGCAACAAAAAAGACTAGGGCTAAAACAATTATAATTGTGCCTGTCCAGCTTGTAGAGAAGGCGTGGAGTTTTCTAAAAAAGTTACTCATTTTACTCTTCTTTTAGCAGCTTTTAGGGTGTTGCTAAGAAGCATTGCAATTGTCATTGGCCCAACACCCCCTGGAACCGGCGTAATGTAGCTACATTTTGGAGCAACATTCTCGAAATCGACATCGCCAACGAGTTTGCCGCTCTCTAGTCGGTTAATACCTATATCGATAACAATTGCTCCCTCTTTGACCATATCTTCTTTAATCAGCCCTGGAACGCCAACACCTACTATTACAATATCGGCTCTTTTTGTATGGCTTGCTAAATCTTTTGTGTAGATATGGGTAATGGTTACAGTGGCATTTTTGTTTAAAAGGAGTGCCGCCATTGGTTTACCAACAATATTACTTGCCCCAACAACACAGACGTCTTTACCCTCTAGGTCGATGTTGTACTCTTCGAACATCTCCATTACACCAACAGGTGTGCATGGTGCGAAGGCATCTAAATTCTCTACAACTCGCCCCATATTGTATGGGTGGAAACCATCGACATCTTTTGCTGGGTCAATTACCTCTAAAATTTTGGTTGTATCGATATGTTTTGGTAGTGGTAGCTGTACTAAGATACCATCGATTCTAGGGTTGTTGTTCATCATCTCGATAGTCTCTATAATCTCTTGTTGTGTAATTGTATCTGGCATCTTATGGACTATTGAGTAGAAGCCTACATTTTTGCAAGACTTCTCTTTCATTGCTACATAGGTGTGGCTTGCTGGGTCGTCGCCAACTAAAACTACTGCAAGTCCAGGGACTACGCCTTTTTCTTTAAGCTCTTCTACTTCGTTTGCTATTGATTTTTCTATTTTTTTTGATAGTTTTTTTCCATCAATGAGTCTCATTCTAACCCTTTATTTTAAACAATTAAGGTATTATATCCAAAAAAGATTAGGTGGAATTAGTGAAGTTTTTATTCGCTGTAACTATTTTTCTAAAAATTGTGTGGGCAGAAGATTTTATCTCTGAGTTCGAGTATGGGCAGATGCTCTATAAAGACCCAAGAGGGGTAAGCTGTGCTTCATGCCATGGAAAAGTAGGAGATGGCTCTTATATCGCTTCATATGTAGATAAAGATGGTAAGAAGCATGACTTCTACGCTCCAGATATTAGAAAGCTATCGCTAGCGGAGTTTAAACAGGCAGTCTCTGCTGGTGGGAAGTTGATGCCAAAGTACTACTTAACCAATAAAGAGAGTGAGGCGATCTATAAATATATTCAGGTTGTAAATAACTATCAAAAAGAGAACACAGAGAGGGAAGAGGAGAGCGTAGAGAGTAATAGTACCCTTGATGATAATTTAAGCTTAGAAGATAACGACACAGAGGATAATAAAACAGATAATAGTATAATATCTAAAATATTCAAAGTTGATCAGGAGATTCAGTAATGGAAGAGTTTTTAAAGAAGGCAAAAGAGAGCTGTGGTGTGATGGCAACTCTCTCGAGTGCGAAGAAGAGAGAGGTTCTTAATGCGATGGCTGCGAAACTCTTAGAGAAGAGTGACTATATTATTGAACAAAACAGTATTGATATGCAAAATGCAAAAGAGGCGAACCTGAGTAGTGCAATGGTAGATAGATTGTTACTAGATGAGGGTCGAGTAGCAGCAATGGCGAAGAGTTTACAAGAGATTGCTATGCTTAAAGAGCCTGTAGGGAGAGTACTAGAGGGTTGGTGGACAGATGATGATATTAGAATAGAGAAGGTCTCTGTACCAATCGGTGTAATTGGAGTAATCTATGAGTCTCGTCCAAATGTAACGGCTGATGTGGGAGCATTATGCTTTAAGAGTGGTAATGTTGCAATACTTAAAGGTGGGAAAGAGGCTGAACATTCAAATAGAGCAATTGCTAAAGTTTTGCAAGACGTGCTAGAGGAGACTGGTTTGCCAAAAGAGGTAATTTCGCTCCTTCCTGATAGTTCAAGAGAGGGGGTAGCATACCTAATTAAGCAAGACAAGTATGTTGATTTAATAGTACCTAGAGGGGGAGAGGCATTAATTAAGTATGTAGCTACCAATGCAACAGTGCCAGTTGTGAAGCACGATAAGGGTTTATGCCATACCTATATAGATAAAGATGCAGATTTAGAGATGGCAGTAAAGATTGCAGTAAATGCTAAGTGTGATAGACCAGGGGTTTGTAATGCAATGGAGACCTTAATTGTGCACGAAGAGATTGCACCAAAGGCTTTGCCACTTCTTAAAGAGGCGTTTGATGCGGAGGCTACAGAGCTAAGAGCAGATGCAAAAGCTTTAGAGGTTATTAGTGCAAAAGAGGCTAGCGAAGAGGATTTTGATACCGAGTATTTAGCAAATATTTTAAGTATCAAAACGGTTTCGAGCCTAGATGAAGCGATAGAACACATTACAAAGTATGGCTCTGGACACTCAGAGGCGATAATTACAGAAAACTACACTGCTGCAGAAGAGTTTTTAAATAGAGTCGATGCTGCAACAGTCTATGTAAATGCATCGACTCGCTTTACAGATGGTGGGGCATTTGGTTTTGGTGCAGAGGTTGGGATTTCGACAAATAAACTCCACGCTCGTGGACCAATGGGAATTAATGAGTTAACAACCTATAAATATAAAATTTATGGGACAGGTCAGATAAGATAGTCTGCATGAGCGATATTGTCTTAGAGATAAAAGATTTAACATTTGGCTACACAGATAAGAAGCTCTATAAAGAGTTCTCTCTTACTCTCAAAAGAGGGGAGTTAGTCGCAATAGTTGGGGCAAGTGGAGTAGGGAAGTCGACTCTTTTTGAGCTTATCTCTGGTACACTAAAACCAGAAAAAGGTGTTATAAAACGAGAGAATATCGCTTGGATCTTCCAAGATCCTTATAGCTCTTTTCATCCCTCATATACTATTTTACATCAGATTTTAGAGGTCGCAAAAGAGCGAAACTATAAGCAGTATCTAGAGCGACTCGATTTAACAGAGGAGAACTTAAATGCTTTGCCACACGAGCTATCGGGTGGACAACTACAACGGTGCAGTATTCTAAGAGCACTTCTTATGAAAGCAGACATTTTGCTCTGCGATGAGCCTACAAGTGCTTTAGATAACATAGTACAACTTGACACAATGAAACTTTTAGTCTCATTATTGGAAAATTTGTCTATACTTTTAATAACACACGATGAATCGCTAGCCCGCTGGGCAGCAGATAGAATTATTAAAATTGGATAAGAGATAAGAGAATGTTTTATAGAGTAATTGTATTAATATCTTTTGTAACTGTTTTTCTTATTGGAGCAGAGCAAAATAGCAGCGAGAAAGAGGAGAAGAGTTACCAATTAGTTATAAATGGATTGCAACATTTAGATAAAACTGAACTTGCAAAAAGATTAGGTGTAAAAGAGCACACATTGTTTGATTTTTTAAATAGTAAAGCGATGCTTCCTGAGGAGTTTGTCGATAATATAAGTACAACACTCAAAGGTTACTTAGAGAATAAAGGCTATTTTGATGCAAGGTTTACAATAAAAAAAGAGTCTGATAAGATAGTTATAGCTATTAAAGAGGGAGAACCAATTCGTGTCCGCTCGATTGATAGTAGTAGCGATATAGATTTAAAAAACATAATAGATTGGAAGAGAGGCGATATATTTGCAGCAGAGCGGTTTGAGAAGATAAAAGATAAAATCAATAACCTCCTTTTAGAGCAGGGGTACTGTAGGGCAAATGTGACTACTAAAGCCTATGTGGATCTACTTCTGCATAGTGTAAAGTTACTCTATAAGATTAAAAAGGGGAGTTTATGCTACTTTGCGAAGCCTCAGATAGTGCATAAACCTAATGATATTGAAGAGCAGGTAATTTTATCGAGATTAAAGTTTTATAAAGGGGATAGATACAATATTCATAAAGTAGAGGAGAGCTATAATAGTTTAAATAGTTTAGGTGTTTTTGCAAATATTCAGATAAAAGATAATCTAACAGATGCCAACTCTACGCTTGTTGCAACAAAGGTATCATTAGACAAAAAAGAGAAGCTTCGACACTATATGATCTCTTTGGGTTACGATACCGATGTAGGGTTACGAGCTAAAGGAGCATGGGAGAAGAGAAATTTTTTAGGGAATGCAAAAAAGATTGCTGTAAAGAGCGAAGTCTCTAAAAAACATAAGAAATTAGAGTCGACACTTTTTATTCCTGCTTTTTTTGCCTATAAGGATATCTATTCTGATCTCTATACAACAATAGGACTTTCTAAAGAGAAACGAGATGCTTATAAAGAGAAAAAGCTCTATATCAACAGTTACTTAGAGACATACTATGAAAATTTTACATTAAAAAAAGGGCTTGGGTTAGAGATACTTAATATTAAATTACTAAAAAATTATCCTGCAAAGATTGGCGGCCATTTTAATCTACTCTATCCCTATTTTAACCTAAATTATGATACAAGAGACTCTAAAATTGATCCAAAAAATGGTTTTTATGCTAATATATATGGAGAGTTTGGTGTCTCAAATCGTGGAGATGCGGTTACCTATGTAAAGTATCTTGCAGAGCTTCGTGCTATTAAAACTGTTAACGATATTACATTTTCTGCAGTAGGAAAAGTAGGAGCTATTCATGAGTTAAGTGGTCATCTTCCGGCATCGAAACTCTTTTATGGTGGAGGGCTTTTTAGTAATAGAGCATACGGAAAGAATAAGATAGGCTACCTATTGACAGATAGAAGCTTTAGCCAGTTGGGTGGGAAAAGTTTTCTGAATCTACAATTAGAGTCTAACTTTAAACTCTACAAAAAGCTCTATGGTGCTCTCTTTTTTGATTCGACTATTATTAGTCCTAATGAGTACCAGTTTAATGGGGCTCGAATAGATACACTAGGATTTGGTTTACGATATAAAACTCCAATTGGACCAGTAAAAGTTGATGTTGGTTTTAATACCCATAAAGTAAAAGATTATGCAATATCAATAATGTTGGGGCAGTCGTTTTGAAAAAAGTAACTCTTGTTATAGTCTCTTTTCTATTTATAACGCTAATTGGTTTGTCTATCTTCTCTAGTTCTAACTACTTTTTTAACCACTATATTGCTAAAAATATTAAAAAATATGGATTTAGCTATATCTATGCAGATGGTGCACTCTTTGAGGGATTCGTGGTAAAGGGGTTAAAGTATAAACATAAAGTATTAGCCTCAAAAGTTGAACTTAAAATAAACCCTTTACGGCTTCTATCGGGTATGGTTTCTGTAAATAAAATGAATCTTTTAGGTGTGCGAGAGGATACATTAGAGAGACTTTTAAAAGATTTTCAGCCAACAGACTCTGAGGATACCGAATTAAATATTGGTGTTGATTTTGAACTTCGAAATATTATGCTAACTGTAAGACCATTTAAGATTGAAGATATATATGTGAAGAAAAATAGTCTACGCATATCTTATTTGAAATTTATTGATAATCATCTTGATATCGGAAAAGTAAGTTACGATGCAGATATAAATTTGGGTAAAATCTATTTTGAAGGTAACTTTAATCATCGAGTATTGCATATCGAGAAGTTGAAGGTAGTAAAGCTCAATTTAAACAAGTTAACCGCAATATTAAAAGGAATTAAAAGTGAAGGGAAAGAGGCAGAGTATCATTTAGAGAATAACCCATTTATACCAAAAAAGGTTATTGTTAATACTGCAGAATTTCAGCTAATGCCATTTAAAATAGAGGGTGTAGAGTCGAAAAAGCTTTTACTGCATTTAAAAGATTCAGAATTTGATGTTTCAAATCTACTTTTAAAAAGAGCTTCTTTAGAGTTTAAATACGATAGCGACTATCTCTTTTTTAATACTGTATCAAATTATAAAGATAATTTATTAACAATTGAACAATTGGGTCTTAGGGTCAAAAAACTCAAAAGAGTAGAAGAGTTAGTCCAAAAAGTTTTATCAGCTAAAACCACTGATAGCAATAAGTCAAGCGTTAAAATAGTCCCTATTGATAAGATAAAAGTTGCAAAAGGGGTTTTTGCAATAGATTCTAATATTTTCAAGAAAGAGAAGATAAAAAGTGTTAAGTTGGTATTAGAGAGTTTGCTATTTGATTTAACGCATAAAAAGATAGGATCACTCAAAGATTTTTCTTTAATAGTTGACACTTCATTACTCTATGCAAAAATTAGTGGAGTGATTGAGAGAGAGTTTATAGTAGATAGTATCGACTTTTCTACACCAAGTGCAGATAAGTTGATTGATTATATAGCATCTCTTAGTAGTGATAGTAACAGTTGTGAAGAGGAAGAGGGAAAAGTGGCTTTACCAATTCCCCATAAGTTGATTATTAAACGAGTAAAAGGTGATGTAGAGAATCTCTCATTTGAACCATATAGAGTAAAAAAAGGGACTTTAAGTGCTAATGCTCTTAAAATAGATCTTAATAGTAGCCAGATTATGGATGGTAATTTAACTATAGATACAAATTCGAACTGGGGGAGAGCAAAACTAGAGGGAAGACTTAGAGAAAATAATTTTTACGCAAAAGGCTTTTGTAGTCCAAATCAAGTACTTTTAGATCGATACTCTTTGCCACTTAAAGCAAAAAATCTTGAAACTATCTATGTAAAAAGTCGATTTGGATTAAAAGATTTTGATATTAATGCGACCCTTAAAGGGAAAGATATATTGCAAACAGTAGATGGTATCTCGATTCTCGATTCAAAAAATCGAATCAAATATAACTACCACAAAAATAGTCTATTGTGGAGTATTGTAGCTGATGTTACAAGTCCTTTTTTAAAGCAATCAAAAGTAAAGAATACGCTTATCTATAAAAATGATAAATTATCATATTATGGGGATGTAAAATCTTCAAATTTAGCTTTAGTTACAAAGCCTTCTTCTACACTTTTTCAAAATATAGAAACAAAATATCGTGGGGATGCTAAGCAGTTAAATATAGATCTTATGAGTTCTTATCTAAAAGGAAAAGCATCAATAGAGAATTATAAAAAAGTCTCTATAGTAGTTAATAATCGTAAGAAGATTCTCTTAAAAGAGTTTATTAACTTGCCAAAAAGCTATAGTGATCTGCTGTTAAATAGTTTAACTATAGAGCTACCGATAGATTTTGCTAAACCTATGCCATTAAAAGGGAGTTTAAAGGTTTTTACAAATATTGGTACACTCTCGCATAATTGGATGTATGACAAAAGTACTTTTTCTACTGATGGAAAACTATTGGTAACTCCAAACTCTCTACTATTTAAAAAGTATCCACAATTAAATAGAAAGAGTATTAAGGAGTTTAAGTCACAACTTCATTTAAAAAATGATACTTTAAATTTATCTTTAAAAAACCAATTACTAGACTTTAATATATTATATAATATTAAACAAGAACTGTTCAAAAATTTAACCCTTAAGCTCGACAAAGTAAAGGCTAATGCGAGTGGAAGTGTGGATAATATTGATATCAATATTCAAACTACTTCTCTTAAGAGCCTGCAGCGTTCTCTTGCTAAATTGTATAAGTTTAAAGTTAACGACAAAATAGATGGAAAGTTAGAGTTTAATGGAAAACTCAAAAAGCTATCTGCATTAGAATTTACCGTTATCACACCTAAAATTATCTATAAAGATAAAAAGAGTCAAACTGATATTAGTGACATCTTCTTGAATGGTACAATTAGTGGTAATACTCTTACGCTTAAAAAATACAATGCACTCGTAAAGGGGTACAAAGTGTATTCCAATAGAGTTGCTACAATAAACATTAAAGATTTAAATAATATTAAAGTAGAAACTTTATGGATTAATGATACTTTAAAAGTAAATGGTAACTATAACTCAAAAGAGAATAGAGGGAAGTTCCTCTTTAAATCAAATAGTTTTAAAATAGAAAATAGTGATATCCTCTTGAATTTAGCGTTAGATACTAAAGTGATACTTAATAGAGAAAGAGTAGCTGCAACTGGAACTATTATAGTTTTAGATGGTTTTATTAAAAAAGTGCTTGGAGCAAAAAATATTGCAGAAAATAGTGATATTATTATTCTTCAGAGACAAAAGAGTAGGGAGAGTACAAAGTTTGCTAAAAATATAAAACTAAATATTAAAATTAAAAGCAAAAAAGGTATCCTCTATAAACATGGTGGTAACAAAATAAGAATCTTACCAAACTTAACAATACGAAAAGAGTATAATCAATTGTCAAGATTTAATGGTAAAGCAACAATTGCTAAAAATAGTTACTACTATCTTAATGGAAAGAAGTTAGTTGTAGAGAAGGGGAATATAATTTTTAAAGGGAAAAGTATGTCCCCTAATCTTGATATTGTGCTAAAGTATCGTGGAAGAGAGTATACAATAGATATAAATATTGTTGGAACACCAACACATCCTGTTCTCTACTTTAGTTCTGAGCCAGCTTTGAATAAAGATCAAATATTAGCCTATTTGCTTTTTGATGACGCCTCGGCTGCTGGTACACACGATCAAGCAGCGATGCTCAATACAATTGGAGGAAGCATAGCAAAATCATTTTTAGGATCGCTTGGAATTAAGGTTGATCACTTCTCTATAAAAGAGAATGGTTTTAGTATAGGGAAGAGTCTAGGTAAACATGTTATTATATACTATAATCAAGAGAATCAAGAGCCTTCAATTAAAACTAGAGTAGATATAAGCAAATCTGTTCATACAGATGTAGAGATAGGTAAAGAGAAGCAATCTGTAGACATTGTTTTTAGTCAAGATTATTAGAAGAAGAAATTTAAAATAGTGGCCAGCTAAGCACAAAACCTTCCACCAACTCCCACCTCACAGTTCTCCGGAACCGATTACAAATAGGCCCCAACACTACACTTGCCACAAAAAGTAAAAAAAGCACAATTTTTTATAAAGTAAAGGGGAAAACCCTTGACAAAAAGAATAAATTTGT
>JALVWQ010000010.1:0-164511 GCA_027034975.1 Campylobacteraceae bacterium
TTCAAACAGATTATGAAAATAGTTTTAAAAATTTTGATTACTCTTTTTCATTGCAATATGCTAAAGAGCATTATAAAAAAGCTTTAGTAGCAGATGTTTATGGAGTTTCTGCCTCTTTAGGCTATAGGGGAGTTGATTTTTATGCATCTTATAATAAAAATAAGGGGGCAAGTGCCTATAGCGGTTTTGGCGGGGGAGCTTTTTTTACCACTGCTGAACAATTAGGTATTGCTCAAGCTAACAGCAATGCCAAAGCCTATTTGTATGGTATAGAGTATGAAAACTCTTTTTTAAAAGAGCATAAAATTAATCTTTATGTTGATAGATTGATTTTAGATTCAGAAGAGAAGCTAAAATCAAATGAGTATGATTTTGGACTTGTCTATAAAAGAGAGAAAAACATTGAGTTTAGCATTGTTCATTCAATGGTTGATGATAAAATTAATGAGGATAAATTTCAAAATACAAGAGCATTTTTTAAATATAAATTTTAAATTTTTATTATTTGGGATACTTGACTTTGCATTTTCTTTTAAGACCCCTATTGCTAAATGCAAACAACATCTGATGTACCTTTTAATGCAAAATTTGGGTTTAAATTTTTTGAAAGTATGGTATAATTGATTTATTATGGAGTTTCAAAAAAACAAAACAGCAGTTATTTAGAATTTTAAAAATTGTTAAACGGATTTTTGAGTTTGAGTATTTAAAAGTAAAGACATTAGCACAAGAGTTTGATGTAAACGAAAGAACTATTAGGCGGGATTTTAAGAAAATTAAAGATGCAGGCATTCCTTTACGCTCTCACGATGGCATTTATAGTCTAGACAGTTCAAAAATCTCTAAAACTAGCCGCTTTCCGACTGCACTTTTGCACTCTTTTGCTTCAAATGCAGGTTTAAACATAGACTGCTTTCAAGACTCTTTAAACGATTTGCCTCTAATTTCTTTTGCAATCGCTTATGGAGGCATAAATAAGGAAATAGCCGAAGCAATTGTAGAAAGCATTGAAAAGGGGTGCAAATGCCAGTTTAATTATACAAACAATAAAGGAGAAAAAAGCACAAGAACAGTTTCGCCAATAAAGCTATATACAGCAAAAGGAAAATGGTATCTATTGGCAAAAGATGACAAAAGTAAAGAGATTCGTTTTTTTGATTTTTTGTTTTAATACCCCTACAAACGATAATGTACTAAAAAGTAGCAAATTGGTAAAGTGTTTAGCGTTTGTTTTAATTCTATAATTTATTATCTTCTTTTTGAAAGAATTCGTAAATCCACATAATGAACTCAACTATGCCATATATGATAATTGCAGCAAAGATAATTGCATAGCCTGTGAGAGTGGAGCATATAGCAAAAAGAATTGTAAGTGCTAGAGTATCGTTTTTCTCTGCTGGTGTTGCTACAAAGATATAGAGAACTATCATCCCTATTAAAGTTGCTAAAAGGTGTGTTTGGTTTTCGCTTAAGTCATCTAGTAGTTTCATGCTTTTAGTATAGCAAAAAAGTTGGGGCTGATAAATATTTGGGATTAGCCTACGAAGAGTAGGCTTGTTGTTATTGTGGGTTATTTGCTTGCTCTTTTTCGATTTGGGCTCTTACTTCGTCCATATCAAGGGCTTTTACTTGGTTGATAATATCTTCTAGTGCCTCTTTTGGGAGCATTCCTGGCTCTGCAAATACGATTACACCTTCGCGGATGATCATAACTGTTGGGATCGATTGGATCTGGAAGTATCCTGCAATTCCTTGTTGCTCTTCTGTATTTACTTTTGCAAATGCAATATCTGTGTGCTGTGCTGCTACCTCTTCGAAGATTGGTGCAAATTGTCGGCATGGTCCACACCATGGTGCCCAAAAGTCGATTACTAAAATTGGGTTTTGCTCAGCTGTTTCGTTGAAGTTTTCCTCTGTAAGGTTTATAATTGCCATAGGTTTCCTTTATAATTGAATATATGTATTATGCCGTTTCTTTTCTGATAGTTACATAATTTTCTCTTAATTTTTGTCGGTATACTTACGGAAGAATTTAACCCAAATTTTGCATTAGAGATTAACACCCTAAAACAAAGCATTTGTCACATCTTTGCTAATTCTGCTGCAAAACTTGGGTTTTAGGAGCTGTAATGAATAGAAATATAGAGTCTTTGGTGATGGCGTGTAATAATTTGGGGGTTGCGTATAATTTTTACCATACAACGAAAAATTTAGTTGGAGTTGTGGTAGCAGGGAGAGAGTGGCTCTTTACTAATTGGGCTACTCCATTAAATAGGCAATCGGTTGTGCAGTTATGCCAGGATAAGGATTACTTTTACAACTACTATAAAGATATTGTACGGATGCCAAAGAGTATGGCTTTTTTAAATCCATATGGCGATGCTAAGTACGAGAGATATTTGGAACAAAGAAGCATTTACGAGATTATAGAGAGTGTAGAGGAGAACTTAGAGTATCCACTTATTGTTAAGAAAAATCGTGGCTCTTGGGGAACGAATGTCTTTAAGGTTGAGAGTCGGCAAGAGTTAGAGCAGGCACTATTGGCGATTTTTAATATGAGTAGTGCATCGTTTGATTATGTAGCTCTTGTGCAGGAGTTTATAGAGATAGAGAAGGAGTTTCGAGCTATCTTTTTAGATGGTGAGTTAGTATTTGCCTATGAGAAGATAGTTGAAGGGGCGGAGTTTAAAGATAATTTGAGTCCACTCCATTGGGAAGGCTCTCGTGCTCTATTTGTAACAGATAATGAAGAGATTGAGGCTATCAAAAGGCTTTGTAGACCGATGTTTAAGAAGCTAGTTATTCCATTTTGTGGGCTTGATATTGTTAAAAGTAGAAGTGGTGAGTATGTGCTCATTGAAGCAAATTCATCGCCAGGGTTTGACCATATTGTTAAGCACCAAGGGTATGAGCAGGTTGTTGGGCTTTATGAGCGAATTTTAAAGCGGCTTGGGGCTTAAATATTTTTATTTATAAGCCTCTGTTTATCGTAAATTGATTATAATCTCTTGCTTATAAAAAGACAGGTGGCCGAGTGGTTGAAGGCGCACGCCTGGAACGCGTGTGTAGCGAAAGCTACCGTGGGTTCGAATCCCATCCTGTCTGCCACATTTTTTAATCTTCCATTTGTGACGAATAGTTGCTAGTTAGGGTTTTGAAATTACCATTATTTACAATTGTTACATCATATAGATATTTTTAACTTTTAAGATTATCTTTTTTAGATTATTGTATGTAGTTATAAGCTGGAGTTTAAAACCCCTCCGGGAGACTATGGCACACAAGGAGGTAAGGTGGGCTGCTACATTCCTGTCCTGACCCGTTGCCCTACAACCTTGTTGCATAGTTCCGAAGAGGCAACGAAATTATAGCGTAAAAAATTTATTACAAACTGAGAAGTAGGCTATTTTAGATTAATATGTGGGTGGAGTCCAAACTCTGTAGCGATGGTTGCAGCTATGAGGTTTGCTATTTTTTTAAGGCGTGGTTTGAGCCATCTTCGCTCTTTTTTACAAGTGATTTCGCCAAGTTCTAAAACTAAGAACTTCTCTGCTTTGATTGTGTAGTAGGCGTAGTAGTTTGAGAGATTTTTGGTGAAGTTATCTTTTTGCCAGTGGAATGGGAAGTACTTTTTATAGAGCGCTTTCCATTTATTGGCGAGTTTTTGCGACTCTTTGTTGGGGTAGCCAACACTCGCACCTGAGCTGCAAGGGATTTGAGCTCCATCGAAGTGGATAGCAACTGCGATTTTAGCTTTTAGAGGTCGGGTGGTAGCACCCACTCTCTTTGTTTCGATACCCCACGATTGTAGTTTTTTTGCGATTTTGTCGGCGACTATGGTGTTCCACTCTACCTCTTGGGTGCCGTGTGAGACTGCACCTGTATTGCCGTTTTCTCTGCCTTCGTGTCCAGCTTGTATAACTACAGGAATTGGCTCGGTGTGTTGCCAATAGAGTGCAATAGCAATTATAATAAGTATGATAGCTGAGAGGGTGAATGCAAATATATTTTTTATCATGAGTGCAATTATAGCGTAAGTTTTGAATCCATTGTCACAAAGCTCTCTTGGTATGTTATAATAACCTGAGTTCGATGGGATACTATATCCACAAAAACCTAAAAATAGGTAAGATTTTCAAAATTCAATTTGAAGCACTAGCCAAAGCTAATGTGAGAATTTAATTTTGGAAAAATTGCCTATTTTTAGGCTTCCCTTTGGGTTTTATGAGGTTTCCCATATGCTTAGACAAATTTTTTTGAATTAGCTATGGCTAGTCCTGTAAAAATCTGTCGTTGCCTATGAAAAACCTCATAAAATTGTGGATATAGTATCCCATCGAATTCAGGTTAATAGTTATATACAAAATAAGGAGAAGGTTATGAGACGGATTTTGCTTGTGTGTCATAGTGTAGAGAAGGCGAAGGAGTTGGTAGAGAGTGGTGTAGAGATTGCCAATCGTTTAGATGCTGCTATTACATTCCTATTTATTCATGAGGTGGAGCTTTTTAACTTTTTTAACAAAGAGAGACCATTTGATAAAGTGGAGCTATGGAAGCATCTTAAGAGCCTCTTGAGTGAGCATGGACGAGAGGATGCTGTTGTCTTGGTAGAAGAGGGCGATAGTGCCGATTGGGTAGAGCAGGAGTTAGAGAAAGAGAGCAGTAGTTTAGTGGTTATCGATTATCTTGAATCTGTTACCGCAACTGTTGTGGATAGAGTGAGTGTGCCTTTTTTGGTCTTAAAGAGATTTAGTCGTGAATATAGCAATGCTCTCATGGCAACAGAGATTTCGCAACCAAAAGAGTGTTTGGAGTTTGCAAAAAGTTTTACGCAGAGTATCGCACTCTATTTTGATAGATCGGTTGTGCCAATTCCGTATGCTACAAGCCCAGTTGGTGATGCTGTAGGTGAAGTTGTTGATATAGCGGTCTATGAAGAGATTTTACAATTCAAAGAGGAAGAGCTAGAGAAGTTTTGTAAAGAGAACGGTTTAGAGTGTCGCTTTGAGAGTGGAGATGATACGCTAGAGAATAATATTCTTACAGTTGCGAGCCAAAATGGTGTAGAGCTATTGGTCTTGAGTTATATCGATAGTATGACACAATTAGGGAGTGTGGTAAGTGAGATTATAGATCGTGCTACTACAGATATTTTGATCTGTCAAAGAGGTATTAATTAATATTATAGTTTATTATAATCAATTCAAATTTATAACTCTAATTTTAGTAGGCTTAGGTATAATGTTGCAATTATATTAACTCAAGGAGAGATTATGCAAGATAAAACTTTAGCAGTGCAGTTTGGGTATGAAAGCCAAGAGCATATGGGGGCTATGAGTGTACCAATCTACCAGACTACTGCGTATGAGTTTAGAGATAGCGAACATGCTGCTAATCTCTTTGAGTTAAAGGAGCTTGGGAATATCTATACGCGTTTAATGAACCCAACAACAGATATTTTCGAGAAGCGGTTTTGTGCCCTAGAGGATGGCTTTGGTGCAGTTGCAACTGCAAGTGGTACGGCGGCAATCTTTTATACCTTTGCAAATGTTGCTGAGGCTGGCGATAATATTGTTGTTGCAAAGCAAGCCTATGGCGGTACGCTTACCCTTGCTGCACATACGATTAAACGCTTTGGGATAGAGGCGAGATTTTTTGATGTCTTTGATATCGAAGAGTTAGAGAGCCTTGTAGATGAGAAGACAAAAGTTATATTTTTCGAGACAATTCCAAACCCAGCTATCGAAGTTGCAGATATAGAGAAGATTGTCGAGGTTGCAAAGAAGCATAATATTTTGTTGTGTGTCGATAATACAGTTGCAACACCAATTTTGTGTAAGCCGCTAAATTTAGGGGCAGATATTGTCGTACATAGCATTAGCAAATACTGCAATGGGCAAGGCACGGCAATTGGCGGAATAATTGTAGAGAGTAAAAGTGCCACAGCGAAGATAAAAGGCAATAGCCGATACGCTCACTTTAACGAGCCAGATGCCAGCTACCATGGATTAGTCTATACAACACTAGATATGCCAATTTTCACCCTAAGAGCAAGGCTAGCCCTACTTAGAGATTTCGGTGGAGCACCAAGCCCATTTAACTCGTGGCTCAATATTCAGGGTTTAGAGACTTTGGCTATTAGAATGGAACATATTAGCAACTCTGCACTAGAGATTGCAAAATTCTTAGAAACCCACCCAAAAGTAAAAAGTGTAAACTACCCAGGGCTTAAGAGTAGCAGAAGCTATAAAAATGCACAAAAATACCTTAAAGATGGCAAAGCAAGTGGCTTACTTAGCTTTATACTAGATAGCAAAGAGGCAGCCCAAAAAGTAGCAGAGAGTACAGATATATTCTCTTTAGTTGTTAATATTGGCGATAGTAAATCGATAATTACCCATCCCGCTAGCACAACGCATCAGCAATTAAGTAAAGAAGAGCTAGAGGCTGCAGGTGTTCCAGAAGGACTTATTAGGCTAAGTGTTGGGTTAGAGGATACTGGGGATTTAATTGCTGATTTGGCTCAAGCGTTAGAAAAAGCTTAGGGCTGAGGGCTTAGAGCGTAGAGCTGTTGTGTGTGCCAAAATGTAATTTTGGCACGCGAAAAAATAATTTTAATTATTACTTATTATTACTTATTTATGTATTGTCTAGATCAATAGGGTAACTTAAAAGAATTAATAAAGTATAATATTTTTTATTAAATTTCTAAGGAAGTTTATGCTAGAAGATAATGCACTTTTAATAATTATGTTTTTAATTGTTCTATTAATAGGTATAAGTGTTTTTATAGTATTGAGTATAATAAAAAATGAAGAAAAAACAGATGCATATATTAATATTTTTGTTGTTGTATTATCTACTTTAATAGCAACATTTACAGTGTTTTACTCAACAAAAAAACAAATATCTTTTCAAAAGCAGAATATAGAAATACAGGAAAAACATAATAATAATCAATTATTTATTAAAGCCTTATATGAGTACTATAATAATAAAGAAGTTAGGAAAATTTATTATGAAATTATTTATAATAAAGTATCTGAAATTAGTGCAAATGAGGAGATCTCACTAGATACTCTTATAAGTATATATAATAATTTTAGTTATTTATATTATAAAAATATATTCAACAAAGAGCAAATGAAATTGTTAGAATTTGATTTTAAAAGTATTTATAGCAATAAAAAAATAAAAAAATATTTAGATGGCATTAATAAAAATTATAAGGATAAAAATGTTGAGAGTAAAATTAAATATTATATGCAATATTGCAGAGAATATATCAATGACTAGGAGAATAAATACCATGAAAAAATATATAGTATTAATATTTATTTTAACCATAAATCTTTTTTCTGATCCAGTTAAGTACACCTTCGAGAATACACCTACATGTAAAGTTGAATTCAAAGAAAAAGCAATATCCTACAAGATGTCTAATTCCTATTATAAAAATATTTTTCTTAAATATAGTGAAGGGAATAATAACATAGATTATAATGAAATACTTTATAAAAATGTAGAGATGGAAGTAAAAGAACAAACTGATTCAGGATATTTTTATTGCATTGCATATAAAAATCATGAGGATCATTGGCAATGTGTAGATAACATAGGCAAGCTCCTAGATGAAGAAGCGAAAGAAAGGTATTGGAAAATTCATATTGTTGACGGAAAAGAAGCAGTAAGCCTTAATTATGCCAAAGGCATGTTTATTAAATTTAAGCTTCCACTCATAAGTAAGTATTTTAATAATGATACATTAAGATTATCTTTAGTAATGTTTAATAAAAAAAAATTACCTATATGTGAAGGCAACAATATATTGGAACTTAAATTAAATAAATTTTATGTATCATATAATTTAAAAGTAATTTTAGAATCTGATGCTAATATAGAATTAAAAAAAGCTGAGCTTAAAATTATTAACAAAGCTGGATTTGTTTTTGACTATTATGATATAAACCAGAAAGATAAAGTGATACATACATATGATATTGATAATAAATTATCATTAATACAAAAGAATAATAAAATAGGTTTTTGTATTAAATATACAGATTTGTATATTGAAAAAAATAATATTCAAATTGATAACTTAGACAGATATTGTAGAGAGTTTTTTACTAAACAGACTGATATTAGTGAATCTCTTGATAAAAAAGTTGTTCTTTTATCTTCTATAAAAAAAATATCTCTTAAAAAAAATTTAAAAACTAAGGAGATTACCCCAAAAAGTCTTTTAGGCAGTAAGTATAATTCAATCTTAAATCTTCTTGGGAATAAGAATGATATAATATTGAAAACTTCAAATAAGTTATATAAAATTTATGCTTGTATATCAAAAAGTGAATATAGGAATACTATAGAGAAACTCTTAAATTTAAAGATTCATGCACAACCAAGCAATAAGAAAAATATTTGTAATCGGTAAGTGACTGCAACAAATTCTGTGTCGAAACCAAGTTTTACTAGTTACGCAATTGCATTGTGTAATTCATATAGTATGCTTATATTGCCGTATCTCACTTTTAGCTCAAGTTATGATTTCTCTCTTCATTTTTTTTCAAAAAAAATGAAGCAAAAAAGATCGCTAAAGCATTGTTCAAGAGAATATTTAGCTTTGTTGTTGGGTTAGAATCTTCTGATTTTAACGGAGAAGCATACCATTAAATTATCTTCGCAAAATAGCTTTATCGTAGCTCTTTATATAAATTAAGATAAAATAACGAAAAATATTATAATCTAAAACTTTATTAGGTTTTAAAGAAAAGAGTAGATGCATTTAGAGACAAAAAGAGCCCATTTTACAACTCCGCTCTATTTGGAGAGTGGACGGATTTTAGAGCCGTATGATATTGTTTATGAGACTTATGGTAAGTTGAATGAGGATAAGAGTAATGTTATTCTTGTCTGTCATGCACTTAGTGGGTCGCATCATGCTGCTGGGCGGTATGAGGGTGATAGAAAGGCTGGCTGGTGGGATGGACTTATTGGTCCAGGTAAAGCGATAGATACCGATAGATTTTTTGTTATTTCATCGAATGTAATTGGCTCTTGTTTCGGAAGTACTGGCCCTATGAGTGAGCAGTACCTTAGTAATGAGCCGTATCGTATGAAGTTTCCTGTTGTGACGGTAAAGGATATGGTGAAGGCTCAGATGAATCTGCTCTCATCGCTTGGGATCCATAGTGTGCAGTCGATTATTGGTGGTTCAATGGGAGGAATGCAAGCTCTGCAGTTTGCGGTGGACTATCCAAATTTTGCAAAGTCTATTATTGCTTTGGCAGCAACTTATGCAACACGGCCTTGGGCGATAGCCTTTAATAAGGTGGCAATCGAGGCGATTCGAAGAGACCCACGATTTAATAATGGGAACTATGCAAAAGATGCCTTTAAAGAGCATGGATGCGATGGGTTAGCAATTGGGCGGATTGCTGGGCATATATCGTATCTTTCGCCTGCATCGATGGAGGAGAAGTTTGCAAAGAAGTATGTAGCAACCGATGGGCTCTTTGAGCTCTTTGGGCGTTACGAGGTAGAGCGGTATATGGAGTATAATACCAATAACTTCTCTAGGATCTTTGATCCGTTAAGTTACCTCTATATTGTAAAGGCGATTAATACTTTTAATCTCTCAAGGGGGTATGAGTCGCTGCATGATGCGGTGAGTCGTATTAAAGCAGATACGCACCTTATTAGCTTTAAGGGAGATATGCTCTTTTTTCCTGAGGAGATGGCACATTTAGCAAATATGTTAAAACGAAATGGGCAGAGCTATAGTTACCACGAGATCGATAGCGACTATGGACACGATGCCTTTTTGGTGGAGTTGGATAAGTTTGACTATATAATAAGCGATATTTTAAAGGGGTTATAGATGAAGCAGGCAACTTTTGAAGAGAAGTTAGAGTTAGGGAAAGAGTGTATCGAGCAGTTGATGAATCCGGAGATTACGCTTGAGGAGTCGATAGCGATCTATAAGAAGGGGTTGCAGATTATTAAAGAGGCTCAAGAGATGCTAGAAGAGGCGAAGCTAAAGGTAGAAGAGATCAATAAAGAGATGAGCGGAGTAGAGTCTTGAAAGAGTTGGTCGTTGGGTTGGTGCAGCTGCCAACACTTGGAATGAATACTACTCGCTTAGAGTTCTATTTGCGAAAGGCAAAAGATAGAGGGTGTAAAGTGCTGCTCTTTGGGGAGTATGTTTTGAATCAATTCTTTAAAGAGTTAGAGGGGATCCCTAAAGAGATGATTCGAGAGCAGACAAAGAAGCATATCTCTATTTTGAAACGCTTAAGTAAAGAGTTCGATATAACGCTTGTTGCCCCTATTGTTGAGGTAAAAGGGAACAGATTTTATAAGAAGATTATTAAAGTGTCACCAAAATCTACAAGTTACTATATGCAACAGATACTTATAAACTATAGACACTGGAACGAAGAGGAGTTTTTTAGTAATCCTGTAACGCAGATAGAGGATCCGATGACCTTTACTGTAGATGGCTTTAAGATTGCCGTTATAGCTGGTTTTGAGCTCCACTTCGATAGGGTTTGGGAGAGCGTGATGCGTAAAAGAATCGATCTTGTACTGCTACCGACGGCATCGACTTTTGGATCGAAGTATCGCTGGCGAGAGTTGGTAAAGATGCGTGCATTTGTTAACAATTGTTACATTTTGCGTGCCAACCGTGTTGGGGATTATTTAGATAAAGAGACACATTGGAACTTCTATGGAGATTCGCTCTTTGTATCGCCAGATGGGAATATAGAGATGGCACTAGAGGATAGAGAGTCTATGCTTATTGAGACGATTACAAAAGAGGAGTTGGCAGAGAGTCGGCGAGGCTGGGGCTTTCGAGCACATATGTATAAGAGAGGAGAGCTCTAATGCCTAGTTATTTTTCGAGGCAGCATATGCTTTGGGGTGAAGAGAGGCAAGAGCTTTTAGCAACAAAGAGTGTGTTGATTGTTGGAAGTGGTGGTCTTGGCTGCTCTGTTGCTCTAGCTCTTAGTGGGAGCGGTATTGGAAGGCTTGATTTAGTCGATTTTGATAGAGTGGAGATTCACAATATCCACCGGCAAGTGCTTTTTGGCATCGAAGATGAGGGGAAGTTTAAGGCGGAGATTGCTGCCTCTAAGATAAGAGAGCGAAACCCTGAGCTTTTGAGCGATGCTTATGTGCAAGATTTTGAGAGCTTTATAGAAAGAAACGAGCGAAAGTATGATTTAATTATAGATGCGACCGATAATCTTTTTGTGCGAGAGCAGATTAATAGTTATGCTAAAGAGAGTAAAATAGCTTGGATATATGGAAGCGTAGAGGAGTTTAATGGGCAAGTGTGCCTTTTTAAAGAGGCTAGTTTTGGTATGTTTGCAACAAAAGCGGTGGAGCCAAAGGGGATTGCTGCACCGATGGTGATGCAGGTGGCATCTTTTGAGGCAAACTTAGCCTTGCGTTATCTTGCCAATTTGAAAGTTGCAAGCGATATTTTCTACTATTTATACTATAATGATAGTGGAGAATTTGAGTTAAAGAAATTTAAACTTCCAAAGGAATAAAGATGAAAAAAGTACTTTTAGTAAGTGTTGCAGTAGCTGGGCTCTTTTTGAGTAGTTGTACACAAGAGACACAAAATACATTGAGCCGTTCTATTCAAAACTGGACAGGAACCGATGGTGTTTTAGATATCTATGCTGGGGATAAATTGGTGAAGCGATTTATTAAAATTGATAAATTATCTACAGCGTATGGGACTAACGACCATAAACCAAGACCTTACCGCTATGGGTATGGCTATAACGATAAGAACTTTAACCTTAAACGAGATCCAGGGGAGAAGAAGGTTTACTTTGAGTTTTCGGACTACTCAACAAGTTACATATTCTATGAAAATAACTAAAAAAGGAGTAAAAATTGGGTATTAAATCAGTTGCAACAGCAAATGCACCACAGGCGATAGGACCATATTCGCAAGCGGTAATAGCAAATGGATTAATCTATACATCTGGACAGATTGGGTTAACTACTGAGGGGTTAATTGTTGGCCCAGATATAGAGAAGCAGACACACCAAGTTTTAAAAAACTTAAGTGCTGTACTCGAAGAGGCTGGAAGCTCTTTAGCAAATGTAATTAAGACAACAATCTACCTTAGTAATATGAATGATTTTAAAACAGTAAATGAGATCTATGCAGAGTATTTTGGTTCTCATAAACCTGCAAGAAGTACAGTAGCGGTACGAACACTGCCACTCGATGTAAAGATCGAAATAGACTGTATTGCAATGCCTGATCCGATGTTAAGCTCGCACACATTGGCTTAAAAAGCAGAAAGCAGAAAGCAGAAAGCAGAAAGCTTAATGCTTAATGCTTAATGCTTAATGCTTAATGCTTAATGCTTAATTCATAATTCATAATTCATAATTCATAATTCATAATTCATAATTCATAATTCTTAATTCTTAATTCTTAATTCTTAATTCTTAATTCTTAATTCTTAATTCTTAATTCTTAATTCATAATTCATAATTCATAATTCATAATTCTTAATTCTTAATTCTTAATTCTTAATTCTTAATTCTTAATTCTCTCCTCATGCCTTATATCTGCCACTTCTCTATACTTCAAAAAATATGCCACATTATGTAACATTGTATTCTCTTGAAACTTGTATAAAGAGAGAAACAAGAGTCATTTTGTCTCTTTTTATGTAACCAAGAGAAACATAGGCTTCTCTAATAGGGAATATTAGTGTTGCTATAACCAATGATTTTACAAAGCTTTGTTAAACTCTTCTTATTAATATAAGATAAAAAGGAGAAGATTAATGTCTCAGCCAAAAATTATTTGGAGTAAGATTGATGAAGCACCAGCTTTAGCAACTTATTCTTTATTTCCAGTCGTAGAAAAGTTTTTAAAGGAAGCAGGTGTAGATATTGAACAGACAGATATTTCACTTGCAGGTCGTGTATTAGCGGCATTTGGACTTATGGATGATGAGTTAGCAAAATTAGGTGAGTTAGTACTTAAACCAGAAGCAAATATTATTAAACTTCCTAATATCTCTGCATCTGTACCGCAACTTAAGGGTTGTATTGCTGAGCTTAAAGAGAAAGGTTTTGATCTCCCTGATTTCCCAGAGAACCCAGAAACAGAGGAAGAGAAAGAGATTGCAGCTAAATATGCAAAGTGTTTAGGAAGTGCAGTTAACCCAGTACTTAGAGAGGGAAACTCAGATAGAAGAGCAGCAGCAGCTGTTAAGAAGTTTGCTCAGAAACACCCACACAGACTAAAGCCATTTGATGAAAATTGCCAAGCCTATGTAGCTTATATGGAAGAGGGTGATTTTTATGACAATGAGCAATCTTTAATCTCTGAAAAAGGGGGTAACTATACAATTGAGCTTAATGGTAAAATTGTTAAAACTATAGATAGTGTAGAGGAGAAAGAGGTTATTTCTGCTAGCTTTATGTCAGCTAAGTCACTCAAAAAGCTTTTAGCCCAATCTATTAAAGATGCTGAAGTTAAAGGACTTCTTTGGTCGATTCACCTAAAAGCTACTATGATGAAAGTTAGTGACCCAATTATGTTTGGTTATGCTGTAGAGGAGTTTTTTAAAGATCTGTTTACTAAATATGCCGATGAGTTTGAGAAGTTAGGTGTTAACCCAGATATGGGATTAGGTGACCTACTTAAGAAGCTTGAAAACTCTGATAAAAAAGAGGAGATCGAAGCTGCTATTAAAGAGAGAATCTTAAGCGGTGAGCCAAATATTGCTATGGTTGACAGCGATAACTTAATTACAAACTTACACTTCTCTAACGATATTATTATCGATGCTTCTATGCCACCAGTTATTAGAGAGGGTGGTAAGATGTGGAATAAAGATGGCGAGCTTCAAGAGTGTGTAGCTGTTATTCCAGATAGAAGTTATGCGTTAATGTATGATGAGATTTTAGAAGATTGTAAGGTAAATGGTCAGTTTGATGTTACTACAATGGGGCATGTGAGTAATGTTGGTTTAATGGCTAAAAAGGCTGAAGAGTATGGTTCTCACCCATATACATTTAGAGTAGAAGAAGATGGTATAGTTGAGGTTAAAGATAGCGAAGGGAATGTATTAATGAGCTTTGCTGTAGAAGCTGGTGATATCTGGAGAGCTTATAGAGCAAAAGATGTAGCTATTAAAGACTGGGTTAGACTTGCACATGAGAGAGGTAAGTTAACTGGTGACCCTGTTGTATTCTGGTTAGACTCTGTAAGAGCTCACGATGCTAACATGATTAAAAAGGTAGTAGAGTATCTACCGCAGTATTTAGAAAAAGAGCCAATTGAGTACCATATTATGGCACCAAGACTTGCAATGAGATTTAGTTTAAAGAGAACAAGAGCAGGTTTGAATACAATTTCTGCAACAGGAAATGTTTTAAGAGATTACTTAACAGACCTATTCCCAATTTTAGAGCTTGGTACGAGTGCGAAGATGATGAGTATTGTTCCACTTCTTGCTGGTGGTGGACTATTTGAGACTGGTGCAGGTGGATCGGCTCCTAAGCATGTTGAGCAGTTCTTGAAAGAGGGTCATTTAAGATGGGATTCTCTTGGAGAGTTCTTAGCGTTAGCAGAGGCTTTAAGAATGATCTATAATAAAACTGGTGATGAAAAGGTAAAAGCTGTACTTGATGCATTAGATAAAGCAAACGAAGCATATTTAGATAACAATAATGCACCGAGTAGAAAAGTTGGTGAGCCTGATAATAAAGCATCTCACTACTACTTAGCAAAATATTGGGCTGAGGCTCTCGCAGAGAGCAACCCTAAATTTGCAGAAGTTGCTCAGAAATTAGCTGAGAATGAAGCAAAAATTATCGAAGAGCTTCAAGCTGTAGAAGGGAAACCAGCAGATATTGGTGGATACTTTAAGCCAGATGATGCAAAAGCAGAAGCTGCTATGAGACCATCGAAAACTTTCAATGAGATTATTGACGCTATCTAATTAGATTTACAGCTCAATTTAAATCTTATATTTGCCCCTTTGGGGCAATTATACTGCTATATGAACATTATTTACAGGAAACCACCTATAGCTTAGGCAAGACATAGAAAAAACACAAATAAAAACTTTTTGATGAGTTTTTATTTGTGTTTTGCAGCTATAGCGTGGTAATGAAAAAAGGAGTCTGAATGGAGAAAAAAAGAGGTAAAAAGGTAACAATTATTGGTGCAGGAAATGTGGGGGCAACAGTTGCTTACTCTTTAGCGATGAAGGGTGTTTGTCACGAAGTAGTTTTAAGAGACAGGAATCCAGATATCTCTATGGGAAAAGCGTTAGATATGAGCCAAGCTGCAAATGCTGCAAGAATGCACACAATCGTTCGGGTTGCACACGAAGCAAAAGATATTGCTAATAGTGATATTGTTGTAATTACAGCAGGGAGCCCAAGAAAGCCTGGTATGAGCAGAGATGACCTTTTAATGGTAAATGCAGAGATTACAAAAGAGGTTATTCAAGATGTTAAAACATATGCACCTGATTCTATAATTATTATGGTCTCTAATCCTCTTGATGTAATGACATATGTAGCACTCAAAGAGTCAGGGTTTCCTAAAGAGAGAGTTGTGGGAATGGCTGGGATTTTGGATAGTGCAAGAATGGCGCACTTTATTTATGAGAAGATTGGCTATGGTGCAGGGCAGATTAGAGCATCTGTAATGGGTGGACATGGTGATACTATGGTGCCACTGCCTAAGTTCTCAACAGTTGCTGGGGTGCCTCTTTCTGATATCTTAACAAAAGAGGAGATTGATGAGATTGTTGAGCGAACAAAGCATGGTGGGGCAGAGATTGTTGGTTATCTAAAGACTGGTTCAGCTTACTATGCACCGGCAAAATCTACAGCAATTATGGTAGAGGCCATCTTGAAAGATACGAAGCAGATTCACCCATGTGCTGTCTATTTAGATGGGCACTATGGATATAGTGATGTTGTTTCAGGTGTTCCGGTTGCACTTGGTGCAAATGGTGTTGAGAAGCTCTTTGAGATGACGCTTACAGATGATCAGAAAAAGCAGTTTGATCATAGCGTGCAGTCTGTTAAAGAGATGATCGATGTTCTTAAGAACAATAATTTTTTTGATAAATAGGAGTGAAGATGAGAGAAGTAGCATTTGATGATGTGGTAAATGCAGTAAAGAATATGATTAAAACAACTGCTACAAATTTACCAGAAGATACGCTAAAAGCCTTAGAAGATGCATATGAGTATGAGAAGTCTGAGGTTGCAAAAGAGGTAATTAAGCAACTTTTAGAGAATGCAAAAATTGCAAGAGAAGAGGAGAGACCTCTTTGCCAAGATACTGGCTTAGCGGTATTCTTTGTAAATGTAGGCGAGGATGTTAAAGTGGTTGGTGGAACGCTAAAAGATGCTATTAACAAAGGAACAGAACTTGGATATACCGAGGGGTACTTAAGAGCTTCGACTTGTAACTGTTTTAGCAGAGCAAACTTAAAAGATGAGATTGGATATAACCTTCCGGCAGTTATCCATTTCGATCTAGTAGAGGGTGATAAGATTGAGATAGAGTATGCTGCTAAGGGTGGCGGATCTGAGAATGTAAGCCGTGCAAAAGTGTTGCCACCAGCTGCTGGTAAGCCTGGTATTATAGAGTTTGTTAAAGAGGTAATTAGTGATGCAGGTGGTAACCCTTGTCCTCCAATTACTGTTGGTGTTGGTATTGGTGGTACATTTGAGAAGGCTTGTATCAGTTCGAAGCATGCACTCTTTAGAGATGTAGGGACTACAAATCCAAACCCTGAGCTTAATGAGCTTGAGCAAGAGATTTTAGAAGAGGTGAATAAGCTTGGAATTGGTGCAATGGGTATGGGTGGAACAAAGACTGCACTTGCTGTGCATATCGAGGCGAATCCTTGCCATATTGCGAGTTTACCGGTTTCTGTGAATGTTCAGTGTCATAGCTCAAGACATATGCATATTACTATTTAAGGAGATAGTTGTGGCTACATATCATTTAACTACGCCTCTTAGCGAAGAGGATGTAAGACAATTAAAAGCTGGTGATGTTGTTTATCTAAGCGGTGTTCTCTATACAGCAAGAGATGCAGCACACAAAAGATTGGTTGATTTAATCGAAAAGGGTGAAGAGCTACCATTTGATTTAGAGGGAAGCGTAATCTACTTTGTAGGACCAACTCCACCAAAGCCTGGCGATCCTATAGGAAGTGCAGGCCCAACAACTAGCTACAGAATGGATAGCTACTCCCCAACAATGCTAAAGCATGGCTCAAGAGGGATGATTGGTAAAGGAAAAAGAAACCAAGCGGTAAAAGATGCGTGTAAAGAGTATGGCGGAGTTTACTTTGGTGCTACAGGAGGTGCGGGTGCACTTCTTGGGAAAAGAATTAAATCTGCAGAAGTTATCGCATATCCAGAGCTTGGTCCAGAAGCAATTAGAAGGCTAGAGGTCGAGGAGTTTCCGGTAACTGTTATTAACGATACCCACGGCGGTGACCTATACCAGATGGGTAGAGAGCAGTTTGAGGTAAAATCGTAATACAAGCTAGAAGCTATAAGCATTAAGCTTAAAGCTGAGGCTTGCCATTTTAATATTTGCGGCAACACCGTAAAAAGCAGAGTTTCTTGCTAGCTCGAAGTTTTTAACCCAAAATTTGCATTAGAGATTAACAACCTTTAGCAAATCATTTAGCTATGGGCATTTACAAAAATCCATCAATTAACCTTTGGGTTAACCTCAAGATTTTTGCAAACACCCATAACTAAAGCATTTGCCAAATCTATGCTAATTCTATTGCAAAATTTGGGTTTAACTTTTGGTAAAACTTTTACATTTCTATAATATAGATATACTTGCCACCACTATTGATAGCTGGAGAGAGTAGCTTTGCAAGATGAATTGTTGCTCCAAAATCTTTTAATATATTTTCTAAATCACTTTTTTGCATATAGATATAACCATTTTCGTAGAACTCAATAGTCTGTTGTAGCTCCTTGAAGAGTTCGTAATAGAAGAGCTTAAATCCATTATGTTCTATTTTTGCACTCTCCATAGAGGGTTTGAGTGTGGCTATGAGTTTGTATGTAAGAGTTGCTGCCAATTGACTATAGCCATTGATAGCATAGTAGAGAATCTCTGGGAGGGATTGATTTATAGCATCGTAACACTCTCTCTCTTCTTCCAAGAGGCTCTCATCGATCTTGAGCATATTTTCGATTGCTCGGTAGAGATTGCGGGTTAATGTATCGCTTTGGGCTTGAGTAGTACTCTCTAATAGTTCGCTAACGAGTAGGTAGGGTCTCCTTTTCTCTATTTCATGGTTGAGTATATTATCAAGCGTGATTGTTGTTAGACCTTTATACTCTTTTTCAAGGAGACTCTCTATAGTTTTGTAGTAGGCTTTTAATGGGTTTTGGCTGAGGGTTCTAGTATAGCTCTCTTCGATAACTTCGTTATTGATTGCTTTATCGACAAACTCTAGGGTGGCTTTGAGTTCTTGAGACTCTTTGCCAATTGCTGCCCACTCTTTTATTGCCGCCTTATAGCCAAGAAACCTTGCAATATAGTAGTTGATTGTGAGGGAGTCAAACTCTTGCTGCGAGTTAGAGATATAGGGGCTTAAATCGATTCTCTCTGTTTTGTTGTTTTTACTTAGAATACGGAGACTCTTTTGAGCAAGAGTTTTTTGAACAATTGCTACAGGGCTTAGTTGTTTGCTCTCTTCTGGCAGGATATCGGCAGCTATGAGTGGAGGGATATTCTCTTCTGTGATTTTGATGAGTGCCGTTGCACCTTTAGAGCTTGCTATGAGTTTTTGATCTGCAGCTATATGAGATTTTTGACCACTATTGAGGTGGATGCCGGTGTCGCTGATTGTAAGGGATCCATCTATAATTTCGAGTGTTAAGTTTGTACTTTTGTTGCTTGTATAGGAGTAGCTCTCGAAAGGTGCTAATTTGAGTTGATAGAGTGCACTGCTATTGTGGGTTGGGTTATCTATAAGTGAGAGTTTGCTCTCTTGCTGGCTATTGATAAGTTCCGAAATATCGATATTTAGGGCTTTCGCAATAGCTTCAAGAGTAGAGATAGTTGGGTTTGTTTCGCCAAGCTCTAAACCAAAAAGGGTTGATTTCGAGACCTTTGCATCTTTTGCAAGGGCAGAGAGAGATATTTTATGGAGTGTTCTATAGTATTTAATTCTCTTACCAATTGAGGAGATGAGACTCACCGTTTTCATGTAAACCTTTTTTTCTCTTATTATAACGCTCTTTAGAGTGAGGAAGTGAAAAGATAACTATATGAAATATGAGTTTCGATATAATTGCACTAATACTTATTTAAGGAATTTTTTAAGATGTTTATTGATAAAGTTGAGCTTACTATTAGCTCAGGAAAAGGGGGAGCGGGGTGTGTCTCGTTCCATACTGAAAAGTTTGTAACAAAAGGTGGCCCAGATGGTGGTGATGGTGGACGCGGTGGCTCTGTCTATTTTAAGGTAGATGCCAATACCGATACACTCTCGTACTACCGTGGAAAGCGACACCTCAAGGCAAAGAATGGTCGCCCAGGAGAGGGGCGTAAGCGAAGTGGTAAGAGTGGTGAAGATCTTGTATTGGTTGTGCCACCAGGAACACAAGTGATTGATGTTGAGAGTGGAGAGCTGCTACTTGATTTAACAGAGAATAATGCTGTTGTCGAGTTTCTTAAAGGTGGTAAAGGTGGACTTGGAAATGTCCACTTTAAAGGGCCGAGTAACCAGCGACCAACATATGCTCAACCTGGTTTACCAGGAGAGACAAAACGGGTCTATTTAGAGTTAAAGTCGATTGCCGATGTTGGATTGGTGGGCTTTCCAAATGTTGGAAAATCGACGCTCATTTCGTCGCTCTCGAATGCAAGACCTGAGGTAGCCAATTATGAGTTTACAACACTTACACCAAAGTTAGGTGTTGTGCAGGTGAGTGAGTATGAGTCTTTCTTGATGGCAGATATTCCAGGGATTATTGAGGGGGCTAGTGATGGCAGAGGACTAGGGCTCGAGTTTCTACGCCATATTGAGAGAACGAAGACCCTTCTTTATATGATAGATGCAACAAACTACAGAGAGATGGAGTATCAGTTCGAAGCTTTGCAAGAGGAGATTCAAAAGTACTCTAAGCAGCTAAGTCAAAGAGCCTTTGCGGTAGCTATTACAAAGATAGATGCAATTGATGAAGAGAGTCTCAATAGTAAGATAGAGGCGTTTTTAAGTGCAAATGGCTTAGAGGCTAATAGTGTTGCTCAAAAGTTTGGAGCCCAAAAGGAGCTAAAGAGCTTTATGCAGACAAAAGAAGAGTGGAGCGAGTATGATCAGAGTAGACCACTCTTTGTCTTACCAATCTCTGCAGTTGCTCGCAAAAACCTTGAGCCACTCAAATATATGCTCTACCATATGATGCAATCTTCTACGAAGAAGGAGGAGAGTTGAAGCGGATTGTAATTAAGGTTGGTTCCCATGTCTTAACAGAGGATGGAAAAATTGCACTTGAGAGACTCAATGCACTTGTAGATTTAATTGCCGAGATTCAAAAGAGTGGGCGAGAGGTTATATTGGTAAGTTCTGGTGCAGTTGCAGCTGGATATACGCAGATAGCACTCGATAGATCAGTTGTTGATGAGAAGCAAGCACTTGCAGCGATTGGGCAACCCTTTTTGTTACAGCAGTACCAAAATGTCTTTGGGAAGTATGGTATCTTAAGTGCACAGATTCTTTTAACTGCGGATGACTTTGATTCTCGCAGAAGAACAGAGTATGCGAAAAGAGCGGTAGAGACTCTTTTGAGTAAGGGCATAGTACCTATTGTAAACGAGAATGATGTTACTGCTACAGAGGAGCTCCTTTTTGGCGATAACGATAGACTCTCTGCTCATGTAGCCTACTATTTTGATGCAGCGATGTTGGTAATTCTCTCGGATATTGATGCCTACTACTCAAGCGATCCAAGAAAAGATAGTGATGCAAAGCCACTTAAAGTTGTTGAGGCTCTTACACAAGAGGAGCTTGATGATAGATGCTCTCCAAATGGGGCATTTGCAACAGGTGGGATTGTTACAAAGTTACAAGCAGCCGACTTTTTGCTTAACCATGGGCGAGAGATGTTTTTAGCAAGTGGTTTTGATTTAGCAGATGCTCGCTCTTTTCTCTTAGAGGGTAAGCACAGAGGCGGTACACACTTTAAAAGGGGCAAGCGTGATTAGAGTAGTCTATATGGGAACTCCTGAGTATGCGAGAGTGATACTCGAACGCATGATCAACGAAATGGGCATTAAAGTAGAGTTAGTTTTAACACAGCCAGATAGACCAGTTGGGAGAAAAAAGATTTTGACTCCACCACCTGTAAAAGAGTTGGCTTTAGCTCATGAGATAGAGGTTTTACAGCCTTTAAGCTTAAAGGAGAGTGAAGTCGTAGCAGCTATAGAAGAGAAGAAGCCAGACTATATTGTGGTTGCAGCCTATGGACAACTCTTACCAAAAGAGGTGCTCGATATTGCTCCGTGTATCAACTTGCATGCATCGATTCTACCAAAGTATCGTGGTGCTTCTCCAATTCAGCAAGCACTTCTAAATGGTGATGAGTATAGTGGTGTTACGGCTATGCTTATGGAGGAGGGCTTAGATACTGGAGCGATGCTTGGATTTCGATTTATCAAGAGTAGCCAAGCACAGCGACTTGATTTGATGACTCAAAAGCTTAGCGAAATGGCAGCAGAACTTACAGTAAGTGTGCTTAAGAGTTTTGACAAGCTGCAACCTATTGAGCAGTTAGGAGCAGCTGCTTCGAAGTGTAAAAAGATAAAGCGAGAGGATGGATTAGTTACTCTTGACTCTGCTAAGCATATAGCACAAAAAGCGGCAGCATATTATGGATGGCCAGGGCTCTTTTTAGAGAGTGGTATGAAGCTCCATGGTGTTACTTTAGTTGAAGCTGAAAAAGAGTATAGCGAAGGTGAGATTGTGGCAGTTGATGGCGAAGCTGTAGTTATTGGCTGCAAAAGAGGCTCTCTGCGGGTAGAGGAGTTGCAAGCAAAATCAAAAGCGAAGATGCCAGCAAAAGCATACTTGGCAGGGAAGAGGTTGAAAGTTGGAGATTCAATACTTTAAGAGCCTCCCTTCGACCCAAAAATACCTAGTAGAGAGGGTTCGAAGCGGTGCAGTTGATAGCAATCTTGCTATAGTAGCACAGCAGCAGAGTGCAGGTATTGGGAGTCGGAACAATAGTTGGATAGCCAAAAAAGGGGATCTTCTCTTTTCATTCTGTTACAAAAGAGAACAGCTTCCAAAAGATTTGCCAATAAGTTCTGCTTCTATCTATTTTGCCTATTTAATGAAAGAGCTCTTTTGCGAAATGGGTGCAGAGTGTTGGTTAAAATGGCCAAATGATATCTATAAAAAAAACAAAAAAGCGGGTGGCGTGGTAACTCAATTGACAAAAGGGTTCTATATAGTAGGTATTGGAATTAACCTTGCTCCAAGAGAGGGTAATTTTGCAAATTTTGATATTAAAAAAGAAGTCTCAGAGATAGTGAAATCATATTTTTTGCTATTAAAAAAAGCTCCAAAATGGCAGGAGATTTTTAGTAAATTTAGGTTAGAATTTGAAAGAAACAAAAGTTATTCAGCAACTATAAATGGTGTTAAAACACCGTTGACAAAGGCTACTCTATGCACCGATGGTGCTCTCTTGATAGATAATGAAAGGATATATAGTTTACGATGAGTGAAGTTATAAGTATAGCAAACCAAAAAGGTGGCGTAGGAAAGACAACAACTGCAGTAAATTTAGCAGCATCGTTAGCAAAAAGTAAGAAAAGAGTATTGCTTATCGATGCTGATCCACAAGCCAATGCTACAACAAATTTAGGCTTTAAACGAAATGAACATGAGTTCAATATCTATCATGTACTAGTCGGATTAAAAGAGTTACCAGAGATTATTATAAAGACTGAGATTAAAAATTTAGATCTAGCACCCTCAAATATTGGTTTAGTCGGTATTGAGAGAGAGTTTTATGATAAAAAGAATAGAAATAGAGAGCTTATACTCAAAGAGAAGCTAGAGAAGGTCAATGATTTCTATGACTATATTATTATCGACTCACCACCAGCACTTGGCCCAATTACAATCAATGCATTGAGTGCCTCAGATTCGATTATTGTACCTATACAGTGCGAATTTTTTGCATTAGAGGGGTTAGCACAACTTCTTAATACTATAGGATTAATAAAAAAATCTATCAACCCTAAGCTAAAGATTCGTGGGTTTTTACCAACAATGTACTCAGGACAAAACAACCTCTCGAAGCAGGTTTTAGCTGATTTAGAGCATCACTTTAAAGATAAACTCTTTAAGAATAGAAAAGATTATATAGTTGTACCAAGAAATGTAAAAGTTGCAGAGAGCCCAAGTTTTGGTGAACCAGTAATTACATATGCAAAAAACTCAAAAGGTACACAGGCATATAAAGCTCTAGCGTCAGCAATATTAAGAGGATAGAGTTATGGCAAAAAGCGGTTTAGGTCGCGGTTTGGGGGATATCCTCGAAGAGATTGGATCTACTTATGAATCACAGTTTAACGAAGCAGTCGAAGAGGCTCCACAAAGTGATATAGTAGCAGAGTTAGATATAGAGCAGATCGATCCAAACCCTTACCAGCCAAGAAAACACTTTGATGAAGAGAAGCTTCAAGAGCTTTCAGAATCTATAAAATACCATGGGCTTTTACAACCAGTTGTTGTAATTGAGCATGAAGATCGCTATATCTTAATTGCTGGAGAGAGACGACTTCGTGCAAGTAAACTTGCGAATCTGAAAACAATTAAAGCAATTATTGCAGATGTAGAGCTCGATGATCTACGCATGCGAGAGTTGGCTCTTATTGAGAATATCCAAAGAGAGAATCTTAATCCAATTGAGTTAGCTCTCTCATATAGAGAGCTCCTTGATGTTCACAAAATTACACATGAGCAGTTAGCAGATATTGTACATAAGAGTCGTTCACAAATTACAAATACTCTAAGACTACTATCTCTCTCTGATGATATACAAGAGGCTATTGCGGCTGGTACCTTAACGCAGGGTCATGCAAAAGTACTTGTAAATCTTAGCCAAGCGGAGCAGAAGTTAGCTGCTAATACCATTATTGGACAAAAGTTAAGTGTTCGCGAGGCAGAGAAGTTAGTACAGAGAATGAAAGATGGTAGCGGCAGTAGTAAGCCAAAAGAGTTGTCACAATTTGTAATATCGAAAGAGAAAGCTGCTCAAATTCAAGAAATAATTCCGTTTAAAGTAAAAGTAAAACGCAAAAGTGTAGAGATACTACTCTCCAATGAAGATGATTTAGAAGAATTTCTCACCTTTATAGAGAGCATAAGAAAAGTTTAACCACCCTTTAAATAGCAAAATGGTACAATCTTCCAAATTTTTACAGGAGGGATAATGCTAGAGCTAGTACCATCGTTGATGTTGATAGTTTTACTGCTGTTTATTGGGCTCATCGTCTACTTAAATAGTGCACTCTATCAGCCGCTCATTAACTTTATGGATCAACGCGATATGACTATTGCAAAAGATCGCGAAGAGTCACAAAAGTTAACAAGTAGTGCTGATGAGTTAAAGCGTGAAGCCGAAGAGATACTAAGTAGTGCGAAACAAGAAGCGAATCAGTTAAAGCATGAAGCGAAGAGTAAAGTCGAAGCAGAAGCGGAGGCTATGATTAAAGCAAAAGAGGCAGAGCTTGAGAAAGCATATGCTTCGTTTTTGCAAGAGCTTGAGAAAGAGAGAGAAGAGATTAAAAATGGTATTCTCTCTCAGGTACCTCTTATTAAAGAGGCACTTAAAGCTAAATTTTCTCAGCTATAAGAAGGATAATGAATGGGTAAATTTTTAAAAATTGCAATGATTTGTGCACTACCTGCTCTCCTTTTAGCAAATGGGGATAACGAAGCTGCACAAAGATATTTTGAGTTAACTGGTCGTCATACAGATTTTGTACCAAGAGTCTTTAACTTTGTTCTTTTAGTTGGGCTTCTCTACTATCTATTAGCAGAGCCACTTAAGAACTTTTTAAAAGCAAGAACAGAATCGATTGCAACAGAGTTAAAAGAGATTGAGCAAGCAAGACAAGCTTCAAAAGAGACTCAATTGAAAGCTAAAGAGGAACTTGAGAAAGCAAAAGCTCGTGCAAAAGAGATTTTAGAAGATGCAAAAGCTGAGTTAGAGTTAATTAAACAACAAACTCTCTCTAGAGCTGAACAAGAGTTGGCAACACTCGATAAACTCTTTGCTGATAAATGCAGTATAGAAGAGAGAAAGATGGTAAAAGAGACCACTTCAAAAGTTTTAGATGAGAGTATTGGAAGCGATGATATTCCTTTGGATGCATCTAAGATTATTAATATAGTAACTAAAGAGGTGGCGTAATGGAGAATCTAGTAGCGAAGAGATATGCAAAAGCACTCATGGGTATCGATGGTATTACGCTAAGTGATGCAATCGAGCAGCTTGGTGCTTTAGCAGAAGCGATAGAGAGTAGTAGTGAGCTCAAAGAGTTTTTACTCTCTCCACTTGTATCGAGTAGCAAAAAGTTTGATGCAATTATTGCACCACTTAAAGAGAAGTTAGATCCAAAAGTTTTTGCACTTTTAGAGTTAATGGCTCAAAAGAATAGACTCTCTTTGATTCCTGAACTGAAAGCGATCTTAGAGAAAGAGTCACGATTGGCTAGCAACCACTTTAACGGTGTTATTGAGAGTGCTGATGAGTTAGAGAGCTCTTTGGTTGAGAAGTTAGCTCAAAAATTGCAAAAGTATAGTGGTTCAGATATTGATTTAGAGGTAAAAAAGAGCGATATTGATGGTGTGAAGGTGGAAGTAAGCGATTTAGGTTTAGAGCTTCACTTCTCTAAAGAGAGTGCAAAAAAAGCTTTAATCGAGCATATTCAAAAAGCACTATAAGTTTAAGTTTTAGAAAGGAGAATTTGTGGCAACAAAACTACAAGCAGATGAGATTAGCTCTTTAATCAAAGAGAGAATCGAGAATTTTGAGATTCAAGTAGATATTAATGAGGTTGGAAAAGTTGTTTCTATCGGTGATGGTATTGCTAAAGCGTATGGCTTAAGCAATGTTATGGCTGGTGAGATGGTTGAGTTCGATAACGGTGTTAAGGGTATGGTACTTAACCTAGAGGAGGCGAGTGTAGGTATCGTTGTTCTTGGGCAGTACGAAAGTATCCGTGAAGGTATGAGCGTTAAGAGACTTGGACAGCTTCTTAAAATTCCTGTTGGCGAAGGTATGGTAGGAAGAGTTGTAAACCCTCTTGGTGAGCCTCTTGATGGAAAGGGACCAATCGAAGCAAAAGAGTATAGATTTGTTGAAGAGAAAGCTCCTGGAATTATGGATAGAAAATCTGTTCATGAGCCGTTAGAGACTGGTATTAAAGCAATTGATGCACTTGTTCCAGTAGGTCGTGGACAGAGAGAGCTTATTATTGGTGACAGACAAACAGGTAAGACTACAATTGCAGTAGATACTATCATCAACCAAAAAGGAAATGGTGTAATCTGTATCTATGTTGCTATTGGTCAAAAACAATCAACAGTTGCAAACATTGTTCAAAAGCTAGAAGAGGCTGGTGCAATGGAGTATACAATTGTTGTAAATGCTGGTGCATCTGATCCATCTGCGTTGCAGTTCTTAGCACCATATGCTGGTGTAACAATGGCTGAGTACTTTAGAGATAACTCTGGTCACGCAGTTATCTTCTATGATGATCTCTCTAAGCACGCAGTTGCTTACCGCGAAATGTCACTTATTCTTCGCCGTCCTCCAGGTCGTGAAGCTTACCCAGGGGATGTATTCTACCTACACTCAAGACTTCTTGAAAGAGCTGCGAAGTTGAGTGATGAGAAGGGTGCTGGGTCAATTACTGCATTCCCAATTATCGAAACACAAGCAGGAGATGTTTCTGCTTATATTCCAACAAATGTTATCTCTATTACAGATGGACAAATTTTCCTTGAGACTGACCTCTTTAACTCAGGTATTAGACCTGCGATTAATGTTGGTCTTTCAGTATCTCGTGTTGGTGGTGCTGCTCAGATTAAAGCAACAAAGCAAGTTGCAGGTACACTCAGACTTGACCTTGCATCGTATAGAGAGCTTCAAGCATTTGCACAGTTTGCGAGTGACTTAGATGAGTCTAGTAGAAAGCAGCTTGAGAGAGGACAGAGAATGGTGGAGCTTCTAAAACAGCCTCCATACTCTCCAATTCCAATTGCGAAGCAAGTAGTTGCACTCTATGCTGGAACAAGAGGATATTTAGATAACCTTCCAGTAGATGCGATTACAAAATTCGAGAAAGAGTTCTATACATTTATCGATACAAAGTATCCACAAATTATAGATTCAATTAATCAGTCTAAAAAGCTTGAGAGTGACACAGAAGAGGAACTTAAAAAAGCAATTGAGGATTTCTTATCTCAATTTACAGCGTAAGGGCTAAAAGATGGCTAGCTTAAAAGATATTAAACGAAAGATCAAGAGCGTAAAAGGGACTCAGAAGACTACTCGAGCTATGAAGCTTGTATCTTCTGCGAAACTTAGACGAGCTGAGCAGGTTGTGAAAGCCTCAAAAGCTTACGCACTTAAAATTACTGATATGATCGAAGAGATTGCAGCAAATATTGCGAAGTCTCAAGAAGAGTTAGATCATCCGTACTTTAAGAGTGTAGCAAATCCTAAAGTTGTTGATATTGTAGTTGTTACATCTGATAAAGGTTTGTGTGGTGGTTTTAACTCGCAGACTATTAAGTTTGTAAATGCTCAAATTGCAAAGTTTGAGAGCCAAGGTGCGTCTGTAAGATTACGAGCTATTGGTAAAAAGGCTATCTCATATTTCAAATTCCAAAATCGTGAGATGTTGGATCAGATTGATGGCTTAAGCTCAAGTCCAGATTACCAAAAGGCTGCAGAGTTTATCAAGAAAGTTGTAGAGTCATATCTCAATGGCGAAACAGATAAGGTGGTAGTGGTACATAATGGGTATGTAAATATGATTACTCAAGAGATTCGAGTAGATAATCTTTTACCACTTGATCCTAATGAGTTTACGCCTAAAGCTGTATCTACAAGTGAGTTAGAGATTGAGCCAGATGATGACTCAGTACTTGAAGCACTTCTTAACAGATACTTTGAGTATATTATGTATTATGCATTGATAGACTCTTTAGCTGCTGAGCATAGTGCAAGAATGCAAGCGATGGATGCAGCAACAAACAATGCAAAAGAGATGGTTAAAAATTTAACTGTACAGTATAACAAAGCAAGACAAGAAGCAATTACGACAGAGCTAATCGAGATTATTAGCGGTGTTGAGTCGATGAAATAAGAAAGGGAGAGATAATGGTAGGTAAAATTATTCAGGTAATGGGTCCGGTAGTTGATGTTGAGTTCAGCGACTACCTTCCAGAGATTAATGAAGCGTTAGAGACAACTATCAATGTTGATGGTGAAGAGAAGAGATTAGTATTAGAAGTTGCAATTCAACTTGGTGATAACCGTGTTAGAACAATTGCAATGGATATGAGTGAAGGTCTTGTAAGAGGACAAGAGGTAAAGGCTACTGGTAACCCAATTGAAGTTCCAGTTGGTGAAGAGGTTCTAGGAAGAATCTTTAATGTAATTGGTGAGACAATTGATGGTGGTGAGCCACTAGAGGCGAAAGAGAAGTGGTCTATTCACAGAACTCCACCACCATTAGAGGAGCAGAGCACAAAAGCTGAGATTTTCGAAACTGGTATTAAAGTCGTTGACCTTCTTGCTCCATATGCAAAGGGTGGTAAAGTTGGACTCTTTGGTGGTGCTGGTGTTGGTAAAACCGTAATTATTATGGAGCTTATTAACAATGTTGCAATGAAGCACAGTGGTTTCTCTGTATTTGCCGGTGTTGGTGAGAGAACAAGAGAGGGGAACGACCTCTACTTTGAGATGAAAGAGTCGAATGTACTTGATAAAGTTGCACTCTGCTACGGTCAGATGAATGAGCCTCCAGGGGCAAGAAACAGAATTGCATTAACTGGACTTACAATGGCTGAGTACTTTAGAGATGAGAAGAATCTTGATGTATTGATGTTTATCGATAATATCTTTAGATTTGCTCAATCAGGTGCTGAGATGTCTGCACTTCTTGGTCGTATTCCATCTGCAGTTGGTTACCAGCCAACACTTGCTAGTGAGATGGGTAAACTCCAAGAGAGAATTACATCTACTAAGAGTGGTTCAATTACATCTGTTCAAGCGGTATATGTACCAGCGGATGACTTAACAGACCCAGCACCAGCATCTGTATTTGCTCACTTAGATGCAACAACAGTTCTTAACAGATCTATTGCTGAGAAAGGTATCTATCCAGCGGTTGACCCACTCGATTCTACATCGAGAATGCTTGATCCTGTTATTATTGGTGAAGAGCACTATCAAGTAGCCAGAGGTGTACAAGCTATCCTGCAAAAGTATAAAGATCTTCAAGATATTATTGCTATTCTTGGTATGGATGAGCTTAGTGAAGAGGATAAGTTAACAGTTGAGAGAGCAAGAAAGATAGAGAAGTTCCTATCGCAACCATTCCATGTTGCAGAAGTATTTACTGGATCTCCAGGAGTATATGTAACACTTGATGATACAATCAAGAGCTTCAAAGGTATCTTAAATGGTGAGTATGACCACTTACCAGAAGCTGCATTCTATATGGTTGCAGGTATTGATGAAGCAATTGCGAAAGCAGAAAAATTAAAAGAGAAGGCTTCATAAGCCAAAGGGGAGCCCTATGAGTACAATTAAGCTCGAAATCGTAACACCACAAGGTGTTATCTATGATGGCGATGTAGCGATGGTGACTCTCTGCGGAAAAGATGGTGAGTTTGGAGTTCTTCCAGGTCACGCATCGGTAGTGAGTCTATTAGATGCTGGTGTAATTACTGCAAAAACTGCTAATAATAAAGAGATTGTTGTAGCAGTTAATGGTGGTTACGCAAAAGTATCTGAAGAGAAAGTAAGCACTATTGTCGATGGTGCAGTTGCAGTTAAAGATGAAACTGGTGCTTTAAGTGCAAATATAGAGAAGGCAAAAGAGTTGCTTAAGAGCTCTCACACAAGTGATACAGCAATTGCTACTGCAGTCTCAAGAATTGAATCGATAAAATAGAAACGATGAGTGTCATAAGCTATCTCAGTCAAAGCAGTACAATTAATTTAATTGTCATTGCGACACTCTCTGTCTACTTTATTGCTGTCTTTGCAATCTTTATCTATCGATATAGAGTTATAAGTAGACGCTTAAAAGTTGAACAAGATAATTTAGCTTCTCTTTATACCTCTAATGATAGTGAGCCAGATAATAGGTCGATATTCTACTCCTACATAACTCGCAACAAAAAAGTTGATGAGAAGGTTTTAAAAGCGGCAATTAGTGACACAATCCGTGTCTCGACACAAGGGTTAACACAGCTCTCTATTATGGCATCCACATCTCCATTTATTGGACTTTTTGGTACAGTTGTTGGGATATTAGACTCTTTTGGCCGTTTGGCAAACCTTAAGAGTGCATCGCTCTCTGTTGTCGCACCTGCAATTAGCGAAGCACTTGTAGCTACTGCTGTTGGTATCTTTGTTGCCATCTTTGCTTACAGCTTTAATCTTCTGCTTAAGCGAAAGGTATATGAACTCAACTCAACGCTTGAGTCTGCTGCGGAGATACTCCTTAGTAGGAATAGTTAATGTATGATTGGGATGAACAACCAGATCTAAATATTACTCCCTTTGTGGATGTTATGCTTGTTCTTATGGCAATCCTTATGATTACCGCTCCAACGGTTAATTACCAAGAGAAGATTAATCTTCCACAAGGTACTAAGAGTAAAAAGGTGCATAAAGAGTCTACAGTTACTATCCGAATGGATGCAAAACGCAATATCTATTTAGGAAAAGAGCACTATACTCTCTCTAATTTCCGTGATACATTTATGCTTAAATCGAAAAAGTATGACTTAACTACAACTGTATTTATTCGTGCGGATGAGAGATTACCCTATAAAGATGTTATCTTTCTTCTAAAGAGTGTAAAAGATGTAGGATTCAATAAGGTATCGTTAATAACAGAATGAATAAGTTAAAATTAGAAGCACTTGCTACCTCTGTTCTTATCTATCTAATAATTATTGCTACTATTTTGGCTATTACACTCTATACTCCCGAAAAACATAAAGCGAAGCACTATGTTATGAAAAATGCAAATGTTATCGAAGTCTCTTTAGGGAGTCCAAATCAGCAAAAGAGCTTAGATAGTGCTAAGAAGAGTCAGAAAAAATCGTCTCAAAAGAAGAAAAAAGAGCCTAAAAACGAGAAGAAAGCCCCTAAAAAGCACCCTAAGAAGGTAAGAAACCATAAAAAAGAGCCCAAAAAGAGCCAAAAACATGCTATTAAGAGATCAAGTAAAGTAGCAAAAAAAGTAAAACATGAGCCAAAAGCGACAAAGGTAAATACACAAAAACTCTTTAAGAATCTACCAAGTTCAGTTACAAAGAGGAGCAAAACAACTACTGCGAGAAGCGGCAAGAGTGGGCAGAGTTTACGAAAAGTCAATAAAGATAGAGGGATAGTGAATCGCTATTTTGCAAATGTACAAAACAGACTCAAAGGGTGGCCAGCTCAAAGTAACTTTGCAGGCGAGAGAGTAAGTGTAGAGCTTACAGTCTACTCTACTGGGCTCTTTGATTATAAGATCCTCCACCGCTCCATTAACCCAGAGTTTAACCGCTCACTTACAAGCTACCTAGAGCAACTTAAACGAATCGGCTTTGGCCCCCACAGCAATCCAAAACCCTATAAGATAGTAGTCGATTTTATTGCTCGGTAATTAAAAATAAGAAATTCACGATATTTTATACTATTTAATATAATTTTTAGATGCTTCTTGTTACAATAGCTTTTAATTGCTCTATTTTATATAAGGAACAGATATTATGAGAACTTTACTGCTTTTACCACTCTTCTTTATTTTTATCTTTGCAACTGAACCAGATGCAGTATTGAAGATTGAGAAAGATGTTGATCAGAGGGCGACTATCTCAGTTATTCCAGCAACAGGGATACTACCACAGTATGAGAAGGAGGCAACGAGACTCTTTGAAGCGGACTTTAGATTAAGCGGCAACTTCTTAGTCGATAATAATAGTACACAAAGTCTTCCGTTTGCAACACTCCCTATAGGAATAAAGAGCAATAGCAAATATATACTTCTCTATAATTTTGAAGCGACTCCTAGTGGTGGTGCATCGTTAGATATAAAACTTATTGGTGGTGCCCCACGAAAGGTACTATTGAATAAAAACTTTAGTGTTTCAAAGTTAGAGAAGGCACCTTTTTTAGTGCATAAAGCGGTAAGTGTAGTCAATAGTTTTGCAAAGTTTCCATCGATTGATTGGATGAATCGGTATGTTTTACTCTCAAGATATATTGGTCCTAAAAAGACAGAAGTGATGATTGCAGACTACACATTTACCTATAAGAAGGTCATAATTAAGGGTGGTTTGAATCTCTTTCCTAAGTGGGCAGATAGTAAACAGCGAGAGATCTACTACAGTAGTTATGGAAAAGATATTTTAACACTCTATAAACTCAATATCTATACAGGGCAAAAGAGCCAAATTACTACATCGCATGGTATGTTAGCGTGTTCGGATGTAAGCAAAGATGGAACGAAACTTCTACTTACGATGGCACCAACTTCGCAGCCAGATATCTATCTCTTTAGTGGTGGGAGAGCGAAGCAGTTAACAACCTTTAGTGGCATAGATGTAAGTGGTAAATTTATCGATAATGAACAAGCGATCGTATTTGTTTCGAACCGTTTGGGGGCTCCAAATATCTTTAAGAAAGGGATAAACTCTAATAGTGTGCAGAAGGTGGTTAATCATGGGCAGAATAACTCGGCATGTGACACATTTGAAGATAAAATTGTCTATTCGAGCAAAGAGGGCCCTAAGAGTTATAATATCTACTTAACCGATAGTAGTGGAAGCGATACGAGACCACTCACAAGCGGAGGGGTAAATCAGTTCCCTCGATTTAGCGAGAGTGGAGATGTCGTGATGTATCTTAAGAGAACAAGTGGTGGGAGTTCAATTGCTTATAGCAATATAAGAGCGAATAGATCGGAGAGTTTCCCTTTAGGGATAAGCAGAGTACAATCGATTGATTGGTAGGAGTAGTTATGAGAAGTTTTAAATTTATAGTAGTAGCACTATTATTAAGTAGTGTAAGTTATGCTGAACAGTCGGTCTATACAAGTAGTGACTTTGTCGATCCTGAATCGATGGCGAAGAAGAATAGTCGAGATATTCTTATCTTAAAGCAACAGATTTCGCAACTTAAAGAGAAGATTGAGGGGTTAAATACAATTATCCAAGGGCAAAATAGTGAAATTGCAGCACTGAAGCAAAAAAGCAACAATAATTTCGAGACTATTTTGAACCAGCTCTCACAGCGAGTTGCAGCTTTAGAGAGTAGACCACAGCAGGTAGTCAGTCAGGCTGCACCAACGACAAAGAGTGTAGTAGCTAGTAAAGAGAGTAGCGTTACAGCAAGTAAAAGTACAACAGAGAAGAGAAAAAAGAGAGAAGATTCATTCAAAGGTGTATCGAGTAAACAGCTATTTAAAAAGTCTGTTCTAAACTTTACAAAGTCTCGTTTAACAAAGGCAGAAGCAGGATTTAAAGAGTTGATGAAAAGAGGGTATAAAAAGGCTTCGAGTAACTTCTATTTAGGAGAGATTGCTTATAGAAGAGGTCGTTATAAAGAGGCGATTAGTCACTATCAACAGAGTGCAACATTGAATGAGAATGCAAACTATATGGATAAGCTACTTCTTCATACAGCAAAATCTCTCAAAAAGATAGGTAAATCTGGTGAGGCGAAAGTCTTTTTTAAAGCAGTAGTCGATAGCTACCCTAATAGTGCTACAGCAAGAGAGGCAAAAAGATATTTAAAGTAGAATTAAGGGTAATAAGTTAAAATCAGTATCTAATAACTGATGCTAATTTTGGCTGCTTTTAGTAGTTTATAGATTTAGAATCTTAATTCAGTTAAATAATGAAAAGGATTTATTGTATGGCAATTAAAGAAGAGAATAGTGTAGTTGGAATTGAGTATGAGCTTACAGAAGCTGGAAAAGATGAAGTTTTAGATAGTAACAAAGGTGGAGCACCTTTAGAGTTTATTATTGGAAAAGGGCAGCTAATCCCAGGATTAGAGAAGCAATTAGTAGGTATGAGTGCTGGTGAGAGTGCTGATATTCTTGTCAAAGCTGAAGAGGCTTACGGTTTAAGAGATGAAGAGGCTGTACAAAAGCTTCCTAAAGAGCAGTTTGAAGGAATTGAACTTGAAAAGGGTATGTCGCTTTATGGTCAAGGACAAAATGGTGAGACAATCCAAGTAACAGTTGTTGATTTTGATGATGAGAGTGTTACTGTTGATTTTAACCACCCATTAGCTGGCAAAGATTTAATGTTTAATGTAACAGTTGTAAGTGAGCGAGATGCAACTGAAGAAGAGGCACAAACTGGTCAAGTTGGTGGCGGTGGCTGTGCAGATGGTAGCTGTGGCTGTTCACACTAAAAAATGCAATACAAAAGTAGCTTCTTGTTAAGCTGCTTTTGTGAATTACGAATATTATAATCTTCTTTGTAAAACAATAGAATAACTCAAAGCTAAAAACTCCAATTACTGTTTCATCTATAATAGCTAGAGAATCTTTTTCTAATTTTTACTCAAAAATATGCTTTTTTGGATCTAGCATCTATTTTAAATCCTACCTACATCTATTTGTAGAGACTCTATGGCTAAAGGTTATTAATAATTTATCAATAAAAGAGTTTATGATATTCAGTTAGTTTTATATTTTTTGTATATAATTTAACAAAAAATATAAGGAAAAATGGGAATGTTTTTAAATAGAAGCTATACACTATTTGCACTAGTAGGATTATTTTTCTTGGGGTGTTCATTTGAAACAAAACCAAAACCTAATTTAAGTTATACAATGCGACCTTATGAGAAAAAAGGAGTTGTTTATAAACCGATAAATGTATATAAAAATACAGAAATGGTTGGTTTGGCAAGTTGGTATGGTAGTGATTTTCACGGTTTGAAAACGAGTAGTGGTGAGAGGTATAATATGTATGCTTATACAGTTGCTCATAAAACATGGCCGATGGGAACAGTTGTAAAAATTGAGAATTTAAAAAATCACAAAACAGCAATTGCAAGAGTCAATGATAGAGGACCTTTTGTAAAGGGAAGGATTGTAGATTGTTCCTATGCTGTAGCTCGTAAAATAGGCTTAGATAGAGATGGCGTTGCGCCAGTAAAGTTAACTGTTTTGAAACCAGGAAATAGTAGTTAATATGATTTTTGATTCCAATAGAGAGTTTATTTCTCTATTGGAATATATTTACCGCACCCTTTCTCTTGGTTGCCTCCAAAACTTTTAACCTCTCTTGCTGTGCCATTTTTGTAGATCATTTGTCTTTTACACTCATCTTTTTTGATACAATTTTCATTTTTGCATCCTACATCTTCTGGAACTGCCATAAATACTCCTTAAATAATTTATGTAATAGTAGCATAAAAATGAGATTATTATAAGAGTGCATAGCAAATTTGCATTTTTTGTTGTGATTAAATATATACAAAAAGGTAGCAATTTTTAAGGTGAGATTTAAGTGATAGATGATAGTAAAAGTAAACTGGTTCATGTATAAATTTATAGTAAAGTACAATCATAGGTTTTAACCCATGTTTTGCATAAGTGATCAACAACCTATAGGAGATATTTAGCTGTTGGCAATTACAAAATCGATCAATTAACCTTTGGGTAAAGCACGTGATAGAAAGGAATCCAAATTTGTACAGATGATTGCAAACACCCTAAACTTTAAGTATTTGTCAAATCTTTGTTAATTCTAATACAAAACTTGGTTTAAAATCTGTTGGTTTTGTACTCCTAATTTTTAAATCGAAACCCTTTGGATTCTAAGAGTTCTTTGGCTTTGGTGGCTACTTCGCCTTGGAGTTCTAGGGTGTTCTCTTTTACTGTGCCGCCGCTGCCTAGGCGGTTTTTTAGTTCTTTGAGGAGTTTTTTGAGTTCGTTTGGCTCTAGGTAGAATGGCTTTATTACTGTAACTACTTTGCCTCGGCGTTTCTCTTTGGTGGTGTGGAGTTGGTGTTTGGCTGGCTCTTTTGTCTCTTGTTTAGTTTTTTTAGGTTTAGCTTTATTGTCGCTGCTCCAGCCATCTTCGAATTTGGCTCCCATCTCAAATAGGTTTTTTTTCATCGCTACTCCTCAATTTGGTAGATGAGCTCTTGTTTTAGTTTACCTTCTCGAATCTCTAGTAACTCTAGCCCTTTAATTGGCATTGCTATAAACTCGCTCATATTTTCTATTTGGTTTTGGGCGATGTGTCTAAGGACTATTCCGCGGTAGGCTTTTGCCCAGTGGCTGACTACCTTGCCATTTTTTAGAAACTTTAGGGTTGTATATTTTTTCTTTGGTTTATAGAATTTATCGTAGAAGCCAGCTCTTATATCGAGTATATCTTCGGATTCTAAGTAACTATCGAGTGGCTCTTTGAGTGCAGATCTATAGATATTTTGAGGCTTGAGTTCTCCGACATCTTCGCCCTGTTTGAGGCGGTAAAGTGGTATTTGATCGCTTGCTTTAATTACCCCAAAGAGATTAGAGAAGAGGATTACATTCTTATCGATATACTCTTGTGCTTTTGCATCTAAGTTTTCATACTCTAGGTGGTCAAAAGCTACGCCGGTATAGCGGAGTATCGCTTTGAGAGTAGGGGCATGAGAGATATCTTTTGTATACTTTAAAATATCTGCCTCTTTTTTAAGCCCAAACATTTTGCTTAGCTGCTCCATATTGCCACTTGTTACTACACTATTGTAGGCTTTAAAGAGCTCTTTTCTAGCAGGAGTAAGCTCTTGGCTCAGAAAGAGCGACTCTAGCTCAAAGCCTCCCTCTCCACCCTCTCTTTTTGTTTCGCTAGGTGCAAGGAGAATTTTCATAGACTCCCCTTAACGGTTGCTTGGTCCCCAAAAAGGGCACGGTTGAGGTCCAGCATTGAATAGGCTTCGGCTGCACTCTCAAATGGTCCAACTTTGAGCTCTATACTATTGCTCTTTTGTTCAATTTTTGTAGGGTAGCCACTCAGTTGCAAGCGAGTAATAAGATCTGTTGGAAGAGAGTTAAAGCTTCCAAGTGATATAAAGTACTCTTGAGTGTTTTGTGTTTGCGTTTGTAGCTGTTGTTGGTATGACTCTATTTGGCTAATAGTCTGTGGTGTATCGTTGATCATTTGGGCATAAGCAACGGTAGATTTTGGTTGTGGGATAATTTGTGGCTGTTGTGGTTGTTCACATGTATCAAAATTGTAGTATCGGCGAGCTCCTATATAGTGTGAGCTGTAGTATTTACTATTAAGAGAGCTAACAATTACCCGTTTTTTAGCACTGCTAGCGTGTTCAAATTTGCCATTGCCTAGGTAGATACCCACATGAGAAGCAAAATTTGGTCTCCCCCGTTTTGTTGCAAAGAATACCAAATCTCCCTTTTTAAGTTCGCTTCGAGCAACAGGTGTACCGGTGTGGAACTGCTCGTTTGCAGTTCGTGGGATCTCAATACCCATTGAACCAAAGTTATAGTATGTTAAACCTGAGCAGTCAAAGCCTTTGTAGGCTCGCTCTTCTGCCCAAATATAGGGTTTTCCAAGAGCTCTTTTATTAAGTTTAGTAAGTGCCTTTGTAGAAGGTTTATAACGCACCTTTGGTTTATGGATAGTATAGTCATACTTCGAAGAGGTGCAGGCACTCAAAAGGAGTACGATTGCTGTTAAAAGATTAATCTTTAAGTATGTCATTCATCCTCTTTGTATCTTTATCTTCATTTGGATCTTTTATGGGCTTACGCATCTCATAAACTACTGTTGCGATAAGTGTAATTGCAATGAGTGCAATTGCTATATGGAGGGTATAGTTATCTGGACGAAAGAGGAGCTCTTTTACGCCTAAGTGTTCGCTCACTGCCATCTGCTATCCTTATATAATGAGCATCGCATCCCCATAGCTGTAGAAGCGATAACCCTTTTTTATTGCTTCATTATACAATTTTAAAGTTTTATCTCTGCCTAAAAAAGCACTCACGAGCATAATTAATGTACTTTTTGGGAGGTGAAAGTTTGTTAATAAGTAATCGACGCGGAGTGGCTTATTGTGGGGGTGCAAGAAGAGATCGCACTCTCCATTTGGCTCTTTAGTTCTTGCGAAATACTCTATCGTTCTTGTTACGGTTGTGCCAACTGCTAAGATCTTTTGGTCACTCTCTATAAGCTCTTGTGCATCCTTTGGGATATTGTAGTACTCTGAGTGCATAGGGTGTTTGGTAATCTCCTCTACCTCAACAGGTTTAAAGGTGCCAGCTCCCACATGGAGGGTGAGTGTATAGGTAGGAAACTCTGACTTAAGCTGCTTTAAAAGCTCTGGCGTAAAGTGCAGCGATGCTGTAGGGGCTGCAACAGAGCCGCTCTTTTGTGCAAAGAGGGTTTGGTAGTTTTTTGCATCCTCTTTTGTATCTTCTCGGTTCATATAGGGTGGCAGGGGGATATGCCCAATCTCCTCTAAAATAGTGATAAGCTCTTCGAAATTGAGCTGCTTTCCATTCTGAAAAAACTCTACAATGCGGCTACCATCGCTGCTTAGCTCTACTACTTTTGCCTCTAAGTTTTGTTGGAACTGTAAAAGTGTTCCTACCTTTACTCGCCCCTTTATCATAGCAACAAATCTGTTATCTGCTAGTGGTTTAATAACAAGTAGCTCTACTTTTCCACCACTTGGTTTTTGACCAAAAAGGCGTGCTTTAATGACTCGAGTATCATTAAGAAAAATTGCACTCCCCTCTGGAATAAACTCTAAAAGATTGCGAAATGTTGTATGGGTAATGGTCTCATCTGCTCTATTGTAGACTAAGAGTCGTGCACTATCTGCGGGAGTGACTGGAGTGGTAGCTATAAGCTCTTTAGGGAGCGTATAGTCGTAAGCGTCAGTGAGAAGATCTCTATTTCTCATCATCTTTGAGTAACTTTTGCTCTTTGTTTTCCTCTTGAGTGCTCTCCTCTTCGTCGTCATCTTCGTCTTTGTATGGGTTAATCACTTTTGCCACCAAGATAGATACTCCATAGAGGAGAATAAGAGGGGCAGCCATGAGCAGTTGCGTAATGACATCTGGTGGTGTCAGAAGTGCAGCAATAATAAAGATTGCAACAATTGCATATTTAAAGAAGTCTAAAAGACTCTTTTCGGTCACTAACTTAATTGATGCAAGGAAATAGACAACCATTGGCAACTCAAAGGCTAAACCAAAACCAAAGAGGATCTTTGCAAAGAATCCAATATAGTCTTCGATATTAATAAGCGGTGTATAAAGAAAGGCACCAAATGTAATCAAGAATTGGAAGCCAAAAGGTGTAACGACATAGTATGCAAAGAGTACACCAACTGCAAACATAACCGTAACTCCAATTAAGAATGGAAGAGCCATCTTCTTTTCGTTCTCGTAAAGCCCTGGGGCAACAAAGAGCCACATCTGCCAAAGAATAATAGGGAGAGCTAAAAAGATAGCTGCATAGAGTGATACTTTAAGTGCAACAATAAATACACCCCCAATCTGGTTAGTTGTAACACTTCCCCAGAGGACGCTACCGCCTGCACTATTGTCGCGTTTTTCAGCTTTTTTAGAGTGGAGAGCAAGCTCTTTTATGGAGCTTGCTAAGAGTTTTTCGTTTTGAGTAGAGCTATTGCTCTCTATAATCTTGTTGGCATTTTGGAGGGCTTGGTCGACAAGAGAGAGTGTTTTATTTGCTTCAGATTTTAGAGTAATATTAAACTCTTCACCCTCGTTTGCGACACTCCACTTACCCTCTTTGCTCTTTTGGACTTTTTTGTTTACCTGGTGTAAGGCACTCTCAAGCGGTGCTGTAACCCAGTCGAGAATTGGTTTATAGAAGACAAAAGAGAGCACAAAGCCAACAATTAAAGCTAAAACAGAGATAAAAATTCTTGTTCTTAGTTCGGCTAAATGGGGTTTAATATCTTCAAGCATTAGCTATCCTTAGGCTTTAAGTGTTTAAAAGCACTTGTTGTTTCGCTTGTAGATGCGAGTTTCTTCTCTTTTTTTATCTCTTGTTTCTTAGGAATTTCGACCTTTTGAGTATTGCTTTCTAGATCTTCAAAATCGTTTTCTGCTTCGTCAAAGAGTTCATCGATAGAGGCATCGTCAGCCATATCGAGCTTTGTTAGTGTTGCTTCATTTTTTATCTCGTTAATCTCTTTGTTGGCGATATTTTTAAAAGAGGCGAGTTGCTTTTTGCTATCTTCTATCTGCTGTTTATACTGGAGTGCCTCTTCTCGTAAGTCATGTACTCTGAGCTCATTTTCGATAGTGCTTTTGGTATCGTCAAACATTCGCTTTGCTTTTCCAAGTGCTTTTGCGATACTCTTCATTGTTTCAGGGAGTTTATCTGGCCCAATAAAAAGGAGTGCAACGATTGCAATCAATAAAATCTCTGTAAAACCTAGACCAAACATAAGAGGCTTCCTCGTAATTTTTTGATAATTGTATCGAAGTTTCTATTAGAGGTGCCATAATGGAAGCTTAAAGCTTAAAGCCCAAAGCATAAAGCAGAGAATTAATCTCCCATTATAAAGAGGGCTAGGGCGTCGCTTAAGAAGAACTCTTTGTTGTAGTAGTGGCTGTTTTTGAGCTCTAGCTTCTTCTCTTTGCAGAGTAGATCGGCTCGCTCTTGCATCGCTTGTGGGAGTATACTCTTTTTTATTCCAACGATGCTGCGAAGTCCAAGAAAGATCTTTTCGGTTAAGATATTCTCTTGGCTTAGTGGCTCTTGGCGTTGGTAGGTGGGGTTTTGGATGTAGTGCTCTATATTACTGTGGGGGTAGTAGCGGCTTTTATCTATAAACCCTACAGCACCAGCACCGATACCTAGGTACTCTTTGTGTTGCCAATAGCCAAGGTTATGGCGGCTTTGAATTTTACCATAGTTAGAGACTTCATACTGCTCAAAACCACTCTTTACTACAAAATCTCTTAAGAAGTAGCCTAGCTCCTCTTTGTTTTGCTTAACGCTTGGATCTTTGTAAAACTGTGTTGCCTTTTCAATTGTAAGTTCGTAGCTCGAGAGGTGAGTAATTGGCAGAGCAAAAGCTTGCTCTAAATCTTTTTGCAAAGAGTTTTTGGTATCACCTTGAAAGTCGTAAATAATATCGAGCGAGAGGTTAGTATATCCAATTTTTGCAGCAGACTCTATGGCTTCTTTTGCCTCTTTGGCACTATGGGCACGGTTGAGTCTTTTTAACTTTTGATTATCGAAACTCTGTACTCCAAAGCTAATGCGGTTTACTCCAAGAGCATAGAGTCCACTAAGCCACTCTTTGCTTGCTGAGTTTGGGTTTGCTTCGCTTGTTATCTCTGCATTTTGGGCTAGGTAGGGGCTGAGTGTCTCAAAAATTGGAGCAAAAAGATGAGGTGCGACAACGGATGGTGTCCCACCACCTATAAAGAGTGTTTCGATCTCTCCTTGTTTGATTTGATTTTTTTCGATCTCATTTTTTAAGTTTTTATGGAGTGCATTCATATATGCTTCGATTCTATCGTGCATATTGGTATAGGAGTTAAAGCTACAGTAGTGACATTTAGAGTCGCAAAAAGGAATATGTATATAACAGAGCACTTTGTAATCTACTTATAATTGGATTTAGGATAAAATTCTACCTAAGTTACAGTTAAAGAGGGCAATTATGAAAGAAAAAAACGAATATCGCCCTAATGTTGCTGCTGTGATACTATCTCATAAACATCCGCAAGAGACGATGTTTCTATTAGGCAAACGCAAAGGAGTTCGCCGTGCTTGGCAGTTCCCACAAGGTGGCATAAATGAAGATGAGACCCCTAAGCAGGCTCTCTTGCGTGAATTAAGAGAAGAGATAGGTACCGATGCAGTCGAAATTATAGCAGAGTTTCCGGAGTGGATAAGCTATGATTTCCCAAACAATAAGAGCGATAAAAAATATCCCTACAAGGGACAAAACCAGAAATATTTTTTAGTCAAACTAAAAGAGGATGCTAAGATTAATCTTGAACTCGATGAGACACCAGAGTTTGAAGATTATATCTTTGTAGATGAGAGAGAACTCTTTAAAAAGGCACTCTATATGAAACGAAAAGCCTATAGAAGAGTGATTAATTTTTTTAAGAAGGAAGGGTATATCTAAGTGTTAGTTGTACAAAAGTATGGGGGAACCAGCGTAGGGAGTTTGGAGCGAATAGAGAGTGTTGCCAATCGTGTTGCTAGGGCAAGAGAAGAGGGGAAAGATTTAGTAATTGTTGTCTCTGCAATGAGTGGAGAGACCAATAAGCTTATTGAGTATGCACACCACTTCTCGAAAAACCCAAGCAAGAGAGAGATGGATATGCTCTTGAGTTCAGGAGAGCGAGTAACAGCAGCTCTTTTAGCAATTGCCTTAAACGAGATGGGGCACAAAACGATTGCACTTACAGGACGACAGGCTGGAATTAAAACAGACAATGCACACACCTTTGCACGGATAGAGTCTATCGATACGACTCGCCTCGAAGAGGAGATTGGCAAAGGGAATATTGTTATTGTTGCAGGCTTCCAGGGTATTAATGAAGATGGCGAAGTAACGACACTTGGACGAGGTGGAAGTGACCTAAGTGCGGTGGCACTTGCAGGAGCACTGAAGGCTGATGCGTGCGAGATCTATAGCGATGTTGATGGTATCTATACAACAGACCCTCGTATTGAGCCAAAGGCGAAGAAGCTAGATCATATCTCCTATGATGAGATGCTTGAACTTGCGAGTCTTGGGGCGAAGGTGCTTCAGAATAGATCGGTTGAGTTAGCAAAGAAGATGGGTGTAAAGATTGTTGCAAAGAGTAGCTTTAGTGATGCAGAGGGAACAGTAATATCAGATAAAGAGGGAGAGAGTATGGAAGAGGTTTTAGTAAGCGGTGTTGCATTAGATAAAAATCAAGCAAGAGTCTCTTTACGAGGGGTTACAGATAGACCTGGCATTGCTGCAGAGATCTTTAGCAATCTAGCAAAAGAGAATATTGTAGTTGATATGATTATCCAAAATGCAAGTACAGATGATGGGACAACTAACTTAGGCTTTACAGTGCCACAAAACCAGCTTGAAGATGCAAAACGAGTGATGGAGAGCTTTGATCACGATTTAGCAGGTGCTGACTATGATGAGAGTGTGGCAAAGGTATCAATTGTTGGTGTTGGAATGAAGAGTCATAGTGGTGTAGCAGCAGCTGCATTTAGTGCTTTGGCAAAAAGTGGTATCAATATAGAGATGATCTCGACAAGCGAAATTAAAGTTTCGATGATCATTGATGAGAAGTTCTCTGAGTTAGCAGTCCGAGTGCTTCACGAAGAGTTTGGGCTCGATAAGTAATGGATTTTAGTGAGTGGACACTAGAGACAATACGGGAGTTTGACTCTTCGTATAGTTGGCTTGAAGAGGTTCGCTTTAATTGGGTGCCACAAGCGATGCATACCGTCTCTCGCATACTAGAGGGGGCAACACTTATTGTTGTAACCGATAGCGAGTTTAGCTGGTATGGCGACTATATCGTAAAGCATATCAATAAGATAGAGGGTGAACGCCCCTTTATTCCGGTATATAAACTCTGTTCGCTCTTTCCGCAAGTGGAGTTTTTAAACAACTCTACAGAGTTCGATATGCTCTTTGATATGTTTGATATCTCCTTTCCAAATGGGTATATATTCTGGTATATTGGGAGTGGCAACCATAACCAGTATGAGTATATTGAGCAGGATAAACAGAGTATGATCTGGCGACTCAATAAAGAGATAGAGGGGTTCTTTAGCCTCAACCGTAAAGATCCAAAAATCGATATTAAGCTCATTCAGTCGTTTGAGCTCTTTGATAAGGCAATTAGTGCTGGACTCTTTGGCGAAGTGGAACTCTAAAAGTTAAAAGGAGTAGAGGTGATGGAACTCTCGCTACAGTCACAGATTATCATTACTTCTGATTTCTCTAGCACAATAGAGAAGCTCCAAGCACTCGCTCCCAAAGAGGCAAGCTTTGAACTCTTTGTCAAAGAGGATGAAAATTTTTTAGTAAGCGACGCAAACGAAGTGATAGCTAAAGCCTACTTAGCCTCGCAAGAGAAGGTCTATCTCTGTTTAGCAAGCAACACCTTCTCAGATGTTGTACAAAATAGGCTTTTAAAAATTATCGAAGAGCCACCAAAAAATAAGGAGTTTATACTTATAACTCCCAATAAAGCTGCTCTACTGCCTACCATAAAATCGCGACTTATTGTAACAACACTGGGCGAAGTACAAGAGAGTGTCGCAATCGATTTAGATGTAGAGAATTTAGAGCTTCAGAGTGTCTATAACTTTATTCAAGAGAATAAAAACTTAAAACAGCAAGAGGCATTTGGGGTCGTCGAAGCAGTTATTAAAAAGGCGATACTCTCAGGCAGATACAATTTAGACGAAGATACGCTTGCTCTCTTTACAAAAGCAAGAGAGGCTTTGAAGCTTGGCTCTCCTCCTGATTTTATCTTAACAACACTGCTGCTAAAACTCTTAGCAAAAAAGCAAAAAAGGCTCAATAGTGCGACTCTATCAAATAGATAAACCGCGTGATGTAAATAGCTACCTCAAAGCCTTAGGTGTAGAGGGTGGCGGCATTAAGATTATGGCGAAAAAGGCGGAACTACTCTTTATCGAGATTAAAGAGCTCAAAACCCCAGCAGTAAATATTCTTAAACAAGATGCCCTCAGTGTGGGTGCAGAGTTGGCAGTACCAGGTGGAGTAATTTTGTGCGAAAAGCCACTCTATGACTGCTTACTAATAGGAACAAAACGGCAATTAGAGAGATTAGCAAGAAAAGAGCTCGCCCAACCATTTGGCTTAAAAAAGTTGGCAACTGAACTAAAGTCGCTCCTCTACCCAAAAAAGTTTGATCTAAAGATAATGGGAGTTATAAATGCCAATAGCGATAGCTTCTATAGTGGTAGTCGCTTTATGGGTGCAGAGGCTCTTAAGCAGATAGAGCAGATGATAAGCGATGGTGCAGCCATTATAGATATCGGCGGTGTATCGAGTCGCCCTGGCTCAAAAGCTGTAAGTGCTAGCGAAGAGCTTGCAAGAGTAAAAGATATTATCGATACCGTAAAAGCAGAAAAACTATATGAAAAGGCATTATTTAGTATTGACTCTTACGCACCAGAGGTTGTAGAGTATGCCTTAAATTGTGGTTTTAAAATTATTAATGACATTACCGGTGCAAGAGATGAGCAGCTTATAAAATTAGCCGTAAAATATGGGGCAAAGCTATGTATAATGCATATGCAAGGCACTCCAGAAGATATGCAAAAGAGCCCACACTATGAGTGTGTAGTAAGCGAAGTAGATGCATTTTTTGCACAACAGATAGCAAAATGCGAAGAGCTAGGCTTAGGTAGAGAAGATATTATTTTAGATGTTGGCATAGGCTTTGGAAAAACCTTAGAGCATAACTTAGAACTCCTAAAAGCCCACCAACACTTTACCCACTTTGGTTGCGAACTTCTCATTGGAGCAAGTCGAAAGTCGATGATAGATAAAATAATCCCAACTCCTACCCAAGATCGCCTACCAGGAACTCTCATAATCCACACTAAAGCTGCAGAGCGAGGAGCAAGCATAGTAAGATGCCACGATGTAAAAGAGCACACCCAAGCCTTTAAGGTGTGGGAGAGGTTGTAATTTTACTCATTTTTGTCAATTTTTTTATGTAGCTATCTGTATATTACTTCCAAAATTATCAAAAAAGCATTAAGCATAGAAATTTGTAAAACTTTTAACTCTTTAAATAGTTTTAGATCTGTTGATACTGTTTAAGTTAATTGTTTAATAACTTCATAGTAGTGTATTTGTTAATTTAGATAACTCTTTTGTAACTTATACTTTTATATTTGAGGTTATAAATTCATTAATCCAAATCTAATATAAATAAAAATATAGCCATATTATGGTAATATAATAAGAATTTTTAGATTAGGAATTGGCTATGAATATTATAAGAGTAGATCTAATGGTTCTTTTTTTTATAGTAACTTTTTTGACTGCTTGTCAAGATGTAGATAAGAGAGATACTTCTATTATAGAACAAGAGGTAGAGCAAGATGTTAATAGAACACAATTAAAAAAAACTATAGAAAAGAGATTTTTAAATAGTGATAATTGTGATCAAATTATAGATAAAGTCTATTTGAAGATTTGTTATGATTATAATCTAAAAGCTGCTAAGAGTGTAGTGTATAAACTAGAGGGTGATTTGGTAGATGAAGAGAATATAAAGGAGAGACCTAGATTTTATGCGGAAACGCTTATTGATGAACCTTATAGGGTCTATAGTTATGATTACAAAAATTCTGGCTATGACAAAGGTCATTTAGCTCCAGATGCGGCATTTGATTGGAGTCAAGAGAGTTTAGAGGCGACATATTCATTAGCCAATATCGTTCCTCAAGATAAGAATGTAAATCAGCATCAATGGGTTAAAGTTGAAGAACATGCAAGAAAAGAGGCAAAGCTTCTAGAAGAAGTTAATGTAGTTAATGTTGTAGTATATGCTCTAAACCCAAAAAGAATTGGAAAGGATAAAATTGCTGTAGCAAAAGGGTTCTATAAAGTACTCTATAATAGTAAGAAAAATTATAAAGAGTGTTTCTATTATGAAAATAATGCATCTGTTAATGATTCTACACTTTATGGAAATAGAGTTGATTGTAAAGAGACATTAGATATCTAAGAAATTTTAAATAAAATATTTGGAAAAAAAATTAAAAAAAGTATTTATTGCAAACTTTATAAAAGAGTAATTAGATTTTATCTCCATTCAAAGCATATTCTTTTAAAAGTCTTCTCAAACACCCTGCATATGGCATTTTGAAAGAAATATGACAATTTGTCATTTTTTTTGATACACTAAGAAAAAACAACAAAAGGATGAATGATGTTAAGTTTTAGAGCTTCAAGAGTGAATGCCTTTCAAAATCTTTTAATACTTTTTGGAATGCTTCTTATGCTTTTGAATTTAAGTGGTTGTGCAGATGCGGGAAGAGATCAAAGTGTAACTGCAGGTGAAAGAGTTGTTTTAGATGGTTCTGCTTCAACGCCAAGAGAGGGATGGAAAATTATTAAATATAGATGGAAACAGTTAAAAGGAAAACATGTAAAACTTCAAAACAAAGAGAGTGTAAAAGCCACCTTTATAGCTCCAGATGTAAAAAAAAGAAGAAGATTAGTATTTAGGCTAATAACTACTGAAGTTTCACCATCTGGCTATAAATTGAAATTTAGAGATAGAGTTAAAGTTTATATTTTGCCAAAAGAGGATAAAGATAAAACTCCTCCTGTAATTACATTAAATGGGAAAAACCCATATATTTTAGAGGCTGGAGAAGATTTTATTGATCCGGGAGCAAAAGCAGTTGATGATCATGATGGTGAACTTGCTGTAACTATAAGTGGCGAGGTTGATAATAGAAGTGTTGGAGAGTATAAGTTGGTTTATATTGCTAAAGATAAGAGTGGCAATGAGGCAAATGCAACACGAGTTGTAAAGGTAGTAGATACAACACCACCAACAATAAAACTAAAGGGTAAAAAGTTGCTTGTTATTGAGCGAGATTCTAATTTTAGTGATCCAGGTGTTGCATTAAGCGATAATGCTAAAGGAGAGATTAGATTAGAGCGTGAAGGAGAGGTGGATACACAATATTTAGGAGAGCGATTGATATTTTATAAAGCTATTGATGCAAATGGAAATAAAGCTAACAGCTATAGAGTTGTAAAAGTGATAGATAGCACTCAGAAGATGAAAGAGAGAGTAGAATGGTTTTTAAATCAGCATGAAGATTTGAAAAAGGGATACTTTATTGGTAAATTTGGTGTGCGAAATAATCCTACAGGATGGGATCATGGCAGTTATCTGCGTGCCTATATCGATATGTATGAGGCATCAGGGGATGTGAGAATTTTACGAAAACTTAATGAGTTGCTTAAAATTGTTGCTGATGGTAATGATAAGATTACGGGATTCAAGGATGATAGAACCAATAGTGTTTTGCCAGGTTGGGGGCATGGATGGGAGTATGACAAATTTGGTCCAGATGAAAATGCCAGATATTCTGAGATGTTAACAAATGCACTTTATGCCTATTCGTTTGCTGCATTTGCAAGAATAGTAAAAGAGGATCCTTCGCTTCAAAAAGAGTTTGGCGATGATGCTAATAGATATTTTCAAGTAGTTCAAGAGATCTATGAAGCCCATAAACCATTTGTAGCTGATAGTGATTCGCCTTATGAGGATGGAAGCAAGGGAGTCTATTTTGAGTATCCTCAAAACTATTATGAAGATGGAGAGGATTACTCTCATGTAGAAGCTCCAATAAATTTAACAACAATTATTGCAGAGCCACTTATAGAGATGTATAAAGCAAGCCTTGCTGATGGAAAGCCAAATAATAAGTATAAAGAGATTGTTACAAGAGTTGGGAATTATATTTGGGCTAACATGACTTTGCATGAAGATGAGAGAGGTAATTATGTAGTATGGCTCTATTGGCCTGCTGATATTGATGATGATCCACATATGGAAGATGTAACCCATAGCGTTAAAATTGCACAATTTGCAGTATCACTTTATAATGCCAATATCCAAAAGAAATGGGATAAAACGAAACTTCATTATATAGCTAATAGTTTCCTTTTAAAAGCTAATTTGGGTGATGGTAAGTTTGCAAACTATATTGACGGCACTGGTGGAATTTTTAATAGCGATGATGATCACCATGCAGCAGATCTTTATGGATGGTTAGTGCTTGAGGCATATTCATATAATGACTCTTTGCAAACAACAATAGCAGATGTTTTAAAAGAGGCGATGGAAAAAGAGGGGGATGATTTATATTATAATTTTGCACTCTTTACAACATTTACACGCTTTGCAACTGATCAATTTTAGTTGTAACACTATTTTTAGGTTTATGGAAAGGAGGATTATCCTCCTTGTAGAGTTTTAATTTGTAAATAATATAAGTGCATAGTTGATGAGTAGAAAAAAGTTTTGAGGATGAGAGATATCCTCTTTAACATTAAGAAAGAAGCGTACTTTATTGATTTATTACAAAATATAAAATATTGATTCACTTTTTTAGAAATTAAATTTTTCATTATAGCAATTTATAGAGAGTATTACTTCAATTGAGATAGAGAAACTTATGTTAACTTTGTGTTCTAAAACTTTTCTTTATTAGAAGTGATGGATTTTAACAAACTATTAAGTTAGAGTTTGTAATAATCAAGAATGGTAAAAAAATTTATAAAATATCTATTTTATCTAATAATAATTGCAATTGTTTTTATTCTTTCTGTAGATCTCTATATAAGTAGTAGTGCAAAAGATCGTATTTATAGTTCTGTAAAAAAAGTGCCACATAGAGATGTTGGGCTCTTGCTTGGCACGGCAAAGTATGTGAGAAGAGGGAAGATTAACTACTTCTATAAGTATCGAATAGATGCTGCTGCAAAGCTCTTTAAGAGTGGAAAAGTTGATGCAATTTTAGTCTCTGGGGATAATGCGACTCCATATTACAACGAACCAGTTAGAATGCGGAGAGATTTAATAAAGCAAGGTGTTCCAAAGAGTAAAATCTACTTAGATTTTGCAGGCTTTCGTACGCTTGATTCTGTCGTAAGGGCTAAAAATATATTTGGCTTAAAAAAATATACTATAATATCGCAAAGGTTTCACCTTGAGCGAGCACTCTTTTTAGCTCGTGCAAGTGGATCAGATGCCATAGGCTTTGTTGCAAAAGATTTTAAGGGTACGAAGGCTGCTATGCGAATGCTCTTTCGAGAGTATGCTGCAAGAGTAAAAGCCTTTTTGGATATCTATATTTTACATACAGCACCAAAGTTTATTGGTAAGTTTGAGAAAATATTAATAAAAGAGAATAGAGAGTGATAGAGAGTAAAGAGCACTACATTGAGGCGGTAGAGAAGTTAAAGCGGTGGGCAGATGCTTACTATATCGATGATAATCCATTAGTTACAGATGAGGAGTACGATAGACTCTACCATGAGGTAAAAGAGTATGAAGCGAAGCATTCAGAGTTCATAGATCCGAGCTCTCCAACACAAAGAGTAGGGGCACCACTCAAAGATGGCTTTGTAAAGGCGAAACATCCAAGCCGTATGTGGAGTATGGAGGATGTCTTTAATAAGCAAGAGCTTATAGAGTGGATTGAGCGGATTAAAAAGATAGTACAAGTGGATCGTTACTATGTAGAGCCCAAGTTTGATGGGGCAAGTCTTAATTTAATCTATGATGATGGGAAGCTTATTCGTGCAATTACACGAGGCAATGGTGTTGAGGGCGAAGATGTAACTAATAATGCAAAAGCGATTAACTCTATTCGTTTAGAGATCGACTATAAGGGGTTTATAGAGATTCGCGGCGAAGTGCTTATGCGATATAGCGACTTTGAACGCATCAATAAAGAGCGGCTAGAGAGGGGTGAGCAGCTCTTTGCAAATCCTCGAAATGCTGCTGCTGGGAGTCTGCGGCAGCTAGACCCAACAATTGTTGCAGAGCGGAACCTACTCTTTATGCCTTGGGGTGTTGGGGTAAATAGTTTAGATTTTGAGTACTTAAGTGATTTGATGGATTTTGTCTATAAGTTAGGCTTTCGCGAACCACCTGTGCGAAGGGTTTGCCATACCACCACAGAGATAGAAGAGCTTTACGAAGAGCTTATGAAGATGCGACCAAATCTTGAAGTTATGCTCGATGGTATGGTTGTAAAGGTCGATTCGCTTGCTAAGCAAGAGCAGCTTGGTTTTACCCAAAAGGCTCCGAGATGGCAGGTTGCCTATAAGTTCCCAGCAATTGAGAAAGAGACAAAGATTATAGATGTAATACTCCAAGTTGGAAGAACGGGGGTAATTACTCCGGTAGCAAAGCTAGAGCCAGTAGCAATTGAAGGGGTTATAGTTGAGCGAGCCACTCTGCATAACTTTGATTTTATCGACCAGCTAGGAGTGATGATAGGAGATGTGGTAACACTTATTCGAAGTGGTGATGTGATTCCTAAAATTATTCGTGTATTGCCGGACTTCAGAGATGGAGATGAGGTACCAATTGAGCATCCAACACACTGCCCATCGTGTGGGAGCGAGCTATTAGATGAAGGAGCACTCATTAAGTGCCAAAACCTCTCGTGCCCAGCAAGAGTGGTTAATAATATTATCCACTTTGCCTCAAAAGGGTGTATGAATATTGATGGACTTGGTAAAAAGATTGTGGAGCTTTTGTATGAGAAGAGACTTGTAACAGATATAGAGGAGATCTATACCCTTAAAGAGAAAAAAGAGGCACTCTTAAGCCTAGAGGGTTTTAAAGAGAAGCGGGTCGATAAGCTCTTAGCAGCAATAGAGGAGAGTCGAAGACGAGAGTGTTGGCGATTTATTAAAGCGTTAGGGATCGAGCATATTGGCGAAGTGGCAGCTAAAAAGATTTGCCAAAAGTTTAGAGAGAAGTTTTTAGACGCAAGCAAAGAGGAGCTACTCAGTATCGATGGATTTGGCGAAGAGATGACCCTGAGTTACGAAGAGTTTATGCGAGTAAACCGCGATAAAGTCTTGCGGTTACTAAACTATATAACTTTAGAGATGCCCCAAGAGATAAAAGAGGATTCGCCATTTAGTGGTAAAACTGTCGTCCTTACCGGAAGCATGAGCCGCCCAAGAGGCGAGATTAAAGCAATGCTTGAGTCACTTGGAGCAAAGGTTACAGGCTCTGTAAGCAAAAAGACAGACTTTGTAATCTATGGTGAAGAGGCTAGGAGTAAACTAACAAAAGCTCAAGAGTTAGGGGTAGCAACACTGACTGAAGATGAGATGCTAGAGCTTCTTCAAAAGTAATTATGGTAAAATTTAGAAAAAAGGTAATAATATGAAGAGGTTACTACTTATAATAACAGTACTGCTTTTTCCTCTTTTCTCAAATGGAATAAATTGGTATACAGATGTCGAGAAGGCTAAGGCAGATGCACTCAAGCAGCAGAAGATTATATTTGTTTTTGTAGAGGCGGAGCACTGTCCGTTTTGTACGCAGATGCTTGAGGATACTTTGAGCGATAAAGATGTGATTCGCTCTCTTAATAAAGAGTATATCCCACTCAAGATCGATTTAGATAGTGAACAGGGGCGTAAATATTTTGGGGCGACTGCAATGACTCCTACAAGTTACTTTTATGCTCCAAATGGGAAGTTGCTAGAGACACTTGAGGGGTTGCAGAATCTTGAGTTCTTCTTTTGGGGCATGGGAAAGGCAGAGCGAGAGTTTGCAAAGATGAAGAGGTAGCAAGATGAGAAGAGTACTCTTTTTTTTATTAATCTCTACTGCAGTGATTTTTGCAAATCTTCCAAAGAGTAAAATTACTCCATTTATAGAAGCAGCACGAGCTCAAGTTGGTGTTACGACAATTTATGACCCCGCTTATGTGCGGATAAAGTTTCCGATGGGTGATATTGTAAAGAGTCGAGGTGTCTGTACAGATGTTCTTGTAAGAGCTCTAAGGGGAATCGGAATAGACTTACAAAAAGAGGTCTATCTTGATAAGAAGCGGCATCCAAAACGCTACAAGGGGCTTTACTATACCGATCGATTGGATCCAAATATAGACCATCGCCGTGTAAAGAATCTGCAAGCCTACTTTGCGGCAAAGGGGTATAGGGTAAAGGGTGCCTTTAAGCCTGGTGATATTGTTGTCTGGAAACTGCCAGGAAGTAACCTAGATCATATTGGGATATGCTCAGATAAGCTCAATAGCAAGGGAGAGCCTTTAATTATCCACAATGTTGGTGCAGGTGCGAAAGAGGAGGATGTCTTAAGAGAGTACAATATTGTAGATCACTTTAGGATATTTGCTAAGTGAGATTAGATAGCTATTTGGTAGAAAATGGGCTTTTTGAGAGCCGAAATAGGGCAGCTACTGCCATAAAGGGCGGTTTGGTATCTGTTGATGGGAGAGTGGTTACGAAGCCCTCGTTTAAGGTTGCTGCATCGGTTAGTGTAGAGGTGGAAGAGTCGAAGTTTTATGTCTCAAGAGCTGCAAAGAAGTTAGAGGAGTATCTCAAAGAGTTTGCCTTGCCAATAGAGGGGGCAAGGTGTTTAGATATTGGCTCAAGTACAGGTGGCTTTACGCAGATACTTTTAGAAAATGGGGCAAGAAGTGTCGATTGTGTAGATGTTGGTAGAGAGCAGCTGCACAGTTCTTTAAGAGAAAATAGCAGAGTGAGTGTTTTTGAAGAGACTGATATTCGAGATTTTAAAGCTTTACCTTACGACTTGATAGTCTCTGATGTCTCTTTTATTTCGCTTTTAAAGATTGTTGATAGTGTGGATAGCTTAAGTAGTGAGAGTACCACTATATCTCTGCTCTTTAAGCCACAATTTGAGGTTGGCTTAGGTGTAAAACGAGATAGTAAGGGTGTGGTGGTTGATCAGGGAGCAATAGAGCGAGCAAGAAGAGATTTTGAGCAAAAAACTAAAGAGCTTGGCTGGAGAGTTGTGGATAATCGAGCAAGCAGAGTAAGTGGAAAAGAGGGAAATGTGGAGTATTTTTATACTTTTAAAAAGGACAGCATGTGATAGAGTCTATTGCTATTGGCTCATTCGATGGAGTCCATATTGCCCACCAAAAGCTTATAGAGATAGCAGATGTAGTGGTTGTTATTGAACGCTTTAGTGCCTCTTTGACACCTGGTTGGAAGCGAAGCTTCTATATCGATAAGCCATGTTACTTCTATATTTTAGAAAAGATTAAAGGCTTAACTCCAAAAGAGTTTATAGCGAAACTAGAGAGCGATTTTCCACATCTAAAGAGAATTATTGTTGGATATGACTTTCGCTTTGGAAAAGCAAAGAGTGGCACTCTAGAGAGTCTCAAAGAGTACTTTAGTGGCGAAGTAGTCGTGGTTGATGAGGTAAAAAAAGATGGTATCTCTGTGCACTCACGAGTGATTCGACAATATCTACAAGAGTGCAATATGAAAGTAGCAAACAGATTGCTAGGGCGACGATACCGTATTGATGGCTACGAGACACGCGGCTTAGGCATTGGCGGCAAGGAGTTAGTTCCTACCATTAATTTAGATGTAAAAGATTATGTGCTTCCGTTGGGCGTGTTTGCTGTGAAAGTCGAAATTGATAAGAGAAGCTTTGATGCTGTTGCCTTTATAGGGAATAGAGTGAGTGTTGATAACTCTTTTAGCGTAGAGGTGCATATTTTAGATAAATTTGAGGCAGAGAGAAATCCATATCGAAAAGTGTGGGTAGAGTTTGTCGATTTTATTCGAGCTATTAAGAAGTTTGACTCTTTTGAGAGTTTAAAAGCAGCTATTGAAGCCGATATTAAGAGTGCTAAGAAGTTATTACGACGAGCAACTTAGTTTTTTGTTTTTATAGTAGTCTGGTGTGGCTTGCGACAATCTCTCGAACTCTGGGTATTCGTTGTATGGGTTTTGGGCAATTTTTAAGAGATCTTTTACCTTTTGGTACTCTTTCTTTTGAGCTGCATCGATAGCTTCTTGGAGCATATAGTTTTTAAGAATATATTTTGGGTTTACTGCTCGCATCTTCTCTAATCGCTTAGAGGTCTCTATCTCTTCGAGTTTTAATCGTTTATCGTAAATATCGAGCCACTCTTTGAGTGGATTGTGGTAGAGGGCTGTACGAAGAAGCGGCTCTCTGTTGCCACTGTAGTTGCTTAACTCTCTAAAAAAGAGGGTATAGTCTATGCGAAGTTGCTCAAGAGTGCTTAAGAGCTGTTGCAGTAGCTCTCGATCGCTTGAGAGACTCTTCTCTAAGCCTAACTTTTGCATCATAAGAGAGTGGTAAGAGTCGTGGTAGAGTGGGTCGAACTCATTTAAGATCGATTCGTAAGGTATCTCTTTATATTTTGTAGCAAGTGCAGAGAAGAGAGCATTAATATTCCACTTGGCAATGTAAGGCTGGTTACCAAAGCTGTAGCGACCCTCTCTATCGGTATGGTTACAGATATAGCTGAAGTCATAGTCATCTAAAAAGGCAAATGGCCCATAATCGATTGTCATCACCGCACCAAGTAACTAACTTAAACTTTGATGCTGCAATTTCGTTCAAAGGCAAGGCAGATTGTCGTAGGACTAGCCGTAGGCTAATTCAAGAAAATCTAACGCAGCATTTGGGCGAAAGTGTAGCACCCTTCGGGGATAACGATATGGGGCAATCTGCACATAAAAAAATCTTTAAATTAGCTTCGGCTAGTTCTGCAGATTTTTTTATGCACATCTCACCCCGTCTCGTTATCTCAAAGTTTGAGTTAGTTATTTGGTGCGGTGATAACCTGCAATCGAGAAGTTATCTGTATTCATCACCCCATGGTTAAAGCCAACGCTCATCCATTGAGCTATCAGTTTAGCAGATCTTGCAACAAACTCCTTGAGCATAAGTGTTATGCGATCGTTCACATTTACCAAATGGGGATAGGACTCAGCTATAGCATACTCTAAAAGCTTATGAAGCTCTTTTAACATACCATTGTGAGCAAAGTACTCAAATGTACCTACTCGAATCCAGCTAGAAGAGGTTCGAAGTACTATTGCTCCTCGCTCCCACTCCTCTCGGTAGACACTATGCGAAGAGTCGATAATCGCTAAAGCCCTTGTTGTTGGGATTTTGAGATTCTTCATCGCTTCGCTTATAAGGTATTCGCGAATCGAGCTTCTAAGAACTGCTCTTCCATCGCCACTTCGGGAGTATTTTGTCTTCCCACTCCCTTTTAGTTGCAGATGTGTTTTCCCAATGGTACCTATATTGATGGCTCTCCCATCCCCTAAACTGGGGACAAAGTGTCCAAATTGGTGCCCTGCATAGAGCATTGCAAAGGGTTTTGAGCCCTTTAAGAGTCTACTGCCATTGACAATCTCTACAAACTCTTGTGTAGAGAGCTCTTCTTTGTCTATTTCAAGCTCAATTGCTAGAGTACTATTGGCATCAATAAGCTCTGGAGCCTCTAGTGGGCTTGGAGTTGTAAAGTCGTAAAACGCTTCGCCTAGTTGTAGGTAGGGGTTAGTTACAGAGATTTCGCTAAGTTTCATAAAGAGTGCCTCCAAAGACTTGGAGAGTAAAAGAGAAAAGGGATAGTTATACCTTTACCTGAGAGACATTTGAAGAGAACTTATAACCTCTTCTTCGTACAGTATGGATCACTTGGAAGCCAAGTATACTTTTGAGCCGTTTTCTAATTTGGTTAATCGCAACCTCAACAGTGTTATCGCTTACATACTCTGGCTCTTCCCAAAGGGCATTAATAATTTCATCTTTCGAGAAAACTCTTTGGTTTCGAAGGGCAAGATAGACTAAAATATCAAAAGTTTTCCCATTAAGCGAGACTATCTTATCGTCATACTCGATTCGCTTTTTAGCGATATCGATAGTCATCTTTCCAACTTCGATTTTTGTACCGTAGAGGTTACGCATATTTGCTAATACTCTTGCTGCAATAAGGTCGGCTTGGTCGGTATGGTCAAAGAGGACATCATCAACTTTAAGGTTAAAGAACTCCTCTTGTTTTTTCGGGTCTTCAGTAATAACGATAACTTTTGTATCTGGTTTTTTCTGCTTAATCTCTTTAACAAAACGCTCCATAGCGTATTTCATATTCTCATCGACAACTAGAATAAGTTCATAGTGTCGAAAATATGTAAAGTTTGTTGCATCATAAATATCTTCAGCACTATCTAAGATACAGATAAAGTAGTTAGAGATCTCTTTTTCTACCTCTTTAGCAAACTCTTCTGAAAAACCAATTGTCAATACTCTCATTTTATCCGCCGTACAACAAGATTTGTAGAAAATTTTTTAAGACAATACTCAATTTATTTGATAAAACTCTCTACACTTACTTATTTGTTTTTATTTATATAGCCATTATCAATTTATATCTAAATAAACTTATCTAAAAATAAAAGCTACATATTCGGACGCAATTATAGCAAAAAATTTCAAAAAAAGCTAGTTTTCAGCTTTTTTGTTTTATAACAACTCGCTTAGGCTCTAAATGTTTGAGAAACTCTTTTACCATTGGTTCCTCCAAAAGAGAGTTTGGATCCTTATCTTTGCTTGCTTCGCTGTTAGATTGTGGCATGATACAGCTGTTAGTTTGAGCATTCTCTTCTATTACTTGAGTGCTCTCTTCGCTTTTTTCTGCTGGAGCTTCTTTAACTACTTTTTTTTTAGAGATATTTTCGATCTTAGTCTCTAGCCCAAAGATCTCTTCGACAAAGAGCTTAATGAGTGGCCAATGTTTAATAAGCATCTTCTTCTCTTCGCCTTCAACTGTTGACTCCCATGTTAAAGTGTTGTTTTCATAAGAGATAAAGGTGATATTCTCTTCGAAGAGTTTGCCTAAGTCGTAGTTTCGATCGTATATCTTTTCGATGAGGGATTTAAATTTCAGCTCTGGGAGTGGTGTGCTCTCTACACTATTTTCGATTTTTGCTTCCGGCTGCAATGGAGCTTGGCTTGGCTCCTCAACTGGTGGTGTCTGCTCTGCAGTAGTGGTAACTCTTTGTGTGGGGCTAACACTAAGCTCGTTTTGTAACTTTTGGATCATCGAGTCGATAGTGTGAATCTCCATTGCTTCGAGCATCTTAAAGAGTGTAAGCAGCAAGACAAAGTCGCCGCTACTTCCAATAGAGAGGAGGCGTTTCCCTTCTGCGAGTATCTTAAAGAATCGCTCTATGGTTAAAGTTGTAAGTTCTGGATCGCCACTTAAGAGTTTGTCTCGCAGGTAGAGCGTAAGTTCATCTATAATCATCTCTGCTTCATACGATGCATACTCTTGCGTAAAGGCTATGACCTCATCTCTCTTCTTATTTAAAATGGCACTTATGAGACTATCAAGGACATCTGGATCCACAACACCAAGCATGCTTGTTACGCTAGTGGTTTCAATTTTTCCATTGGAGTAGACGATTGCTTGGTCTAGTAGTGTAATGGCATCTCGCATTGAGCCTTGTGCATTTCGAGCAATTATATCGAGTGCCTCATCGCTATACTCTACGCCCTCTTGGCTCAAGATAAATGCAAGGTGTTTGCTAATTGTCTTTGGTGGGAGCTTTTTAAAGCGAAAGTGCTGCGTACGGCTAAGAATAGTTGCTGGTAGTTTTAGTGGATCTGTAGTAGCTAGAATAAACTTTACAAACTCTGGTGGCTCTTCGAGTGTTTTAAGAAGTGCATTAAAAGCTTGTACAGTTAGCATATGGACTTCGTCGATAATAAAGATTTTAAAGCGACCAATTGATGGCTTATATTTAGTATGCTCTATAAGCTCTTTAATATCTTCGATTCCCCGGTTACTAGCTGCATCCATCTCAATAATATCGATATGGCGACCCTCGTTTGCCATTTGGCACTGCTCGCAATTTTGGCAAGGGGTAGCAGTTGGTCCCTTTTCACAAAGGAGAGCCTTTGCAAAGATTCGAGCTGTAGAAGTTTTACCGCTTCCACGCAAGCCAGAGAAGAGATAAGCATGAGAGAGCTTTTGGCTCTCAAGTGCAAGCGAGAGGGTTTTCGAGACAGACTCTTGCCCTATAAGATCGCTAAATGTACTTGGTCGATATTTTCTTGCGAGTGCTAGTGCCAAATCGATGCTCCCTAATTTTATATAGCATTTTATAGTAAAAGAGCTTTAAGTCAAATTTGCACTCGCGAATAACAATTGCTCAAAACTGAAAGCCTTAAACTTTCAGCTTTTGGCTTTTTAATTAGAATTTGTAGTTTAACTGAATAGAGATTCCAGTCTCCGCGTGTTTATTGCTAATCTTTGCCCCTGGCCCAAACATTGCACTTACATCTGCAGAAGATTTTTTGTTAAATCCATAGACTACAGTTACATCCATAGAGAAGTTTTTATTAAACTCATAGCTTCCACCGAGCGTTAAGTGGTTCTCTGCTGTTGCTGGGAATCCTAAGAGGTTAAACATATCTACTGCAGTCTTCATTGGAGAGTTGTAGATAGTTAAAGGGTTTTTTGCATGGTTGAAACCAGCTCTAATTGCCCATTTACCTGCGTTGTACTCATATCCAACTGCAAATACATTTTGGTCTTTCCATCCAAAATCTTTATACCCTGCTGCTGAACCCCACTTAATCTTTTTATAATCTACTGCAATTGTGTGAGGTCCATGGTTGAAGCTTACACCTATACCAATCTCTGCTGGTTGATCCAGCTTATCACCGAAGTTTAGCCCAAATGGTGCAGTTGCAGCTGTGAGTGAGTGTGCATAATCCATTGAGATTTTACTCTTATAGACAGCCCCCACTTTAAGACCATTTCGAAAGTCGTAAGTAGCACCTACCGATACACCGTAGCCTAAATCTTGGTTTTGACCATCGCCAACATTCATGCCGCCCATCATCGCAGGCATTTGGTAGTGAATATCGAGCGATCCATACTGCATAATTGGTGCAACACCAACACTGAAACCATTACCAAACTTATAGGCAACTGGTACTGCAAACTGCATTAACTGGAGTGTTGTCTCCATCTTAAAGAGATCTGGGTGTTTTTTAAAGTCTGTACCCATTCCTGCAGTTCCCCACATACCAACACCAACATAGGTATTTGGTGATACTTGTGAAGCAATTGCAACGCCTGGGATAATGCTAAGGTCAGCAGCACTCTTATGCTCTAGAGGTGACATCTGTGTCTTAACAGTTGGCATAAAGATTGTACCACCAAAGCTGATCTCAGTAGAAGCAACATCAGTAATGAGTGCTGGGTTTACAAGTGTAGACTCTGCTCCATGGCTGAGTGCAATACCTGCACCACCCATTGCTCTTGTTTTTGCTCCAACACCTATAAGTGTATCTCCATTCGTTGCATAAAGTGCCGATGATGTGATAAAAGAGAGAGTAATAGCTCCCTTTATTGTAGTATTTAGTAATTTCATTATTGCTTCTCCTTCTAATATTTATATAGTGCTATTCTATAATAATATTGATAAAAAAAATACTTAAAGATAAGATTTTCTAATATAAAAATATTTGTTTGTTTAAAATTGTAGCGTTTTGAAAAGAATAAGGGCTTGTTTAGCTAATCAAAATTGCTCTTTCGCTATAATTTGAAGAATTTATTTATTAGGTTAATAGAGTATATAGAGGAGCATGAGTGAGTTATAAACCAAGCGAGATAGAGGCTAAGTGGCAAGCTATATGGGAGAGCGAACAAGCTTTTGAACCAAGTAGTGACCACACTTTACCAAAAAAGTATATATTGAGTATGTTTCCATACCCGAGTGGGCGTATCCATATGGGGCATGTGCGGAACTACGCAATTGGCGATGCAATAGCAAGATTTTACAGAAAACAAGGCTACAATGTACTGCACCCTATGGGGTGGGATGCCTTTGGTATGCCAGCAGAGAATGCAGCAATTAAACATAAGCGACACCCAAAAGAGTGGACATATGACAATATCGCCTATATGCAAAAGGAGCTGAGTGCATTAGGGCTTTCGTTTAGTAAATCAAGAGAGCTTGCAACTTGTGACCCACTCTATACAAAGTGGGAGCAAGAGTTTATTATTAAGATGCTTGAGAGTGGTCTACTCTATAGAGAGAGCACAACTGTAAACTGGTGCGAGAGCTGCCATACTGTCTTAGCAAACGAGCAGGTAGAAGAGGGGAAGTGTTGGCGTTGCGATAATGATGTTCTCTTAAAAGAGATGCCAGGATACTACTTAGATATTCTTAAATATGCCGATGAGCTACTTGATGATCTCAAGCTCTTAGAGGGCAAATGGCCAAACCAAGTGTTAACAATGCAGCGAAACTGGATAGGCAAATCGCAAGGGCTTGAGTTTGAGTTTGTGTTAAGTGATGCCTCTCAAGAGAAGTTGGGTGGTAAGTTTGATAAATATAGTGTATTTACAACAAGACCAGATACTATCTATGGAGTTACCTATTCAGCATTAGCACCAGAGCATCCAATCGTAGAGGAGCTTATAGCAAATGAGGCATTAGATGCTGATGTGATCGAAAAGATTAAAGTAATCCAAAATATGCCAGAAGTTGAGCGTGCAAAGCAAGATAAAGAGGGGTATCCACTTGGAATTAGTGTTATCCATCCACTTACGAAAGAGGAGATCCCTGTGTGGGTGGCTAACTTTGTTTTAGCAAGTTATGGTGGTGGTGCCGTTATGGCAGTACCTGCACACGACGAGAGAGATTATGAGTTTGCTACAAAGTATGATTTCCCGATAAAAAGGGTTATTAGTGGTGGTGAATTACCATATACTAAAGAGGGAATCTTAGAGAACTCTGGAGAGTTTAATGGTATGCCAAACAAAGAGGCACAAAAGAAGATAATAGAACTCTTTGAGTCGCAAGGTTTAGGGCGTGGCACAACCAACTATAAGTTACGCAACTGGGGAGTGAGCCGCCAGCGATACTGGGGAGCACCAATTCCGTTTATTCACTGCCCATCGTGTGGTTTGGTTCCGGAGAAGTTAGAGAATCTTCCAGTTACTTTGCCAGATGATGTAGAGATTACTGGCGAGGGGAACCCACTCGATAGCCACCCAACATGGAAGCACTGCAAGTGCCCTAAGTGTGGAGAGGATGCAACAAGAGAGACAGATACACTCGACACATTTGTACAGAGTAGTTGGTATCAATTGCGATATACGCTTGATCCTGCAAAGTGGGAGGAGATGGCACTCGATAGAGACGATTGCAAATATTGGATGAATGTCGACCAGTATATTGGCGGTATTGAGCACGCAATTTTGCACCTTCTCTATGCAAGATTCTTTACAAAAGTGTTGCGAGACTTAGGCTATTGTGGTGTAGATGAGCCATTTGAGAGACTCTTAACGCAAGGGATGGTTCTTAAAGATGGGGCGAAGATGTCTAAATCGAAAGGGAATACAGTAGATCCAGATGCGATAGTAAAGGCGTATGGTGCAGATACTGCAAGACTCTTTATGCTCTTTGCTGCTCCACCACAAAAAGAGTTAGAGTGGAACGATAGTGCCGTAGAGGGGGCCTTTAGATTCCTAAAGAGACTTTATGCTAAGAGTGAGCATGTAACAGAGAGTAGCTTGCCAGAGATTGACCACAACAGCTTAAGCGATGCAGAGAAAGAGGCAAGAGCAAAGGTTTATGAGGCACTCAAAAAAGGGTTTGAGGTCTATGAAGAGAGTTTCGCTTTTAATACTGTTATTGCAGCAGCTATGGAGGCTCTTAATGCTCTTGATAAGCAAGAAAATGCTCTTGTTTGGAGCGAAGGGTACTATATTCTACTACACCTTTTAGAGCCGATTGTACCGCACATTGCAAGCGAATTGAGCGATAAACTCTTTAATAGAGAGAACCTCAAAGGGAAGATCCCTGTAAAAGAGGAGGTCTTTGTTAAATCTACTATCACTTATGCGGTAACAATTAGTGGTAAGAAGCGAGCAGAGATAAAGGTGGATGCTTCTTTATCTAAAGATGGTATTATAGAGGAAGCAAAAAGCCATGTAGCAAAGTGGTTAGAGGGTAAAACAATAATAAAAGAGATATTTGTACCAAATAAGTTGGTTAATCTTGTAGTTAAATAAAAAGGAGAAGTGTATGCGTTTTTTTATGGCTGTTTTAGTAAGTTTACTCTTAAGTGCGTGTGGAGGGTATAAGCCAGCACCAGTTTATGCAAATGAGGTGTTTGAGAACCCTGTTATTATTAAGGTAAAGCTTGATCCAGAAGATCCGAGTGCTGGGGTATATCTGCAAGATACAATTGCACAACTTGCAGTAAATAGATTGAATTTAGTAGTTACTAAAAATGTGAATGAGGCGAAGAACTACATAGTTGTTAATAGCTATGCAATCAACACTTCTCCTGCAAATACAGATGAGAATGGGAATGTTATCCGATATAGTGTAAATGCTGCTATTAAGTTTGCTATTAAAGATAAGATGGGATTCTGGAGTAAAAATATTGTAACGAATGAGTATGTTAATGTTCCTGCACAGACTGCTTTAGGTAGTGCCGAAAAAGAGAAAGCGGCAAAAGTTGCTATCAACAAAGCACTCGATAGTTTTGTTGTGGCTGTAATGGAGCGAAGTAAAAAGTTTAAAGCCGAAAAAGTAGAAGCAATGAAAAATGAGAAATCAGCAGAGAGTGTAGAAGTTGCTAAAGTTGAGCCAGTAGCTGTTGCAGCAACAGAGAGTGTAGAGGATATAAGTGTAGATACAACAACTCCTGTAAATAGCGAAGAGATAACTCCAGTTGAGAGTGAAAATATAACCATAGATGGAAGTGGTAGTGAGACTACAGAACCAATCCCTACAAAAGAGGATCAAATCTTTAATGCAGAAGATTTACAAGACCCTTTAGCACAAACAAGAGAGTAGTCTCTTACTATCTCTATGGAGCTACAAGAGTTACTAGAGAGTAAACCACTCTACTATAAAGAGTTCGATCCCAATCGAATTGTAGAGGCGTACAAACTTCTTCGACCCCATATTAAGCACCCCCAAAGGGTGCAGCTTATTGGTACCAATGGCAAAGGTAGTACAGGGCGAGCCATGGCACATATGGCTGCAAAGAGTTCACTGCGTGTTGGGCATTGCACCTCTCCACATATTATAGATTTTAAAGAGCGTTTTTGGATTAATGGTCGATTTGCTACGCTTAGCGAATTAGAAGAGGCACACAATAAGCTCTACTTTCTATTAGGGTATGGGTGGGCAGAGGCTTTGAGCTACTTTGAGTATTTAACCCTTTTAGCCTTTGTACTCTTTGAAGAGTGCGACTTACAAGTAATCGAAGCAGGGCTTGGCGGTGAGTTTGATGCAACGAGTGTAGCTCATTATGATTTAACAGTGGTTACGCCAATTGGTTTTGACCATAGCGACTTTTTAGGCAGCAGCATAGAAGAGATTGCAAGAACGAAGCTTAAGGCGATGGCAAAAGAGGTACTGCTTGCAAAGCAGAGTGAGAAAAGAGTTTATGAGATTGCAAAGTTAATTGCAAAGGAGAGAGGTGCTAAGCTCCATTTTTACGAGGAGTTTAAACCCAAAGAGGGCTTAGCCAAAATTGCCAAAGAGAAGGGGTGGGCAGAATATTTAGTCGAAAATATTCAAAATGCTATGAACGCTCTTGATATTTTAGGTATCGTTTACAAGGTAGAGGAGCTAAAATCACTTGAGCTTTTTGGAAGATTCTATAGGATCATGCCAAATGTTATAATAGATGTTGGGCACAATCCGTTAGCGGCATCTGCAATTGTAAAGGCTCTTAATAAAAAAGTCACACTTATCTTTAATATCTTGGGCGATAAAGATTTAGGCAAAACACTTAAGATACTCAAAGAGAAGATAGAGAGAGTAGAGATTATAAAAATTAAGACCCAAAGAGCAACCGAGCTTCAAGAGATAGAGGAGCTCTTAGAGTCCCTTGGGCTTCCCTATAGCTATTTTACTGGGGAATTGGATGAGAAAAAAGAGTACTTAGTCTTTGGCTCATTCTATGTGATCGAAGCATTTTTAGAACAGATGGGCATTCAAGAGATTAAAGCATAAAAAGGTAAATATGAATCAAGCAGCACTTTTTGAGTATTTAAAGAGTAAAGAGAGTACAAAAATCCTCCTTGTTGCCGATGCAAAAGAGGCAGCAGCGGCAAAGGGGGTCTATGACTATTTAGAGAAAAAAGCCTTTGTGCTCCCAGATATACGGCTACTGCCTGGGGATGATACACGAAGCTACTTCGAAGATATATCGCAAGCTTTTCTTGCTCTAAAAGAGTTTGATAAATATAAAAGCAGTACACTCATCGCCCCTTTTCGAACACTTACACTCCTTATGCCAAAACCTGAGTATCTGAAAAGTTTTACAATAGAGTTTGGAGAGAATATCGATTTAGAGCAGTTAAAATCTAAGCTCTTTTTTTGGGGATATGAGTTTGTCGATGTGGTAAGTGCTCAAGGCGAAGTATCGTTCCGTGGGGATATTATCGATATTTACCCACCAAACTACACAAAGCCACTTCGTATCTCGCTCTTTGATAGCGAAGTAGAAGAGATACGCCACTTTGACCTAAGCACCCAAAAGAGAGAGAAAGAGGAGCTTGAGTCGCTAGAGATACCAGCAGCCTTTTTAAGTTTGAACGAGGCAGAGTACAAAGCCCTTTTAGAGCGAGTAGAGGCAAGTAGCTACAGAGCCTTTGTAAAAGATATACACTCTTTGGGGCTTTGGCACTTAGAGGATTTGGCACAAAACTATCTGCAAAATTACGAGCACCTTTTAGTCAATGGCTCACTTGCACAAGAGATAGAGGAATACTATACGCTTAATAGCGACAATATGCCGCAAGTGCCGCTAGAGAGCTTTTCGTTTGCGTCACTTCCGGAGCCAAAAGAGTATAGAGATTTAGAGGTTGTTAATATCAATGCACTCATCGAGGCACATAAAGAGAAGAAGATAACCATTATTGCTAAGGGCGAAACACAGATCCGTGCAAGTTCGCTCCCCAATTTAGAGAAGCTACATATCCACTATGGCGAGGCGATTTTAAATATTGTTGGCTCAAATGAGCTGATCTTATCGCTTAATAGAGAGAAGAAGCAGCGAAGAGTCAAAAAATCGACCCTTATTCTTGATGAGATCCGAGTTGGAGAGTATGTTGTCCACGAAGAGTATGGTGTTGGCGTCTTTAAAGGGATCGTAAAGCGAGAGGTACTAGGGCGTTTTAGAGAGTTTGTTAGCTTGCAGTATCAAAACGAAGATATGCTCTATATTCCAGTAGAGAACTTAGAGGTGATCGATCGTTATGTCGCCGCAAGTGGGTCGCTACCGGCACTCGATAAACTTGGTAAGCAGAGCTTTGCAAAGCTTAAAAGCAAGGTAAAAGAGAAGCTCTTTGCAATCGCTAGGGAGCTTATGGAGCTTAGTGCAAAGCGGCACCTTAAAGAGGGGATCAAGATAGTTATCGACAATGCACTCCAAGAGGCGTTTTTAAAAGATGCCGGCTTTACCCACACGAGTGATCAAAAAAGAGCGATAGATGAGATGCTAGAGGAGCTCGCAAGCGGTCGCATAATGGATAGACTCTTAAGTGCCGATGTCGGTTTTGGTAAAACAGAGGTTGCGATGAATGCTATCTTTGCAGTCGTAAAAAATGGTTACCAAGCTGCACTTGTGGCACCTACGACTTTGCTTAGCAGTCAACACTTTAAAAGCTTAAAAGAGCGGCTCGAGAAGTGGGATATTAAAGTAGCAAAAATCGATAGATTCACCACAGCCAAAACAAAAAAAGCACTCTTAGAGGGGCTGCAAGAGGGGCGGTACGATGTGGTTGTTGGTACCCATGCCCTTTTGAATGCAAAATTTAAAAACTTAGCACTTGTCGTAATAGATGAAGAGCATAAATTTGGCGTAAAACAGAAAGAAGCCCTAAAGGCCTTAACAATCAATACCCATCTGCTGAGTATGTCTGCAACTCCAATTCCAAGAAGCCTCAATATGGCTCTTTCACACATAAAGACATTTAGCGAAATCTTTACTCCACCAAATAATAGGGTAGGGGTGCGAACCTTTGTGAAAAATTACGATATTAAAGCAGTTGCTGAGGCGATTCGAAGAGAGCTAAGACGCGGTGGGCAAGTCTTTTATGTCTTTAACTCGATTGCCGCAATCGAGCAGAAAAAGGCAGAGCTCTTAGAGGAGATGCCAGATTTAAGAATAACAGTACTCCACTCTAAAGTGCCGGCAGCTACCACTGAAAAAGAGATGCTCAAATTCGAAAAAGGGGAGTATGATCTCCTTTTAAGTACCTCAATAGTCGAATCTGGCATCCATTTACCAAATGCCAATACGATGATTGTCGATAGTGCCCAAAACTTTGGAATTGCTGATTTGCACCAACTAAGAGGACGAGTAGGACGAGGCGGCATAGAGGGCTATTGCTACTACTTCGTAGAGGATAAAGAGAAACTTAATGACAATGCCAAAAGACGCTTGTTAGCCTTAGAGAGCCATAGCGATTTAGGCAGCGGAGCTGTCCTTGCAATGCACGACTTAGAGATAAGAGGGGGCGGAAACCTAATAGGCGAAGCCCAAAGTGGACACATTAAGCAAATTGGCTACTCACTCTACCTAAAGATGCTCGAAGATGCTATTAGAACTCTTAGTGGAAAAGAGGAGGCAAAAGAGCAAAGCGTTGAGATAAAACTCTCTGTCGATGCCTACTTAAGCGATGAACTAATCTACGAAGATAGACTAAGATTAGAGCTCTATAGAAGACTCTCACAAGCTAAAACCCAAGATGAGGTCTACGAGATAGAAGAGGAGATAGTAGATAGATTCGGAAAACTTGATAAGATGACAAAACAGTTTATCGACCTTATTGTAATCAAAGTCTTAGCAAAAGAGAAAAATATCAAAAAGATCTCAAGCTATGAACAGAGGGTATTTATAGAGTTTAATGATGAACGAGAGAGAAAAATTTTAGAATCACCAACCAAAGATAGCGACGATATTATCGCTACAGCTATGGGGTATTTAAAGAATAGCAAATAAATGGAGAGTTAAGATAGTATAATGCCTAATGTCTAATATTGTTTAGAATTAGGAAAGAATAGTATAGTAGAAAAAAGGAGTAGATTTGGAATTACATCTATGGATATATTATGTAGTAGCAGTTTTAATATTAACAGCATCTCCGGGACCTAGCGTACTTTTATGCGTTACTAAATCTGTAACCCAAGGATTCAATAGTGCAATTTATGCAGCATTAGGAAGCTTATTTGCAATTATTGGAATTATGACCCTCTCATTTAGTGGATTAGGACTACTTATAACCTCATCGGAGTTAGTTTTTTCAATCATTAAGTATTTAGGTGCAGCATATCTGATATTCTTAGGTTATAAAACATTTACTTCAAAAGAGGAGGATTATTCTTTTGAAAATGGTGGTGACCTAGGCTCAAAAAGTAAGTTGTCATCTTTTTTGAATGGATTTATTGTTGGTGCTAGTAATCCTAAAGCTATTATATTTTTTACTGCACTTTTCCCACAATTTATTAATCTCAACAACCCTTTGCTTGTGCAATATCTTATTTTTGTAACTACTTTTGCACTATTTGAATTATCGTGGTTACTCTTTTATGCCTATTTAGGGCATAAATCATCTAAATGGTTTTTGCAAAAAGGGAGAGCAAAATTCTTCAATAGAATAACAGGCGGTGTGTTTATGGGTGCAGGTGTATTATTATCTATGACAAGTAGAGAGTGATTTCTCTCGTTCCAAATCTCTTTTTTCAAATAACTCAAATTACACTTAGAAGAGGAACCTCATAAGAGAACTGTATCGTTTTACTCTCCCTCACGAACACAACGAACGCTATATTTTCTTGATTTTGGGTAGTAGGTGTTGCTGCCATATTCGAAGCTTACTGCCCATGCGTAGGAGCTGCTGCCGCTGTAGGTGGTTGAAGACCAATAAAAGCCCTCTTTTGTGTTTTTGAAGCTCTCGTTTATTGTTGGTGAGCCGTGACTGTGCTCGGTAATTGAGAAGAGTTCGTTGATATTTGGAAGCCGCCAATCGCTTTTGCCACCTAGAGTTAGATTTTCGCAGTAGTCTATTGCCTCTTCCCACGCAAGTTGTGGTATGGTGCCGCTGTAGCTATCTTGCCACTCTAGTTTGCTGTTGTTATCTGTTACGGTTGTGTTAGAGGTGCTAAAGTTAGCTTTTGCCCACGCTGAATTATCGCCACTTGCACAACGCACATAGTGTTTGTTTGGCGATGTTTCATACCAGTGGATTTTACCACTAAAGAAGTTAAGCCACATCTGCCATCCAAAGCCTCGTGTTGTACTGCTCCAGTAGCCTACATCGTCGGTTCCATAAGCTGCATTAAGAAAAGTTGCATCGAGTGCTGGTGCTCTTTTGGTGTAATCGACTATACTCATAAACTCTTTTATAGATGGTATATGCCAACTTTTGCCCCCTAAAGAGAGGCTCTCGCAGTAGTTTTTAGCACCACTGTAAGAGCGTTCGATACTCTCTACACTATCGCCATCTTCCCAGTTGAGTTTCGTTACTAAATCTTCTACGATGTTATTGCTGTCGTCTCTTTGGTATTGTGATGTTGCCCCTTTTTGGTAGAAACCATCATCTTTAAGAGAGCCATCTGTAACCTCTTGCCCACTACCGTTGTAGCTTTTTGTCTGCCCTGTCTTTTTAATAACTTTAGCGTAGAGATCAGTAGCTTTGCTATTTTGTTTATTGTTGTTATTGCTATTATTATTACTATTACTATCGTTGTTGCTACTCTCTCCATTATTACTGTTACTATCTTGACTACTCTGCGAAGAGCGAGTAGAGTTACTACTATCACTATCGAAACATCCAGTAACTAAAAAAGAGAGGAGTAGGAGTGGAAAAAGTGTATAAAGTTTTTTCATGAGATAACCTTTTTTTATACCTATTATAGCATTCTTTATAGAAAAAAGTCAAAAAAATTACTCTAAGAAATATTATAATATATCCATTTTACTGAATTATTGTCTATTTTAGTAGGGTTTTGGCTCTCTCTTGCTTATATTTTCTTGATTGCATCTTTTCTAACTGCTCTTTAGTTAGCACAGTTGCATCTATTAGTTTGCCTTGGAATAGGGTTTTGTTAATCTGAGTTTTATCAAATAGGGTTGGGTTGTTGTGGCATTGTTCGCAGGATTTTGGTTTTTTTGTGATTGTGTGGGGGTGTTTTACTAAAAAGGCTTCTATTTTTTTGCCATTTACTTGGCTTATATTATCAAGTACCATTGTGCTATTGCTATCTTTATAGCTGATTTTATATTGAAACATTGGTTTGGCGAGCTCTATTTTGCCATCTTTGGAGTTTACGAGGAGAAAGTTTTCCCATCTTTTGAACTTCCAGCCGCTATACCAGATGCCTCTTTTCTCAATGTTGTCTAAATAGTCTACCATTTTTGGTGGGGGTGGGGTTTTGGCTTTGAGAGCATTTACTAGGAATTGTTCTAGTTTTGGGTCAAACTGCATTGTGAGGCGTCGCCACTGTCTGTAGCTTGGGGTGTCGTCTCTGAATATATTGAGGTTGTAGCTATTTACCATCCATGAGGCGTGGCATGAGGTGCATGAGAGTCTGCTATGGTCGCTTTTATGGTTATTTGGGCTTAAGCTTTGGTGGCACGAGGTACATTTTGGTTTGAGCCAGTTTTTGCCACCCTCTTTATTGTGGCATGAGATGCAAGTTAAGCCCTTTTGGTGGTGAATATCTTGGGCTAAAAAGTGGTAGTCTATGCCATCTTTTGCATTTGGGTAGAAGCCATCTTTATCTATTGGGCTACGGTATGATTTGTCGTAATCGTGGGGAAATTTGCCTAAGTAGTCGGTGCCTATAAATTCGCCATTGTGGCACTTTAGGCATTTCTCTTGGCTTGGTTTTGCTTTGAAACTATCAGCTTTATTGCTGTGTGGGTTGTGGCAGGCGAGGCAGAGATTTTTTGTAGGGTTAACCGTTTGGCTTGTTAGATGGCATCTTAGGCACTTTCTTCGTAGTATATCGTCAACTAAATCCTTTGGCTTTTTTACTGTTTTTGGTGGTTTTGGTAGAGTTTGCAAGGTTACATTGCTATCTTTTATGCCAAAGGTTTTACGGGTTGTGTTTATTGCTTTTTTTAGGGTAAAGTGTACATTTGTTTTACACTGTTGCATTTTGTTTATGTGGCATTTTGTACACTCATTTGCGTCTGTTGTGGTTAGTAATATGGTTGATAATATAATCAATTTAATTATATTTCTCATTTTAGCAACTCCTTAGCGCATGGAGTTTGCTTGTTTTTAAATTTCTCTTTGCTTTGTTTAAAGTTTTTATATATTTTATCGTCGTATTTGCCATGGCAGATTATGCATTTGTAGGCATCAACAATTTTGTTTACCTCTTTTTTATTGAAGCCTCTTGCATTATCCCTAGAGAAGCTTTGGAACTGTTTGCCATCTTTACTGATTAGTGCATCTATTGGGTAGCTTATTGGTAAGCCACTTCTATTTGAGTCGTAGTATGGCATAAAGCTTATACCGCTTTTGTTCATATCTAATACGCCATTGCCTAAGCCTAATGTTAGTGGGTTAAAGTGGCAATCTATGCATCCTCTTGCCTCTTTGCTTGTTGTGTGTGGGTCCCATGCTGCGTATGCAAATGAGTGGAATGGATGGGTTGTTTTGTTACCTTCGTAAATTGTTGTTAGCACTTGGCATCCGGGGGCTGTTGGCATTATTTTTTTGTTGTAGCCTACCGCTAGAGCAGGGGACTCGTAGCGTAGATAAGTTCTCAACTCCATCCACTGCCCTTTGGTTTTTCTGTGTTTTATCCAGTCGTACTGTTTGCCATCTTTAAAGTAGACTTCGTGGCATCCGTAGCAACTTGCTATCCATTTGCTGTGGCAGGCTGAGCAGTCTAATCGTTTGTGAATATCTAAATTGTGGTATGGTTTGTTGCTTAATTTTGAAATAGTAAATTTTTTGCCATCTCTTTTTCGGTAAATTACTGTTTTATTTCCATCTTTTGCTACATTGTAAAGGGGTGTGCCTTTTTTGGCTGTAACGGCTATCTCTTTTGCTAGTGGTATATTGCCATTTAGGGCACTTAGCATCGCTGCTTTTGGGTAGTTGCTACTTGGTTTAAATGTTGGGTTGTGGCAATCTTGGCAACTAATATCGAGTGCATCTTCCATATGGAGGTGTTTTTTGCCATCGCCCATTACGCCAACTTCGCTGTGGCAATCTATACAATCTAAGCCGCCTTTAGTGTGGTGAATATCAGCTGGTAGGTCGTAGTAGAAACGAGATTTATCTAGTTTATGGCTAAGTTTTCCGTGAATATAAGGTGTGCCATAGCCTTCGCTTTCGAACTTTCCAAAGTAGCTTAAGCCGATTCGGTTAGAGCGGTTGTGGCACTTTAGGCAATTGCTAGAAGGTATTTTAGTGCTTAATTTTGGGTGGATGATTTTTACACTACGACCATTAGTAGTTACTTTAGCTGGAGCTACACGGTGGCAATCGACACAACCGCCACCTCTTGGGGTATAGCTTTTAAAGATTGTTTCATCTTGGTTTATGTGGCATGCAGCACAGAGTTTGCTAAAGTGATCTTCTGCGAGGCTCTGCTTAGAGCTTGGCTTTGCCTTTAGCTCTTCTATTCCACCACTTTGGGTAATTTGCTTAGTCTCTTTGAATTGAAATTTAAGGGTATCTAATACTCCACTCATAGAGTTCATTATAGATTTTTGAACTCTCTTTATTACCTCTTTATGGCACTTACCGCAGAAAATTTGAGCATGCTCTAAGCGTGAAGGATTGAGAACTATACCTTTATGGGCTTGCTCTTTGGTAAGTGCATTCTTATCTCCACCATGGCATGAGGCACATCCCATTGTTTTAATATCGTGAAAGTTATCCATAGAGGTTGTGTTGCTGTGGCAATTTAGGCAAGACTCTTTAGAGTGTAGTAAATTTATAAGTAAAACTATGAGTAAAAAGTATTTCATAAATTGCCTGTTGGTAAGAAGTTAGGGCGAGGCTAAAGCCACCGGTTCCATCAAAGGAAGTATAGCATAGTTTCTCCCAAAAAGGGAGAGAAGGTGAGAATTACTTCTCTAATGGTCTATTTGGTGTTGCAGTGTAGTCTGCCATAGAACCATCGTAAAGTTTAGCATCCATACCTAAAAGGAATTTTTGTACAAATGCAGAACCAGCAGCTAAGTGACCAGTGTTACAGTAGTTGATAACTGGCTTAGAAGTATCGATTCCAGCATCTTTTAATTTTTTAGTTAAGTTCTCTTTTGTATCAAGGTAGTATACACCATCTTTTTCAACTGTATACGCTTTAGCGTGAAGTGCTTTAGCTCCTGGAAGGTGACCCTCTGCCATTCTTCTTGGATCTGGTTTTTTCATATCTGCATGGTAGTGAGAGTGTCCAGGCTTACCAAGACCTGTTGCATCTAAGAATTGAGCAGATTTTAGAGTTACAGCTTCATCTACATCTTCAAGGCTAGCATATGCACCTCTATCGAATTTTTTAATTTCGTAGTTTCCCTCTTTAGTTGTAGCTTCTGTGCTAGTTTCACCACCAGCTTTTACGAAACCTTCGTATCCACCATCTAAGATAGCTACATTGTTTTTACCATAATACATAGAAACTAATGCTGCTAAAGCACCATCTCTGTAAAGTTTTGCTTTGTTTCCACCTGCGTAGAATACTACAGCGTTATCATTTGTAATTCCACATTTTTTTGCAGTTGCAACATATTTGTTTGGTGCTGCAAAGTATCCTGGAATAGGTTTTTGTAGGTTAGTGTTGTAGTATCTACCTTCTCTAAAGTTACCAAGTGGGCAAGATACAGCACCCTTAATGTGACCTTTGTTGTAGTTAGGGTGTTTTTCGTTGTTTTTTCTTACATCGATAATTACAAGATCTTTATCATTCTGATGTTTTTTTAACCACTCAGCATCTACGATATGGTTTGCTGGAAGGTCAAGTGCGAATAGACTTGCACTTAGTGCTACTGCTGCTGATGTTACGATTGCTAATTTTTTCATTTATTCTCCTTAAGAATATTATTATTTTAGGCTGCATACTCAGATTATGCATTGCAAGGTTGTTTTATGCAATAAACTAGCATGGCATAATCTGAGATTAACCTTTTAAAAATAGAGTAAGCTCTACTCTTAAAAGATTAACCGAAGAGAAGGGGTATTTAGCACCCCATTTCTTCCTCTTCTGCTGGTTTGACAGGCTTTTTACTTGCAGCAGGTGCTTGCTTTGCTTTACCTGCACTATTAGCAGCTGGTACATTACCTGAGCACTTAGCATCAGCGATTTTAGTTAATACCTTATAGCCAGACTTATTCTCTGGATCTACTTTAATTGCTAGTTTAGCAAATTTCATTGCTTTGTCGAAATCTTTTTGAGCAAGTGCAGCCTCCGCATCTTTTGTATATTTCGCACAGAGAGTCTTTTTAGACTTAATTACATCCTCTTTCGATGCACTTACTGCAGTTAAAGCTCCAGCAGCTACAATTAAAACTATACCTACTACTGAAATTATTTTATTCATTAATTTTCTCCTTTATTGTCTATCACTTTTTTTACAGCTATAACAAATAGTAGCAACCCTAAAGATGCAGCTACAGTTATAAGATAAGAGATTCTAATATCTCCACCAACGAGTTTATCAATTGTAAATTTACCTAGGTTGCCTGAGTTTGCAAAGTCTATAATGTACTCATAGATATCGAAGTAGAAGAACATTCCAACGAGCAATCCAAGAGCGAAAAATATTGCATCAATCTTGAGGGTAGCAATACCAACAACAGCTGTACCTGGGCACCAACCAGACATTACCATTCCTAAACCAAATATCATACCACCTATAAGATAAGGCCATAGGTAAGTAGTAGGTATAAAGATTTGTGAATAATCGATGTACCCTAAGAGTGAACCAACGAATATTAATGTAGCAGCTGTAATAATAGCTGTAACCATAATTTTAGGTACAATGAGGCTTCTAAAGTAGAATACCGGTGCTATGTGTGCTGAAGTTCCAAAACCACCTCTCTCTAGGATAAATCCAAATATAATACCGATACCAAGACCTAGCATTAAGTTGAGGTTATTATCTATAAATCCATTTGTAAATAGTGGGAATACTGTCTCCATTACTCAACTCCTTTCCACTGCTTTTTAAAGAGGAATGCAAAAAAGAATCCTGCACCAAAAGCAGCTAGCATAAAGATCCAAGCACCTACACTAAAAGTTGCAGCACCATCAAGTGCTTGACCACTTGTACAGCCTCTTGTAAGTCTTGTTGCAGCTGCAACGATCACACCACCTAAAAATGCGAAGAAGAGTCTTTTACCAGATGAGTACCCTTTGCCTCTTGTAACTTCTGGTTTAATTCTTCTAGCAATGAGGGCACTAATAAAGCCACCTATAAAGATACCTACTACCTCTATTACTGTCCAATTAAGAAGTGCATTCCCATGCTTTAGGTATTTGCCAGCATATGCATTTTGTGCAAAGTTGGGATCTACACTGTATGCTATTTGAGCAGTGCTTCTTGCAAACGCACCACTTGCACCCATCCCTTGGCCTGCAACAATAAAACTTATAAAGAGTGCAATACCAAGAAGGATACCAGCAGTTACTGGCGACCAATATCTTTTTTTATTCATATATTTAACTCCGTTTTAGAATTTGTCGTTATCATTCTTGCTTATTGTAATTAACAAGTAGCTACAAATGATCTAAGCAATAATAACACAGAATATTATAATAAAAATCTTTTAAGAAAGAAATATATAACTATAAATAATATTTATGTTACAGAATAACACACATTTATTATATTGATTGTATCTTATATTTACTATAACTTTTGATTTACTACCATTCCGACTCTATTGTAGTTAATTATCAATTAATTATTTTAATGTAAAATTAGACAAATCGAATTGGGAGCACTATATTGGATACGATAAATAAGATACGAGAAGAGGTACATAAAGTCGTAGTTGGGCAAGAGAAGATGGTAGAGAGTCTTCTTATCGGCTTGATTTGCCAAGGGCATATACTATTAGAGGGGGTTCCAGGTTTAGCAAAGACGACAACCATTAATGCTCTTGCTAAAACAATTGGTTTAGATTTTAAGAGGGTGCAGTTTACTCCCGATCTTCTCCCTTCAGATATTATTGGTACTGAGATTTATGATCCAACGAGCAACAGTTTCAAGATAAAGCGTGGTCCAATCTTTACAAACTTGCTTCTTGCAGATGAGATAAACAGAGCACCGGCAAAAGTGCAATCGGCACTTTTAGAGGTAATGCAAGAGAGACAAGTTACAATTGGTGAGAGTAGCTTTAAGCTTGATCTTCCTTTCCTTACTATGGCAACGCAAAATCCTGTAGAGCAAGAGGGTGCTTACGAGCTCCCAGAGGCACAGTTGGATAGATTTTTAATGAAGGTAATTGTAGGTTACAATACAAGAGAGGAGGAGCTTGAGATTGCAAGGAGAGTCTCAAATAATAGCTTTGAAGAGATTAGGCAAGTTGCAACTATAGATGATTTGGTTAATGTTCGTAAAGAAGCAATGGATGTCCATATAGACTCGGAGGTCGAGAAGTATATAATTGAGCTTATCTTTGCGACAAGAGAGCCAAAAGAGTATGGTTTAGAGCAGTTAAGTGATTATATAGAGTTTGGGGCGAGCCCAAGAGCGAGTATCGATATGTATAAAGCAGCTCGTGCTGTTGCTTATATTAAGGGGCAAGATTTTGTTTCTCCAATAGAGATAGCTTACATTGCTAAAGAGGTGCTAAGACATAGAATTATCTTGAGTTACGAGGCACAGGCTGAAGGTATTACACAAGATATGATAATAGAGAAAGTCTTGGCAACTGTTCCTATACCGTAGCCGTTGGTAGAGAAGAGGAAAGAGTAAGGTGAACTCAAAAGCAAAAACAGTTATTTTAAAGACTCGAAAGCAAGTTTTTGGTGCACTCAATGGAAACAATATCTCTGCTTTTCGAGGAGAGGGCTTTGAGTTTGCAGAACTTAGAGAGTATGCCTATGGCGATGATATTCGCTCGATCGATTGGAAGACTACAGCAAAGTTAGGCAAGCCCTATGTTAAGGTATACCATGAAGAACGAGAGCTTAATGTAGTAGTTTCGTCTATGCTGTGTGGTTCTACATTTTTTGGGGTTGCTAAGCCAATGAGCGAGTTTATAGTAGAGCTTATGGCGATACTTGGCTATTCTGCAATTCGTAACAGAGATCTCTTTAGCCATATTCTTTATGCCGATAGACTCTATCGTTACTCTAAGCCCTCAAAAAAGATCTTTGCAGTAAATAAAGAGATAGAGGAGGCATTAAGCTTTGATGTCTTAAAAAAGCAAGGTAACTATAGTGCATGGATAGAGGAGTTGAATAAAAGAGTGGAAAAGAAGTCGCTGCTTATTTTGATTGGAGATTTTGTGGGTGAAATGAATCTTGCTATTTTAGCAAAGAAACATGATCTAATTGTTTTGATAGTAAGAGACTACTTTATAGAGAATCCAAAACCTTTAGGTGAGGTCACACTTGTAGATCCAGGGTACTTTGACGCTTTTCGTGGTAACTTTGATGAAGAAAGTGTTGGCATCTATAAGGCAGCTCTCAGAGAGAACGATAAACAGCTCTTTAGACACTTACGCAAAATTGGAGCTCGATTTGCAAAATTTTATACACATGAAGATCCCTATCTTCAGCTAGTAAAGAGGCTCTGATGGAGAATACTCTACGAGATATTAAGCCGCTTATTCCAGTGAGTGACTATAGTTGGCTTCTCTTAATAGCTACACTTCTTCTTGGGGGCTTATTGGGGTACTATCTTTTTAAGCGAGTCTATGCAAAAGTAGTTGTAGGGTGCAAAGTTAATTGCCAAAAATACTACTTTCATAAGTTTAGTACTATCGATTGGAGCAATCCGAAAGAAGCAGCCTATTTAGCAACCCGTTATGGTCTTGTCTTGGCAAAAGATAGGCGTCGAAAAGAGCTCTTTTTGCAGTTAAGAGAGAATCTAGAGCAGTATAAATATAAACGAGATATAGAGTCTGTTGATGAGACAACGATAAACTACTACAATCTCTATAAGCAGGTGTGTGATGAGTCACTATAGTTTTGAGTTTCCATTTCTCTTTTTGCTTCTGCCACTCTTTTGGTTCTGCTTTAGAGAGTGTCGGGCTCGTACTATGGCTATCTATCTACCCTATATTCATATTTTACTTGGAGAGAAGAGAGTTGTTACAAAGTTGCTCAAGATCTTAAAGTGGGGTGCAATTATAAGTTTTGTTATTGCATTGGCTTCGCCAGTAAAGGTTACGAAGTACCATAATGTAAAAAAAGAGGCTCGTGATATTATGCTTATTATCGATTCGAGTAAGTCTATGCTCGATAGAGGCTTCGATAGTGATAACCCTAAAAAAGATAAATTTAGTGCAGTTTTAGAAGTTGTACATGATTTTATTGCAAAGCGAACAAATGACCGCATAGGCTTGATAAACTTTGCAAGTAGTGCCTTTATCGCTTCGCCACTGACCTTTGATAAAGCTTATCTTTTAGATATATTAAAGAAGCAAGCGGTAGGGTTGGTAGGGAGTAGAACTGCAATTTACGATTCGCTTTTAGAGGCAGAGTATATTTTAGCAGGCTCATCTGCAAAGAGCCGTATTGCAATATTGCTTACAGATGGTGTCGATAATATGAGCCAAACTAGTTTTCGTGATATCTTGGAGGTAACCAAAAAGAGTAGTATAAAGCTCTATATTATTGGTATTGGCGAAAGAAGTGATATCGACACAGAGAAGTTGCAAGAGTTGGCAAAAGAGGCAAAAGGGAAGTTCTATCTCGTTTCGCAAAAGAGTCAGTTAGCCAATATCTACAAAGAGATTGACAAGAGTGAAACAACAGATATTCGCAGCGAAGGGTATAAACAGTACACCTACTATTACTACTTTCCATTAGTAGTTTCGATAGTGCTCTTTTTGCTCTTTGTCTACTTTAGAAGTGTAAAGGGTATTACAAAATGAGTTTTGAGAATTTCTATCTAATGCTACTTTTGCTGATTCCCTTTTTGCTTTTTGCCTTTTTGGTTTTAACCAATAAAGAGGGGGTCGAGAGGGTCTTTAGCCCAGAGGTAATAGAGCGAATTAGAGTTGAGGGGAGTGGTTTAAGTACTCGTGTACGAAATGCTTTGCTGCTTGGGGCAATCTTTATGATGATAATCGCCGTTGGACACCCCTATATTGAAAAAGGCGAGAGAGATATTGAGCTAGGAGCTCTTGAGATTGTTATGGCATTAGATATCTCTGGATCTATGCGGAGTCAAGACTTCTACCCTAACCGGCTAGATTTTGCAAAAGAGAAGAGTAAAAAGCTACTCGATAATTTAGTAGAGGATGAGGTGATGCTCTTAACATTCTCGGACTCTGTCTATCTTATCTCTCCAATGACAAGCGATAAAGAGACGCTTAAAACTGTAATTGATGGCATTACCAAAGAGTATTTAGATGGTGGGAGTAACTTTAGAGCACTTGGCGAAGTTTTACGCGATACACTCAAAGGAAGAGAGCAAAAGATTGCAATAGTAGTAAGTGATGGTGCGAGCAAGGGGGATCTTCGTGAGTTTAAAAAGATGATACTCGATGCCAATATAAAGCTTTATGCCATTTTAATTGGAACAGAGATAGGGGCACCTATTCTTAATAAGGATAATAAAGCTGTGCTTAAGAATGAGCAAGTTGTTATGAGTCGGCTCAATTTGGAGTTGGGGGAGATAGCTAAAGAGAGTGGAGGAGATTATATTGTTGCAGATTATGGAGATGAGAATATCGAAGAGATAGCAGCAAAGATAGAGAGTAATCTTCACTACGGTAGCTTAAAAAAGAGACTCCATGTAAAAGATAAGATTGAACTCTTCTACTATCCACTCATGCTCGCTTTAGTGCTTCTACTCTTGGCACTCTTTTCGAGACCGAATGGAGCAGTATTTCAAAAGCTCCTCCGTTTGAAAGGAGTAAAGTAGTGTTTATACGAATTGTTCCCCTTTTGCTGCTCTTTGCACTCTCTTTTGCCGATGCTGGGCTTTTTGATTTTATAAAAAGGAGCACCATTCAAAAGAGCTATACTCAAGGAGATTACAATACCACAAAAGATACTCTTTTGGCTTTGCATAAGGATAGGGCTGTAGATAACTATAACCTTGCAAATATATACTATAAGCTAGGCAGATTTAAAGAGGCTATAAGGTACTATAAACGAGCCTTTGGCGAGGGTGTAGATGAGCATGATAGATTGCACAATTTAGGCAATAGCTATTTTCTCTCTAAGGAGTATAAGCGAGCAATTACTGCATATAGCTATGCACTCAAACTAAGAGAAGATGCTGATACACAGCACAACCTAGAGTTAGCACAAGAGGCACTTAAAAAGCCAAAGCAGCAAAAAGAGCAAGATAGAAAGAAGAAAAAAGAGAAGAGTAAGAAAAACTCTCCAAACAAGAGTAATAAGAAGCAAAAAGAGGCTCGAAAATTGACAAAAAAAGAGTTGAAAGCACTTGATGATCTCAAAAAGAGGTTACAACGCAAAGAGGAGATAAAAAAGATGCTCCAAAAAAATTTTAAAGATAAGAAGGTTCCGGTGATAATGTATCCTCTTAATCAAAAAGAGGCAGAGAGAAAAGAACCATGGTAAGTAAAAGGAAGAAGAGATGATAAGAGTAATGAAAATAGCTATAGTTTTTACCCTGTTGTTAGAGAGTCTATTTGCAGCAACAAATCCTAAAGTCTATATAAGTGTAGAGCCTCAAGAGATATATAGTGGGGAGGAGCTGAATGTCTCTTTGAATATCGAGAGCCTCAAGAGGGTTGATATTAAGTTTCCCGAAGTCGATAAGATTGCAAAGCTCCCTGTGGTTGCCATAAAGGATATTAAGAGAAATCTTATTAAAGAGATAGATGGTGCTCAAGTAGCGGTTGCAAAAATCTCTCGTGTCTATACTATTATGCCAACAAAATCAATTACTGTTGGTCCACTGAGTGTTATTATTGATGGCAAGAAGTATAAGAGTCAAAAAGAGAAGGTAAAGGTTGTTAATAGTAGCAGTAAAGGAAATAACTTTGTCTTTCGTATGAGTAGCAATAAAAAAGAGGTTGTGGTAGGTGAACCCTTTATTGTAAAGATAGAGTTAGTGGAGCCAACAGCACTAAGTAGTGCCAATATAGAGTATCTAGCACCGAGGTTTGAGAACTTTATCGTAAACTCTTTAGGTTCTGGTGAAACGACGCAGAGGGGGAGTAACTTAATTAGAACTATTCGTTATCTCTTAAAGGCGAAAGAGGCTGGAAAATATATAATAGAACCTGCTACGGCAAAGATAGAAATTCAAGCTGCACCCATTGCACAGTCGCCATTTGCTTTTTTTGGAGATGAGGCACAGATTAAGACAATTGCGACCAATACAGTACCGATAGTTGTAAAAGGGTTGCCTCGTAAGGTAGATTTAGTTGGCGATTTTAAGATCAAAGCAGATGTTGATAAGAAGATACGAAGTGCCAAAAAGCCTATTGAGTTTACTGTTCAAATCTCTGGAAAAGGGAGTTTAGGCGATGTTAAAGATTTTGGGTTATCAATACAGGGTGTGACCATTTACCCTAAAGAGCCAAAGATTGAAAATATTGTAACCGAACAGGGAATCGAGAGTAGATATATAAGAAAGTATATCTTAATCGCAAAAGAGGATTTTGTGATTCCACCAATTGTATTGAGAGAGTTTAATACACAGAAGCGTAAGGTTGAGGTACTTAAAAGTAAAGCGATTAAGATAAATATAAAATCTGCAAGCAGTATCGCCTCTTTGTTAAATAGTAAAAAAGAGGAGCCTCCAAAAACAAGTAGAAAGGAGAGTATAACAGCAGCAGCTACTCCAATAATTAATAGTAGTATAAATAAAAAATCTCAAGGGAGTGATACTAAGTCTCAAAAAGAGAGCGAAGTTGCAAAGATTGAAGAGATCTTAATTGATAAAAACTACTATAAGCGAAAATATGCAAAAGATGGGTACTCTTTAGGTATGCTACTTTTTACTGCATTGATTGGACTACTTTTAGGATTTGTAGCAGCCTGGAATCTCCCAAAAATTTTAGCAAAGAAAGAGGCAAAAGCAAAAGAGGAGAGACTCTACGAAGACTTTAATGAGGCACTCAATATCCTCTATCCACACACAACAAGCGATCCTAAAATAGAGGAGATGGTAAAGACTCTCTATGAAGTTGTCAATGGCAATCATGCACTCACAATTGATAAGAAGCGGTTAGATAAGATGATTAAAAAGATAAAGAGAAAAGAGAAGAGGAAACAGAAAAGTTAGATAATTTCATGAAGCCTATTGGCATTGAGAATCCACTCTCTAACACTCTCCCAATCTTCTTGTTTTACATACTCTTGGAACTGTTGGAGCTCTTGAATAAAGCATTCAGTTGCATTTAGGAGGTTTTCTCGATTTTGAGCGAAGATATCGATCCACATATTTGGGGTACTCTTTGCAATGCGGCTCATATCTTTAAAGCCACCGCCAGCAAGGGCAAGGATCTCTCGCTTTTGCTCCTGTTTAAGCACAGAGTTTGCAAGTGCATAACTAACAGCATGTGGCATATGCGAGATAAATGCTGCGTGTCTATCGTGCTCTTTGGCATCCATTTTAATAATCTTCATGCCGATATCTCGTAAGAGATCTTTTGCAAAGAAGAGATGCTCTTTATCATTCTCTTCTGTGTCGCATAGAACGATTACCTTGCCTCTGTAGAGCTTTCTATCTGCAGCTGTAGGCCCAGATTTCTCTGTACCTGTCATAGGATGGGCTGCAATGAAGTTTGGGCGAATCTCTTTAGGGATTGCATTAACTATCTTCTCTTTGGTGCTCCCAAAGTCAATAATGGTAGTATTTTGTGAGGCATCTTTAAGGGCTGGTAGGGTTTTAAGAATTGCATTCACAGGGATCGCTAAGAGAATAAGATCAAGATTAAGAAGGTCGTGGATGTCATCAGTAATCTTATCGACAATATTAAGCTCTAATGCTTCGAGGGAGTGTTGCATATTGTGGTCTAAGCCAACAATCTTTAATCGCTCATCTCTCTTTTTAAACTCTTTTTTAAGGGCTAAGGCAAAAGAGCCACCCATAAGTCCTAGTCCGACAATTCCTACTTTCATCTATTCTCCCTTGATAATGCTACTCTTTTATATCTACCCAATTTGGCTCCTCTTTAATAGATGGGAATCCATCAAGAAGCTGCAAGGGTTTAAAATTCTTTTTATAGGCAAAGGCTTTACAGCCATCGACCCAATAGCCTAGGTAAATCCATCTCTTTTTAAGGATCTTTGCAAACTCTATCTGCTTAAGGAGCGAATAGACACCTAAAGAGAGGTGTGCGTAGTCAGGATCGTAGAAGAAGTAGATTGAGCTAATGCCATCCTCTACGACATCAAAAAGATCCACACCTACTAATTGATTATCAACAATATAGAGCACCTCTTTACCAAAGTCATATGGCCCCTCTGCGAAGTTTTCATAATAGTCGTTTGGCGATATATCTTTTGCTCTCCAGTTATCTTTTTTGGCTTTCCATCGGTGGTACTTATTGTAGAGCTGTATATGTCTAGATGTAACCGATGGTTTCTGGATAATAATTTGTGTATCTCTATTTCTCTTTATCGCTTTTCGTTGCGATTTAGAGGGCTTGAAACTATCTACATCGATTCGTAGGCTTTTGCACTCGTTACAATCTTTACAGATAGGGTAGAAGTAGTAGTTACCAAATCGTCTCCAACCTCGTTGAACGACTGCACTATTGAATATACTGTTTGAACGACTGACATATTTATATGCCATGCGTACACTCTTACCTGGAAGATAGGCACAGTCGTAGTCGAGTGAGCAAAAATCTGTTGATGGTGGATATAATTTATCAATTTCTCTATTCATATCGCGATTGTAGCAAAAAATTGGTATAATCTCATTAAAAAAGAGCTTATGAAGTTATATTTATACCAAGCACCCGATGGATACTGTTATAATAGCGACTCTATCTTTCTCTACACATTTATAAAAATGTTCCCAATCAAAGGGAGAGTTTTAGATATTGGCTGTGGTGTTGGCGTCTTATCACTACTTTTAGCAAAGCGTTTTAAAGCAGAGTTTTTTGCGGTAGAGAAGCAAGAGAGTATGTTTTTTTACGCTCAAAAGAATAGCCAAGTTAATAAACAAGAGTTAACAATTAGCTATTGCGATTTTCAGGAGTTTGAGAGCCAAGAGCAGTTTGATTATATTGTCTCAAACCCGCCATTTTATAGTGTCGATCAGAATCAGTCGCCAAATATCTCGAAAAATATTGCTCGCTATTGCCACCATTTGCCGCTAGAGCTTTTGATTGAGAAGAGTAGTAAGCTCCTTAAACCAAGAGGCTATTTTATCTTTTGCTATGATGCTTCGCAGCTCGATTTGTTATTAATTCATTTGAAGCGGTCTAAAATGCAAGCAGAATTTCTAAAATTTGTCCATCCAAAAGCAAACAAAGAGGCAAAAATTGTTATGATAGCAGCACGGAAAAACTCGAATGCACGATGCAGAATACTCCCACCGCTCATTACATTTAATAGTGACGGAACTTACACCAAAGAGGCAGAAAATGCATTTAAAGAGGCAAATACACACTCGATAAAGGCGGCACGATGATAAGAGAAGATGGTTATCCTTTTAGCTTTAGCCCAAGTGCCTGTGCGAGTTGTGGGGGAACTTGCTGTGTTGGAGAGAGTGGTTATATCTGGATTAGTTATCCAGAGATAGAGGCAGTAGCTAAGTATCTTGATATCTCTATTGATGCTTTTGCAAAGAGTTATCTAATTCGTGCAAAGAGTCGCTACTCTTTAAGAGAGGTAAAAACTGAGAATCTAGGGTATGCTTGTATCTTTTTTGATGTAGAGAGGCGGTTGTGTACAATCTATGATGTTCGCCCAAAGCAGTGCCGTACATTCCCATTTTGGGAGCAGTTTAAGTGTGATACGAAAGAGTTAGTAAAAGAGTGTCCAGGAGTGATTATAGATGAAGAAGTTAAATAGAGTATTGTTTGTTATTCTTCTGTGTGCTACGATTTTATCTGCACAAAAAGGAGAAGATCAACTTATAGTAGAGGGGTTATTTTATAGTCAAAGCGATCCTAAAGTGGCTGCACAAAAGTGGAAAAAGCTCTTTGAGACAACAAATAATGAAGATTATCTTTTAGAGTATTTCTATGCGTCGCTTAGATACAGAAAGATTCAAGATGTTATAAAAGAGCTTAAGGAAATTTTGAATAAAAAGAAGAGCAAAGAGCTCTATGAATTATTAGCGAGCCTCTATGCAAATGAGGGCGACACGAAGGGGTTGGTAGATCTAGTTGATACAATGGCAACAAAAGATATTACCTCTATGTATGAGTTGGCATATCTCTATGCGATTGAGGGGAATGATACAAAAGCCTTTAAGCTCTATAAGCAGATCTATAAAAAAGATAAGAGTTGGGATAGTCTAAAAGGGATACTCTCAACTTTAGCACGACTCAAAAGACTTCCAGAAGCAAAGAAGATTCTATGGCATGAAGTGCATAACAATGAAAAGTTACCCAAAGAGGCATATACTGTTCTATTGGGATTATTAAATGACCATAATGAACCACAAAAGGCGATTTTTGCCCTCAAGCGACTCTATAAAATAACAAAAAAACCTGAGTATTTAAAATCTTTAATTGGGCTTTATATCTATACGAAAGAGTACGATATACTTATAGATCTTTTGGAGAAGACCCATTACGATAATAAGCTTCTCTATGAACTCTACCTCTCAAAAGAGGAGTTGGTTAAAGCATATAAGTTGATCTATTGGAACTATCAGCAGAGTAAAGATCCAAAGTGGCTAGCAGAAAAGGCATCGTTAACATATGAGATAGCTACACAATATAAAGCGGTAGATAAGAGGGTGCTTGAGCGGGTAAGTGAACTTTTTGAGAAGGCATTTAAAGCTGGTGTCGTCAATGCCTCTTACTACAACTATTATGGCTATACACTTATCGATCATGAGAGAGATATACGCAAAGGCTTTGAGTATGTAAAAAAGGCAGTAGCTCTAGAACCGAAGAATGTTTTCTATCTCGACTCTTTAGCTTGGGGGTATTATAAACTAAAGCAGTGCAAAGAGGCAAAGGCGGTAATTTTGAAGATTAAACAGCTTAGCCCACTAGAGAGTTTAGAAGATGATATTATAGAGCATATAGAGAAGATAGAGAAGTGTAAGGAGTAGTAATGGCAGATATTTTAGATGAGATTATAAAAAAGACGCGTGCCGATTTAGAGAAGCGAAAAAAGGAGTATCCAGAGGAGTGGCTTGGTCGCTCACTCGCATTTAACCCATTTATTCCTAGAGATGTAATAGGGGCTCTTAAAGCAACCGAAGAGAACCCCTATAGAATTATTGCAGAGATTAAAAAGGCAAGCCCCTCTAAGGGAGTGATCCGTGAAGATTTCGATCCAATGGTTATTGGGCAGGCGTATGAAAAGGGTGGAGCAGATGCACTCTCTATCCTTACAGAGCCGCACTGGTTTCAGGGAAATATAGAGTATTTAGGAATGGTGCGGCGTTATGTATCTATACCAATTTTACGAAAAGATTTTATAATCGATAGATACCAGATACTCGAAGCACTTGTATATGGTGCTGATTATATTCTGCTTATAGCAAAGGCTCTGAGTAGAAAAGAGTTAAAAGAGTTAATAGAGTATGCACATCACTTAGGATTAGAGGTGCTTGTAGAGATCCATGATAAGAGAGATTTAGTAAAAGCGATCTTTGCTGGGGCAAATATTATTGGTATTAACCATAGAAATCTTGAGACTTTCGAAATGGATATGCAGCTTAGCCATAAACTGATACCGCTTATTCCAAACTCTAAAATTATTGTAGCTGAGAGTGGAATAAACGACCACGAGACAGTAGTAGAACTTAGTCGTGTAGGAGCGGACGCCTTCTTGGTTGGCGAGCACTTTATGCGTCAAGAGGATATTACAAAAGCTCTTGAGGAGCTTAAGTATGGAAAAGTAGAGTAGGCTACTCCTTAATCGCTTTAATATATACCCGTTTTGGAGCTGGATAGCCCTCGATAGTGAGTTCTGGATTGTTTGGGTCTAAGAAGTCATTTAAACTTTGAGAGTTGATCCACTCTGTTTTTCGCTGCTCCTCTAAATCGGTCTTTTTAATTGCAAGTACCTCTACCTCTTTAAATCCTGCTCTATAGCACCAGTTTTTGAGTGCATTGATTGTTGGGATAAAGTAGATATTTGGAATTTTAGAGTATCTCTCTTTAGGGGTTAGGCAGATATCCTCTTTGCCATCTATCATAAAGGTATCAAGAATGAGCTCGCCACCACGATTGAGAGATTTGAAGAGCGATTTTAAAGAGCCAACTGGATCGCTTCGGTGGTATAAAACACCTAAGCAGAAGAGTGTATCAAATTTATGCTCATAAAACTCTACATGCTCGATGCCTAGAAGTTCAAAAACAATATCACTTTTTACAAACTTATTGATAAATTCAAACTGCATAAAGGTAAGGGGGGAGGGGTCGAAGCCAACTATCTTTTTGGGTTTTTGTGTAAGCATACGGAACATATAGTAGCCATTATTACAGCCAATGTCACCAACGACTCTATTCTCTAAATTGAAGTGCGGCTCTATTATTGTGTACTTTATAAAACTCTGCCACTCTGTATCGATAAAGAGTGAGTCTATCTTAAAGGGGCCTTTCCGCCAAGGAAGCATCAACCTTGCACACGCTTCTATACTCTTAAGATTTTCTTGCGAGTAGCTCTCTTCTAGTTCAATCTCTATTGCATTAGCAAGATTAATATTTTTAACTTTTGGTGTATCAATTGCATCTATCGCCGCCTTAATAGGGGCGATATTTTTCCAAGTAAGCCACTTCTGTCGCTCTTCTCTTAATGCTTTGATATCCATTACTTAATATAGGCTCTTTTGATAATAACTTTTTTAATAGGTCTATCACCTGGTTTAGTGGTAGCAACTTTACTAATTTTATCGACAACCTCTTTGCCCTTTACTACCTTTCCAAAGATAGTATAACCTCCATTGAGCCATGGAGTTGGGGCTACAGTTATAAAGAATTGACTTCCATTTGTATTTGGACCTCTATTTGCCATAGCTAAGAGGTATGGTCTATCAAAAACTAAATTTGGAGCATACTCATTTTTAAACTCTTTTCCCCAGATAGAGGTGCCACCCATTCCTGTACCAGTTGGGTCACCACCTTGAATCATGAACCCTTTAATGACTCTATGGAATATAGTACCGTTGTAGTACCCTTTTTTGGTAAGTTTTCTAAAGTTCTCAACTGCAAGTGGTGCCTTTTTTGGAAAGAGCTTTAGCTCGATATTTCCATAGTTTGTCTCTAACACAACATTTGCATAGATTGAGCTTATAAGCAACAGTAGTCCAAGTACTATTTTTTTCATTTTCTCTCCTTATTTTGCAAATTCAACATATTTTGTTTCGCGAATTGCGTTTACTTTAATCTCTCCAGGGAACTGGAGTTTCTCCTCTATCTCTTTTGCAATTTTGTGGGTGAGTAGAGGAAGTTCATCGTCGCTTACTTTGCTTGCATCGATGAAGATACGAATCTCTCTACCTGCATTAATTGCATACGCCTGCATGACGCCATCGTGGCTTAGAGCAATACTCTCTAGCTCTTTAACCCTTTTGGTAAAGCTCTCTAATACTTCTCTTCGTGCACCTGGACGGGCAGCACTGAGGACATCTGCAGTACAGACAGCTGCACTCTCTACACAGGTTGGCTCTTCATGTCCATGGTGGGCATAGATAGCATTTATAACCACTGGGTGCTCATTATACTTTCTACACACTTCTGCACCTAGATCAATATGATTGCCATCGAAATCTTGGGTAAGGGCTTTGCCTATGTCGTGTAGCAGTCCTGCACGAAGTGCTAGCTTCTCATCTCCGCCCATCTCTGCAGCAAGTGATTTAGCTAACCTTGCAACCTCTAAAGAGTGCAAGAGGGCATTCTGTCCATAACTTGCACGATACTTTAAGCGGCCAAGGAGTTTAATGAGCTCTTCATGCATAGGGTAGAGCCCAAGATCGATAACAACCTTTTCGCCCTCTTGGTAGAGCTTCTCTTCGAACTCTTTCTCTACCTTTTGGTGTATCTCTTCGATGCGAGCTGGGTGGATACGGCCATCGTCGATAAGTCGCTCTATAACCTCTACAGCAATGGCACGGCGGTAGAGGTTGAAGTTGCTAACTAATATAACACCAGGAGTATCATCTACAATAATATCGACCCCTAAGAGTTGCTCAAGAGCTTTAATATTACGCCCATCTTTTCCGATAATTTTACCCTTATGCTCATCGCTTGGGAGGGTAACACTATTAACTAGCCGCTCCCCAGCAAACTCACCCGCATAGCGTGTAACAGCTTGAGCCAAGAGGTAGTTCGCCTCTTTTTGGACATTCTCTTTTGCAATTGTTATCTTTTTGCGTGTTAATTTTGCTAAATCAGACTCGATCTCTTTTTGGTGTGACTCAAGAAGCTCTTTGCGTGCTTCATCTTTTGTCATCGATGCGACACTACTTAACTTATCTGTAAGCTCTGCCAATTTGATTCTGTTTTGTTTAAGAAGAGTATCGAGCCGCTGCTCTTTTTCGTTAATATTTCGAAGACTTCTCTCTATATCCTCTTGCTTCGATTGGATTGTAGACTCTAGCGATTTAAGTTCGAGTTCTCTCTGTTTTACTTTGTTTTTACTCTCATCTAAAAGTCTCTCGGCCTCTTGTTTGATAATAGAGGCTTTTGCCTTTGCTTCTAGTTCATACTCTTTATATTGGTTTTTAGCATACATTTTTGCTATAAACCAACCAATAAGAATTCCGAGGTTAAAGAGTAAAAATGCAACTATTGCTATATACAATTTCTAACCTTTTCAAAAAGAGCACACTATCTAAAACGAGAGAGTCAGATTCTTACAATTGAGTGTGTAAAGAGTATATCTGCCTCAATATCATAACTATAGGTAAGGGTCTTAGAGGAGAGATAGGTCTCTCGCTCTAAAAAGATACTGCATTGTATTTTATGACCCTCATGCATATAGAAGCGGTCATACATTCCCTTTCCATAACCTATTCTTTTAAAGTGCTTATCAATCCCTAAGATGGGTACAATTGCTAAATCTATCTTTTTTACTCTTCTTTTAGAATATTTTGGCTCTTTTATATTAAATTTTTTTTTCATAAGTGGTAATCTATATTTTACCAGGCGAAAGCTATCGCCCTCCATATAAGGAACATATAAATTATACCCTTTTTCTCTTAATAGCTTAATGAGTGGAGCGATGTTTGCTTCATTTTTTAATGGGATAAAAAGCATAATATCTCTGTAACCCATCTTTCTGATAAAATGGTAGAGTTTACTGTTGATTAGCTTATCTTTTTTATAGTTATTTGGCTTTTTTTTACTAATCTCTTTTAAAACTTTTTTACGAAAGAGCTTTTTCTCGTCTCTCTTCATAGATGATAATCCTTTTTTCGATATAATCCCAATAGAATTATATCGAAAAAGGGTTTCTATGTTTGGATTTATCAAAAAGAGTCTAGGTTTAGGCTCTAAAGAGAGTGTAAAGTTACGAAATGAGATCGATAAAGATGAACTCGAAGATATGCTTTTAGAGGCAGATGTTAACTACGAGTTGGTCGAAAAGATTTTAGAGCAACTTCCACAAACCATTACTCGTGTACAGCTCTATAACTCACTTATTGCTATATTTGACTATAAGGCTCACTGGATCTATCCAGAGGGTCAAAAACCCTTTGTAGAGATGATTATTGGTGTAAATGGAGCAGGGAAAACAACAACCATTGCAAAGTTAGCAAAAAAGTATAAAGATGAGGGAAAAGAGGTGCTTTTGGGAGCAGCAGATACCTTTAGAGCTGCTGCAATAGAGCAGTTAAGTCGCTGGGCTCAGAGGCTTGATATTCCAATTGTGGCTACTAAGCAGGGCCATGATCCATCAGCAGTTGTCTATGATGCTATTAATTCAGCAGTCGCTAAGGGGATCGATAATGTATTAATCGATACAGCAGGTAGGCTCCATACGCAAGTAAACTTAGCAGGTGAGCTACAAAAGATGGTTCGTGTTGCCAATAAAGCACTCGAGGGAGCACCCCATAGAAAGTTGCTCATCATCGATGGTACACAAGGAAGCTCTGCAATTAATCAAGCACAAGCATTTAACGAATTGGTTGGTATAGATGGGATTATCATTACGAAGCTAGATGGTACTGCAAAAGGTGGTTCTATTCTCTCAATAGCAGATGAGCTCAAGATGCCAATTTACTATATAGGTGTTGGAGAGAGTGCAGATGATCTTAAAAAATTCGATATAAAGTGGTATCTCGACTCGATTTTAGATGAGGTTTTTACTCTAAGAGAGCAGTAGAGGCTACGTTCTTTATTATTTAAAGAGTTGCTTGTACTCTTCTTGAAAGAGTTTGAACCCAAATTTTGCATTAGAGATTAATAACCTTTAGCAAATCATTTAGCTATGGGCATTTACAAAAATCCATCAATTAACCTATGGGTTAACCTCAAGATTTTTGCAAACACCCTAAAACAAAGCATTTGTCAAATCTTTGCTAATTCTATTGCAAAATTTGGGTTGAAAAAACTCTTACTCTGGATTTCCATCTTATTTAGAGTGTTAACTCGGTTTAATTTTTATTCTATTTGCTTGAGAGAATAATTGAGCAAACTTAAGTCAACTATTCTCTAACTGGTGTGAAATATTGCTTTTTAATTTTTTAAGGGTTGCTGAGAGTGTGTAGATGAGATTATCTTCTATCTCTCTATTCTCTTCGAGGGCTCCTTTAATAGACTCTAAGACACCATTGAGCTCTTGCGCCCCAACTTTAGCACCAATCTCTTTTAAATCATCTATGAGCGAGATTGCTTGGAGATTTCGTTTCTCTTTAATATACTTTTCTATGATTCTATCGCTATCAGAGTAGATAGCCAAAAACTCTTTAAAGCTCTTTATAATTTCATCTTTGGACTCTTCTGGCTTTTTAGGCTCAGCGATTGTAGTTATATCTGTAGAGAGATAACGATTTAAGAGTGCTCGTAACTCATCTTTATTGAATGGATTTGGGAGGTAAGAGTCAAATCCTAACTGGAAAATGCTTTCCATACTACTCTTATAGAGAGAGAAAGAGGTATGGATAACAATTGGAGTTGCATTATATTTGTTATCTTGACGGATTTTTGTAATTGTTTGGTACCCATCGAGGTGTGGCATGACACTATCGAGTATTATGAGGTCATAGTCGTTTGTTTCAAGCTCTTTAAGAACCTCTAAACCGTTCGATACTGCTTTGACAGAGAGACCATAATTTTTGATTGAGTACTCAAGAATATGGCGATTTACTCTATCATCATCGGCTATAAGCACTCGCTTAGTTGTAGGTTTTGAACTCTTTTTGGTTTGAATATTTGGAGTATCTGTATTACTATCTACCTCTATTAATTCACTACTATAGAGTGTTGCGATAACTTCTGTAACACTATCAGTAGTTAATGGTAGCTCAATAGAGGCATCAACAACACCTGCTGGATAGTGTGGATTCTTGCCATTTAAAAGTGCTACAAGCTGAAATTTACTGAGTGGTTTAATACTCTGGAGGTACTCTGTTAAAATAGGTTCAAAGAGGTCACTATCCATAAAGACTGTATCATAATCCATAAAGTTAGGTATCTCTTTATTTAATTTGCTTAAGCTCTCTGTTTCTGTATCGAAGTTAAACTCCTCAAGTATTTTAGAGAGTTCGATAGCACTGTTCGAATCTGCAATAATAAGAGCTTTTTTAGGAGTCTCTAGCTTTCTTTGTGTAGTCTCGTTGCTTGCACGGTTATAGACAATATCAATTGGTATGGAGAGTGATACTTTGTATTTATTATTGTCACTCTCTAGCGTTAAAAGACCATTGATTTGATTGAGAAGTTTTTTAACGAGGTAGAGGTAGATACCATAATATTTTTTATCTTTACTACTAAAGAGTGGCTTTAATCCATTCTCTAATACTTTTTGGTGGGTAGCATTCATCTTTAGTTGTTGTGGAATATCTATCTTAAGTGTACTATTTGAGAGCAACTCAATATTAAATTGTGGTTTTTTAATTTTATGCTCATTAGTTTGTAGCTTTTCAAGCAGAAAGAGAATATTGCGAAGAATCTCCTTATCTCCAATAATACTTTCTGGAAGAGAGTCGTTTTCATACTCAACTGCAGCACTTTTTCGAAGCTCTTCTATAAGGCTCTTTAGTGAAAATTCTACATTTTTATGTTTTACAGACTCCGTTGCAATATCAAGAAAGATACTCTCTTCTTGATTATTGTCAAAGATATTTTTACAATTCTTTCTAATTTCACTATAGATCTCATCATCTTCCCTACTATCAATTTTTAAAATTGAATCATGGAGTTTCTCTACAGAATTAATCCGTTCATTATTGATCTCTTTAAGGTATTTGTATTCCCCATTTTTTTTACACTTTTCTTTTTCAAAAAAAGTATCTAACGCTTTTTTCCTATTTTTATTATCTCGAATAACTGAGGCTAAAAGTATAAAAAAGAGGAGCACTAAAGCTATTATAATAATCCAATCCCAAGAAATGGTTCTATATTGTTCATTAAGTGATGCTTCTGTAAAACTTGAGAAGATAAAAATTATAAGTAATACCATTTTTAGGAACATTTAATTCTAAACCTTTTTCGTAAATTGATAAAAATTATAGCATAAAAAGCTATTAAAAAGCGTAAATAATTTCATTTTTTTTAATATTTATTCTAAATCATAGAAAAGTAAACTCTCTTTTTCTAATGAAGTTAATGTATAATATAGAAAAATAGAGGGGATGTAGATGGCAAAAAAGAGAACACTTTTTGAGTGTCAAAATTGTGGATTTCAATCGCCTCGTTGGGTTGGAAAGTGTCCTTCTTGTAACTCTTGGGATTCACTTTTGGAGTTAAATAGAGAACAGATAGAGTATTTGAGTAAAAGCGTAACAAGAAAAGAGAGTAGCTCGAAAGCTCTCTCAATAACTGAGATAAAATCGGAGAATATTCAAAGATTTAGCAGTAAGTCTAAAGAGTTAGATCTGGTTCTTGGTGGTGGTATTGTTCCAGGTTCTCTTACATTAATAGGGGGAAGTCCAGGAATTGGAAAGTCTACACTACTTTTAAAAATTGCTGGAAACTTAGCTGCAAATGGTACAAAGGTACTTTATGTCTCTGGTGAAGAGTCGGCATCGCAAATTAAGCTGCGTGGCGATAGGTTAGGTGCCAATAGTAAAACACTCTATCTTTTAGCGGAGATCAATATGGAGTCAATAGTCGATGAGATAGAGCAGAATGAGTATCAGTTTGTTGTGATTGACTCTATCCAAACAATCTATACATCCGAAGTGCCCTCTGCTCCAGGATCTGTAACGCAAGTGCGAGCGATTACCTTTGAGTTGATGCGTATAGCAAAACTAAAAGAGATTCCTATCTTTATAATTGGGCATATTACAAAAGATGGCTCAATTGCAGGCCCAAGGGTTTTAGAGCATATGGTCGATACAGTACTCTACTTTGAGGGTGACAGCAACAGCGACCTAAGGCTGCTTCGAAGCTTTAAGAACCGCTTTGGCTCTACAAATGAAGTTGGCATTTTTGAGATGAACAGCAATGGACTCCAAGATGCAAAGAGTATGGCTGAACGCTTCTTTAATAAAGAGAAACTTAAACCCGGATCTGCACTAACAATAGTAATGGAGGGGTCGCGACCAATTGTTATAGAGGTGCAGGCACTTGTAACACCTGCATATGCAAACCCAAAAAGAAGTTCTACAGGTTTTGATACAAATAGACTCAATATGCTCTTAGCTCTTTTAGAGAAGAAGCTAGATCTTCCTTTTGGTACCTACGATATCTTTATTAATGTAGTGGGTGGTATTAAGATACAAGAGACGAGTGCAGATTTGGCTATAATTGCAGCAATCTTAAGCTCTTTTAAAGAGAGGGAGCTCAGTTTCAAAACACTTTTTATTGGGGAGGTGAGCTTAACGGGTGAAGTTCGAGAGGTACCCAATATGCTCCAGAGACTCAAAGAGGCTCATACACAAGGTTTTAAGAATGCAGTAATACCAAGTGAACCGATAGAGCAGAGTAGTATAAAGACTTATATTGCAAATAGCGTAGAGAAAGTTATAGAGTGGATGTGATGCAGATAAAAGTTGGAACAGATTTAGTAGCCATAGAGAGAGTTAAAGCCTCACTAGAGAAGTTTGGGGAAAAGTTTTTAGATCGGTTTCTCTCTCCAAATGAAAAAGCGTATGCAAAGAGAGTAGAGTCAATTGCAGGGTATTGGGCGGCAAAAGAGGCAATAGCGAAAGCCCTCGGTTGTGGTATTGGAAGAGAATTAAGCTTCTTAGATATAGAGATCTATAAAGATGACAAAAGGGCACCACACTTCTTGATTCATTCAAAAAATTTTAAAGTTATCAATGCATCACTATCAATTTCGCATGATAGTGGTTTTGCAATGGCTGTTGCGATAGTTATTTTAGATTAAGCAAATTTTTAGTTACAAAAAAACGATTTTGGATCAAAAATTGGGTTAAAAAATAGGAAAATTAAACTTAATAGTATATAATATAAAAGAAATTAAGGGATTGGATTGGAGATGAGAGTAAGATTACTTGTTTTTTTAATTGGGTTAGGGTTTTTGTTAAATGGGTGCTTAGTAGATAGAATTAAAGAGCGGGTTTACTATCTTAAAATGCGAGATGGAACATATGTAAAAGTAAAACGGAAAGTAAAGATAGGAAAACTCCATAAGAAAAAAGTAAAAGTTTATAAAAAGAGTAGGGAAGAAAGCTTAGAGTTAGAAAAAAAGCCGCTCTATATGCCCTCTAAGCCAGAGTTGGTTGATAGTGTAGAAGAGGTAGAGGTTGTTCCTTTAAAGAAACCAATTAGCTACGAAAAAAAGGTAGTAAAAAGGGTTAAAAAAAGTAGCTCAAAGGTTGTAAAAAGCAAAAAAAATGGAAGCAAAATAAAAAAGTATAAAAAAGTTACAAAGAAAAAGGTAGTAAAAAAAATGAAACACGAGCCATATAGCATAGAGAGTGACGAGAGCGATCCAGAACTTCTTGGCCCTCAAACTACATTAGATGAGAATCCACTTAAGAAAGCTGCTGATAAGAAGATATAATTAGCTATCTTCTTCGAAGGTATGCTAGACAAGGCTTTTGAGTTGTCATATAATCCACTTAACTAAAATTTTGAACGGTCTCTATAGTTACCCTCCTCCTACAAAGTTGAGTAGCTCCAATTTATCGCCCTCATGAATTACATGGCTCTTCCACTCCTCTTTTTTAACTATCTTCATATTGATAGCAACCGCCATTGTCTTCTCTTTAACTTTAAGTTTATCTAATAGCTCTAAAACAGTAGTATTCTCTTTTATATGTTGGCTCTCTCCATTTACTATAATTTCCATATAAATTCTCCGCAATTTTTTAGGATTTTATCCTAAATTTAAGAAAACTTAGTAAAATCATCTTAAGAAAAGCTTTAAAGGATCTCTATGTATATAAAAGTAGCATTAGGTTTTTTGACAGCCATGATTGTCACTGGTTGTGTAAGTCAAAAAGAGCTCGATACGCCAAAAAAAGAGAAATCAAAAGCAGAACCTGTGGTAGAGATTTTAGAAGAGAGCAATGCAGCAGCAACTACTATTATTCCGCTTGAAGAGAAAGCGACTAAACAAAAGTCAAAAAGAGCCAAAAGAGCTCCTCACTTAAAACCAGAACCATTTAGCTTAGAGAGCAATGAAGATGATCCAGAGCTTTTAGGGCCTCAAACAACATTGACAAAACCACTCTCAAGAGCAGATCGAAATAGCTCAGAGAGTATGTAGAGTATCTCTTTTTAGGAGTACTCTATCATAGATTCAAGTGTTAAATAGACATTATAGGCGAGGGCAGTAGGATTATATCCGCCCTCTAAAAAAAATATTTTAGGTCTATCTTGCTTTATGGAGAGTATCTTCTCTATCATCGATCGAATACCATCGTGAGTAATATCAAGTGTAGCTAAAGGATCGCTTTCATGGAGATCATACCCTGCTGAGACTAAAATAATATCTGGATCAAATCCCTCTATAAGCGGCGGAAGCTCTTCGTTATAAACTTCTAAGAGTTCACTATCTCCGGAGTTGGGCATAAGTGGATAGTTAAAAGTATACCCTTCTCCTTTACCTAGACCTATCTCTCCTGGATCTCCAGTTCCAGGATAGGCAAATGCTTGATGTGTGCTAAAGTAGAAGAGACTATCATCTTCGTAAAATATATCTTGGGTACCATTGCCATGGTGGACATCGAAATCGATAACAAAGACTCTTTTATATCCAACACTCTGAGCATATCTAGTAGCAATGGCAATATTATTAAAGAGACAAAAGCCCATAGAGTTATGCTTGGTAGCATGGTGGCCTGGTGGGCGAATAGCACAAAAGGCTAAATTTGAGAGCCCATCTCTTATAGCATCTATTGCAGTAATTCCAGCTCCGGCTGCGTAGTGAGCGACTTCAAAGCTATCTTTTGAACATACTGTATCTGCATCTAGTGCTCGCTCCTCTTTAGAGGCCTCCTTGACACTATAGTAGAGTGATTGCGTATGCACTGTAAGTATCTGCTCTTTGGTTGCTTTTTGTGGTTGAAGTATGGTTAATTCATCTTCTAATGCAGCAGTTTCATTATAGATAGCTACAAGACGCTCTATCGACTCTGGATGAGACTCTCCTGTATCATGTTTAAGGTAGATTGGATCTTTAATAAAAAGTGGTTTCATTCTAAAACTCTCCCAACTTTTGTAAAGCCAGTATGTGGCTTTAGATTCACTCTATTTTGTCTCTTATGCTTTCTCAATCGCTTCTGGTTTAGATTTTGCAAGCTCCTCCTGTTTTGCTTTTGTAGCTATAAGAGCCTCTTTTAGAGCCTTTTCAGTCTCTATTAACTCTTTCTCGGCCTCTGCTCGTGCTTTTTTACCCTCTTGGGTAATCTTAATAGAGTCATTGAGCGTCTCAATAAGCGTATTGTTTGCCTTTTTAATGCTCTCAATATCAAATACCCCTCGCTCCATTTGGCGACGAACCTCTGCATTTGCCTCTCGTAAGCCCTCTGCATTTGCTTCTAGTAGGTCATTTGTTAAATCGTTTGCCTCTTTAATAGCTTTTGCAGCTTCGTGGCTTCTAAAGATTGTAACTGTTTGGGCTAACTGGTTTCTCCAAAGAGGGATAGTATTTACCAAAGTAGAGCCAATCTTATTAATAAGCGACTTATCATTCTCTTGAATTAATCGAATACTTGGTAGTGCTTGCATAGCAACTTGTCTTGAGAGTTTTAAGTCATGCACTCTTCGCTCTAAGTCATCTCTAAATCCACGAATCTCTTTAAGCTCTTGAATAGCGAGCATCTCACCATCTTTTGCTTTTGCTTCGAACTCTGGAATAATCTTCTCTTCAAGCTCTTTAAGCTTTATCTCTCCAGCTTGGATATATATCTCTAATTGGCGAAAGTAGTCTAAATTTGCATCGTAGAGCTTATCGAGCGATACAACATCGGTTACAAGTTTTGCCTTGTGCTTCTCTAAGTTGTTGGCGATATCATCTATCTGATCTTTTACCTCTTCATATTTTTGTATAAATTTTGCAAGTGGTTTTGTTGCTCCAAAAAGCTTTTGCCACCAGCTCAGTTTTTTATTTGGATTGAGCTCATCAATATCAAAACCGCGGATTGTTGCCACCATGTTATTAAGCAACTCCCCAGTCTTACCAGTATCTTTATTTTTTACACCATCAAGCATTCGGTTCGATATATCATCTAACTTCTCTTGGGCTTTTGACCCAAAGTAGATTACTGAGTTTCTATCTTTAATATCTATCTCTTGTAACGCCTCTTGGAGTTTACTCTCCTCTTCGGGTAAAATGGCAGGAGGGTTTGCCTCTTTTTTCTCCACTGCATCTTCTATTAACTCTTTTACTTTTGTTTCCATTCTATTAACTCCTAATTTTTATCTTGAACAAAGAGCTCAGAACTAGTTGCACAGATTTACTCTTTTAATAAAAGCAACACTCTTGTACCACTAGCTCTAAGCTCTAGGTATTTAGCTAATTATTCAATTGTTGTTTAAGTGCGTCTATCTGGACATCTAAATCAAATACCTCATTCGATTTAATTCTATCTAACTCCTTATCAAAACGATTTGTTGCGTCATTTAAAAGTTCAATAAGTCTATGGCGAAAACTACTATCTAGGCTCTCTTTCTCAAACGAGTTGTATCGATTAATAACATCTTTAACTCCATCGAGATAGACAACCATAAATTTTCGAGCAATACGAATATCTTTAGGATCCTCTTTGATAGTAGTGAGTATATCTTCTGCCTTTTGTGTCGCCTCTGTAATAGCTTGTTTGAGTTCGCTATCTTCAATTGCATCACGACTCTTTTCGATCGCTTTTAACTTCTCTTCAGCCTCTTTGATCTCTTTTATAAGTTTTTCGTAATTAACACCACTCCCTTGTGGGATCTTATTCTTTACAGGGTCTGTACCATAGTAAGCAACGAGCCCAAATGCACCCACAGCAGCTGTAAAAATCGAATTAAGCAAGCCAAAGTTATCTACTACATAGCAGAGGAAAAAGAGGGTTATAGCAACACCAATAGTTCCAAAGAGTTTAAATTTTACTTTTGGTGCAAGGGCGATTGCTGAATGATTATACTCTCTTTCATTCTCTAAACCAATATCGATAAGCTTTATCGAGCCCATTAGCATAAAAAATGAGAGCAGTTTTAAAATAAAACGAGAGTAGTCTTTACTAAAGAGCGAAAGAATAGTCGATAGAAACATCGGTACCAAAAAGAGATAAAGATAAGTTGCAGTTGTAGCTTTTTTTCTCTCTTTAATCTGCATCTTTTTCGCTTTTGCCATCTAAAAGCTCCCACCAATTGCCATACCGAAAGCATAAAATATAAAGACAAAACCAAATAATTTATAATAATTCATATTAAAAACTCCTCTTTTTTGTTATTATAGTATAAAAAATGATAATTTGGAGAAAATATGCAAAAAATTATAGATAATTTTTTAGAGATAACAAAAATATCTCGTTGTAGTTTTCAAACTGAAAAGATGGAATTATTTCTAATTGAATTAGCAAATAGGTATGGCTATAGTGTTCGTGTAGATCGTGCTAAAAATATCTTAATATCACACAGCAACCCTAAACTCTGCCTGCAAGCACACTACGATATGGTCTGTATTGGCGATGCCCCAAATATAGAATCAGTAATCGAAGGCAATATACTCAAAGCAAAAAACTCTAGCTTAGGTGCAGATAATGGCATTGCAATAGCGATGATGATGCAATTAATGAAAGAGCAAGCTCCACTTGAGTTTCTCTTTACAAGCGACGAAGAGGTCGGCTTAATTGGGGCAAAGAATTTAGAGCTTACCGTAAAGAGTGATAAACTCTTAAACCTAGATAGCGAAGAGGAGGCAAAAGTCTATATAGGGTGTGCCGGTGGTGTAGATTTAAAATTAACAAAAGAGCTACAAAGTTTTAAAGAAGATGGTAACTTTTATGAGCTTACAATTGGTAATCTCCCCGGTGGGCACTCTGGAGTCGATATAGATAAAAACATACCAAACGCAATAGTAGAACTTGCAAAATTTATTAAAAATAGCGGTGCAAAAGTTGCTTCTTTTAGCGGAGGCGAAAGAATAAACTCGATACCTGTAAATGCAAAAGTTTTAGTAGTAAGCAAAAACCCTCTAAAATCAAATGGCACAATAGAGGTGACTCCAGCATCTAAAGAGAGTGTCACTAATTTTGACATAGAAGATCTACTAAATCTTCCAAATGGAGTGTTAGAGTACAATAGTGGCTTTAATGTAGTAGAGACAAGTGCAAATGTAGCCCTTATAGAGCTTTTGGAAAACAAAGTAACGCTAGAGGTTAGCTTACGCTCATTAGATACCCAAAAATTAATGGATCTAGCCGAGAGTATACAAAAAGAGTATGAAGCAAAAGGGTATAGTATAGAATTAAACGACAAATATCCAGGCTGGAAGCCAGAGATTAACCAATTTACCAAAAGCGTCGAAGCAGCAGTAAAAAAAGTATACAAAGTGTGCGAACTAAAAGTAATTCATGCTGGCTTAGAGTGCGGCATCTTAAGCGAAAAACTCCCAAACACCCAAATGGCATCGATCGGCCCAAACATCTACTACCCACACTCTATTAGAGAGTATGTAGAGATAGACTCTGTCGGGAGGACTTATGAGGTTGTGAAGGAGGTAATAGATTCCCTTTAAAACTTCTAATTATCCATTCGCCTTAAACCCCTCTTTACTCTTACAGTACTTAGCTAAAAAGCACCCTTCGCACTCTGGTTTTGTAGCTTTGCATTTGTAGCGGCCGAAGAGTACCATGGCTTGGTGGAGTTGGTGGAGGTTGGTTTTGAATTTTTTTACCAAATCAGCTTCGGTGGCTTTTGCGGTTGTCGCTTTGCTTAAGCCTAAGCGGTGGGCAACGCGGAAGACATGGGTATCGACTGCCATCAAATTTGCACCGGTGTACTCTATAAGCACAACATTGGCTGTCTTTTGTCCGACACCTGGGAGTTTGACTAAATCTTTTTGATTGAGGGGGAATTGGCCATTAAACTCCTCTTCGATCATTTTTGCCATTGCAATGAGATTTTTTGCTTTATTGTTAAAGAAAGAGCAGCTTTTAATAAGCTCTTTGAGTTCATCGAGCTTTGCATTTGCCAACTCTTTAGTAGTTGGATACTTCTTAAAGAGTGCTGGTGTAATGATATTTACCCGCTTATCGGTGCATTGAGCAGAGAGTGCAACAGCAACCACTAATTGGTAGATATTTTCGTAATTGAGCTCAGTTACTGAGTTTGGGTAGTGCTCTAATAAAAGAGCTTTTATCGCTTCGATCTCCTCTTTTTTTGCTAGTTTTGGAAACTTTGTTACTTTTTTTGACATTTTCACCTACATTAATAGAGTTTTTTAAATTTGACTAGTATACTATCATTATAATTTTCAAAATAAGATTAAGGAGAATTTATGAAAGTTTTAAAAAGTGCACTTTTAGCATCAGCTCTACTACTATCTGCTAATGCTGCAGATGTAGTGGCCACTGTTGGGAAAGTTGCAGTAACAAAGAGTGATATCGATGCAATGCTAAAGAGCCAAGGGATTACTTTCGATAAAATCAGCAAAAAGCAGCAAGCACAGTTGGTAAAAAAGTTAATTGAGAGAGAGTTACTTTTTGATGCGGCTCAAAAGGCTGGTATTGAGAAAGATAAAGATTATCTTAAAGCTCTAGAGAACACAAAGAAAGATTTAGCAATTCGTGTATGGATGGATAAAGTCTATGCAAGAACACTTATTAGTGATTCTGAAGCAAATAAGTACTACCAAGAGAATAAAGATATGTTTAAAGTACCAGAGCAGGTACACGCAAGACATATTTTAGTTAAGAGTGAAAAAGAGGCAAATGAAATTATTAAAGAGCTTAAAGGTCTAAAGGGAGATAAGCTTAAAGAGAAGTTTATAGAGTTGGCTAAAAGTAAATCTGTAGGACCTAGTGGTTCTAAGGGTGGCGATTTAGGGTTCTTTGGTAAAGGGCAGATGGTAAAACCTTTCCAAGATGCAGCATTTGCACTGAATAAGGGTGAGATTACAACAAAACCTGTACAGACACAGTTTGGATACCATATTATCTATGTAGAAGATAAAAAGCCAGCAGGTATAGCACCATTTGAGCAAGTGAAGAAGTCTATTATGGCAAAGATGAGACAAGAGGCGTTTAAAAAAGCAGTTGATGAGACACTAAAAAAAGAGAAAGAGACTCTAAAAGTGAGCAATGTTTTTGAAAAGAGTGACAATAATACAACAAAATAGCATAATTTACAATTTGTTCACAAATTTAGAATATAATATTTGTAAATATTTTGAAGGAGCATAAATGAAGAAAATTTTAACAGGATTAGCAGTGGTTGCTGCAATAACAACAACAGCTGTGAGTGCAAAGGTAATTGGAACTGTAAATGGGTACAAGATTACAGAGAAAGAGGCAAATCAACTCTTAAAAGTTTTAACAAAAGGGAAAGTGAAATATTCTCAATTAAAACCAAAAGATAAAGCAGAGATTGTAAAAAGATTAGCTGTAGATAAGCTTGTTATTAAAACAGCATATAGACAGTTAAGCAAAAAAGAGAGAGATTTCGTAATTGCAAATGCATGGATGGCAAAAAAGACTCGTAATATTAAAGTCTCAACTGCTGAAGCGAAGAAAGCATACAATGCGAATAAAGCACTCTTTAAGAAGAATGGAAAGTTAGTTCCATTTAGTAAAGTAAAAGATTTAGTGAAGATGCAACTAAAGCAGAGAAAAGTAGTAAACAGATTAATGAAGAGAGCTAAAATAGTTGTTAAATAACTCTTAAGGAAAAAAAGTGAGCCAAAAGATATCTGATTTTGTAAAGCCTGGTGTAGCAACAGGCGATGATCTACAAAAGATTTTTGAGATAGCAAAAGCAAATAAGTTTGCTCTTCCTGCAGTGAATGTTGTTGGAACAGACTCTATTAATGCAGTACTAGAAGCAGCGGCAAAGGTACACTCTCCAGTTATTATTCAATTTAGTAATGGTGGTGCCTCTTTCTACGCTGGCAAAGGGTTAAAAGATCCAAATGCTGCAGTTTTGGGGGCAGTTAGTGGTGCGAAGCATGTACACACTTTAGCTGAGGCTTACGGTGTGCCTGTAATTTTACATACAGACCATGCAGCAAGAAAGCTGTTACCATGGATTGATGGACTGCTTGAAGCGAGCGAAGAGCATTTTAAGGCAACTGGAAAACCACTCTTTAGTTCACATATGATTGACCTCTCAGAAGAGTCTTTAGAGGAGAACTTAGCAACTTGCGAAGAGTATCTTCGTCGTATGGATAAGCTAGGAATGACATTAGAGATTGAACTAGGAATTACAGGTGGCGAAGAGGATGGTGTAGATAATACCCATGTGGATAATGCAGCTCTCTATACTCAGCCTCAAGAGGTTTTTGAAGCTTATGAGCGATTGAGTAAGATCTCTCCTCGCTTTACAATTGCAGCATCGTTTGGGAATGTGCATGGTGTCTATAAGCCTGGAAATGTGCAGCTAGAGCCTAAAATATTAGATAACTCCCAAAAGTATATTCGAGAGAAATTGAATTTAGATGTCGAAAAACCAGTCAATTTTGTATTCCATGGTGGAAGTGGCTCGAGTCCAGAGGAGATTGAAGAGGCAATTAGTTATGGTGTTATTAAGATGAATATCGATACCGATACGCAGTGGGCTTTCTGGAGTGGCGTAAAAGAGTATGCTGCATACTATCATGACTATCTCCAAGCACAGATTGGAAACCCTGAGGGTGAAGATAAGCCAAATAAGAGCTACTATGATCCTAGAAAGTGGCTTAGAGCTGGCGAAGAATCGATGCGAGATAGAGTAATAAAGGCTTTTGAAGAGTTAAATTGTATCGATAGATATTAATCTATAGACCTTTGGTCTGTAGATTGCTTACTTAACTAAAGTTCCAAAATGTTTTTAAACTTCAATACCCCAACACCCCTAGAGCAATACAAATTTCAAAATATTCCTTTTCTGCTAAAGCGAGATGATCTTATTAGTTTTGATTTTAGTGGCAATAAGGCTCGTAAAATCGACTACTATAGTAAAAGTATTCCTAAAGATATTGATACAATTGTAAGTTATGGCTCTATACAGTCGAATGCAATGTACTCATTAGCAAAGTTTGCTTCGTTAATGGGGCTACACTTTCGCTACTATGCAAACCATATTCCATCCTATTTGCAAGAGAACCCTCAAGGAAACCTACTTTATGCACTGAATGAGGGGATGGAGTTGTTAGAGGGGTATAGCAATATTGTTACTAAAGAGAATGAGCTATTTATAAAAGAGGGGATTGCAACGAAAGAGGCCTACTTTGGTATAGAAAAATTGGCTCGTGAGCTCCTTGAGCAGGTAGGGGAGGGGGAGTATCAAGTTTTTCTACCATCGGGTACGGGAACAACTGCACTTTTTCTCTCGAAAGCTTTGCAGAAGTTGGGGGCTTCGCAACTTAGAGTTTATACTACAGCTTGTGTAGGGAGTAGTAACTATTTAAAAAAACAGTGGCAAGAGCTAGAGGCAGATGAGAAGTGCTATCCAATTATAATAGAGACAAAAAAGAGGCACCACTTTGGGAAGCTCTACAGAGAGTTTTATCAAATTTGGTTAGAATTACAAAACGAAACAGGCGTAGAGTTTGAACTCCTCTACGATCCTAAAGCTTGGTTGACGATTTTGGAGAATCGAGAGCTTTTTGAGAACCTCCTCTATATACACCAGGGGGGAAAGTTAGGAAATATCTCGATGCTACCAAGATATAGAAGAAAATATGGAGAGAATATATGAAGATAATTCAAAGTAGTAGTAGTGATTTTGCATCTGAGTTTAGAGAGCTTTTAGAGCGAGGGAAGATGGATATTGAGAATGTTAGCCAAATAGTCTCTGGTCTCTTAAAAGAGATCCAAAACGATGGAAACAGTGCCTTAAAAAGCCAAATAGCTCGTTTTGATAGATGGGAACCTAAAGAGGATAGCGAGTTGCAAGTGGATCCAGCAGATATGGAGAGGGCATACAACAGTATCGATGAGGAGCTTAAAAAAGCACTCCATCTCTCTTACGATAGAATAAAAGCGTACCACGAAAAGCTGATGCCAAAAACTTGGACTTATAAAGAGGAGAGTGGCAATATTTTAGGGCAAAAGGTGACGCCTGTAGATAGGGCAGGGCTCTACATTCCTGGTGGAAAAGCAGCATACCCTAGCTCGCTTTTAATGAATGCAATTCCAGCAATTGTTGCTGGTGTAGAGGAGATAGTAGTTTGTACTCCAGCACCCGATAATGAGCTCAATGAGTTGTTGCTTGCTGCGTGCCATATCTGTAATCTAAAGAAGGTTTTTAAGGTTGGTGGTGCAAGTGCAATTGGTGCTATGGCGTATGGAACTGAGACTATTCCAAAGGTCGATGTAATTACTGGGCCAGGAAATATCTTTGTAGCGACTGCAAAGAAGCTAGTTTATGGGGAAGTGAACATCGATATGATAGCAGGTCCAAGTGAGATTGGTGTACTTGCTGATAAGAGTGCAAATATAGAGTATATAGCAATGGATCTCTTAAGCCAAGCGGAGCACGATGAGATGGCAAGCTCTATTTTAATAACTGACAGTGAAGCGTTAGCTAAAAATGTAAGTGCCCAAGTAGAGACATTCTTAAAAAGCTTAAGTCGTGAAGAGATTGCACGAAAATCGATAGAGGAGCGTGGGGCAATTATTGTAACAGAAACGATGGATGAAGCGATTGAATTGATGAATCAAATTGCACCAGAGCATCTTGAGATTGTAACAGAGGATCCATTTGCATTCTTAGAGAAGATTAAACATGCTGGAGCAATCTTCTTAGGCGAATATACGCCAGAGCCAATTGGTGACTATATCGCAGGTCCGAACCATACGCTTCCTACTGGTGGGACTGCAAAGTTCTATTCACCACTAAGTGTTGAGCACTTCTTAAAAAAGAGTTCGATTATCTCTATGAGTAAAGAGGGCATTCAAGAGATAGGTAAAGAGTGTGCTTTAATTGCGGATGTAGAGGGCTTGAGTGCCCATGCTCAGAGTGTGCGATTACGCTTAGATGGCATAGAGTAAGTTTTACTTACTCTGATTAATAGCCTGTAATTGTATTGAATATCTCTTGAACTTGATCTATAGGATCGATATCTGCTTGGCAATTTTGGCGAGTTAAAATGATAGTTTGTCTATTAAAGAGATTTGTGCGTAAATTTCTAGCCTCCAGTGAGAGTTTAATTTTATTAAATCTTCCTAAGCTATTTTTTCTTAATCCTACAATTGAAGCTCTTACTAAAATTGCTCGTTTTTCCCAATCCATTCTTAATCTATTCCCCTCTAGCCAAGCTTGTGTTGTACCAAGTGGTCTCTCGCCTCTTGCTGTATTTCGCCAAGCTTTTACATAGAGTTTACCTCCTTGTTTGTAGATATGGAGTCTTGAAATTGCTGTAAAAAGATTATTATTGCGACTTCTATAGTTACCGATAAATTGATTTAAATGTGCTACTTGCCCTTTTCTAGCAAAAAGAAAACTTTTTGTAATAATTTTCTTTGTAATAGGGTTTATCTTTTTCGCAATAACACGAACTTTGCTACTGTTTACTGGCGATATAAAGAGTGCAAGGCTCTTATTTTTAAAGCCCCAAACCTCATAGTATCCATTACCAGCACGGGTAGCATGTTTGGTTTTAAGCCGTACATAATTTCCATTTCTATTAAGAATTGGAGAGATGTTACCATTTTTAATAATGAGTTTGATTGGATCATTGTAGCGTGCACCTGTTTTATTGATCCATGTTCCATTAAAGTTGTATCCAAAAGCTAAGTAACTTAGCAGAGTAAGTAGGGTTAAGATTCGTTTCATTGTGTCTCCTTTTGTAGTTTATATATCTGTATAGTACACTCTTCTCGTGAAAGAAAAGTGTACACGAAGTGGAGAAAAAGTGAATTAAGATACAATTTTTCGAACTATTATAAAAAGTAGTAGAGAGCTTGCTGCTGTTAAGATAATAGAGGCACCAGAGCTTAAGTCGAAGTTATAGCTAAGAATGAGCCCAATAAGAGTAAATAGTGTTGAGAGAAGGGCGGCAATAAACATCATCTTATAGAGTGAGTTACTAACTTGTTCAGCTATATAGGTTGGAATCGACATAAGTGCAATAACCAATATAAGCCCAACAACCTTAATGGCTACAACAACAGCTAGTGCAGAGAATATAAGTATAAGTGTAAAGAAGAGCTTTGCATTTATGCCACGAAGCGATGCATACTCACTATCGTAGGAGACCGCTAATATCTCTCTGTAGTAGCGATGGACAAAGAGAAGAGTCGCAATAAGAAGAATTGTCATAAAGAGAAGATCCTCTCTACTAACAGCTAAGATTGAACCAAAGAGGTAGCTCATTAAATCTACATTGTATCCAGGGGTTAGATCGACAAAGAGAACCCCTATTGCCATACCAACTGCCCAAACAAGCCCTATAAAGATATCAAGCCTGTGCCGCTCTTTAAAGCTAATAAAGGCAATAAGTATAGCACTAAATATTGCAAAAACAGAAGCTCCAAGAAAGATTGGTAAGCCAAAGTAGATAGCCATACCAATACCACCATAAGAGCTATGGGCAATACCTCCTGTGAGGAATGTCATTCTATTTACAAGAACAAGTGAACCGATAACTCCTGAGATAATACTTACCATAATAGCCGCAAGTAGAGCATTTTGTATAAATGTGTAGTGGAGAATCTCAGCCATTTTGTGCTCCTAGTATCTCCATAAGTTCAACTTCACAGAAGTGGTTATTATCGTCAACTCTAAAGCGTTTATCGTGGAGGTTGTGTAGGTATCCGCTATGGTTGACATAAAGTACCCTATTTGCATAGTGCGAAATCACTGTAAGGTCGTGAGTTACAACTAATATTGTAATATCCTTATTGAGCTCTTTTAAGAGTCTGTAGATCTCTTTTTGTCCCTGCATATCGATACTTGAAGTTGGTTCATCAAGTATAAGAAGATGGGGATGTGAACAGATCGCTCTTGCAATCATAACTCGTTGTCTCTGCCCACCTGAGAGGTTTGAGATTTTGCTATGGAGATACTCTTGCATTCCTACGCGAGCAAGGCTCTGCTTTGCACACTCTATCTCCATTTGCGAATAACCGATCTTAAAAAAACTCTTTATGGAGTTGTGTTTCTTCCCATTGCCCATCATAACAACATCGAGTACTGAGATAGGAAACTCTAAGTTGATATTGGTATTTTGTGGAACATAGCCTATCTCTAGAGGATCTTTAATAATACTATTTTTATGGATCTCTCCTTTTTGGAGTGGTAAAAGCCCAAGAATGAGTTTAATAAGAGTTGATTTTCCACCACCATTTGGACCGGTAATGGTAAAAAAGTCACCACGGTAGAGTTGAAAGTTAATATCTTCTAATACACTCTCTTTGTCATATTTAAAACTGAGATCTTTTACCTCTAAAAGGAGTTCTCTATTAGATTTTTTCAATTGTTGCTCTTTATTCTGAATATTATTTCTATGATTATTATAGTCAAGTTTTACTATTACGCTTCTTATATTTAGTTCAATTGGGAGTGGTGGTCGCTAGTGGACTCGAACCACTGACATCTACCTTGTAAGGGTAGCGCTCTACCAACTGAGCTAAGCGACCTATAATAGGTGGTGACCCGTCTTGGATTCGAACCAAGGGCCCACTCCTTAAAAGGGAGTTGCTCTACCGACTGAGCTAACGGGTCAAACAGTAAAAGTGGGGCAGGTAAGCCCCTATAATTTTCTTTTTCTATATACTAAAGGAGGAGGATTAAAAATAATCAATTAGAAAAAGTGGTGGCGCGGCGGACGGGACTCGAACCCGCGACCTCCTGCGTGACAGGCAGGCATTCTAACCAGCTGAACTACCGCCGCACTTTCTCGTGGTGGTCGCTAGTGGACTCGAACCACTGGCATCTACCTTGTAAGGGTAGCGCTCTACCAACTGAGCTAAGCGACCTAAAAATCAGACTTTGATGGCGACCCTTAGAGGATTTGAACCTCTGTTTCTGTGCGGAAAACACAGTATCCTTGGCCACTAGATGAAAGGGTCATCTAGCCCACTTCAGTCGTCTAATATAGTGGTGACCCGTCTTGGATTCGAACCAAGGGCCCACTCCTTAAAAGGGAGTTGCTCTACCGACTGAGCTAACGGGTCGCTCATCTTTAACGCCTATTTGCGTTTAAGTGGCGAGATTATAGCCTAAAAATTTGGCTATGTCAAGAGTTTTTTGGAAAAATATTTAAAAAAACTCAAAAAAACCTTTTTCAGAGTCTATTATCATCTCAAGAGCTGTTCTTGCTGCCAACTCCTGGATAAATGTTCTATCCCCTTCAAAGTGATACTTCTCTATAACTTTTGACTCTCCATTGAGAACACCAATATAGACAGTTCCAACTGGTTTCTCTTCGCTTCCACCAGTAGGGCCAGCAATACCGCTAATTGCTACAGCTATAGAGGCTTCAGCAGCCTTTTGTATACCATCAAGCATCTCATCAACACACTCTTTACTTACAGCACCATACTTTTCTAAAGTCTCTTTACGAACTCCGAGCCACTTCTCTTTAATTTCGTTACTATAGGTAACCATAGATCCATGAAGAATCTTTGATGCCCCACTGACAGAGGTTATTTTAGCTGCTAAAAGCCCTCCTGTGCAGCTCTCGGCAATGGTTAATGTCTTCTCTTTTGCAGTTAGATAATCTACTAATGCCCGTTTTAAAGAGCGAACAGCTAAAATTTTTAAGTTTAGTTTTTGGGCAATATCTGTTAATATCATCTCTCCTGCTGCATCTTTGAGGATGACATTGTAACAACTTGGAAGAATTTTTGTTAAGCTCGCATGTGTGCCAAGTTTAACACGCATCTCCTCTAAACTTTCGCTATCGCCAAATACCTTAAAGTAAGCTAAATTGCTATTTACCATTGTGGCACTCTCTGGAAGCTGCTTAAAGAGAGTTATCTTTTTTGCAATAACTTGAATAGTGTCGAGATTAAAGAGTGAGCTATTATTTTTATCTTGCAGTTCAAATCCTGATGCCGTTAAAAGCTTGATAAGATCGTCATAAAGGTAGTCAATTACAAAGAGTGTACTGTTGCGTCCAATCTTTTTTATATCTTCTATTATTGTATTGAATATCTCTGGTGAAAGAGTTTGATAGCGATCTATATGTGTCGCATCTTTAATATAGGGGAATACTCTCCTAAGATAGGCAAATTGTATATGGTCAGTATAGAGATTTGTACCGATAAATACAATATGATCAGGTTTTTCTAATTTTGACATTTTCTCTCCAAAGTACCTTATAGTTTTTGAAATAAGAAATATTATAACGAATTTGTAATAGAGTTTTGGTTATAATCTTGCAATTTTTTAAAAAATATTTAAAAACATAAGTTCTTTGGAGTTAACTTCTCTCAGAACTAGTCTATTAGGAGCTTCTAAGAGATTTTGACTTCTATTTTACTTATTAGAGTAATCGAGTGAACTTATGTTTAAAATAAGAAGGATAAGCCAAAATGGATTACAAAGAGACGATACTATTGCCAAAAACAACATTCCCTATGCGTGGGAATCTCCCTAAAAATGAGCCGATTCGTTATAAGAAGTGGTTTGAGGGTGGTGTCTATGAGAAGATGAAAGCAAACCGTAAAGATCGCGAGATGTTTACGCTGCACGATGGGCCACCCTATGCAAATGGCGATATCCATATTGGGCATGCTCTGAATAAGACGCTTAAAGATATCATTGTGAAGTACCACTACTTCCAAGGAAAAGCAGTTCGCTACACTCCAGGTTGGGATTGTCACGGTTTACCAATTGAACAAAAAGTTGAAGAGAAGATAGGCAAAGAGAAGAAAGATGCTTTGAGTGTTTCAAAATTTAGAGAACTTTGCAGACAGCATGCGGCGAAGTTTGTAGAGCATCAAAAAGAGGGTTTTAAGGCACTTGGAATTATTGGTGATTGGGAACACCCATACCTCACTATGGATTTTAAATTTGAGGCAAATATCTATAGAGCCCTATGTAATGTTGCAAAAGAGGGGCTTTTAGTAGAGCGAAGCAAGCCGATCTATTGGTCGTGGGCGGCTCAAACTGCGTTAGCTGATGCAGAGATTGAGTATAAAGATAAAGAGGATTACTCTTTATATGTTGCCTTTGAACTTAGCGACGAGGCGAAAAGAGAGTTAGCTATCGATGGGAAAGCTGCAGTCGTTATATGGACAACAACACCATGGACTCTGCCAGCAAATGTGGGGATTGCATTGCACCCAGATGAGAGCTATGTTTTAACAAAAGATGGATATATAGTTGCAAAGAGTCGAGTTGAATCTTTAGTAGAAGAGGGTGTTTTAAAAGATGCTACAGTTGTTAAAGAGATTGCTGCAAAAGATTTAGAGCATAAAAGAGCCGTAAATCCATTAAATAGTAGAGAGTCATATATAATCTTAGGCGATTTTGTAGAGTTAGATGGAGGAACTGGTGCAGTACACTCAGCTCCGGGACATGGTGAGGTTGACTACTTTGCTTCATTAAAGTATGATTTGCCAGTTATTATGCCAGTAGATGATAATGGCTTATATGATGAGAGTGTAGTAGGGTTAGGATTGCTCCCTAATCCGCAAGAGTTTGTTGGAATGCATGTATTTAAAGCAAACGAAAAGATTGTAGAGCTCTTAGGTGAGAGTGTTTTAAGTGTCGATAAATTTACCCACTCATACCCATTCTGCTGGAGAACAAAGAAGCCAGTTATCTATAGAGCAACAAAGCAGTGGTTTATTGCAGTCGATAAGGAGATGTCAAGTGGCAAGACACTCCGTCAAAGTGCCCTAGACTCTATAGAAGATGTTAAGTTCTATCCAGAGTGGGGTAAAAACCGCTTTAAACCTATGATAGAGGGGCGACCAGATTGGTGTATTAGTAGACAAAGAAGCTGGGGTGTACCGATAGCATTCTTTAGAGTAAAAGCGACAAAAGAGGTTATTTTAGACGAGAAGGTACTCAACTTTGTTGCAATGATTTTTGAGCAGCAAGGATGTGATGCATGGTATGATCTGCCAATAGAGCAGTTGCTTTACCCTGGCAGCGGTTATAAGCCTGAGGAGTTAGAGAAGATTACCGATGTGCTTGATGTATGGTTTGACAGTGGCTCTACCTGGTATGCAACACTCACATCGCGTAATTATGATGCAGGCAACTACCCAGCAGACCTCTATTTAGAAGGGACAGACCAACATAGAGGATGGTTCCAGAGCTCAATGCTTGTTAGCTGTGCAATTAATGGGCATGCACCATATAAGGGGCTTTTAACTCACGGTTTTACGGTTGATGAGAAGGGTGAGAAGATGAGTAAGTCAAAAGGGAATGTTGTCGCTCCTCAGCAGGTTACAAAAGAGTTTGGTTCTGAAATTTTGAGACTCTGGGTAGCCTTAAGCGACTACCAAAGTGACTTAAAGATTAGTAAAAATATCTTGCAACAAACTGCCGAGCAGTATCGAAAGATTCGAAATAGTCTGCGATTTTTACTTGCAAACCTTGATGGTTTAGATGAAGTTTTAGAGCTAGAGAAGTTTGGAGAGCTCGATAGATGGATCTTGGCAAAAGCAAAGAGTGTCTTTGATGAGGTAAATAGTGAATTTGCAAAGTATGAGTTCTCAAGAGCATTTAGCCTTTTAAATAGTTTCTTAACAAATGAGTTAAGTGGTATCTATATGGATCTCTGTAAAGATAGACTCTACTGTGATGCAAAAGATTCGCTCTCAAGAAGAGGAGCTCAAAGTGCAATGTACTTCATTGCAAAATCGATGCTAGCTCTTGTTGCACCAGTATTGACTTACACAGCAGATGAGGCGATAGAGCACGCTCCTGATATCTTTAAAAAAGAGTTAAATGATATTTTTGATCTAGAGTATCAACCACTTCCTGAGATAGAGAGTAGCCTCACTAGCGACCTTTTAGTGAGTGCAAGAGAGAGCTTCTTTGAGGCGATCGATAGACTCAAAAAAGAGAAGCTTATACGAACTACACTTGAACTTGCGATTGTTGGAGATAGCTCAATCTTTGGTTTAGAAGAGGCGAAAAACTTAGAGGATTGGTTTGGTGTGAGTGCGTTTGAGGACTCTTCTAGCGAGGAGCCGTTAGCTTCGTTCGAAGTAGATGGTAAGAGTTACAGCATTGTAAAAGCAAAAGGGCATAAGTGTCCAAGATGTTGGAGATTTACAAGCGAAGCAGAGGATACGCTCTGTGCACGATGTAGCGAGGTTGTAGCATAAGTGGATTTGACAAAACCAGTAACAGGTGAGATTATTTTTGGTGCAATTGTTGTAATCTTTATAATTATTGCTATTGGTTTAGCAATAGTACGATATTATAAGAAAAGAGATTAGGAGAGTCGATGAAGCTACGAGAAGCTTTAAATTTAAGTCCTGATGAGCAAAAAGCTCTTCAAAAAGATATTTTAGAAAAAGCAAAGAATAGTGATATAAACGCATATATTGGATTTGAAACTAGTGGCGAAGGGGTACCTGTTTTAATCAAGGATAATATTCAAGTAAAAAACTGGAGTGTCACTTGTGGCTCTAAAATTTTGCAAGGGTATATTTCTCCTTATGATGCTACAGTAATCGAGAAGTTAAAGGTTGCTGGAATTGCTCCAACTGGTAGAGCAAATATGGATGAGTTTGCGATGGGCTCTACAACAGAGAGTAGCTGCTATGGTATCACAAAGAACCCTCATGATCCAAGCCGTGTGCCTGGGGGAAGTAGTGGTGGAAGTGCTGCAGCAGTAGCTGCTGGTATTGCCGTGGCTGCACTTGGGAGCGATACAGGTGGTTCGATCCGCCAACCAGCTGCTTATTGTGGTGTCGTTGGCTTTAAACCAACCTATGGTAAGGTAAGCCGATATGGACTAGGGGCATACGCTTCGAGCTTGGATCAGATTGGACCAATTACACAAGATGTAGAGGATGCTGCTGTTCTTTACGATATTATTGCAGGGCACGATAGCAACGACTCAACGAGTGCTAATGTAGAGCATATCTCAATAGCTCAAAACTTAGATCCTGAAAAAAAGTATACCATTGCTGTTGTCGATAACTATATTGAAGAGGCAGATAGCGATGTGCAAGCAGCCTATAAAAAAGCGATCGAGGCACTAGAAGCAAATGGGCATACAATTATCCATACAACAATGAGCAATACAAAGTATGATATTGCCACATACTACATTATTGCAACTGCAGAGGCTGCAACAAACCTAGCCCGTTATGATGGAATCCGTTATGGAAGACGAGCTGCTGATGTAAAAAATATTCAAGATCTCTATATAAAGACACGAAGCGAAGGTTTTGGCGAAGAGGTAAAGAGAAGAATTCTACTTGGGAACTTTGTTCTCTCTTCTGGTTACTACGATGCGTACTACCTCAAAGCTCAGAAGGTTCGCCACTTGATCCGAGATGAGTTTAATAAAATCTTTGAGCAAGCCGATATGATACTCTCGCCAATTGCCCCATCGGTTGCACCAAAAATTGGGAGTAGCGAAGACCCATTAGAGATGTATAAGAGCGATATGTATACAATAGCAATAAACTTAGTTGGTTTGCCAGCAATTAGTCTGCCAATAATGAAAAATAACGAAGGTTTACCAGTTGGCTTGCAGCTGATTGCGAAAGCCTTTAATGAGCAACCGCTCTTTGATGCTGCTTTGAACCTAGAAAAAACTCTAAACTACAGATAAAGGATAGCCATATGAAAATTAAAATGCGTGCACTCACTTTTGAAGATGTTCTTCTTGTTCCGCAACACTCTACCGTTCTTCCAAAAGAGGTAAGCCTAAAGACACAACTTACAAAAAGAGTCTCTTTGAATATTCCTTTAGTCTCAGCAGCGATGGATACCGTTACAGAGCATAGAGCTGCAATAGCTATGGCTAGAGAGGGTGCAATTGGGATTATCCACAAAAATATGGATATCGAGACACAAGCGAAAATGGTTAAAAAGGTAAAAAAGAGTGAGAGTGGGATTATTATCGATCCAATCTCAATTGAACCAGATGCAACAGTTGCGGAAGCTGATGCCTTAATGGGAGAGTATAAGATCTCTGGAGTACCTGTGGTTGATAAAGATGATACACTCATTGGTATTATTACCAACCGTGATATGCGTTTTATTACAGATATGGCAAGTATAAAAGTAAAAGAGGTAATGACGCACGCACCACTTATTACAGCTAATGAGGGGATTACACTCGAAGAGGCAGCGAAGGTGCTCCAGGAGCATAAGGTAGAGAAGCTGCCAATTGTTGATGCAGATGGAAAGCTTAAGGGTTTAGTAACAATTAAAGATATTCTCAAAAAAGAGCAGTATCCAAATGCAAATAAAGATCAGTATGGTCGATTGCGAGTAGGGGCTGCAATTGGAGTAGGGCAGATAGATCGTGCAATTGCTCTTGTAGAGGCTGGAGTAGATGTAATTGTGCTCGACTCTGCACACGGACACTCGCAAGGGATTATCGATACACTCAAAGAGATTAAATCGAAATTAGATGTCGATGTAATTGCTGGGAATATTGCAACCGGTGCAGCTGCAAAAGATTTAATAGAAGCTGGTGCAGATGGTGTAAAAGTAGGTATTGGACCTGGAAGCATCTGTACAACGCGTATTGTTGCCGGTGTTGGAGTGCCGCAAATTTCAGCGATTGATGAGGTCGCAAGTGTGGCAAAAGAGTACAATGTTCCAGTAATAGCAGATGGAGGTATCAAATACTCTGGAGATATTGCAAAGGCTTTAGCAGTTGGTGCAAGCTCTGTAATGCTAGGAAGTGCTCTAGCAGGAACTTACGAAGCTCCAGGCGAGATGATTATCTTTAATGGTCGCCAATTTAAAGAGTATAGAGGTATGGGAAGCATTGGTGCAATGACAAAGGGGAGTACCGATAGATATTTCCAAGAGGGGACTGCTGCAGATAAGTTAGTACCAGAGGGAATTGAGGGGCGTGTACCATATAGAGGAAAGATGAGTCAAGTGATCCATCAGATGATTGGTGGACTTCGCTCCTCTATGGGCTATTGTGGATCAAAAGATATCCCAACATTCTGGGAGAAGGCGGAGTTTGTAGAGATTACAAGTGCTGGATTAAAAGAGAGTCATGTGCATGATGTAACCATTACTAAAGAGAGTCCAAACTACCACTCATAAAGGAAAGCAATGAGCAAAAGAGTCTATGCAGCATTCCGATCGATAGGTGCTTATGTGCCCCAAAAGATCTTAACAAATGCTGATTTGGAGAAGATGGTAGATACCACCGATGAGTGGATTACCCAAAGAACAGGAATCAAAGAGCGGCATATTGCAGCAGATGATGAGTACACAAGCGATATGGGTGCAAAAGCAGCTGCCCTTGCGATCGAGCGTGCAGGGTTAGAGAGTAGCGATATTGACTTAGTAGTCTGTGCAACAGTAACGCCAGATTACTTTAACATGCCTTCTACAGCGTGCGTTATCTCGGATAAGTTAGGGATCAAAAATGTACAAGCCTTTGATATTGCAGCAGCCTGTAGTGGATTTGTCTATGCTCTCTCAGTTGCAAAGGCGTTTGTAGAGTCAGGAATGAAAAAGAATGTACTTATTGTTGGGGCGGAGAAGTTTAGCTCTATTGTGGATTGGAGTGATAGAGCAACTTGCATCCTCTTTGGCGATGGAGCAGGTGCAGCAGTAATTAGTGCAAGCGATAATGAGAAAGAGGGAATAGTCGATATTCATGCAAGTGCTGATGGAAGCTATGCTGACTTCTTAATGACCCCAAGTCCAGGAAGCGTAAATCCAGCAACTAAAGAGGCATTAGAGCAGGGCTTACAGTATGTGAAAATGAAAGGAAACGAAACCTTTAAACTTGCTGTAAAAACACTTACAAAAGATGTGCAAGAGATATTAGAGGCAAATGGTTTAGAGGGGAAAGATATTCCACACTTTGTACCACACCAAGCAAATTACCGAATTATTAAAGCAGTTGGTGATAAGTTGAAGATGAGCGAAGAGCAAGTAGTCTTAACAGTCCATAAGTATGGGAACACCTCAGCAGCCTCAATACCAATGGCAATAAACGACATCTATGAGAGTGGTCGCTTAAAGAGTGGTGAATTGATGCTGCTTGATACCTTTGGTGGCGGTTTAACATGGGCAAGTGCACTCCTTCCATTTGCACCAAATGATAAGTAGTGCAACTGAGCTTTTTCTAAAGCTAAAAGAGTTAGGCTATGATAATAGATCAAGAGACCCTTGGTGGTGGCCGCAGAGTGGCAGCTTTAAAGTTGTAGTTGGTGCAATACTTACCCAAAATAGTTCGTGGCAAAATGTAGAAAAATCACTTTATAACTTAGAAGAGCACTCTTTCATAGAGCTTGAGGCTCTAGCATCTACCCCTTTAGCACTTTTAGAAGAGCGTATTCGCCCAAGTGGATTCTTTAGAGCAAAATCGAAAAATTTACAACAACTCTCTCGCAATATTTTAGATGACTTTGGTGCATTTAATGCATTTCAAGAGAGTGTTACACGAGAGTGGCTCTTAGCACAAAGAGGGATAGGGCAAGAGAGTGCCGATGCAATTTTAAATTATGCATGCTACCAAGAGGCATTTGTGGTAGATAGTTATACCCATAGGCTTTTGCAAGCATTTGGATACGATTTTAGCAGCTACGAAGAGTTGCAAGAGTGGATTGTAGATGATTTCTCTACGAACTATAAAGTGGTTTTTCCAGAACTCACGAGAGCACAAGCCTATGCACGGGCACATGGTATGGTGGTTGAGTATTGTAAAGTTAATAAAAAAGGGAGAGCAGTTACCATTGAACAACTGCTACAAACGTAATGGCAAAGCAGAAAAAGAGAGCAACGCTAGAGGATTTTAAAGAGCGGCTAGAGGCGATCAATCCAGAGCTTTTTAAGATGTTAAGTGAGCCAAAAAGCCATTTTAGTTTTCGCATCAATCGTAATAGAGCAGATGTAGAGAGTGTAGTAAAAAAACTAAAAGAGGAGGGCTTTGAACCGCAAGCACTTTCGTGGATAGATGAAGCTTTTGTGCTACCAATAGAGCAGCGAGAGGCCCTTGTAAAATCGAGCCCCTATAGTGCAAAAGAGATCTATATTCAAAACCTCTCTTCAATTTTTGCCGCCCATGCTTTAAGAGTGACTAAGAGTGATTGGGTCTTAGATTTAGCAGCAGCTCCTGGTGGTAAAAGCTTAATCTTTAGCGAAAAGGCAAAAAAGGTAAGTGCAGTCGAGCCCGATAAGAGCCGCTTCTTTATGATGAAGCGAAACTTTAAAGAGTCACTAGCTAAAAATATACAAACATACAACAAAGATGGAAGATTTATCTACAAAGCTTGCCCTGAGCTCTTTGATGCAGTTTTTTTAGATGCTCCATGCAGCTCAGAAGCCCATTTTGATATAGATAAAGGGATAACCTGGTGGAGCCCACGGCGTATCTATAAATTTGCAAAACTGCAAAAAGAGTTGATAATTTCTGCTTTTGAATCGCTTAAAAGTGGCGGCGAAATGATCTATGCAACCTGTACATTTGCCCCAGAAGAGAATGAGGCAGTCGTAAACTACCTCTTAAAAAAGTACCCAAATGCAAAGCTTTTACCAATTAAACATAACTTCAAAAATACCCAAGAGGGGCTTACGAAGTGGCAAGAGGAGGCGTACTCTAGCGAGCTTTCTAAGACGCTTCGTTTCTTGCCAAAAGGAGCCTTTAGCGGATTCTACATAGCAAAGATAGCAAAGAGGTGATATTTTTACATTCTCCCTCTATGTTTTTGTCTCTGTGAGATATAGCTTTCGATATCACTTTTAAGACTACTACAATCTGAGCTATTTAAGATTGCCTCTGCAGTTGATGAGTAATCTTTAGTAATGTCACCTCTTGCAAAGAAGTCGCCGCTTACTGCGTCGCTGTGTGCTGCAATTACTCTATAGGCACAGCTATTTTTTGCTTGTTTCGATACTGCAACACTCTTCCCACTTTGTTCTACTGATGTAGTGTAGTAGCCATTATATTTCATATAGGCTTCCATTAAAAAGAGTTTATCAAATGCTCTTGGGTTTTGGTCGGCTAAGAGTTTACTCTCCATAAAGCGGATATGGTCTGCTAATTTAGTAGCGGCTTCTTAGTCCCCAGAAAGGTTGAAACCTCCGTCTTTAAGATGGATAGATTTATCTCACTATCAATAATGGTATAATCGAAAAGATCTCCCCGATGCATGCATCGGTTGGAGTTAAGGTTAAAAAACAGTGTGGTATGATAACGTATGAGTGATCGTATCTATAAAAGTCATAATAAGACAGTATTACTTTACCACTTAGTGTTTCCTGCAAAGTACAGAAGAAAAGTATTTTCAAAAGAAGTTAAAGAGACATAAGTAAAAGTTTGTGAGGAGATTTCAGAGAGATTTGAGATCAATTTTATTGAAATAGGGAACGATAAAAATCATGTGCATTTTTTAGTGCAAGGAGTACCAAAAATGCCGGTGTCAAGAATAGTACAAATTATCAAAAGTATTACAGCAAGGGAGATTTTTGCAAGACATAAAGAGATAAAAAAGATGTTGTGGGGTGGAAACTTATGGACAAGTGGATTTTATGCAAATACTGTTGGACAATATGGTAATGAGGATATGATACGAACATATGTTAAAAAACAAGGGAAAGAATACAAAAAAGTATATACAGGTCAGTTAAAATTTGACATGTAGGTTAGAACGGCAGTGATACCACGTTGCTTGCGCGGGGGTAGTTCATTTAGAAGAAAAAAACCGTTTTAGAGATAAATCTGTCTTAATGAGGTAGTATTGGGAGGATGAGTTCGACAGGCTCCAAGAAAGTGGTATTTCAGCACCTTTTGTTTATAATGGTTGTATAAAATATTAGAAGGTTAAAAATGATGTCAATCCATAGCTATGAATCTGTTTGGGTAGAAGATGCTCAAAAGTTAGATATCAATGATATTGAGATAGATAACTTTTTAGCTAGAACTAGTGCAATAGATGATTTTATGCAAAAAAATAAACTTGCAATTATTGCACCAAAAGGGTATGGAAAGACACTATTATTAAAGCTAAAGCATAAATACTATAGAGATAACTATAGCGATTCAATTTTTGTACCAAATGCTACACAGCTTGATTCTTTCGATCTAAAATTGGCTATTCCTCATAAAAATATTGATATATTAAAAGAGGATAATATCTGGGAGAAACTATGGATAATTGCACTGGGTACTTCTGCAATTTTAAACTACTTTGTAGATGATAGCGGAAGATCTTTACTAGATTTTAGGTCCGATCTTATAAAAATTTGTAAAGAACTTCATGAGTATCGTAAAAATACTGTTGATATAATTGATCGTATAATTGAGCATGGTAAATTGTCGCTTTATAAGAAGGTTTTAACAAACCCATCTTTTATCTTAAGGACTTTGCTTTTTGATAATATGCAGCATAATTTAGCTGCAATTGATCGATTGGCTACCGAAGTATACCAATACTGCTTAGTTATAAAACAACCAATTGTAATGTTTATAGATAGAATTGATCAAGCTTTTGAGCAATATCCATCGGTTATATGGGAGAAAACACAAGTAGGTTTAATAGAAGCAATTTTTGCTATTACTAGCTCTTCTTCGCAATTAAAAATTCATGCATCTATTCGAAAAGAGGCATTAGCTAATTATCAAGATGTTTTGTTGGCAAATTATCAGTCAATTATGAGCAATTTAGAGTACTCTGAATCTGAACTTAAAGAGATTTTTCAAAATGCTATTCGTTATTATGAAAAGATAAATGCATTAGAGCCAATAAATGAGTTTGTAAGTCTTAAAAAAGTTAATAATGCTTGGTCGAAAGAGGAGGATATCTTTAGATATATCTATAGACATACATTCCAGCGGCCTAGAGATTTTATTGCAATTGGAAATAGTATCCATAAAGAGATAACAAGACAAAACTATGATGAGAGTGTATTTATTGATATAGTTAACAAAGTTCCTGCAATCTCAATTGAGAAGCAGTATCTCAATGAGATCGAAAAGTTTACATGGTTTATTAGTGATGTAATAGATGATCCATGTTTTTATGCAAATATCAATACAAATGTCTTAGAGTATGAAACACTTGTAGAAATTTGTGAATACTATAATTTATCTAAAGGGAAAGTTGTTAAGTGTAATGCTAAAGAGAGTGGGAGTTGTGAAGGGTGCGATGGTGCAAATCATATTTTCTCTGAACTTTATAAAATTGGATTAATTGGGGTGGTTAAATTTGATGAGACTAAAAACCAATACATACAACACTTTGAGATAGCGGGTAATATTAGTGCTAAGAATTTACCAATTAGTAAATATTATCTTCTCCACCCTGCGATGGATTACTATATCAAGGGGTTACAAGGAAATGCAAACTATATGCCAATCAAGAAGATAAAAGTTGGATATAAATGTATTTGGCAAGATGAGTATGAGGCATATGTTATTATCGACTTAATTAAGAATAAGTTATCTTATGCACTAAATAGTAGCCTAGATTCTAAGTTAAACAATCTTTACAATGCATTTGATGAGCATGATGCAACATTAATCAATACAATTTGTAAAGATATCCAAGATGATATTACTCAAAGTATGCCAATAGATAACCAAATAAGAAGTCAAATACATGATTCCTTAGAGACAATATCCGCAATTGCACAACGTTTATATAACTAGTTTACACCGCATAGTAGGTTGCCTCTTTATGGTGGACTACTAAGGCGGTGGTGCTCTGTTCTGGGTGGATTTGGTAGGTTTCGCTTAAAGTTATGCCAAACTCTTCTGGTTTTAGTAGGTCAAAGAGGATACGGCTTTGCTCTAGGTCTGGGCAGGCTGGGTAGCCAAAGGAGTATCTTGCTCCTTGGTAGCGTCGCATTCGTACATCTCTTAGGGTTGCACCTTCGTCTTCTCTTAAGATATTCAGATCCATTCGAATCTGCTTATGCACTACCTCGGCTAGGGCTTCGGCAAGTTCTACTGAGAAGCCGTGGATCATATTGTATTCTAGGTATTTTCCTGCATCGTAAAGCTCTTTTTCGTATTTAGAAAATTTTGCACCGGCACTTACACAAGTGAGGGCAATTACATCGTGTCTCTCGTGTCTAAAGAAGTCAGATAGGGCACGGTGTGGTTTACGGCGTTGTCTTGGAAAGTGAAATTTTGCAATTGCTCTATCAACTACCGCTTCGAATGGTTCTCTTGAGGCATTTTCATCTATATTCCACCCCTCGCTTGCATCGAATAGATACAACTCTTGATCATTGCTTCGGCATGGGTAGTAGCCATAGATGATTGTTGGCTCAAAGAGCTCTTTATCGATAATCTCTTGTTTGATTCTTTCGTAGTTTGGGTAAACCTTCTCTTCGAGGAGCTTTTGATACTCTTCTCTATCCATTTTCCCACGTTTATAGCCCCAGTGCATCTTAATTACAGACTTTTTATTAACCCATTCAAAGATGGTATTAATATCTAAATCTTGCTTTTGTAGGACGCGTCTTCCCCAAAATGGTGGGGTTGGTATTGGCACAGGGGAGGGCATTTTAATCTCTTCGAATGGTGGGATTACTACCTCTTTTGTCTCTTTCTTCTCTACTTCTATACCATCGTTTCCAAGCTTGGTATCGAGCACGGCATCTGGGTTTGCCTGCTTTTCTGCTATCCATTTTTCTATTCGGCTCATGGCAATTACGCCATCGAAGGCATCGCGGCAGTAGAATATTGGCCCTTTATAGATTGGGCGGCAAAAATCATCTACAAAGCCACGAGTCAAGGCTGCACCGCCAAGAAGAACTGGAATCTCCAGCCCCATTTTAGCCATCTCTTCTAAATTCTCTTTCATAATTGCAGTTGATTTTACTAAAAGTCCGCTCATGCCAATTGCGTGGGCATTCCCCTCTTTATAGGCTTTTAAAAAGGTCTCTAGTTCAGTCTTTATTCCTACATTTATAACTTTAAATCCATTATTTGAAAGAATTATATCTACTAGGTTCTTCCCAACATCATGCACATCGCCTTTAACAGTACCAATAACGAGTGTGGTATCAGTCTCTTTCTCTTGCTTTGTGAGGTAGGGGTTGAGGTAGTCTACAGTTGCTTTCATTGTTTCAGCCGATTGTAGTACAAAGGGCAGTTGCATTTCACCTGATCCAAAGAGTTCACCTACTACTTTCATTGCATCAATAAGTATCTCGTTTACAATAATATCTGGATGAATCTCGTTTCGTGCCTCTTCGACTAAAGGGATCAATCGCTCTTTGTCACCATCCATTAAAAGTTTTTTAATCTTCTCCTCAGTTGGCAAGGCTTGATAGGCTTCATCAGTTCCTGTATCTTCTACCTTTTTATCAGAGAAGTGTTCGATAAACTTAAAGAGCGAGTTATCGTCTGGGTGGAATAGCAACTCTTCGCATATTTCACGATCTTCATCGCTAATTTTACTCATTGGGATAATATGCTTTACATTAATAATTACGCTTGTTAGCCCTGCCTCTACACAGTGGTGGAGGAAAACTGAGTTTAGGTAGCGTCTGGCACTCGCTTTGAGTCCAAAAGAGATATTAGAGAGTCCTAAAGTTGTGCCTACCTCTGGGTGGCGTCTTTTGAGCTCTCTAATTGCCTCCATTGTCTGTATAGCAGCATCTCTATACTCTAAATCGCCTGAGCCTACTGTAAAGGTGAGTACATCAAAAATGAGGTTAGTTGGGTCTATATTGTGAATTTCGGTAGCCATTTTATACATCCGCTCTGCAACGGCGACCTTCTCCTCTTTGGTTTTTGCCATACCCTTCTCGTCGATTGTTAAACAAACGAGGGCAGCTCCATACTTTTTAGCCAATTTACAGATAGCGTGGAACTTCTCTTCGCCATCTTCGAGGTTGGTTGAGTTGATGATTGGTTTCCCACCAATACATTTAAGAGCCTCTTCTATGGTGTTTACTCTTGTTGCATCTGGCATAAGCGGTAGTGGTACCTTTTGGTTATAAAGCTCCATAACAGCTCGCATATCCTTAGCACCATCTCGCCCCGCAAACTCGACATTTACATCTAAGCAGTGTGCACCATCGCGAACTTGGGCTTGTGCAACGGTAAGTGTCCCTTCGTAGTCTGACTCTAAGATAAGGTTTCTAAAGGCTTTAGATCCTGTTGCATTGCTTCGTTCTCCAATAAGTAAGGGAGCTGGATTTTGAAAAAGCTCTGTAGTGTTAAAGAGCGATGCAATACTTGGGCTTATAGAGCCTGTAGGTTTTTTAGGCTTGATATTGGCAACAGCTTTTTGGAGAGCATGGATATGCTGTGGCGTTGTACCACAGCAACCACCTAAGAAGCTAACCCCATCAAATTCGGTAAACTCAAGCTGCTTTTTAGTAAACTCCTCTGGCCCCATTGGGTAGTAGGTGTAGCCGCCACGGTTTTGGGGTAATCCGGCGTTGGCATGAACAGATATTGGGAACTTACAAAGCTTCGAGAGTGTTTGCAGATGCTTTTTTACTTGGTCGGGCCCTGTACCGCAGTTAAAGCCTAACGATAAAATATCAAATGGCTCTAAGATTGTCACAATTGTCTCTGCGTCAGTTCCAATAAGCATAGTTCCACTCAGCTCAATAGTTACCGATACCATTATTGGAATCTCTACTCCTCGCTCTTTATTAGCTGCTTCGCAGCCATGGATTGCTGCTTTAATTTGGAGTGGATCTTGGCAAGTTTCAAGCAGATAGACATCGCAACCACCATCGATAAGTCCTAAAGCTGTCTCTTTATACCCTTCGAACATCTCGTCGTAGTGGATATGCCCAAGGCTTGGCAGTTTTGTTCCGGGTCCAATAGAGCCAAGCACAAAGCGAGGTTTCTCTGGGGTGCTATAGTTATCGCATATCTCTTTTACAATCTCGGCACCCTTTTTAGAGAGTTCGTAACATCTATGCGACATGCCATACTCGTCTAATACCCACGGCATCGCACCAAATGTATTGGTTTTAATTAAATCGGCACCTGCTTTTGCATAACCGTTATGTACCTTTTGCATAAGCTCTGGTGCTGTGGCATTGAGAAGCTCGTTACACCCCTCTTGGGCTTCGCCATTTTCATCGAGCCACGCCTCTTTGGGAATCTCGAGGTTTTGTATCTGCGTACCGGTTGCACCATCGATAACTAATATTCGCTCTTCTAATAGTTTCTCTATCTGCTCTCTTATAGTCAAGTTGTGCCTTTTAACTCTATAGTTAATTGAATTTTACCAAAAAGTTATAAGTATTGCCCAATTTATTGTCATCACCGCACCAAGTAACTAATTCAAAGTTTAAGTTAGTTATTTGGTTCGGTGATAGATAAAATTTATCCTAATTAGATAAAATCTCATTTATGAAACATCTTAAAGGTAGAAACAAGCGATACTTCTCTCTTGCAATCATAGCAATGTTCTCGACACTCCATAAGCTGTGTCGTATGGATAGCAACTACCAATACCATAAACTTGCCTTTAGATTAGAGGAACAAAAGACCTCTCCACCTGCTTGTAAGCTAAGTGCTTAGAGCTTAGAGCTCAGAGCAATTTGAGAAAAATCAAAGCTATTTACAACGAAATAATCAAATTTTATAAATTTAAAAAAGGATATTAATGAAAAAAATAACACTGAGTATATTTACAGCAGGACTACTACTATCGCCAGCATCTGGTGCCGAAGATTTAGGCAAAGTGATCGTAACTTCGAGCTCGAAACTACCACAAAAGATTAAAGAGACAACGCAAAATGTTACTATTGTTACAGCTGAGGATATTAAAGAACGCGGCTATCAAAGTGTGCCAGAGCTTTTAAGCCAAGTAGCTGGTTTTTCAGTAGCTACAAATGGTGGAGCAGGGCAGACAAGTTCGGTATTTGTAAGAGGCTTAAGTAGCGATAATCTCCTTGTACTCCTTGATGGTATTCCATTAACAGACTACACACAACCAGGAGCAGCTGCTGCACTAGAGCATATCAATATAGACTCAATTAAGCGAATCGAAATTATCAAAGGTGGGCAGAGCGGTATTTGGGGTGCAAGTGCCGCGGCTGGTACTGTAAATCTTATTACAAAAGGTGCCACAAAAGATAGTACAGTTATCTCTTTAAAGGGTGGTAGCCACGCTACAAAGGGTGCTGGTGTTGATCTATCGAAAAACTTTAAGAGAGGCTCGGTATCGCTAGGAGCTCACTGGATTGATACAGATGGAGTCTCTGCATTAGCACCAAGAGATGCTGAAAAGGATGGATATAAAAATATAAACTTCTACCTTAATGGGGATTTTGCGATTACTAAGAGTAGTAAAATCTCTGCTCTCTTTAGAAGTGATGATGGCAAGTTCGATTTCGATAGTGGGAGTGCCAATGATGCAACCTCTAAAGGTGAGAGTAAGCAAAAAATCTATGGGGTAGGTTACCACTACCAAGAGGGTGCAATTACAGTCGATGCAAAAGCTAGCTACAGAAAAATAGAGAGATCGCTTGTGGGTACAAGTAGCTTTGGACCATGGAGCTACGATACTATAGGCAAAAGTACACAACTCTCTCTTACAACTGCATACCAATTTAGCGATAAAAGTAGCCTCACAGTAGGTGCAGAGCATACTATTAATAAAGCAACTACAGATAGCGGATTTGGTGCTACGAGTGCCAAGTTTAAAAATAGTGCTCTCTTTACCTCTTACACGCAACGAGTTGATGCTCTCTTAGGTGCCGATACAGCCTTTAATGCTGTAGTAAGATATGATAACTTTGATAAGTTTGATAATAAAACAACTTTCCGTCTTGGTCTGAAAAGAGAGTGTAAAGTGGTTGATGGCTTACACAGTGGGGCAAATATCTATACTGGATATAAGGCTCCAAGTCTCTACCAATTTAGCAATGCTGCAAGCGAACTTAAGCCAGAGAGTATCGAAGGGTTCGATCTAACTATAGGGTATAAAAAATATATTAATATAACCTACTTTAGCAATAAAATTAAAGATAAAATCGTAGCAAACTTTAATCCGGCAACATTTACAACAAGCTACAGCAATAGTGGCGACGGTGTAAAAACAACCGGTATTGAGCTAAGTGGAGAGTATGCATTTGGCGATAGCGGTTTTGTTCTTGGTGCAAACTTTACACATATGCTTAAATTCGAAGATGCAAGCGGCAAAAAGGCTCAAAGAGTACCACAAAATAGTGCAACTCTCTCTTTAGACTACTACTTTGGCGAAGCTTCTCATGTAGGTCTTGTTGCTAACTATGTAGGTAAGAGAAGAGATTTAGACTTTAATGCTTACCCTGCAAAAGATGTTACACTTAAGAGTTATACAACTGTAGATGTAACTTATAACACACAATTTAAAGAGAACTTTAGCCTTAATGTAACGGTTAAAAATATCTTCGATAAAAAGTACGAAACAGTAAAAGGCTACAGCACAGAGGGTAGAAGTATCTATGCTACTTTAGAGTATAAGTTTTAATAAAACATAAAGCTTGAAGCGTAAAGCCAAAAGCCTTTTATATTTACTTAGATAAAAGCTTTAAGCATTCAGCTTTATGCTTTTAGCTTTTCAATAAAGGGAAAAAATGTTAACTCTCAACCCAAAATGGTATATACGCTATAAGTTTTTAAACTCCCTCTTTTTAGGTCTTAGTGTTGGGGCAATATTTACAATCTATGCACCACTAAAGCCCTCTATATATTCGTTAGGGGGGATTGCTTTAGCTATTGCTATGCTGATAGTTGCAAGGCTCTACCATAAAATTTTAACAATCGAGTGGTTTTTTAGAATCTCTTTACTGGTTGAGTTTGTCTTGCTCATTGTAATGTTTGTTTTTTTGTTTTCTCCTTATACTTACCAAACAGCACTGCTTGTTTACCTTGGCTATCAGCTAACATTTGTCTTTGGCTCCTACTTAGTAAGAGCCGAGACACTCATAGCAAAAAGCGATGAGTTATTAACCTCTATAGATACCGCCAAACAGCTAGGCTACCTAATAGGTATGGGGGCTTCCTATCTATTCTATAAATTGCTTGAATACCAAGGGATTACCGAGAATAAAGATAAAGTTTACGACTTACACTATCTACTCATAGCTGTAGAGCTGCTCATTATCTTCTCTATTTTTAGAAGTTTTCGAAAGTAAGATCTCTTTTTTATGTATAGTAGATTTTTATAACTGAATCTTCTGAAAAACTATGAATTGAACGAAAGCTTTATGGTTTTAGCAAAAATTTATCTTTGCTGTAAAGCTAAAATAGAGCATTTAGCCACAAAGGGGCACTTATGTTAACTCTTTTAACCCAAATTTTGTATTGTAATTAGCAAAGATTTGGCAAATGCGTTGGTTGTGGGTGTTTGCAAAAATCTTGAGGTCAACCCATAGGTTAATTGATGATTTTTATAAATGCCCAAGCTAAATGATTTGCTAAAGGATGTTAATCTTTAATACAAATTTTGGGATTAATGATTTTTCAGAGGTTTCAACTAATCTTTTTTGTTTATAATTTACAGTTACTAAAGAAATGTGTTATACTTACAGAAAAAAGGATAATTGGATGGAAGAGGGTAAAAGATCGCTTTTAACACTTGAAGCTCAGATATTTTCGCATGATGATGGTTTTACTATTGAGATAAAAAATAGTGAGACTGGTAAGAGTAGAGTAGTAAATAGTGTAAGAGATTTTGCAGAGTATTTAATCGAGAGTGTTAATAGCTCAATGTGTGATGACTTTACAGTTGTATGGCATAAATCCCCAAAAGCGAAGCGAAGAGATATAGATTTAATAGGTATGCAACTAGGAATGATGCAAGAGTGGATGGAAAAAGAGCTCAAAATAGGTGAGTCACAACAAAACTGATTGCCTATTAGATCAAAGTTGCTAAACTTTAGAGCTCTTCCTCGTATGATGACTTAATATATTTTTTCTACATTAGATAATCAAAAACCATTTTATCAATTTATATCTCTCTTGAAGACTTTTGATTAGTAGTCAATTTGAATAATAAATATATATTCCCTGTTTATATGTGTTATAATTAATATCTATATGCCCCTATTTATAGAGTATATAGGAGCTTATAGCAGAGAAAATGAAACCCAAATTTACTAAAGGATGAGTATGAAAAAGTGGTTACTTTTGTTATTAGGATTGCTTTTAATAGTACTGCTTACATACTTCTGTTTTACCTCGAAGCAAGAGGATATTCGGCAAGATTTAATTGCAAATACAAAGAGTGCTTTAGGGGAGCAGAGGAGTGCTATTGATGTAGGGATAAAGGGAGATGAGTATAAAACAACTCGAATTGTCACACTAAAAGGTGTTGTGCCAAGCGAAGAGGAGAAGGCAAAAGCCGAAGAGTTGGCAAAAGCTGTTGCAGGTGTTGCTGGGGTAGAGAATCAACTTATTGTACAGAAGCCTAAAGTTGTAGCAAAACCTAAAGTAGAGGCTCCTAAGCCAAAAGTAGTGGCTGCACCAGTACCATCGCCATACACAATAGCTGCAACAAAAGCCAAAGATGGAGCAATTGTACTTAGCGGTTTTGTACCAAATGCAGAAGTGCACCAAAAGATAGTTGCAGATGCAAAGGCACTCTTTGGAGATGATAAAGTTGCAGATAACCTTAAAGAGTCAAAAGGTGCACCAACAGCATGGCTAGAGACATCAGAGCTTGGCTTACAGAAGTTAAAAGATGTGGACTATGGCGAGTTTGCAATAAGCGATAATGACTTTACATTCAAGGGCTATATTGGCAGTGATGAAGCAAAAAAAGGTTTGTTAAGCGAGTTTGATAGTAAGTTAAATAGTGCCTATAAGGGGAGTTACGAGATTGATGCTCCTAGACCAAAAGTAGAAGAGTCGGTAGAAGAGAACAAAACTGTAACTATAGAGGAGCAGATAGCAAGTTGCAAAAATCAAATAGATGAGTTGCTCTCTAATGAAAAGATACACTTTGATTATAATAAAGCCACCATCAAACAAGATAGCTATAAGCTTTTGGTTAATTTGGTAGATATTATTAATAAGTGTCCAGATACTATTGTGACAATAGAGGGGCATACAGATTCTGACGGTAGTGCAAAATATAATAAGCTATTAAGTCAAAAGAGAGCCAATGCAATTAAAGCTTATTTAGAGAATAGAGGAGTTGCAAAAGAGCGATTGCGAGCTGTTGGATATGGAGAGTCTAAACCAGTTGCAAGCAATGCTACCAGAGAGGGTAAGCAGAAAAACAGAAGAATTGAATTTAAATTCCAAGGAGTGAAGTGATGAGTTATTTAGTAATGCAAATATTAATATGTCTTTTAATAGCAGGGATAATTGGCTTAATTATAGGCTGGTTATTAAGAAACTTAAGCTGTGGAAGTAAACTAAAAGAGAGTGAGTTACATTGGCAAAGCAAACTTGATGAGGTAGATTCCAATTGGAATAGAAAGATGCAAGGAGTTCTTGGAGAGCATAAAGATAACTTGCGAGCTGCCCATGAAGAGATCTATAATTTGAAAAAGTTACTTAAAGCCGATAGAGAGCAGTATGGTGTACTTGAAAGAAAACTCAAAGAGCATCAGGCATTGGTTACAACAAGAGAGAATGAGCTAAGATTAGCCAAAGCAGAGATCGTAGAGTTAGAAGAGAAATTAAAACGAAGTACAAATGAAGCAAATGGAGCAAAAGCTACACTAGAGAGTCTGCAAACGAATCTTGAGAATCTCTCTCTAGAGAAAGAGAAATTAAGTAGAGAGTTGCAAGAGAGAGAAGCAATAGTTGCTACGAGAGAGAAAGAGTTAGCAGATCTAAAAGCAAAACTTGAAATTTGTAAAAAAGAGGAGAGAGATGAGGTTAAGAGTTTACGAGATGCCATTAGTGCAAAAGAGCGTGAGATAGAAGAGATCAACTATGAACTAGATGAGGCTAACTCAAAGTTAGCTAATATTAGCAAGATTGAGAGTTCTCAAGAGGGTAAAATAAAAGAGATGCAAGCTCTATTGGCAGCCAAAGATAGTGAGCTCTTAGAAGCTAATAGTAAGATGGCTGAGATTGCAAAAGAGCTAGAGAGCAAAGTTGGAAAGTTAAAAGAGAGTTACTCTTTCTTATCTACACATAAAAATGAAGCTGAGAGTGCCAAAGAGGCACTCAAACAAAAAGAGAGTGAATTAGCAAAAGCATTAGCCAAGATTGAAGAGTTACAGAGAGTGACTACAGAGTATGATGAGCGAATAAAACAAGCAGAGTTTGAAGTAGAAAATGCATATATGCAGTATGATAGTGTAGAGCAGAAGCTTAAAGAGTTGCAGAAGTCGCTTGCTAGTAAAGATGCAGAGATATCGAAGGAGAAAGCCGAAATAGATAGATTAAAGGTTCAACTAGAACAACTAAAAGAAGAGACAAAACAGAAAGAGAGAGAGTACCATGAGGGGTTAAAACAGGCAAAATTTGAGGTTGAAAACTCATATAAAGAGCAGAGTAAAATTGAAGAAGAGTTAAAAAGATTAAAAGAGTTAATTGCAACAAAAGAGAGAGAGTTGCAGAGTGCGGAAACAAAACTAGCAGAACTAAATAAAGAGTTAGAGAGAAAAGGTTCTAGGTTAACTGAGGTACAAACACTATTAACAAGAAAAGAGAGCGAGAGTAGTAAAACAAAAATGATAATTGAGCATAAAGAGAAAGAGTATGCTGAAGCCAAAAAGGAGGTAGCACAACTTAAAGCACAATTGGCAATGCAGCAAGAGGAGGCTGCCGCTCAACTAAAAGAGGCACAAAATAGGGCAGAAGATTGTGCAAAAGAGAGAGAGCAAGAGATTAAAGAGGCAAAACAGAAGATTGATAAGCTCAATTTAGAAATTGAAGAGATAAAATCGAAAGCCCAAAGTGAAGCGAAGCCACTCCTATTAAGTGCACCAAGAGATGGGAAAAAAGATAATTTACAACTTATTAAAGGTGTTGGGGCAGTATTGGAGAAAACTCTCAATGACATTGGGATTTATCACTTTGATCAAATAGCAGCATGGACGCAAAAAGATATAGATTATGTTAATGAGAGATTAGCCTTCTCAGGAAGAATAGAGAGAGAAAATTGGGTAGAGCAAGCTAAAAAGTTAGCAAAAGGGGAAGAGACAGAGTTTGCAAAAAGAGTAAAACAGGGTGAAGTACCAACAAGTAGAGATAAGTAATGTAAATTTCGAATTACTTTAGCTCTCTAATTGAGTAAGAAAGTACTCGATTGGGGTACTTCTGTTTAAGGTATTGGTAGATATCTCTATCTTTTTCGCCACTATCGCCAAAGAGATGCCACTTAGTCGATGGAAATTGTAAGAAGAGTTGTTCAATCTTTTGGACTTTGTATTTAAACTGGTTTTTGGGATCTTTATTGTTTCCATGGAACTGTTTAAGTACAATAATTGCTGGTGGAAAGTTGTGGTAATTAAGAAAGTTTTTTATGGGTAGGTAGAGTTGGTAGGGGGACCCTGATACAACAATAAAAGGTGCCTTTGGATTTTGAGAGAGGATCTCTTTTACTCTATTAGCAATCTTTGTCACCAAGCTTCTTTGTTTGTAATTTTTGGTCAGTGTATTGAGTAGAAGTTTAAGCTTTTTAGGAACATTGGAAACAATGAGAGTATCATCGAAATCGCTAATAACACCTATTTTTGGTTGCTTGTATTGAATAGGTGAAACTTCTATAGAGTTAGAGCCCTCTGTAGAGAGAAAGATTAAGTTGGAGGTTGCGTTGATCTCAAAAGAAAAATAGCCTTCATCATCACTCTTTGTAGTGTAGAGGGTAGAGTTGAGTTTAGCTATAACTTTCTGATTTTTAAGTTCTGAGTGGAAGAGCAGTCGAGCTTTTTGAATAATATTTTTAAGAATCGAGTCATTAGAATTTGATTTAATCTCTTTTTCGACTATAAGCCTGCCGTTGATATAGGTATGGTTATTTGTACTATAGCAGTTGTAGATAAAGATATGTGCATCCATAATTTCGAATAATAGAGGTATGAAAAGAAGAGCCTTTTTTAGCATAGAAGCCTACTCTTTAAGTACGCTACTCATAATAGAATCAATCTCCTCTAGGTTATATTGGTGATCAGTAAAGTAATCGAATGCTAAGACTGCTTGGGCAATAAGCATATCTTCGCCATCACTTATTGGAAGATTGTACGATTTTGCCAATTTTAAAAATGGGGTCTCTTTTCCATAGATAATATCAACGGCAGCTTTTGCGTTTTTCAAAAGTGGTTCGAGGATCTCTTTTGGTGCTGGGAGGCTATCATCTTTAAGCCCTGCTGAGGTCATATTGACAATAAGATCATACTGTTTTGGAGTAAAACTCTCAAAAGTAGCACACTCAAAGCCTTGTTCAATAAAACTCTCAAGCCGTTTTGCTGAACGGTTTAGAATCGAGACGCTATAGCCCTCCTCTTTTAAAATTACCGAAGTAGCTTTTGTAGTACCGCCAGCCCCTAAAATAAGGATTGACTCTATATTTTCAAACTTTGCTATTGAGCGTAAGAATCCAGGAGCATCTGTATTGTAGCCATAGAGCTCCCCATCTTTTAAAACAAGTGTATTGACTGCTCCAACCTTTTTTGCAAATGGATCAAGATGATCACTTGCGGCATATGCAGCCTCTTTATGTGGGACGGTAATATTTGCACCAGAGAGTTTTTCGTTCAAAAAAGTCTCTTTAAGTTTAGATCCATCCTTAAGGTGAATCTTGTAGTAGTGGGCATTGAAGCCTAGCTCAATAAAGGCACAGTTGTGGATAAGTGGGGAGAGCGAATGCTCTACTGGATCCCCAAAGATTGCAAACTTTTTATGCATTAGTCGATCTCTCTTAAGAGGACAAGTTTCTCGTCATGTTTGAGATTCTCCATCTCTTTTAGGGTTGCAATGAGTGCCATCAGCTTGTTGCGAACTTCGAGTTCTTCGAGTTCTGGTTTTGAGTCGGCAACTACCCCTGCACCTGCTTGGAGGATAATTGCATCATCTTTAATAAGAGCTGTTCTTATTGCAATAGCTGAGTCCATATCGCCAGTAAAGGAGAAGTAGCCAACACTTCCGCTGTAGAAGCTCCTCTTTACACCTTCGAATGAGGCGATGATCTCCATCGCTTTAATTTTTGGAGCACCTGTCATGGTGCCAGCTGTAAATGTAGAGGCAAATAGGTCAAACATATCGTACTGATTATCAAGTTCGGCAACTACATCTGAAACCATATGCATAACATGAGAGTATCTCTCAACACGCATCATGCTAGGTACTTTTACTGTACCAACTTTGGCAACTCTACCAACATCGTTACGCCCAAGATCGATTAACATTAAATGTTCTGCACACTCTTTTGGGTCATTGAGCATCTCGAGTTCAAGTTCGTGATCTCTTTGTGGGGTTTTTCCTCGTTTTCGTGTTCCAGCAATTGGGCGAAGTAGTATCTCATTATCTGTAAGTCGTACCATCACCTCTGGAGATGAGCCACAGATACTAAACTCTTTAAAATCGAGTAAAAAGAGGTATGGAGATGGGTTTTTTGATCGTAAAACTCTATAGAAGCTGAGTGGATCGATAGAACCCTTTTGCGTATAGCGATTCGATGGTAATATTTGGAAGACATCACCTGCACGAATATGCTCTTTTGCCTCATCTACTATCTCCATAAATCGCTCTTTTGAGAGAGAAAATTCCCCTTCGCTTAAGAGTTTTGCAGGTTTAATAACTTCAGGGGTGTGTGGTTTAGGGATGATTTGAGCTATCTCTAAAATCATATTTCGGTTATCGCCATCTAAATCTAAAAGTGTTAATTGTGAGCTCTTATGGGCAAACGCTATAATCACCTTAGGGCGTATAAGGTCGAGATCTGGTATGTTGAGACTGTCTTCTAGCTTACTCATACTCTCTTTGAGAGATGGTTCAAATACTTGTACCATATCGTAGCCAATATAGCCAATAAAGCCGTCAACAAACTTGAATCCTACAATATCGGAGAACTCTTTATACTTATCTGTATCGATATTTTTATAGTACTCTTTGAGATACACAAAAGGATTAAGCTCTAGCTTCTTCTTCTCATTTCCAACAATGAAGTGAGTCTCTCCATTTTTATATTGAATTCGCTCTTTTGCACCAATTGCAATAAAGCTAAAATTCCCATCTTCTGAGGTGACTACGCTCTCAAAGAGCATAGTTATCTCTTGAGGGTAGAGTTTATTAATCTCTGCATAGAGTGCAACTGCACTCAATTGATCAAAGAGGTAAGATCGTATCATAATAATTACTTAATAAAGGCGTCAGGATTAATCTTAGAGCGAACTACTCCTAGTAAACTTTTAGCCTCCTGACGGTTTCTAAATGGACCTACATAGACTCTTCTTTTTCCATCGATCTCTTTGATTCTGAATCTAAATCCAGCTCTTCTGATCTTCTCTATAAAACTACTCTCTGGTCCTTTAACAAATGAACCAACCTGAATATATACTGTTCCATGTCCACCATAGACTTTTTTTGCATGTTGTTGTTTAGGTTTATGTTTTGTTTTTGTAACTTTTTTTGGTTGCTCTTGTTTATTTTCACTCTTTTTTGTTTTGATCTCTTGAAGTATAACTTCGTCAGTATCGTTTTTTAGTTTCTCTTTAAGATTTTTTTGTTGGTTCTCTTGAGTGTGTTCCTCTTTTTTCTTTCCTGGAGTACCATCTTCTACAATACCCCCTTCTACTTGTTCTGCTGTTGCAGTAGCACTCTCTGTGCTCTCATTAATGTCATCTAATGGAGCCAAGTCTGGATCTTGAAGATCAATGTTTGCTGATGTATTGCTACTACTTTCATTATTACTATCTGTAATTGTTTGAACAGTTGGCTCTTCTGTTTTATTTGCCTTAGCTTTGACATCGTCTGATGATGAGAAGATCATTTTTGCTAAGATAGCTCCAACAATGATTAAAAGTATAATAAGTGCTAAAAGTGCTAGCAAGCCTTTTGATTTCCCTTTTTCGGGCTCTGGATCTGTTAGTATTAAGTCGTCGAGTGTGTTGTTATCTGCCATGGTTTTATCCCCCAAGATAGTTTGATACCCCTATTATACCACAAATTTTTAAATTATCATATTAAGGAATATGAAAAGTGATAAAAAATATACTTTTAAAAATATTCAAATTCGATAATCTCTCTTGGAAGATTCAATAAATTCCCAATTTCTGGTCTATTTTTTTTGGGGTAGATTACCCACTCATCAGGAAGCTTTGCATCGAGTACGCTTCTTGTTTTATTTAAAAAATCTTTAATAGTGTTACGATTATACTCATTACAAAGCAAAAGTATCGCTATTTTCTCTTGAGAATAGCTTGTTATAATGAGATTTTCTATTTGAAACTCTCTAGCAATATGAAAAAGTAGTGTAGCAAAAGTGACAATTCGTTCACCTGCATATTCTAATATAGTAAAACCACTATTGAGTGGAATAGCAAGGTTGATATCTTTTCTGATATGTTGCTCAAGAAGGGTATCTGTTACACACCCATTGAACCTTTTATAGCGAGAGTAGATGGTATGCCCACCAAAAGACTCTTTGCTTGCAATCTCTTTTTGCTCTATATAGTAGTGGGTAGACTCTGCAGTGAGTCTACTTAAGAGTGATTTGATATTAGTATATTGGCTTGTCATAAATAACGAAGTTGCTTGCTAACTCTTTAACCTCTTCTTTAATCTTGGCATGGAGTTCACTATCGTTAATGTTATCTAAAACATCTGCAATCTTGTTAGCTATCCACTCAAACTCTTTAACACCCATACCGCGACTTGTAAGGGCAGGAGAACCAATTCTAATACCACTTGTTACAAATGGGCTTCGTGTTTCGCCAGGAACAGTGTTTTTATTTACAGTAATTCCAGCAGCCCCTAATGCTTCGTCAGCATCTTTACCACTAAACTCTTTATTTAAGAAGCTTACCAATACTAAGTGGTTATCTGTACCACCACTAACCACATCGTAACCTCTTGCTACTAAAACTTCTGCTAACTTAGCAGCATTAGCTTTAACAGCTTTTGCATACTCTTTCCATTCATCGCTTAGGTTGTGTTTAAAACCAACAGCTTTTGCAGCAATCACATGCACTAATGGACCACCTTGAAGACCTGGGAAGATAGCTGAGTTGATCTTTTTCGCAATCTTCTCATCGTTTGTCATAATTGCTCCACCTCTCGGCCCTGCTAATGTTTTATGAGTAGTAGTCGTTACAACATCTGCATAAGGGAATGGACTCATATGCTCACCAGCAACTACTAAACCAGCGATGTGTGCTATATCAGCAAAAAGATAAGCACCAACTTCGTCAGCTATCTCTCTAAACTTCTTAAAGTCAATCTCTCTTGCGTATGCACTTGCACCACAAACAATAATTTTTGGCTGTACGATTTTAGCGATCTCCATAACTTTATCGTAGTTGATACGACCATCTAACTCTACTCCATAAGTAAAGCTTTGGTAGTTTTTACCAGAGAAGCTTGGTTTACTTCCGTGAGTTAAGTGACCACCATGGCTTAAGTCCATACCTAAAATTTTATCGTATGGCTTTAAGAGTGCAGCATAAACAGCACCATTTGCTTGGCTACCAGAGTGTGGCTGCACATTTGCATATTCGCAGCCAAAAAGCTCGCATGCTCTATCTATTGCAATCTGCTCAACCTTATCGGCATTTTCACAACCACCATAGTATCGCTTACCAGGATACCCTTCGGCATACTTATTTGTAAAAACGCTACCCATTGCCTCCATAACTGCTGGAAGTGTAAAGTTTTCACTAGCGATCATCTCCAGGTGATCGTTTTGTCTCTTAAGTTCACTCTCTATTGCACTAAAAATCTCAGGATCAAAACTCTCAATATTGTAGCTCATAAATTTCCTTAATGGTATAAATTGGTAGTGTATTTATAGCTAAATTTTTATAAGAAAATTATAAAACTCTTAAGGGGCTTAGAAAGTTACCTTAATTTGCCCCTCTTTTACATCTATTTTTTTAACTGTTCTCAGCTCTCTCTTCGATTTATAAAGAATTAACTCTTGAAGTTTCGCTTTGAGTGTATCAGGTATAAACTTTCGCTGTTGTGGAAGTAGATACTCTAAAAGCTCCTCTTTTAAAAATTTAATTTGCATCAATCTGATCTGGCTTAATCTAAATTCATGTGTTGCTTTATCGTACCGAAGTGATGTATTAAAGCGTGCAATAGCTGGTAAGCCTTCTGGAATTTCGTAACTTGTAAAGATAAACTCAATTTCTGCCACTAATCGGTGTGGGTTTTTAGCTGCAAAGAGAGTTACTGATACAATTTTAACTTCATTATTTCCTACTTTTTCTACAACTGGCATCTGTTTTTCTAAATTTTCATTAATATTCTTTATCGAAAGATACCCCTCATTAATCTCAAAAGTAGAACGATTAAAATGTCGAATAGAGACACACCCATTTACTAAGAATGCTACGAGAATGATTGCAAGAAACTTTTTCAATAGATCTTCCTCTTTTTTCTCATATTATAACATATAAAAGTAGTTTTTATCTTATATTGAGCCTTTTATTCTCGAGTTGGTAGAGTTTTTGTGCCTTTTTTGCAATAGTTATGTCATGTGTTACTAAAAAGAGAGCTGCATTGTTTGCAACTATATAGGCATTGAGTGCATCTATTACTCGGTTTGCAGTCTCTTTATCGAGGTTTCCCGTTGGTTCATCGGCAAAGATTATTTTTGGTTTTTTACTAAGAACCCTAGCTATGGAGACTCTTTGTTGCTGTCCTCCTGAGAGCTCTGATACTTTTTTATTCATAACATGGTCAATCTCGAGCATCTCAAATATACTTTTATCTATATCTGTTTGAGCCAAGAGCGTTGCAGTTTCGACATTCTCATAGGCACTAAGCCCCTTAAAGAGGTAGTGGGATTGAAAGATAATTCCTATCTCTTTTCGTCTGATTGCTTCGATCTCGTGCTCTTTAAAGTTATAGACCGATCTACCATTGATCAGCACCTCGCCACTATCAGGCTTTAGGAGCGTAGAGAGTATATGTAAAAGGGTTGATTTGCCTGTTCCACTCCGTCCCATAACTGCTACACTCTGTTTTGAGTAGAGCGATAGCGAGAGATCTTCGAAGAGTTGATAATCGAATGATTTCTCGAGTGATCTTGCCTCTAAAAGGGGTCTGTTTCCTACTATAACTTTCATAATCTTCCTTTTTTTATTGGAAAGCTAAAAATACCAAATAGGGGTATGTTAGTGGTCCAATAAGATAGATCCATACAGGAATCTTCATATCTAAAAGTGGCTCAATTTCAGCAATATAGTTGCTATCTGGCTTGATAAAGAGCTTCTCTAAAAGCGAGACTTTTGTAAATATATCGAGACTCTTTAAGATTACAGCTAGCACCAAAGCCCAACTTAGATTGCCATAAAAGATAGCAAGAAATAGAAGCCAAATATAGCCAACTTGGCTTCCATAAAAGAGAAATGGGCTCTTTAGATAGTATTGATACTGCTTAAAGAGAGAGTGCTTAAGGGTCTTTTCGTACTGTAAAAAGATCTCCACAATCTCGATAATAAGTGTTGCGATAACTATTTGGCCAATATCCATAGCTAAAACTTTTTAATAATATCTTTAAAGATTAGGTAGAGCTCCTCCACCTCTTTAATAGATGTATTCTCGTTTGGTGCATGGATTGTATCGTTAATAACACCAAACTCTACCGTTTCTATACCGTACTCTCCAAAAAAGCGAGCATCACTTGTTCCTCCAGCAGTTGAGAGCTTTGTATCTACTCCTGTAACCTCTTTAATCGAGCTTTGCATAAGCTTTACTATTTTACTTGTAGGGTTTGTCATAAAGGGTTTTGCAGATGGTTTAAAGTCGAACTCATAATTGAGCCCCTTAAAGTTCTCTGCCACAAAGGCTTCGATACTCTCTGGTGTGGTGGCTGTAGAGTTACGGACATTAAACATTATCTTTACCATACCTGGAGTTACATTCGTAACCTCCATACCGCCTCGGATATCGGTGATTACAAATTGGCTTGGCTCAAAGAACTCATCGCCATCATCTAGGTTTTTCCCAGCAATTTTTGGTAGGATTGGAGCAATTAAATTGACAGCATTAATTGCTTTGGCAGGGTATGCTGCGTGCCCTTGTTTCCCAAAGACACGGATAACACCATTGTTTGAGCCACGTCTTCCAATTTTGATTGCATCTCCAAAAATCTCTTCGCAAGTTGGCTCGGCAACAATTGCATAATCTGGCAGCAGCCCCTTCTCTTGAAGCTCTTGAAGCACTATCTTTGTACCGTAGTTGGCATCTCCCTCTTCATCAGAAGTAAGCAGCAAAGAGAGCCTTCCATTAAAGTTTTCTACCTCTCTCATCGCTGCAACAAATGCTGCGACGCCACTCTTCATATCTTGAGCACCTCGTGCATAGACTTTGCCATCTTTTATAAGAGGAGTAAACGGATCACTCTCCCAGCCATCGCCTGGAGGAACCACATCTACATGCCCAGCAAAACAGAGGTGCTCCCCTTCGCCGAACTCCTTTGTTAAAAAGAGGTTTTTGACACCATGGCTATTGGTGTAGGTAGCTTCAAAACCATCTAGATACTCTTCGATAAAGTGGAGTAGCCCACCATCCTCTGGTGTAATCGAAGGAGCACTTAAGAGCTTTATAAAGAGATCGATAACATTCATATCTTTCAACTGCTCTTCCTACTTCTCGTTCTCTTCTTTAAACTTTGCAACATACTCTGGAGTACAGAAGATTCCACAGTGGCATTTACCCTCTTCGGGGATCTCTTTTTCGATAGCTGGCTTACAAGGGCAAACACGATCATCTGCACTCTTGAACTTTCCATCTTCTTCTACTACCATAAAGCAAGGGCAAAAGCGTTTTCCATAGAGTACTTTGTTTCTTGCTAAACCCATAGTAACACCTTCGTTAACATCATCTAATGGGTGATATACCCAACCAAACTGTTTACAAACTTTATCTGTAAATTTTTTTGTCTTCTCTAACTCTTCTAAAAATTCTGGTGAACTCATATCTAATTGTTGTAACATTGTCTACCTCTTTGATTTAATTTTGCAAATTATAGCATAGCACTTCAAGCTTTAAAGCCTTTTTTTATATAATTATTCAAAGTTATAATAAAAAGGTGTAGTATTGTGAAGGTAGATTTAGATTTATTAGCAAAATTAGAGAGGTTATCCAACCTAACCATTGCAGATGAGAAGCGAGAGCAGGTAGTTTCGCAACTCTCTGAAATTTTAGAGTATGTAGAGAACCTTAAAGAGTTAGATACAAGCGAGTTAGAGAGCTACTTTTCTACACTAACAGGTGGTACACCTATTCGTGTAGATATTCCCAAAAGTAGCAAAGAGATTTCGCAGTCGATTTTAAGCAACGCTCCGCAAGCCGAAGATGATTTCTTTATTGTACCAGCTATTATAGAGTAGTGAAGATGCAGAATTTAAAAATAAAACCATTAATTGAGAGTGTTATTGCAAATAATGCTTCGGATCTACACTTAAATAGCGGAGACAAACCATCTTTAAGAATTGATGGAGCACTAAAAAAGGTTGACTACCCGACACTTACTGGCAAAGATGTAATGGAGTTGGTAGAGCCATTATTAAGCGAAAGACAGCTTAAACGGCTAAAAGAGCAGGGCGAAGTTGATGGGATGTATGCATTTAATGAAAGGGCTAGATTCCGTTTTAATATCTATAAAACGCTTGGTGAGCTATCAGCGGCTCTTCGTTTGATTCCAGTAGATATTCCTACTCTAGATCAACTTAATGCTCCTGAAATTTTTGGTAAGTTAACACATCTTCATAGAGGTTTAATCTTAGTTACTGGACCTACAGGTTCTGGTAAATCGACTACGCTCGCTTCTATGCTTAATAAAATAAATAGCGAACATGAAAGACATATTGTAACTATTGAAGATCCAGTGGAGTTTGTGCATACACCTAAAAAATCTACAATTTCACATAGAGAAGTTGAGAGTGATACTAAAGATTTCTTTAGCGGTTTAAAGTATGTATTGCGGCAAGATCCAGATGTAATACTTATTGGGGAGATGCGTGATAGTGAAACAATTGCAGCAGCTCTTACTGCAGCAGAGACAGGACACTTGGTATTTGCAACGCTTCATACTAACTCTGCACCAAAGAGTATTAACCGTATTATCGATAGCTTCGAAGCTGGGGAACAGAACCAAATTAGAGCAATGCTTGCAAGTTCGCTGCAGGCAGTAATTTCTCAATCGTTGCTTCCAAAAATTGGTGGCGGTAGAGTAGCTGCTTGGGAGATTATGCTCAATAATGATGCAATTGCTAACCTTATTCGAGAAAATAAAGTGCACCAGATCTATTCAACAATGCAGCTTGGACAATCGACAAGTGGAATGCAGACACAGACACAAAACTTAGTGCGATTGGTAAAAGATGGTACAATAGATATGGATGTTGCAATTAATTATGCTTTCTATCCGGATGAACTGAAACGCCATCTAGGTTTACGCTAAAAAAGGAGATAAAATGACTGAAGTAATGGGGTTTAATATTTTTGATATTGTGGTAATTGCATTAATTTTACTACTCTCAATTAAGGGACTATTGAGTGGATTTACAAAAGAGCTCTTTAGTGCAATTGGTTTAATTGGGGGGCTCTATGCTGCAACTCTCTTTAATACAGATATGGCACAATATATCTATAGTAATGTTACAGACGCTCTCTCAATACCTGTTTTAAAGTTGATTGCAACAGTAGTAATTTTTCTAGTAGTTTGGTATGTAGCCTCTTTAATTGGGAGAGGGTTCTCTTTAATTGGAGATAGTGAATATATCTCTACAACAAGTAGATTAGCTGGTATGTTTGTAAAGATGGTTACACTCTTTTTTGTCTTCTCATTAATTACATTTGCACTCTCTACAAAACCACAAGTGAGTGAACGCTTTAAAGATACTTTAAGTCAGAGTAAACTCTATCCACTATTAAAAGATGTTGGGGCAGCAATCTTAAATATCTCTCTTCCAACTCTTGGCGGAGCTACAGTAGATGCAAATAGTACAGTCATTGAGCAAAATAGCACAGCAATAGAGCAAAATAGCACAGTAACAGAGCAAAATAGTACGCAAGTAGAGCATAAAAATAGTAGTAGTTCAAGTGAGAGTAACGAGACAAATAGCTCTAAATAGTTAAAAAATGCAAGATTATAACTTTTTATCTACTGAGTTAAAGAGAGTTCTAAAAGAAAAGAAACTAAAATACACTCTTCAAAGAGAGATTGTCTTAAGAACACTCTTTAGCCATACAGGGCATCATTCGCCAGAAGAGCTTTTGCAGCTCATTCGCGAGGGGTTTCCCAAAGTCAATATAGGTATTGCTACGCTCTATAGAACACTCGCACTCTTTGAAGAGGCGGGTTTAGCAGAGTCAATATCGTTTGGTAAAGATGGCAAAAAGTATGAGATAGGGCATAAGCACCACCATGACCATCTCGTATGTATAGAGTGTAATAAGATTATAGAGTTTCACGATGAGCTTATAGAACGCCGCCAACTAGAGGTTGTAAAAGAGTTTAACTTTAAGATGTTAAACCATACAATGAATATTATCGGTATCTGTAGTGAGTGCCAAAAAAAGAATGAGGAGAAGTAAGATTGCTATTTGATAATCAATATATACAAGAGCGTATAAAAAAGTCTGAGACATTAAGAGAGAACGGTATCAATCCCTATCCGCAAAATATAAGCAAGCCGATGAGCTCAGGTGAGTTTTTTAAGAAGTTTGAGTCGTTAAAAGAGTTAGATGCTGAGGTAAAAGAGAATAGAGAGTCTCAAGTTACTCTTACAGGGCGTATAAAATTTGTAAGAATTATGGGAAAAGCGGCTTTTGCTAAGATAGAAGATAGCGATGGATTGGTGCAGGTATACTACAGCCGTGATGATCTACCAGAGGGGTATTACAATAATATTGTTAAAAAACTCTTTGAGGTTGGCGATATTATACAAGCTACAGGGCATCCTTTTGTTACCCAAACAGGTGAGTTAACGCTTCACTGCAGCGATCTTAAGATGGTATCAAAAGCGATCCACCCACTGCCAGAGAAGTTTCACGGCTTAACCGATCAAGAGATCCGCTACCGCCAGCGATACCTCGATTTAATTATGCATCCAGAGGTTAAAGATGTCTTTGTTACTCGTTCTAAAATTGTCTCTATTGTGCGTCGTTTCTTTGAAGAGAAGGGATTTTTAGAGGTCGAAACCCCTATGATGCATCCAATTCCTGGTGGAGCAAATGCAAGACCATTTATTACAAGACATAACGCATTGGGTGTCGATAGATATCTGCGTATTGCACCCGAGCTCTACTTAAAACGCTTAGTTGTTGGCGGTATGGAGGCAGTTTTCGAGATTAACCGAAACTTTAGAAACGAGGGGATGGACCATACACACAATCCAGAATTTACAATGCTCGAGTACTACTGGGCATACCATAACTTCGAAGATTTAATGAACTTAACCGAAGAGCTCTTTGATAGACTCTTTAATGAGTTAAATCTTCCAAGAAGCCTAAAATATGGCGATTTAGAGATAGATTTTACTACTCCGTTTAGACGCATTAAGTGGGAAGATGCACTAGTAGAGATTGCTGGGATGAAGCAAGAGGATATTCGCAACAAGGAGGGGATTATTAGCTTCCTAAAAGGGCACAATATCGAAGTTGATCCAAATTTAAGTTTAGGAAAGATTCAAGAAGAGGTATTTGATAACTTTATTGAAGAGAAGCTAATTAATCCTACCTTCTTAACACACTACCCAGTAGATATAAGCCCACTAGCAAGAAGAAACGATGAAGACCCTCAAATTACCGATAGATTTGAATTTTTCATAGCAGGTAAAGAGATTGCAAACGGATTTAATGAGCTTAATGATCCAATTGATCAACTAGAGCGCTTTAAGGCACAAGTTGCCACTAAAGAGAGTGATGATGAAGCGATGCATATGGATTTAGACTTTGTAAGAGCACTTAGTTATGCAATGCCACCAACAGCAGGGCAGGGGATTGGTATAGATAGACTTGCAATGATTTTAACAAATCAGCACTCAATTCGCGATATCTTGCTCTTCCCAGCGATGAAACCAGAAAAAGATTTGGAGTTAAGTGGCGAGAGCACAAACGAAAAAGCTTGTAAAAAGTGCGGCAACACAAACGAAGAAGAGCTTAAACCTGCTAAAAAAGGTAAAGGCTTCTTCTGTATCGATGTAGGCGAGTGTAAAAAAAGAGCGAGTCAAAAGTAAGAGGATTGCTTATAAATAAACAAGAGATACAAAAGGCACAAACCTCTCTTAATCAATGGTATACACGCCATGGAAGGTTTAGCCTTCCATGGCGTCAAACTAACGAAATCTATCCAATCTATATTAGCGAAATTATGTTGCAACAAACTCAAGTTAACCGTGTGCAAGAGTACTACTATCCGCTTTTTTTAGAGCGCTACCCTACAATTAAAGAATTAGCAAATTGTAAGCTAGATGACCTTTTAGCAACATGGAGCGGCTTAGGCTACTACTCTAGGGCGAGAAATCTTCATAAAGCAGCCCAGATTTGTGCAAAAGAGGGGTTTCCAAGCTCACCAAAAGAGTTTATGAAACTCCCAGGCATTGGCAGATACACAGCAAGTGCAATATGCAGCTTTGCACTCAACCAAAATATAAGTGTTGTTGATACCAATATAGCACGGGTTTTAAAACGCCTTTTTGCCTTGCGAGATCCAAAAGATGCAATAATTTGGGAGTATGCCGATAGCTTTCTAAACCACCAAAATCCAAAAGAGCACAACTTAGCCCTAATGGATCTAGGCTCACTTATCTGTACTCCAAAAGAGCCAAAGTGTAAAGAGTGCCCGCTAGAGCAATTTTGTAAAGGCAAAGAGAATCCAACACACTATACGCAGAGCAAAAAAGTTAAATATGAGCATCTAGAGCTCTTTTTGGGTGTATTGGTAAAGGGTGGTAAATTGGCGTTAGTTAAATCAAAAGAGCGGCTCTACCATAGCCTCTTAACCCTCCCCCACACCGACCCAATAGAGGAAAACTTTATAGGTAAATTTAAACATAGCTACACTAAATATAGAATCGATGTGAATCTTTACAAAATAGAGGAGTGTAGCGAAGAGATTATCTGGTATGAACTTTCAGAAATAGAGAACGCTCCAATTGCTAGTCTCACAAAAAAGGCGTTGCAGTTTTTGTAAGATTACTTTCTTACGCGAACAATTGTTGCATCTGTATTTTTGAGTAGATCATCTACTTTAAGCTTTAATAGAGAATATTCACTCCCTCCACCCGTAATTATATACTCTCTATTGGTAACTTTTGGGTCGATGAGAAATGTAGCACTATAAGAGAGCGAAGGGACTCCACCAATTTTATATCCGGTATGCTCCAATATTTCCTGGGGTGTGGCTAAGTGTGGTTTGTTTATTTGCAGTGCTTTTGCTACTCTTGAAGTGCTTGCTCGATCCTCTCCTAAGACTATAGCAACAATGAATTTGTCACTATCACTAACCATGCAGATATTCTTTACAAAATCCTCTATTGGCTCACCTGAAGCTGCGACAGCCTCTTGTATAGAATGGCAAGAGTTTGTAAAAATGAGATGTTCATACTCTATAGATCTACTATCGAGCCATCTTTTTAGTCTATCGTGATATTTTGCCGCTTCCACTCTTTTAATCCCAACGAATTAATCCAATAACTGCAGAAACTGCGTAAAAAATTTGCAGTAGTAAAAATGCCCAGCGTCTCTCTATATATCCCCAAGCCCCAAAGAGAAGTGCAGAGAGTAATAACAGAGTAAAGCCAAGCACTTCATTGCCAGTATTTGAGGCAATAAGAAGCGAGTAGACCATTGCTAAAACTGACCCTGTAACTTCAAAAAATGTAATGAGTTTTTCTCTATTTTTTTCTATTTTCATGCTCATACTTTAACATAGATAGGATTATGTTATGCTTTCTTATGTAATGAAGGCTCTTGGCTCTAAGCTCTTAGCTTCAAGCTTTCCTTATAGAGGTTGCTGTTAAGAAGAGATAATCTTTGCCAGTTATAGTGACTCGGAACTTCTTTTGTTGGAGGTACTTTTTGCAAAAGTAGATATCTTTTATAACGGTTCCTAGTTCGCTAAAGTTATAGTTTGGGACTCTAGCACCGTAGATCATTTCGCCATCTATCCAGCGGCAGTTTGGGAAGCCAAGAATTATTGCACCATCTTTAGTTAGATAGTTTTGCACTAAGTGCATAAGGGTAGTTTTAAGGTTAAGTGTAGAGCTTTGGAGTGTTCCTATAGAAATAAGCATATCGAATCTGCCAAGATTGAGACTATCTAAATTATTTATATCTTCACAGTAAAAATGGCAGTTTTTCTTTTTTTTAAAGCTTTTTTGAGCATAATCTATGGCACTTGCAGAAAAATCTATCCCTACAAACTCTTGAGAGTTAAAATGATTTGGATAGAGCTTTTGAATATGTTTAAACTCATCGCCGCGGTTGATACCAAGATTTAAAATTCGCTTTCGCACAGTTACTTTTGCATGTTTGAGAGCCTCTTTATAGTAATAGAGAAAAGAAAACTTCTTCTCTTTTTGGATCTGAAAAAAGCTACTCTTGATGCCATACTTTTCGCTAGAGTTACTTTGTGTATGAAAAGAGTTATTGCTATTGAGTGGTTCAAAGAGGAGGTTAATATACTCCCCTTCTACCTGTGGTGTCTTAAAACGTAGCAAGAAGTTTTGAGCTAAGTCGATAAAACTAGCATATCCAAAACTCTCTACTTCACTAAGTGTTAATTTGAGAGCAAAGCTCTCTTTGTGAGATGACAAATGCTCTTCTACCTTTTTTATGATCTCGAGTAGTGAGCAGTTTTGTACATTAAGGGTTTTCATTAAGAGCTAGCAACCACAAACGATCTCTCTACCATTTTGGGAACTTTTGCCCTCGGTTGCGTGTCCGTCTCGTTTCCACCAATCAAGACCACCAATTAGTTCGCGAACTTTAAAGCCTAAAGTAAGAAGTTTCATAGCTGTTTTTGTAGAGGCGTTGCATCCTATACCATCACAGTAGCAGACATAGAGCATCTCTTTATCTAAATAATTGGTAGTGTTGCTTGAAATCTCTCGATGTGGGAGGTTGATTGCACCTGGAATATGCTCTAGTGCATATGCCTCTTCGGTACGCCCATCAACAACGACTACATTTTCTCCTTCTTGGAGAGCAATATAAAGATGATAAGAGTCCATCTCGTAAGAGAGCTTTTTAGAATAGTAGTTTAATTGTTCTAAATCCATAACGGTTCCATTATTTTTTTTGATTATAGCATAAAGGAGGATAAATTATCTGAAAGTTATTTGTTTAAAGTGGCGGACAGGGAGGGATTCGAACCCTCGGTAGCCTTTCGACTACGCACCCTTAGCAGGGGTGTGGTTTCAGCCACTCACCCACCTGTCCTTGTTTGTGTGGGCGTAATTTTACACAAGCTTAACTTAAATTTGTATTAAATTATCTTTTTATAAAAATAAATATTGACATTAATAGCAATCGTGCTAAAATAAGTGTTGAAAGTGAGGTAACTATGGTACTATTTAAAGAGGCATTAGAGATCGCTTTAGGGAGTGTAGCGGCTAAAGAAGAGTGGGAGTTTATAGGGATAGAAGAGTCGCTAGGTAGAGTAGTGGCAGAGAATATTTTTTCTATTAAAGATCTTCCGAGCTATAATAATTCAGCTATGGATGGCTATGCATTTCGCTATAGTGAAAGAGAAAACCCCTTAAGAGTGGCAGCTATAGTATATGCAGGGGATATGCAAGAGCCAATCTTGAAAGAGGGTGAGTGCTATAAGATTATGACGGGTGCAAAGGTGCCACAAGATGCGGATACTGTTGCACAAAGAGAGATATGTAGAGTAGAGGATGACTCTATAGAACTTACAGAAGATATTCAAAAAGGGAGTGCAATCCGACTAAAAGGGGAGGAGCAGCAAAAAGGTAGTCTACTTATAGAGCAGGGGGCTATTTTAGATCCAGCAAAAGTTACTCTTTTAGCTTCTCAAGGCATTACAAAAGTAAAAGTCTATAAGCGGCTTAAAATTGCGATTGTCTCTACCGGAAGTGAGCTTAAAGAGCCTTGGGAGGAGGCAAGCGAAGATGAGGTCTATAATATCAATGGTATAAATATACAGATGCATCTTAAGCGTTATGGTATTGCATCTGACTATATTGGCTCGATTTCTGATAACTTAGAACAAAGCATTGAGTTTATTTCTAAATTAAAGCAGTACGATATAGTTATCACAACAGGTGGTATAAGTGCAGGCGATGCTGATTTTACGAAAAAGGCATTCATGGAGAATGGCTTACAAGAGCTCTTCCATGGAGTACGCGTAAAGCCAGGCCATCCAACAATGATGGGGATAATGGAGAAAACTTTTGTAATGGCAATGCCTGGGAATCCACTTGCAGCCATAGTAAATATTTTGCTCCTCTCTTTACCGATTATTTATAAGATGCAAGGGGCAAAAACGCAATTTTACGAAGCTCTCAAAGTAGAGAATGGATCACCATTAAAGCTAAAGCCAAAGAGGGTTAATATTGTATTGGGGAACTTAGAAGATGGCAAGTTTTATGCTTACAAAAATAATAGATATGGCTCTGGAATGATTACTCCGTTAGTTGAGAGTCGCTATATAGCACTATTTGGTGAGAATAGAGACTTTGTTGGTGAAAATGAAGCAATAAAAGTGATTAGAATTAACTCTGAATTGTTAGGATCTGATTTTGACTATATCAATGAGTAGGTGATCGTAAAGGCCTCTTAATGAGGACTCATTTACGAAATAAGCTCTGTAGCTTTTGTTACATTATACTTTAAGCCAATCTCTTCAGCACTGCATCCAAGAGCAAGGGCTATCATTTGTGGCAGGTGAAGGACAGGAAGCTCGATCTCTCTTCCTAGCTGTTTTCCAGCACTATCTTGTTTGAGATCCATATTGAGTTGGCAAAGTGGGCATGGTGTTACCATTAAGTCTGCATTGTTATCGATTGCATCAACTAAGGCACCACCACTAAGAGCATTACTAGTCTCTGGGGCTTGCAGGTCAACATGGAAACCGCAACACTTATTTTTACTCTCATAATCAACACTATTTCCCTCTAACGCTTCGATTAAGTTATCTAAAGATGTTGGGTTGTATGGGTTTTCGTTTCCATTAACTTCATGGTGAAGTTCACTAGGACGAATATTGTGACAACCATAGAATGGTGCGATATTGAAGTGACTGAGCGGAACTTCTACTCTTTCTCTTATATTTTCTAAGCCATAATCCTCTATAAGTACATACTGGAAGTGGCGAACTCTGCTAGTTCCTTGATACTCTAACCCTACCTCAGCAAGTTTCTCATTTACTTTAGCTTTGAGCTCTGGGTCACTATCTAACCGCTCTTTTGTCATAGCACTATTAAGCTGACAAGTATTACAGATTGTAACCATATCTAAGCCAAGCTTCTCTGCATAGCAGATATTACGAGCATTCAGTACTAAAGATAAAAACTCATCGAAATCTTGGAGGTGGCTTGCACCACAGCAGCTTGCTTCGTCAAGTAGTACTAACTCGATTCCTAATTTCTTAGCAACAGCCATAGTAGAAGAGAGAAGCTCTGGAGTAGATTCTCTTGCTGTACATCCTGTATAAAGTGCATATTTTAAGTTACTCATTGGTTCTTCCTTCTATAGTTTATTCTTTTGTGAAATTTCGATAAGCTTCTTGATCTCATCTAAATTTTTACTCTTAGGCATCTTTGTCTTCATAATATCAAATGGATGCACTTTCCCCGCTTTTATCATCTTCAATGCTTCGCTTAAGTGTTTAACAACGCCTAAACCTTCTGAGTAGAGAACAATATCTTGCTCATCTAAGTAACCAAACTTCTTGATTGATCGAACAAAGCCCTCTGCGTGTTTAGTGGCAACATTTCGTTTTGCAACCCCTTGCTCAAATTGCATATTGTGAAGTTTTGTAATCTTCTCAATCGGATTAACATCTTTTGGGCACGCCTCTGCACACTCATAACATTTGACACAATCCCATACACCACTGCCAAGCTCTGCAGTTGTCTCAAGTCGCTCTTTGCCAGCTTCGTCTCTTGGGTCAACTGTAAATCTATATGCAGCTGCAAATGCTGCAGGCCCTAAGTACTCTTCATTTACTTCAATAACTGGACAAGCGTAGTGGCAGCTACCACACTGAATACAGTAGTCTGCATCTAAGAAGTTCTCTACTTGCTCTTTGCTCATAATAGTTTCGCTAGTTGGGTGCGGATCTATCTCTGTTTCGACAAATGGTTTTACTGCTGCGTGCTTCTCCCAGAAGTCGCCCTTATCGATAATCATATCTTTAACAGCTCTCTTTTGGCTTTGAGGCTCAAATATAAGTTCATCACCGAATAACTCTACAAGCTCCATAGCATTTTGTTTACAAGCAAGCGTCGCTTTTCCATTTACTTTAATACCACAAGCTCCACAAATACCGTGACGGCAACTTCTTCTGTAAGAGAAGCTACCATCATGCTCCCACTTTATACGGTTAAGAAGATCTAAGATGAGTTCATCTTTACCAATCTCCATCTCATACTTTTTGTAGTATGGTAGGTAGTCTGTCTCTGCATTAAATCGAAATGCTTTTATTGTTATTTTTTTTGTTTTACTCATTTTAGACCCCTTAGTACTTTCTTTCTTGTGGTTCAAATTTACCCAAAACAACATCGCCATACTCAAGCTCTAGTTCATAATCTCCACTAAACTTAGCGTAAGTGTGTTTTAAGAAGTTTGCATCATCTCTTGTTGGGTAATCTTCTCTAAAGTGTGCACCACGACTCTCTTTTCTAGCTAATGCCCCCTCAACGATAAATAGAGAGAAGTCGATCATATGCCCAAGCTCAATAGCCTCTTGTAAGTCTGTGTTGAATGTATTTGATTTATCATCGATTCTAATATTTTGGTATCTCTCATAAATCTCTTTTAGCTTCTCTTTTTGTCGCTGAAGCGACTCTTCAGTTCTAAAGACACCTGCATCCATCATCATTGACTCTTGAAGCTCTGCTCTTAATGCTGACACTCTCTCTTGACCATTGTTTGTTTTTGTCCAATTTACTTGGTCGATCATTCTTTGGGCATCCTCTTTAGTGGCTTTCTCTAGCTCAATATTATCAATATCTTCTTTCATTGATTGGCCAGCAACTCTACCAAAGAAGAGAGCCTCTAGTACAGAGTTTGCTCCAAGACGGTTTGCACCGTGAACACTCACACAGCTACACTCACCAGCAGCATAAAGCCCCTCTACAAGCTCTGTTGGGGATTTTTTCACTTGTGTTCTAATATTAACTGGAATTCCACCCATAGAGTAGTGAGCAGTTGCAGCAATCATAATAGGCTCTTTAAGCATATCTTGCCCTAAGAATGTAATTGCTAAGTCTCTAAGCTCTGGAAGCTTAGTTAAAATAGTCTCTTTTGGTAGGTGTGTTAAGTCGATATAAACAGCATCTTTATTTGGACCAACACCATTTCCTTGGCGAATTTCTTCCATAATTGCACGGCTAACAACATCTCTTGAAGCAAGCTCTAAGGCATTTGGAGCATACTTCTCCATAAATCTTTCACCCTTAGAGTTATAAAGGCGTCCACCCTCACCACGAGCAGCTTCTGAAATCAATACACCACTTCCTCCAAGTCCACTTGGGTGGAACTGTACAAACTCCATATCTTCAAGAGGAAGACCACGTCTAGCAAAGATAGAGAGAGCATCTCCAGTATTTGCATGAGCGTTAGAGTTAATCTTAAAGGCTCTCCCATAACCACCAGTAGCAAACATAGTAACTTTCGCATTAAAGATTGCTGGTTCACTTGTTCTAATGTTGTAGGCTGCAATACCTTTTGCTTTGCCATTCTCATACAGGACATCAGCACAGTACCACTCATCAAATACCTCTATACCGGCACGGAAAGCTTGTTCATAGATAGTTTGCAAAAGCGTTAAGCCTGTTCTATCTGCTGCATAACAAGCTCTCGGTTTACTCTGGCCACCAAATGGACGAATAGCGATTTTGCCTTTCTCATCTCTTGAGAATACTGCCCCCATTCTCTCTGCCCAGCGTATAGTCTCTGGGGCATTAGAGCACATAAACTCGATTGCATCTTGGTCGCCTAGATAGTCGCTCCCTTTTACTGTATCGAACTCATGTAACTCAGTTGAGTCATCTTCGCCTAAAGCTGCATTAATACCACCTTGTGCAGCACCTGAATGGCTACGAAGTGGGTGTAGTTTTGTAATAACTGCTACCCTTTTGCCTGCCTCTTTTAACTCTTTTGCTGCAGCGAGACCAGCTAATCCAGCCCCTACCACAACAGCATCATACTCATAAATTTTCACATCATCTAGCTGCATTCAGTACCCTTGAAGTAAATTTTTAACAATTATAGTACTTACGATATATAAGAGTGATTAATAATACATTATTGGAGAAGGATAATTTTTAAATCGTGTTAAAATGTTACACAAAAAGGGGGTTTATTCTCTCTAAGAAGTCCTATATTGGCTTAAAAAATTACTTTTTGTAGCATTTTTAATGAAATTTAAATCTTTTGGTTATAATTATATCTACAACCAGAGAATGAGAATAATTTATAAGGAAAACCTTTTGGACTTAGAGAATTACTGGATTAATAGAATTAAAACACCATATATTGGCGATGATGGTGCACTAATAGACGAATGGGTTTATGCTATGGATGCCTTTTGGGAGGATAGCCACTTCAAAAAGGGTTGGATGAGTATGGAGCAGATAGCCTATAAAGCCTTTATGGTAAATCTCTCTGATATGGTAGCGATGAATGCCGATACGAAATATATGCTTATTACTGTTGCCTTTCCTAAAAGTATAAAAAAGGGTGCAGTTAAGCGACTTAGCAGAGAGTTTAACAGACTCTCTAAAGAGCACAATATAGAGATAATAGGTGGCGATACAATAGGAAGCGATAAGCTTGGTATCTCTATTACTATGATTGGAAAGACAAGAGTAGCACTGAAGCGAGACTCAATAAATCCCGGTGATCTACTTGCTTATACAGGCGATTTAGGGAGCGTTAAAGAGGATCTAGAGAAGCTCTTAAGTGGCGAACGCATTAATGATGACTCTAAATTTTATAAGCCGATACTCCGTAGAGATTTTGTAAAGGCTTCGACTCCGTGGCTGAGTGCTGGTATGGATATAAGCGATGGGCTCTACTGTGATACCAATAAGTTCTTAAAATCGAGTGGACTCTATGCAAAACCACTTAAGGTAATAGAGCCAAAAGTAGGCGAGAGCGGCGAAGAGTATGAGATGCTAGTAGCATTCCCTCCAGAGAATCTTAACAGAATAGAGCGAATTGCCCGTTTGACCCAAACCCCTTTAACTATTTTTGCAACCGCTACAGAGGAGAAAGAGGAGCGATTCCCTTGCGGATCGCAACACTTTTAGCGACTCTATTTTACAAAACTTAGCAACTCCCCTAATTTAGAAAAATTGATTACAGAGATAACCACAGATTAATGCGACTTTTATTACAATAGAGCCAAAAAATAATTAGGGGAGCCACAAGTGTCAAATGTAAATTTAGCAATGAGAGCTTTTTTCTTTAATGCAAAAACAGACTATCTACCATACTATAAACCATTTAAGTTCACTTTAGATAAGAGTACGAAGCTAAGCAAAGTTCTAGAGTTAATAAAACAAGAGGAGCGAAACTTCTCTTATCCAAAAGAGAATCTCTACTTTAGAGTTAATGGTTTCGTTGTAAATGGAGACGAAGAGCTAGGCGAAGTTGTAAACAAACTTGGGAGCGAGCTTACTATCGACCCCCTCTCGACATATAGAGCAAGCAATGGTTTAGTAATTGACGATAGTGACTTTTTAGAGCAGTTTTATAAACTTCCAAAAGATCTACAGACTCAAGAGAATCTTGAGTATTATAAAACACTCTATCCCTACCACTACGCCTCTGAGACATTTAATTATAAAAAAAATTATATTGGCGATGCAATTATCCTCTTAGCACATAAGTTAATTGTAGAAGAGAGTAGCGAATATAAAGAGGAGATACTCGAAGTTATTAACGACTACTTTAGTGGTATTCGATACTGCGAGTATGAGAATAATATCTTTAATGGCGAGAGCGTAGAGAGCAAAATCGAAGCGGTAAAATCGATGCTTCACTTAAAAGATGAGAGAGGATTTTTAGATAAAATCACCTCTCTTGCAATCAAAAAGCGAAAGCACGATATAGACTCTTTAGATAGAAGCAATATTGCACTCTATATTGGTAGCCAAGATCTAGCGGGCACTAGTGGCGAGATTAAAAATCTAGCACTGGAGGCTGGCGTAAAGGTTGTAGATTTCGATTTAGCCTACAAAAAAGCTGGGCAGAGTCTCGTAGGATACAATAGAGATTTTGCGAGCCTAAAAGCTGGAAGAGCTATGCTAGAGGCTTTCGATAGCGGAGCTGATCTCTTTGTCTGTATGAATGAAGTAGATCTTAAATACTTTAGAGAGATACAAGGTTATAGCGAAAAGGTAGCAGGGAGAGATATTGAACTAAAGATTATCTCTGTAGAGACGCTTAAGAGTCTCTTAGAGGGGGCTGTGGCGTAGCCACTACCTCTTATCGAAATGCTGCCAATCTTTGCAGCAATTAAAGTCGCCACCCCATCGCCAACCATACGATTTAAAGAGTTTTACAATGAAGTCGTTCCGTAAGATTAGGGCTCTTTGCGTGGCACTACTCCCTTTTCGAACTCTTTTTAGAAACTGCAGTGAACCTTTGTGCGATGTGTGTCCACTTCTGCTCACATAGGGGTTCTCGAGTGGATTAATATCGATAGCTTTACCGTAGCTATGCTTCGACCATCTATTGGTGCCATCTACAGGGCGGCAGTTAAAGGCAGAGGTGTTATCGGCTTCGATAGAGGCAAAATCGCTCCCACCATAATCGCTTACAAGCCGCATTTTACGAATAGGATACTTTGCTTTGTAGAGTTCTCTAAATATTGCTACTACCTCTTTGGCGACACTTTTATTTACTATCATCTCTCCAATGTGCTCTCTATTGTCAAAGCCAATGTAGCTCATTTTGAGATAGCGTAAGTTATTTAGCGAAATGGGGCAACCATCTCTGTATGAGCCACCATTGACCATTCGCTTCTTTATTTGTGGTGTTATAGGGTTAATTGATGCATTAAAATTGGCGAATGCCATTGAAGTACATAAAGCTATTAAAGTTATTAGTTTCATTATATGCCTTTTTGATTAAGAATGAAGGTAGAAGGCAGAAGGTTAAAGGAAACTAAAATAAATCCTTCGCCCTTCTACCTTCTACCTTCGCCCTCATTATTATAACATATTTAAAAAAAAGTGCTATAATCTACGATTAGTTTTTAGAGAGGACAGTGAATGTTAATAGAGTTAATTGTAGTTGGGCTATTTGTTGGTGCAATTGCTGGTTTCTTTGGTGTTGGTGGGGGCATGATACTTGTACCAATGCTCATGTTACTTGGCTTTAATATTAAAGCAGCTATTGGTATGTCGGTTGTACAGATGCTCTTTAGCTCAATCTATGGCTCCTATCTTAACTATAAAAAAGGGCTTTTAGAGGTAAACGAAGGACTCTGGGTAGGTATTGGTGGCATAATTGGTGGTGTTATTGGAGCACACTTTACCGACATATTGCCAAAAGAGATGCTGCAGTATATATTTTTAGTTCTTGTTCTCTTTGCACTCCTTCGTGTAGCTACAGCAAAAACACCTGCAGAGGGTGCAGAAGAGAAGAGCTTTACTAAATTTACACTCTTTATTATTGGTTTAATTATTGGTACAATTGCCATGATGCTAGGTGTTGGTGGCTCGGTTATGCTTACACCAATTCTAATTGGCTTTTTACATATGTCGAGCAAAAAGGCAGCAACTGCTGGGCTCTTTTTTGTTGTCTTTTCCTCTGTCTCTGGCACAGTATATAAATACTTTGCCGGCACATTTGATAACTTAAATTTAAACCTCCACCTAGTAATTGCCCTAGCCCTAGCGGCATCAATTGGAGTAATACTTGGCTTAAAGATAAAAGAAAGAATTAAAGATACCCACCATAAACGCTCTATGGTGGTACTCTATTTAGTAATTTTAGTAATGTTAGTTTATAAAATATGGTTTTAAGAGGGAGATATGAGTAGCAAAATAGAAGTTTTTGGAGCAAGAGAGAATAATCTACAATCTATCAATTTAGAGATTCCAAAAAATAAGTTAGTAGTTGTAACAGGCATAAGCGGTAGCGGTAAATCGACACTCGCATTTAGCACACTCTATGCCGAAGGGCAGCGGCGTTATATTGAGTCGCTCTCTAGCTATGCTCGTCAATTCTTAGGGCGAGTAGGCAAGCCAGATGTCGATAAAATTGAGGGGCTTACCCCTGCAATTGCGATTGACCAAAAGACAACCTCTAAAAACCCGCGATCAACAGTTGGTACAATTACTGAAATATACGACTACTTGCGTCTGCTTTTTGCTCGTACAGGAAAACAGCATTGTCACCAGTGCGGAAAGCCAATTTCGCAAATGAGTGCTAGCGATATTATAACCGAGGTTATGCGACTTCCAGAGGGTGCAAAACTAATTATCTTAGCTCCGCTTGCTAAGGGTAAAAAAGGAACCTTTGCCGATTTAATCGAGTCGCTTCGCCACAAAGGGTATGTAAGGGCTATGATCGATGGCGTAATGGTGCGGCTTGATGACGAGATAGAGCTTAGCAAAACAAAAAAGCACACCATTAAAGCGGTAATCGATAGAGTTGTTGTAAAAGAGGAGAGCAAAGAGCGGATCGCCCAAGATGTCGAGAAGGCTCTTAACCTTAGTTTTGGCGAGGTGGAGATAGAGGTTATAAACTACGAAGAGGTAGGCTTAAACCGAAAAGATTACCACTACTCAGAGCATCTAGCTTGCTTCGATTGTAAGTTGAGTTTTGAGCCATTAGAGCCAGTAAGTTTTTCGTTTAACTCCCCAAAAGGGGCGTGCCCAGATTGCGACGGTTTGGGGATTCGCTATCGCTTAGACCTTAAAAAGGTGATAGATCAAGAGCTCCCTATTAGCGATGGTGCTATAAAGATACTCTATGGCTTTAATAAGAGCTACTACTTTAAGTTCTTAACTGCATTTTGTGAGCAAAACGATATAGATATAAATATCCCATACGCCCAGCTACCAGAGCATCAGAAAAAGGCTATTTTGTATGGCTTACCAATGGAGGTGAGCTTTACTTGGAAACGCCATAAGCTTAAACGCCCATGGCCAGGGGTTATAAAGATTGCTCACGATATGTCGAGCGAAAGCAAAGATTTCGACGACTATATGGTCGAGACAGTCTGCGATGGCTGTAGTGGGCACCGTCTTCGACCAAGGTCGCTTGCTGTAAAGATAGAGGGGAAAAACATAGCCGATATTATCGATATGCCAATCGAAGAGACATACCAATACTTCGCAAACGAAGCAAACTTTAGCCACTTTAACTCGCAACAAGAGCTGATTGCTGCACCTATCTTAAAAGAGCTGCAAGAGAGGCTCTTTTTTCTCTATGATGTTGGGCTAGGCTATCTTACCCTAAGCCGTGATGCACGAACAATCAGCGGTGGAGAGGCACAAAGAATTAGAATTGCTAGCCAAATAGGGAGTGGACTTACAGGCGTTATGTATGTGCTCGATGAGCCAAGTATCGGCTTGCATGAGCGAGACACTCTGCGGCTTATCCGTACACTCCAGTCACTGCGAGATAAAGGCAATAGTGTTATTGTTGTCGAGCACGATAAAGAGACAATCTTAGCAGCCGACTACATTATCGACATTGGGCCAGGTGCAGGAAAATTTGGTGGAAAAGTAGTATTTAGTGGTACCGTTGATGAGTTAAAAAAAGCCGACACCCTTACAGCCGACTACCTTTTTGGCCGTAAAACCATAGAGTATAAACAAAAACCAATTAGCGATAAGTGGCTCGAGATTAACAATGTAAATCTTAATAATATCCAAAATTTAAGTGTGAAGTTTCCACTTTCAAACTTTGTTTGTATTACAGGGGTAAGCGGAAGCGGTAAAAGCTCTTTAATTTTGCAAACACTCCTGCCAACTGCTAAAGAGATCCTTAACCGTGCCCGTAAAGTCAATAGGGTAGAGGGGGTCGAGATTAATGGCTTAGAGTATCTCGATAAGGTTATCTACCTCGACCAAAGCCCAATTGGTAGAACCCCTCGTTCAAACCCAGCAACATATACAGGAGTAATGGATGAGATCCGTAAACTCTTTGCACAAACTAAAGAGGCACAGCTAAGAGGCTACAAAATAGGGCGATTTAGCTTTAATGTTAAGGGCGGTCGCTGCGAAAAGTGCCAAGGAGAGGGGCAGATAAAGATAGAGATGCACTTTTTACCAGATGTCTTAGTAGAGTGTGACACCTGTAAAGGAACACGCTATAATGAGCAGACTCTCGAAGTACTCTATAAAGGCAAAAATATCGCTGAGGTTTTAAGTATGAGTGTTGTTGAAGCACTCGACTTCTTTAAAGCGATCCCAGCAATTGCAAGTAAACTCGAAACCCTCAAAAGCGTAGGTTTAGACTATATAACCTTAGGGCAAAATGCGACCACACTCAGTGGAGGAGAGGCACAAAGAATAAAACTCGCCAAAGAGCTCAGCCGTAAAGATACCGGCAAAACGCTCTATATTCTCGATGAACCAACAACAGGACTCCACTTTGCCGATGTCGATAGATTAACTGGTGTCTTGCACCACCTCGTAGAGCTTGGCAATAGTGTAGTCGTAATCGAGCACAACCTAGATTTAGTGAAAAACTGCGACTATATAGTCGATATGGGCCCAGAAGGTGGAAACAAAGGCGGCAAAATAGTAGCCACCGGCACCCCACAAGAGCTTGCTAAAACCCACAAAGAAACTGGCAGCTACACAGGGCAATACTTGGCTAAGGAGCTTGGGTTAGAAGATTAATACATAAATTTGATTTTTTATGCCATTTATGGCATAATATAAAAAATGCCAAAGGTTTTGTTATGAAAAGAGTAGATCTACTCAAAAAAGTAAAAAAGAGAAAAGATTCTATTGGCTTAACCATAGATAATATAGCAAAACTTACAAATTTAGGAAACAGAACAGTAGCACGATTTTTTGCAGGTGAAGATGTTAAATTAAGTACCCTTGAGAAAATAACAGAAGTATTAGGGTTAGATTTTGCCGGGGAAGAGCTAATAGACATTGAGACTTTAAGAGAAAATAGAGCAAAAGAGAAAGCTCTCTATATTGTCTCTTTAGTACAAGATACATCATCTCTTGAGAAACAAGGTTTAAATAATAAAGAGTTAGAACTTTTAATAAAAGATACTCAAATGCAATTTTTAACAGGTGAGTATCAAAAATATTTATGGGCTAATTAAGTAGTGAGAGATAGTACAAAAATAGCAGATGCTACACCACTAGATGATATTTCAGGCTTAAAACTAGATACCTCAAAAGTTTACACAATAGACGAAATATACTTTTACGAAGCTAAAAATATTACAAAAGCCACTATAAAATATTTATCATCAATACCAAGCAAAAAACTAGCACCTTTTAGCTTCGAGTGGCTTATACAACTCCATTCTGAAATGTTTGGTGATGTATGGAGTTGGGCAGGTATTTTAAGACAAGTTGAACTTAGTATTGGTGTTAAAGCTTATATGGTAGGTACAGAACTCAAAAAATTAGTTGATGATTTAGCCTACTGGGAAGAAAATAAAAGTTTTGATACTATAGAAATTGCTTCAAGATTGCACCATAGAGCAGTGCAAATACATCCATTTTTAAATGGCAATGGTAGATGGAGTAGATTGTTAGCAAATATTTACCTAAAACAAAATGGCTTACAGCCCACAAAATGGAACGAAAATTTACTTGCAAAAGAGAACAGACAGAGAGAAAACTATATCGAAGCACTTAAACTTGCTGACTTAGGAGACTATACGAAACTAATAAAGTTACAAGCAAACTTGCTTTAACCCAAATTTTACTCTTTTAAAATATTTTACATCTATACTTCTGTTACTATTCTATTTATTAAGAAGTATACTACCGAATAAATACAAAAAAGTCAATAGTATAGTTTTTTTTGTAAGAAAAAAAGATAGTTGAAACACATTATAGACAATAAAATCTAGAAACATATACTCGATATATACTATTGCAAAAAATAGTAAAATTGGTTACAATATTTCAAGCCAAAGAGAGGAGGGCTAATATTGAAACTCATATCTATTATTGGCGAATATATTAACTATCAAAGTTAAAATATCTTTTCTCATCTTCTTGGAGTTTGATGGTAAATTCTTTGCCTTCTCCTTTTTGGATCTTTTGAATAGCTTTTAGGATTTCTGGATTTTGGAAATAAGCTAATTTAAATCTTTTCTCTTGATCTTTTTGGATCATACCTAGCAAACCAAGAATTTCGGATCTAGAGAACTCTTTTCTTAATAAAGAGAGGTTACTATCTATTTTATCTCCGTTGATTTCAAAATATATTTTAATTACATCATCTTCTTTTGTGTAGTTATAGTATGCAAAAAATGCTAAGAGAGCTAAAGCAACTGCACTCGATGTATCTAAAACTCCCCAAAAATCCCAAATTCCTTTTACAATATTAAGCTCTTGTAGATAGTAAGCTAAAATGCCAAAGATAAATATTACGATATATAGCCCTAGTGTATTAGTAAAGAGTTTCACTATAGCCCTTTTTGTGTTTAACTTTTCTAGAGTAATGTTTTTTAGAAGGTATTGCACTGCTAAACCCTCTAGCTTCTCGTTTTATTATAGCAAGTTTATGATAATTTCTAATTTTCATAATATATCCTTTTTTAGCGAAATAGTAATAGAAAATATAGACAAAAATTGACTAGATTATTATTTTTTGAAAAAAATACTCTTATTTGATTACGATTTTAAAAAAAGAACTTTGAAAATTTTTTGTATCTTAAAATTAAATGAGGTATAGAGTTTAACCCTTTGTAAACATATTTCTATACATAATATTAATCAAAAATTTTTTTGTTTATAAGTTAGAGCGTACAATTCTTGGACTAGCAACCTTTTATCGATAATGATATCTACACTGAGCAATCATTAAATTTTCGCCATTAACTTTATAAACCAATCGATGCTCTATAGTAATACGCCTAGACCAATAACCAGACCAATTACACTTAAGAGGTTCAGGTTCTCCAAGACCTTTAAAAGGATTTTGCTGAATCTCTTTTATTAGTCTATTAATTTTTTTTAAAATCTTTTTATCATTCTCTTGCCAATGGAGATAATCTTCCCAAGCGTCATCCGAAAAAATAAGTATCATTCTTCTATAAGCTCTTGCTTATTTCCAAAACCTGCTTCTAGTTGTGCAATCGAACGATTTAATCGTTTAGCATTTGTTTCGCTCTGCATAAGGTAGATTGTCTCTTCTATGGCTCGAAAATCTTTCATAGAGATAATTACTACCGGCTCTTTATTCTGTCGTGTTACAATTACAGGCATACTATTTTCTACAACCGAGTCAAAAGTAGAAGCCAAATTTTTTCTTGTTTGAGAAAAATTTAAAGTTTGCATAGGAACTCCTTTGATATGTACATATTTTAGTACATATTTACTAAAACTTTATTTAACTTTAATAATTTGTGTTTTAAAGTGTAATCTTAACGCATTTGCGTTAGCAAATTCACCCCGCAGGAGCGAAAGCGAGTTCCTTTGGCGTCTTGCGGTTCACTCACTTTGTTCGTAAACAACGCAATCGCCGTGCGAGCCTAAAAACAACAAGCAGTTGTTGTTTCCTTAACGGCTCTCCTCCACCTTAAATCGGGCGAACGAAGGTAAGGCGTAAGCCTTAGGAGTTAAACTGCTTCAACTCCGTGCCTGAGTGAGGACAAGGTGTTGTGCAAATTTTATATTTGCACCGACTTGGCTGGGCGGATGATATTTATTACTTCTATGGTTGCAATCTTTCTTTGCAGTTGCTACAAGTCTCGCCGTATGCTATGCTCATTTTATTCGCATAAACGCATCGCCGTGCGAGCCTAAAAACAACAAGCAGTTGTTGTTTCCTTAACGGCTCTCCTCCACCTTAAATCGGGTCTAGTTTGTAATTAAGTATTAAACTTTTACAGATGTTTTACATTGCTTTGGGCGTCTGCTATGCTCATTTTATTCGCATAAACGCATCGCCGTGCGAGCCTAAAAACAACAAGCAGTTGTTGTTTCCTTAACGGCTCTCCTCCACCTTAAATCGGGTCAAAACGTTGCAATGCTTGTATGTAGTCTCGTGCATTTGCGTTAGCAAATTCACCCC
>JALVWQ010000010.1:164611-170364 GCA_027034975.1 Campylobacteraceae bacterium
CGCCGTGCGAGCCTAAAAACAACAAGCAGTTGTTGTTTCCTTAACGGCTCTCCTCCACCTTAAATCGGGTCAAAACGTTGCAATGCTTGTATGTAGTCTCGTGCATTTGCGTTAGCAAATTCACCCCACAGGAGCGTAGCGAGTTCCTTTGGCGTCTTGCGGTTCACTCACTTTGTTCGTAAACAACGCAATCGCCGTGCGAGCCTAAAAACAACAAGCAGTTGTTGTTTCCTTAACGGCTCTCCTCCACCTTAAATCGGGTCAAAACGTTGCAATGCTTGTATGTAGTCTCGTGCATTTGCGTTAGCAAATTCACCCCGCAGGAGCGTAGCGACGAGGAAAATCCCCTTAAATCGGGTCTAGTTTGTAATAATGATTTATTTATTCTTTATAAAGATTATAATGAAGTCTCAATCCCCTTAAATCGGGTCTAGTTTGTAATTGAAAACTATTATTGTATTCCCCACCTAATAGTCTCAATCCCCTTAAATCGGGTCTAGTTTGTAATTTTTATTCTGCAAGTGAATATAAAACTAGGCTAGATGGTCTCAATCCCCTTAAATCGGGTCTAGTTTGTAATAAAATCCTCTTTTTCACAAATGGAAAGCGAACTTTGTCTCAATCCCCTTAAATCGGGTCTAGTTTGTAATATTGTGTGAAATGGACTATATTATGATTAAGAATGAGGTCTCAATCCCCTTAAATCGGGTCTAGTTTGTAATTATCAAAAAATATTTTATAAAAGGCTTTTTGCTTTGTCTCAATCCCCTTAAATCGGGTCTAGTTTGTAATTACAAGATTGGATTACTTATCGCAAAGAGATAAAAGTCTCAATCCCCTTAAATCGGGTCTAGTTTGTAATTGCTGATAATAAAGCTGCTGAACCGTCTGGTAAGGGTCTCAATCCCCTTAAATCGGGTCTAGTTTGTAATCAGACAACGGTACTATAACAGACCAGTGGCACTGTCTCAATCCCCTTAAATCGGGTCTAGTTTGTAATTTAACTTCTCCCGTTGTTTACGGGGAGAAGTTAAGTCTCAATCCCCTTAAATCGGGTCTAGTTTGTAATAAGCAATTGACCTATTAAAATTCTTAAACTCATTACCGTCTCAATCCCCTTAAATCGGGTCTAGTTTGTAATTAAATCATTAAGTTTGAGTTTAAAAAGTTTAGGGTCTCAATCCCCTTAAATCGGGTCTAGTTTGTAATAAGGTTGCAAAGACGGGTTATGTTACAACCCAAAAGTCTCAATCCCCTTAAATCGGGTCTAGTTTGTAATAGTGGCTATGAATAACATATTTACACTCAACAAGGTCTCAATCCCCTTAAATCGGGTCTAGTTTGTAATAAAGAAGATTTAACGGAAGCTATTGTAGCCACTAAGTCTCAATCCCCTTAAATCGGGTCTAGTTTGTAATCACTAAAGAGGCAATAAAAAATGGCGTAATCAGTAGGTCTCAATCCCCTTAAATCGGGTCTAGTTTGTAATGGGTAAATTGGTAGAGCGGTATCTTGAAGTGGCGTCTCAATCCCCTTAAATCGGGTCTAGTTTGTAATTGGTAGCTTTTAAAGTTATCAAAAAAGTTACTTCAAGGTCTCAATCCCCTTAAATCGGGTCTAGTTTGTAATGTAGCTTTTAAAGTTATCAAAAAAGTTACTTCAAGTCTCAATCCCCTTAAATCGGGTCTAGTTTGTAATTTGATAAATTATTAGAAAAAAACGCCCCTTTAAGGTCTCAATCCCCTTAAATCGGGTCTAGTTTGTAATTCATTAGAGATGGCAAACTCTTAAAAATAGAATAGTCTCAATCCCCTTAAATCGGGTCTAGTTTGTAATACGGACGACTGCGGTTATGATGAGCTGAAAGGCTTTCGTCTTAATCCCCTTAAATCGGGTCTAGTTTGTAATATGAAATAGGGATTAAAACTCAATCTCTAAAGTGGTCTCAATCCCCTTAAATCGGGTCTAGTTTGTAATGTTAGATTTAGAGGTGAGAGAAAAACAAGAAGGTCTCAATCCCCTTAAATCGGGTCTAGTTTGTAATTTTAGTAACTTTAGCTAAGTTAAAAAAGCTCTCGTCTCAATCCCCTTAAATCGGGTCTAGTTTGTAATGCAAAACGCCTCCTACAAACGATTTAGTAACTTTGTCTCAATCCCCTTAAATCGGGTCTAGTTTGTAATTTCTAATAGTAATGATACTGTAATCATTACTAAGTCTCAATCCCCTTAAATCGGGTCTAGTTTGTAATTTAGAGGCGAGCCGCTAAAAGTTACTTTTAGGTAGTCTCAATCCCCTTAAATCGGGTCTAGTTTGTAATTTACTTTTTTTAACAGCGACGCTTTTCAGGCAGTCGTCTCAATCCCCTTAAATCGGGTCTAGTTTGTAATTTGAGTTGTCAAACTCAATTTCAACTTCCATTTCTGTCTCAATCCCCTTAAATCGGGTCTAGTTTGTAATTTATATTTTTGGTGAAGAAAAGTATGCTATTATGTCTCAATCCCCTTAAATCGGGTCTAGTTTGTAATACAAAGCAGCTAAAGACCATGCAAAAGCTCTAAAAAGTCTCAATCCCCTTAAATCGGGTCTAGTTTGTAATGATGCTGTGTTTTTGGCGTTGCAAAAGGCGACGGATGTCTCAATCCCCTTAAATCGGGTCTAGTTTGTAATGTGAAAGAAAAGGAGGAATTAGAATAAAAATGTCTCAATCCCCTTAAATCGGGTCTAGTTTGTAATGAGCAGTGCAGAGAGCAAAAGAGCTAGAGAGAGAAAGTCTCAATCCCCTTAAATCGGGTCTAGTTTGTAATGAAAATACAGAATTTGCAAACATAGAAACAGGCAATAAGGTCTCAATCCCCTTAAATCGGGTCTAGTTTGTAATCGGGTTAAACCTTTTAGAAGCTAAGGCCTCTTAGGTCTCAATCCCCTTAAATCGGGTCTAGTTTGTAATGGGTATCTAAACAAAAAGGATACAAAATGAAAAAAGTCTCAATCCCCTTAAATCGGGTCTAGTTTGTAATTAAGAAAGAGAAAAAAATATATAAAAAAGACTTCAGTCTCAATCCCCTTAAATCGGGTCTAGTTTGTAATGTATGCAATAGGTACAAAGCTTTTAATGTCTAGTCTCAATCCCCTTAAATCGGGTCTAGTTTGTAATTTTTGCATTTATTTTTGCTTTTGTAAAGAGCTTACTTGTCTCAATCCCCTTAAATCGGGTCTAGTTTGTAATTTTGAAATTTGACGGATATGAGGCTGGAGTAACTGTCTCAATCCCCTTAAATCGGGTCTAGTTTGTAATAGTAACATTTGGTTGTTAAAGAACCAAAGAATCGAGCTTTATTATATAGAGTTATTTCTGAAGTTTTGCTTTAAAGTGGTTAATTTTGATTTTTAAAAAATTAATAGTCGATTTATTGGGCATAGTAGATATTGAAATAAGATTAACTCAATCTTAAAAAGTTTTTAAAAAAGCCCATATAATCGAGAGAGATTAAAATTTTTGTATAAGCATTTTGAAAAACTTATACAATTTAGTCAAAGTTTATGTAATCATCTAGCTTATCTTGATTTTTATATAAAAATTGATAAAGTTTATATGCTTCGTGGGCTTTTAGATCTTGATTGGTTGCTTTATCGTAAAGGTAGCCATTTTTTGAAACTCCTATTGTCTTATCTTCGAATCGTATTTCTGGGTAGATATTTTCTTTTGGTTTTGGTTTTAGCTTATCTCGCAAGCTATTTACAAAGTTGTAGTAGTCTCTATTTTTGTTTTTGTTATTCAGACTTCTTTTTAGATTAATATTTATCTTTTTGAGTTCTTGTAAGATTTGTAAAAGTATTTCGTTTGTGTTGTCATCTTGCTCTTGCAAAAGTTGTTCTACTTGGTCTTGAATGTTCATTTTTGTGCTCCTTATATAAAGTTGAATGGTTGGTCTAGATTTAGGGCCGAAGCAATATTGATGCCTTTGTTTTTAATTTTGTAAACTCGTATATCGTCTTCGTTTTCGTTGTAGATTTTTAAGATTTTATCTAAGAGGTCTAGTAGTTCGGGCTTTGTAAATTTTGGTAGCAAGAATATAGAAAACTGTATGCGTATAGCCTCTTTTTCTACAATTTTTGCAATTTTTCTAAGCCTTTTGCTATCGGCAATGTCGTAAGAGAGAATAAAGTTATAGCGTTTCATTTTGCGGCTCTATTAGTTGGGCTTTAATGTATCCATTTTGGTCTATAAAGTAGAGTGGTGCAATTTGTGCGAGCTCAATAGCTACAGTAATAGAGATTTTAGCAAGTTTGTTTATATAGAAGGCTTTTATAAACTTTTTTGCTACTACAAAGCTATTTTGTGGTGTGTAGACCTCTATGTATTCTTGGCGAATTTTAATTTTTGTATTTTGGTTTTTAAGTAGGATTATTCTTTTCATAGTTGACCTCTTATTTTAGAGATTGTGTTTGTAATTTTTGGCTCAATTTTGGCTTGAAACTCTTGTAAAAGAGGGTATATATTTTTGCGAGTTTCATATTTTAGATATACGGCATCTCCTTTTTTGGTAAAGTGCTCTTTAAGGAGATATTTATTCTCAAAGAGGGTAAAGATAAATTGGTTTATATCGGCTCTTATTACTTCTAAAATATCTGAAGAGAGGGCATTATGGTCGCGAAATGGGCGATGTAGGTAGCCAATGTTTGAATCAAACCCAGATGCAAGCAGTTTTGTTGTGATGAGATGATAAAAGATAGTATAAAGCCATGACATTACAGCATTTAGTGGGTCTTTTGGTGGGCGTTTTGTGCGTTTATTGCTGTGGAGTTTTTTAGAAAATAGGCTAAAGTAGTGGGTAAAGTAGAGTTTGGAGAAGCTTCCTTCTATTCCTAAGAGTTCATCTAAGCTACTAGCTTTTTCGATATTTTGCATATATCGAGATTTGTTTAAGATTATGCTATGCTCTTTTAGTTGTAGAATATGTGATGTAATTTTATCTTTTAGTAAAATTTTTGCTATTGGTAGCGGCGTAAGGGCGGCTTTAAATTGAGAAAGTTTTAAATTGGCATTTTTTGTATTTGGTGCAGTAATAAGAGAGGCTAAGTATTTTTTGGAGTTTAAAATTATTATCGATATAGAGTTTTTAGTAAGGTGGTTTATATCTTTGGTATTTAGCTCTGTTTGCCCCTCTAGTATAATAGTATCTATAAGGGTAAAGGGAATTTTTTGGGTATCGATAATAAGCTGTGTTGTGGTTGTTTTTATGGTAGCTTCTTTTTTATCAATAATTATTATATTCATATTACTATTAATCCTTTATCGAATTTAACAAACTCAGCTTTTCCAAAACAGAGCGGTTCGCCTAAGAAGGGGATAATGTTTATTTTATCTTCTTCTTTTATGATATCGAGCAGCTTGTTTATGAGCTCCTTTAGTTCTTTATTGCTTAGTGGGGCTTCGACTGCACTCTTTTGTCCACCAAGTGCGTAAGAGTAGGCGATTTTTCTTACCTTATAGAGTCGCTTTTTGTCAAAAATATCATAGCAGATTAGGTAGTTTTGCATTCTCTCTCCTTTTTTTAATGGTACTAAAAAGAAGAGACAAAATTTGTCTAGTTAATTTTTATTTGTGATTATCTATTGCCTCTTGTAGTTTTTGAATATATGCCTCTTTTAACTCTTTTGGCTCTAAAATAATTAAATCTGGTAACCATTTTTGGATAATTGGAAGAATTTCGAGCTCTTGGGTGTATTCGAGAGTAAATATAATGTCGCC
>JALVWQ010000011.1 GCA_027034975.1 Campylobacteraceae bacterium
CTTTTATGGGTAGCTGAGTATCTAAGAACCATTAACGGATCAAACTCTTTAAGTTTTTCTACTGTCTTTTTCCCCTCCATCTTTTGTGGTTCGTCGAGAATAAGTATAGGTTTATTCGCTTTTATTAAGTCAATAGGTCGCCGTGACTCAAATTCATCAAGTTCCCTATAAATTCTCCGACTATCTTCAGATCTTCCTCTTCCCTCGGCATTAAAGGCTTGTACATTAATAATCATTACTTGTATTCCGCCATCGGTAGAGAAGCTCTTTATATCTTGGGGCGATTTAGAGTTATAGATAAAGTATCTAGCCTGCATACCGTAATCTTCTAAAAAGTGCTCTTTTGTAAGCGAGAAACTCTGTGCAACACCCTCACGAATCGCAATACTTGGCACTACAATAATAAATTTACTCCACCCATAGTGCTTATAGAGTTCAAAAATTGTCTTTGTATAGACATAGGTCTTTCCTGTGCCTGTCTCCATCTCGATATCTAAGTTTACCTCGCTTACACTATCGCTTACAAGCTTACTATCCATTGGCAAATTTTGCTTTTGCTGCACCTGCTGGATATTGCTTAAGAGCTTCTCTTTGTTCATTTGGAGCTCATGGTTTCTAAAGCCGCTCTCTATCTCCTCTTCTACCTCAAAGCTCTGCTGCCCCTTGCTAAGCTTTTTGCGTCCTGGATCTACGCGATACTCTATCCCCTCAACTCTTGGCTGCCCAATAAAGCAATCTACTACACAATCAACCGCCTCTTTTTGGTATCGCTGATGCTTAAAACGGATCTTCATTCTACTCCTTTACCCATATCTTACCTTTTAAATATTTTGCATATTTTTCTATTTTTGCTAATATAGTTTACATTTTGTTAATCTTTTTTCGTTATAATTAAACTGTCACAAACGCCGATTCCTCTGGCAAGGGATATTTTATCACCTTGCTATGGTCGGCTTTTTTTATTTATACCCATACCTTTCAAGATAAAATCTTTTACTTTATTAAAATCATTTTGACTTAACTTTCGATTAAGAGCATTTGAGTCTTCAGCAATAAGTCTATCGTTTCGATACTCAGTAAACAATGTTTCTATCTCTTTATTGTAAAAAATATCAAAAGAGTCATATTGATCGATTCTACCAAGCATAAAATAGAAATAGAGATAAACATCACTAAAACAGTGAGGTTCTATTGACTTTCGTAATCTATGATATTGACCAAATGCACGCACACTTCGAAATCCTCGATTAAAGAGCCTTTCACGATGTGCTGCACGGTTTCGAACTTCATTGAGCCGTTCAAGATAGTGTTTAAAGAGCTTTGGGTTCACACCAAACTCCCTCGCTACCCCACGCAATAAGTCATATTTGCCAATTTTAATACTTTTTATCAAAGAGATAAGTGCACCAAGTGTTGCACTCTCGACCAAATAGTGAAAAGGAGGGTAATTAACACTCTCATCTATCTCTATTAAAGTTTCTTCAGTAAGATAAATGTTCCTATTCTTTTCAAAGAGATATTTACTTTTGTAGTAAAGACAATAGTGTGTATATTTCTCTTCATCTTCTCCATCTCGCTTTTTTTTAGCTCTCCAGTTATCTAAAGTAGGCTGATTAATTCGAAAATCTTTAAATTTATGATTATCAGCACAAAGATAAAAAAAGGGATTACTCTCCCACTTATAGCAAAGCTCTACAACATGCGTTTTTAAAAGCGTTTCTATAGAAGATGTAAACTCCATAACATATCGTGTTAAAAATTTATCAAAATAGTAAAGCGTAAAAATATCATCAATTGTGTGTCGTTCGAGTTCATTACGAAAGGCATATAAATATCCTTTAAAACGAAAAATACCAATAGTGCTAAGTAGCTTTATTATATCCATATCACTCAATACCCTACTTCGCTGCAAACCCCTATTGTAGATCTCTTCTAAAAAGCTATTAATATCTCTATTACCATGGGTATATCGACACATAGATTATATCACCCTCACATCTGTATTTGGGGCTAGCTGTTTAAAGATCTGTTCGGTGTTTATTTTGGTAGCGTCATCTTTAAAGCTGCTCTCTTTAAATACTACACGCAAGGCATCCTCTTTTGCAAGCTCTTTTATAAACTCTATATCTAGCTCATCTTCAAAACAGGCTATGAGGTCGTTATAACCGACTATAAAGATCTCTTTGCCCATAACTGTTTTGCTCTTTATTGGCAAGCTTAAATCGACTCCCCAATCAACAAGCACACCAAAGAGCAGATCGAGTGGCGTTCTATCCTCTTTAATATGCTCAACTGTATCAAAGAGGCTGCTTTTATCTATGCTATCTGGGTTAAAGTAGATATCTTTAAAGTTAGAGCTATCTACCTTTAATACCCTAAAGCCTATGTCTAATTTTGAATGTTGAATTTTGAATTTTGAATTCTCTTTTTCATTCTCTATTTTCAATTTTACATTTTCCATTATCTTCTTACCGGCACGGCGGATTCGCTCTTTGCCTATTTCGGCAATTGTTTTGTAGCCTGCTTTGTATGCTTCGCTCTTTTCATCGGTAGGCTCTGGCAGCTGCACTAAAATAAAGCGGCGATTCCCTCCATCTTCGGCATTGAGCTGCATAACCGCATGGGCTGTTGTGGCAGAACCTGAAAAGAAGTCGAGGATGATGTCGTCTTTGTTTGTAGCTATATGAATCAAAGTTTGTATTAATGTTGTAGGTTTTGAAAAATCAAATGATCTACTCCCAAATAGTTCAAAAATTTCTGTGCTAGCACGCTGATTTGTTCCAAAATCTTTTGTTAACCAGTCACTTATAATTTGTCCTTCTGATTCATGAAGATATTTTTTTCCATATGGCATTTTTTGGTTTGCCCAATATATTTTACCTTCTTTATTTAACTTATAAAATTCATCTTGTTCAATCATCCATGGACCAGTTAATACATCACCATTTGGAGCAATTATTTCGTATTGCTTTTTGCCTCTACTTTTATCTATAATATTCTTTCTTCTAAATTTACCTAACTCATCGGAATAGACATATTCACTTTTGGCTTTATCTGATAAAGGCATTTTATTAAAAGAAAATTTTGTTTTATCCCTGGAATAAGACAGTATATATTCTTTAACTCTTGCAATACTACCAATATTTGCTTGATTATCAGTACGCCTCCATGCAAACTGAGTGATAAAATTCCCCTCCCCAAAAATTTCATCGCAAATTTTTCTTAGATTATGTACTTCGTTATCATCTATCGAGATAAAGATAACCCCATCATCTCTAAGCAGGTTTCTTGCAAGCCTAAGTCTTGGGTACATCATACTAAGCCAATCAGAGTGAAATCGTCCATTGCTCTCTAAATTAGCTACCAATCTGCCGCCCTCTTCGTCTATTTGGCCACTCTCTTGCAGCTCCTCTTCGCGGCTTTTTGCAAAGTTATCTTTATAGACAAAATCTTTTCCTGTGTTGTATGGCGGATCGATGTAGATCATCTTTACTGCCCCTAAGTAGCTCTCTTGCAAGAGTTTTAGGGCCTCTAGGTTATCGCCCTCTACATAGAGGTTTTTTGTGGTATCGAAGTTTACGCTCTCCTCTTTAGCTGGTCGCAAGGTTTTGCTTATTGGGGTATTGGCTGCTACAAGAGCGGCTCTTTTGCCTGGCCACTCTAGGCGGTAACGCTCTTTAGTGCCCTCCACTATATCGCTATTTAGCTCTTGTTTGAGCAGATCAAAATCTATGACTCTTTTTAAATTGCCACTCTCATCTTGCACCTGCGTTACACAATTTGGGAAAAGTGCGGCAATCTTCTCTATATGCTTAGCTGTAAAGTCTGGGCTTTGAAAATCTAACTTTTGTATCATCTATTTTGCTCCTCTTTGTTGGCATATTTTAACATCTCTATCTCCTCTTTTAGCTTGTGAAGCTCTTGGTTTAGCTGCACCCTTTTATTAAACTGCTTTTGCCTATCGCGTTTGGCAAGAAGCTGTTGGTATTTTTTCTCTTTTATAGCAATTTGCTGGGCTCTTTGCAGCTCTGCTTCTATATTATGGGTTTGTGTTGCATTTAAGTTTTGTGGCATAAGGGCTTTGATTATTTGGATATAGAGGCTCTCTAAATTAAGAGCTACTGGCAGTGGGCGAGGCGGCGAAGTGCTCCTAAACCAATCGCTTTTAAAGTAAGCTTCGATTACCCACCGCTTTGTTGCTGCTTCGCTTGGGCGTTTATATGCTGCCACAAGCTGCATCTTTTTATCGACTCTATGGATACAAAATAGAATTGGCAATGGAATTGCTCTATCGATAGCTTTTAGCACTGCATCATCAATCGCAGTGCCCTTTAGATAGATGCTTAGCACCTCAATTTCTGGCACTTTGGGGGTTGGGGGCAGGTTTATTGTCTCTTGGGCTAGTTTGTAGCTCCAGATAATCTTATCTATTTGGCTTACAAACTTTTGCTTCAGGCTGCTTGTTATATCGCTATGCTCATATACCTTGCTTTTGGGAATAACTTTGCCATATTGTGCTTGTGGCGGAAAACTATAGAGCATCTTGCACCTCTTGGATGACAATAAAGTTAATAAGTTCAAAATCCTCTAAGCCCTCTATTTTGGCACTCAAAGCGGTTGTTTTGCCGCCGCTAAATAGGGAGTCTATATCCTTTTGCTCTTGGGTATCGATAATAGAGGCGATTGCACTATCTAAAAGGCAAGAGTAGTGCTGCATATCTTTACCATCTTTTGTTAGGGCATTAAAGGCTTGGTATGCCCTTTTAATTGGGGAACTTTTGCCCTTACAAGCCACTCTTGCTAAATCTAAAATCTTTTTAACCTCGGTGTGGTTAGCGAGCACCTCTTTTTCGTTGCTAATATAGACTAAATAGTAGGGGTGCAGGCGGTTTTGCCAATTTTGATTGACACTTTGGTTGCGATTTAACAGAGCAAATATAACACCTGGTTTTAGCCCCATTTGTGGGTTTGCTGGCACAACAGTGTGCAGCCCATTTGGGAGATTTTGTAAACTCTTATTCTCTTTAATGTAGCTAAGCAGATCGATTCTAAACTCGTTTAGCCCTAAATCGGTAATTGTAATACCGGTTTTTAGATCCTCTAGCTCTATAACCTCCTCTTGAAGTCTGCGAAGCTGCTCTTTTCGGTAGCTTATATCGTTTGCTTTGGCACTTAAGATATTGTCATCACCTGTTGCTGTAACATCGGTTATTACCATGCGGTTCTCTACCCGCTCTTTGAGGTTGATATACTCATCTAGTGTAATATCTGGCCAGTAGTTTACTAGCTGGATTTGGCTATTTTGTGAGCCAATTCTATCGATTCGCCCAAAGCGTTGGATTATTCTTACCGGATTCCAGTGGATATCGTAATTAATAAGGTAGTCGCAATCTTGCAGGTTTTGCCCCTCAGAGATACAATCGGTTGCTATAAGTATATCTATCTCATTTGGCTCTTGGGGGATTGTAAGGGCCTTCTCTTTTGAAAGGGGCGAAAAGAGTGTAAGAATCGATTGAAAATCGTACCCTTTTTGCAGCGTTGATTGGGGAGTGCTTGAGCCTGTAACGAGTGCCGTATGCAAGTTATAGCTCTTTAAAAAGTGGGGTGCAAGCTCTTTAAAAAGGTAGTTTGCAGTATCTGCAAAAGCGGTAAATATTAGCACCTTTTTATTGCCCTTGTTGATTGGGTTTTCTATTTTATACTCGATATGCTCTTTGAGGTGTTTTAGTTTATAGTCATCTTGTGGGGTTATCTTTTGCATCTCCTCTAAGATGGTGTTGATTATTTCTAGGTCGCTATTTAAATCGTGCCTCCACGAGAGGGTATCGATATCCTCTAGGCTAATTTTTACCTTTTTGCCAATTGTTGAAGCTTCGTCTAGATTTAAAAGCTCTTCGTCATCTAGCTCATCTGGTGCTATCTTTTTAAAAATATCGTTAATATCACTACTGCCCTCTTCGTATCGGTTAATTTGCTCTAAGGTTTGGGTGTAGTTTTCTTTTAGCTTCTCTAGGGTAATTCTAAAGGAGTAGACTGAACTCTCTAGCCGCTTTAAAAGATTTGTGGTCATTAGTGCCTGAAGGCTCTTTTCTCTATCTTGCTGTCTTAGTTTGCCCCTGCCGCCATGCACTTGGGTATCGTATAGTGCTTCATATTTTGCTAAGCGGCTTGGGAAAATATAGCTAATTGGTGCATAAAGAGCTAAATTGAGCTTTGATAGCAGCTTGTAGATATCGTTAAAGCCTATAATATCCTCTTTTGTTGTAAGCTTAGGGTGAAAGGAGAGCGGTTTTTTGCGTCTTGGAAAGGTGCCAATTTCACTAGTATCGTAAAAGGTTTGAATATGCCTTCGCGACCTTGCAATTGTAACACTATCAAGCAACTCAAAAAAGTCAAAATCGAGCATATTTAAAATAGCTGCGGCTGTTCTCTTTTGCGGCGGTAGTTTTGACCACTGGTTAAATGCCGCTTGGGCTTGGCGAAAGATTTCGTCGATTCCTTTTTTGGTGTGCAGCTTTTTATTGATCTCTTCGCTCTTGCCCTCATAAGCTAATGCCAACTGGTTACGCAAATCTGCAAAGCGGTTATTTACCGGTGTTGCAGAGAGCATAAGCACTTTTGTCTTTACACCCTCTTTGATAACTCTGTTCATCAACTTTTCGTATCGTGTCTCTTTATCTCTATAGCTACTTACATTGCGAAAGTTATGCGATTCATCAATTACTACCAGATCGTAATTGCCCCAATTGACTCTTGAGAGATCAATTCCATGTGAGTAGCCGCTGCTTCTTGAGAGATCAGTATGGTTTAATACATCATAGTTAAATCGATCTTTTGCAAATATATTTGTTTTGAGGTTGCTATTGTAATTAAGCCAATTCTCAGCCAATTTCTTTGGAGAAAGCACCAAAACAGACTTATTGCGTAACTCATAATACTTGATAACTGCAAGTGCCGTAAAGGTTTTTCCAAGCCCTACGCTATCTGCTAAAATGCACCCATTGTATCTCTCTAATTTATTAATAATGCCTGTTACTGCATCAGCTTGAAAGTTATAGAGCTTTTTCCATATAAGGGTATCTTTAAATCCAGTTTGATCGTTTGGCAGAAAATCATCATTGAGATCTTCTAAGAACTCATTAAAGATATTATAGAGCATTAAGAAGTAGATCTTTTCTGGGTCATTCTCTTTGTAAATTGTCTCTATATGCTCTATAATCGATTCGGTTACATCTTGCAGCTTCTCTTTATCGCTCCATATTTGATGAAAAAGATCCAAATAGCTCTGTGTAGCTTGACCTTCGATTCTATTTACAAAGTTTGAGATAGCATTCCCCTTTTGGTATCCTAAATCGACAGTAGTAAAACCGCTAAGAGGCATATAGACAATATTGCTATTTTCTTTTTCGATACAGGCAAACTGCTGCATAGGAGCTGAGGTTTTGTTTGATTTAAAAGTGGCTTTTTGCCTTATCCACTTAGCACACTCTTTTGCAACTGCTCTTTGGGTGAGCTTATTTTTCAACTCTATCTCAAACTCTGTGCCATAAAAGCTCTTTTCGCGACTATTTTTTGGAATAAAAAACTCTCTACTCTCTTTTTTGAACTTATCGGTTGCCTCATTAGGCGTAAAGGTGGGTGCAGTAAAGATAAACTCTAAAGAGTCAATTTTTTGAAGCTCGTTTTTGAGTGCTTCGTATGCATAGATAGAAAATGTCGCAGCTGCGATTTTAAGCTTATCGCTCTTACTTAGACTCTTTTGAATATCATCACCTAAAAATTGCGTAATATTATCAATTATTTGCACCCACTCTCCTCCCTCAAGCCTCAAGCAGCTCCTATTCATTCTAAATACCTTACAAATAGTATTCTACAAGTATAGCACTTAAAGTGCTATTTGACTCTCTTAGTTCTCTTTTGTTATAAAACCTACTGAACTTTGAATTTTTTAAGCATTGTGCTGTTTTTCTCTAAACTCTTATCTTCCGTTGTGCTGCAACAGTTCAGAAGGCTTTTGTTTGGGTGTTTAATAAAGTCGTAACCGCGGTAGATTGTATAGAAGCCATAGAGTACCACAATTATTGCAGCAAGTGTCATTGCACTTTGGCGAAAGTTCCCTTTGGTAAAGAGCCCAGAGAAGAAACCAAGTGTAAAGAGAGAGGGAATTGTGCTCAATCCAAAGATAAGCATTACCACTGCACCCCAAAATGGGCTACCTGTGCTTGCGGCTGTTACTGCAAAGAAGTAGACTAAGCCGCATGGGAGCAAGCCATTAAGCAGCCCTAAAATATAGAAGCTTGCGATAGATTTAGAGGCGATCGTTTGGCGGAAGATCTTTTGATACCACTTTGCTTTTGAGAAGCTGTGCTCAAGCTTCGTTAAGAAGTTAAACTTGCCTATAAGCGAGAGTCCTGCTAGGATCATAAAGAGTCCTGCTAAGATTGTTAGGCTTGCGATAGCGATATTGTTCATGCTTAAGACACCACCGATTGCCCCAAATATTGCACCAATAGCGGTATAGGTTGTAACTCTCCCAAGCGAGTAGGTTAAATGGGCTGCTGCTTGACTGAGTTTTGGTGATTTACCATCTATCTTTGCACTCGAGTATGCAATGACAATACCGCCACACATTCCAATACAGTGCCCTACGGAGCCTAAAAATGCTATTGTAATCAGTGAAATTAGATCTATACTATCCATAGTTACTTTCCTAATAATTTTGCACGGAATTTTGGATTTGCGAGAGTCTCTCCTCTATAGATTCTAAGCTGCATCTGCTTAAAGTCTATCGTCTCATTATTCTCTTTTTCACGTGCTCCAAAGCCATAATGCATTGCGGTATGGTCTTTTACGCCATACTTTGCTTTTTTTCCATCTATCCAGCGATTTGTATCGATAGTATGGACCCAAATTTTTACTTGCTCTTTAAAGGGTTTACTCTCAAGCCACTTTACCATGCATCCTGGGTCATCAAAGAACCAAGTTCTTCCATCGGGGGCAACAACCTCAGCAGCATTGCGAGTAGTTTTAATCAACATCGCACACTCTGTATCGTTTGTCTTGTTAAGTTTAATAGGGAGAGGCTTTTGTGCAAGATTCCCTTTAACTACAACAATTGGAGCATCTTTTTTTAGCACCGAAAGGAGCAAGATTGCCACAACTACAAGGAGAATAACGGTAAGCAGAATCTTTAGTATCTGTTTCATAAAAGTACTCCATTTTTTGAGTAATAGATTGCCACATAGAGGCTGCATAGTGCTACAAAGAGCGTTAATAGCAGCATCGATGCCCACTTTGCTTTTGTAATATTGTAACCAACTTGTGACATTATAACCCAAATTACCCCAAAGAAGAGCCCAAAGAAGAGACTCCCCCATAAAAGATAGCCTACATAGTAGTACTCTCTTTGGAGCATACAGAATGGGCACTTGTGCGTTGGAAGCTCATAGATATAGGTTCCAAAAAAGTAGACAACCCCATAGTAGGCGATAACTCCAAAGAGCAGGAGTGTGAGCAGTGTTATTGTTTTTGTCTCGAGTGTAAGGGCGATAATAGTGCCAAGATAGAGCATATAGAAGAGCAGTAGCAACTTGGTAATATCCAATCCAAAGGGGAGTGGATTTGCACCCTCTAGGTTCCCAAAGAGTGCAGAGCAGCAGCTAACAGGAGTAGAGGTGTCAATATGTGTAAAGTAGCTTATATCGAGAAAAAACTCGATAAATATTAGCCCGCTTGCTATTATGAGAACCCAACTCTTAAAGCGAAAGAGTGGGTAGGTTTTTGCCTGAAGGTCGTAACTATTTGCTATTAAAAAGAGTAATAGTGTAAAGATAACTGTCAACTTAATAAAGAGTAAATCCATACCATAACTATTAGCACTAATCACCCCTGCAGCACACATTGCACCGGGTATAATAAGGGAGAGTTTGTCAATTGTGTGGACAAAGAAGATGAGTAGCACACTCTTGAGTGTAAAGAGGAGTGTCGCTATTGTCATTGCTAAATAAGCCTCTTTCTCGAGCTTGAGTTGTCTATTTGAGTAGCTTCTGAAATCCCAAAACCACAAGAACTTTACTATCTTTGCAAAGAGCAGAATTGTCAAAGCCAAAAGTGCCGCTTCGCTAAAGAGATAGACAATCACTTGATTGTTTAGAAAGAGTGGATTCATACTATCTGCCCATCTTTCAGATCGATTATTGTGTGAGGGAAGTCGATTGCATCAAAGATCGGATCGTGCGTGGCGACAATAATTGTCTTCCCCTCTTGGTGGAGCTTATGAAGGGCATCGATAAAGAGTAGCGAGTTTGCTCTATCGAGATTGGCTGTCGGCTCATCGCACAAAAGTAGCGGTGGGTCAGCCACAATGGCTCTTGCAATAGCGCCCCTTTGCTTCTCGCCACCAGAGAGCTTCGTAGGATAGGCTTCGCTCTTGTGGGCAATATTGGCACTCTTTAAGGCTCTCTCTGCCATCGCTTTTGCCTCTTGAAGTCCTATTTTTAGGGCAACTAACGGTACTAAAACATTATCTTGTAAAGAGAGAGAGTCGATTAAATTAAAGTGCTGAAAAATTATACCGACCTTTTTGGCTCGAAAGTGGCTTAGGTGTATATCGGGGAGCTTGGCTATTGGTTCACCATCTATTAAAACTTTTCCGGAGCTTGGCTTCTCTAAGCCTGCTAAAATCGAAAGAAGCGTGGTCTTGCCACTGCCGCTTACTCCTCTAAGAAGCACAAAGTCACCTCTCTTTACATGAAAGCTAATATCTTTTAAGATTTGGTGCCGCTTTTTATCGATTGTGTACCATCTGTTTAACTGCTCTACAACTACCATCTGCTCCCCTTAACTGAGTGCCTCTTTAGGCTCTGTTGTTGCAACTCTCCAGACAGGAATAAGCACAGCACTTAAGAATGTTGTTGCATAGAGAATAAAAATGGTTGCCAAACTTAAATAGTCGATGTGTGGTAAAAACTCTATTTGCGTCTGTAGGTTCTTCCCTAAAAAGAGCTCGCTTAGTAGGGGTGCTTTGAGTATAAATACATAAAGGTATCCTAAAAAGAGCCCAAGAGTAAATGAGAAGAGTACAAGCATAATATTCTCTAACGCTTTTAGCCCTAAAAGATCTTTGATGCTCCACCCAAGCGATCTTAAGATGGCAACCTCTCTCTTCTCAAGCGAGTTTGCCAACGAGTATCTCTGGTAGAGAATTAATGAGAGTGTCATAACCACTATAAGATAGAGTGCCAAAAAGAGCCCCCCTTTGTAGTTGAAGAGGTTCTCATACTCCTTTTGCATCTCTCTTTTGCCACTTATAAAGGCATTCAAAAAGAGCCCCTCAAGTTTTCTTTGGATATTTGCTGCTTCATCTGGGTTTGGAACATTGAGTGCAATATCACTAATCTCATTACTCTTTAGTCCAAGTATCTCTTTTGCCAACTCTTGTGGGAGAATTATTAAGTTATTGCTAAAGAGATTACTGCGTCTATCAAGCACTTTGAGAATCTTAACACTCTTTATCTTTCCACTAGGGGTTAAAAAGTTATAGGCTTTGGGGTAGAAATGGCTCTTAAAGTAGTTAAAAACACCCTCCCCTACCAACATACTCTCTGAAGAGAGAAAACGCTTTAAATCCTCTCTATTTAAGAGTTTTGCCAAAGCTTTACTGCTCTGCTCATCTAAAAAATCAACCCCAAAGATGAGTGCACTATACTCTTTGTCGAAGTAGTAACGCCCATAAACCCGTTTTGTCACTTGGCTTACCCCATAGATCTCTGCGATTGTATCGACTATACTCTCATCAAGAGGGACTACCCTTCCGCCTAGTCGCTTTTGCACAATAAGGTCTGGTTCTAGCTCTAACTGAGAATTTATCGAATATTTAATAGAATCGGAGAGAAAGAGTACACTGCTTAGAAGAAAAATGACAAGAGTAGAGATTGTAACAATTGCAAAGTAGCGTTTTCTATTTTTAAAGAGCGATAGGGTAAAGAAGTAGAAGAATGAGTTATTGAGCATATGCAAAGTCCAAGTAGTTAATTTGTGGTAACTCAGGGTAGATACTATTTGTTCGGCTCTTTTTACCCTTTCGAATTATCGGCTCGAAACTAGAGGGGGCAAAAGAGGGCTCTACAATATGGGTAAGAGCCACAATAGATCTATAGGCACTCTTAGATCCCTTGGTATCAAAAAGTAAAGAGTGTAATAGCATAGAGAGTATAAAGAGTATCAATATCGATGCTAAAACTATAAACTCTTTTACCATATCTCCTACCTCTCTCTATCTAGGGAGAGTACCATTTGAGGAGTAATCTCTTGCATCTTTACTATGGCTCTGCCTGCATGCTCTTGCTTAAAATTCTCTGCCGCTTTTTGGGTTTTAAATGGGATAAACTCATTGCCCATCGGTCCATAGATATTTGCACCCACCACATAGAAGGCTTTCGTGGCATCTATCGGCTCAAGTGTATAGTAGTCTGAAACTTGTACGCTCTCTATCTTGCCGCGATCGTATGGAAAGTCTTGATCAAAGAAGTAGTATTTCATCATATCTTTTACACCATCAAAGTAGTACTTCTTACCATCAATCACCATTAACGCCGCCCACTTTGGGTATTTTGCGACAAACATTCCACACACCGGACACTTTGCATCTTTAGGAACCTCTAAGGGCTTTTTACTCTTTGCAAGCTCACTATTTAAAAGATAATAAGCAACCGCTCTGCTCTTGGCATCTCCAATAGCACCGCAAGCTTTGCTTTCAAGCACCTTTTTAGCTAACGAGTCTATCTCACCTTGGGCTTTTGGCAGCTTTGTACTATCGCACAAGAGCTCCACAATCTTTTTACCCTTGAGTATAAGCCTCTTCTCTTTTGCAGTCGTTATGGTGTGAGCTTGTAAAACAAGCGTAAATAGTAAAATATAGATAGCTAGAAGACGCATACAAACTCTCCTCTCTAATACTGGTTATCTATTACGATACCAATAGATCCTCTCAGATTGGAGATATTATAATACAATTTTGTTAATTTAATGTTAACTAGAGTTATTATTGGTAAGGCAATAAGGAGTTGCACTTTGTTAATAGCCTCGAAAAGAGAGGCTATTTATATCTTAATGGTGCTCTTGTATTAGCTCTTCGGTACTATTACAGCTATCTTTCCCTAAAAGGTAACCAATATAGAGCCCTAAGAGTCCTGCCAAAAGCAGACAAAAACCTATTTGTGATGCAATCTCTAACATTTTACTCTCCTATGATAATAAATTCTACTCTTCTATTTTTAGCCTTATTCTCTGGCGAATCATTTGGCACCAACGGTTTACTCTCTCCATACCCTTTTGTTGTAAATCTATCTCCATTTAAACCAAACTCCACGAGTGCTTTTTTAACCATATCAACGCGTTCTTGGGAGAGTTTCTGATTATAGGCTGCATCACCATCACTATCTGTATGGCCTGCAATTTCAATTTTTACATTTGGATACTTTTTAAGCACTGCATAGATCTTTTTAACAGCTTCTATCCCTTTTGGTGTAATCATAGAGCTATCAGTTTCAAACTCAATATTCTCTGCTTGGAGAATATCATTAATCTCCTTCTCAATCGCCATTTTAATCTCTTCTGGTGATGGCTTAGTTGCTACAGCATCAACTGCTGGTGTCGTATTTGCCTCCTCTGCTTTTTTAGGAGCTGGGAATGATGTTTTATCTAATGGATCAGTACCAGCATTTTTCTCATCGATATTACTAAAGCCATCGCCATCACTATCATTTGCTGGATTAGCATCGTCATTATCGAGTTCATCTACTACGCCATCACTGTCATGATCGAGTTTAGCTGACTCTACAACATCACTTTTATTATCACCATCTGTATCTTTTCCCTTCTCATCTTTATCGAGCTTACCATCTTTATCGGTATCTTTAGGTTGCGGATGCGATTGTGGATCGAGTGGATCTGTGCCAGCTCTTTTCTCAGCAATATTGCTATATCCATCATTGTCACTATCGTTATTTGTAGTTGAATCATCGCTATCTAATTCATCTACAACACCATCGTTATCTTTATCTTTTTTCGCTGACTCTAGAAGATCCAAGAAGCCATCTTTATCTGTATCTTTTTTCGCTTCCTCTCCATCTAATTTACCATCACCATCTGTATCTTTATTAAATGGATCGCTATTGAGTGTCTCTTCATCTTTATTTAAGAGACCATCACCATCAATATCATCATCATTACTATCGGCAATGCCATCACCATCTAGATCTGCTACTGCCTTTTGTACAGCCACACCCTCGGTTGAGATATTATTCTCTGTAGCATTTGCATCTGCACCCTTTTGTGTACTACAGTGGCTTAAGGTACACCCTAAAATAAGTAGCCCCAATAGACATGCAGCAATTTTAATTTTACTCTTACACATACAGTCCCCCTCAAGAAATTTATATTGCATTATAGCATAATACAAAAAACAATACAAAATTCTAATGAATTAGCATGAAATTTCAACAATTATCGTAGAAAGTGCAAAGGAGTTTATCAAAAAGAGTTCAAAACTCTTTTTGATAAAAAAAGGATAGCAAGGAGTAGTATCAGAAAATCTATTTTGCCTCTATCGCTTCATGAATAACAGTTGTTAAGCCCAAGAGTTTCCAACCTTGAAGTCCTGCTCTATAGTAGAATAGCTTCTCTTTTGGATAGCCTTTAGCAACCATCTGTTTTAAAAATTTTACCGAACTGCCACACCAAAGCCCATTACAAAAGACTACCATATCCTTTGCTTGGCTAAAATCGTAAGTTCCATCACCCTTCTCCTTTGCACCTAGTGCTTTAAAAAGAGCCTTTTTAACTTTATCAGAATCAACTACTGCAAGAGTAAAAGGAATATTTATTGAACCAGGAATTGTCTCTAACTCGAACCACTTTTTAAGCCTTGCATCAACAAGTATTCCTTTTTTGGTATAGACTCTATTTTTAATAAAATCTATCAACTCTAATTCACCAATCGTCTTAACTCCCTCTATAGGCTTTACAGGCTGAATACAGTGTGGAGGACATGCACGAGAGGTTTTTGTAAAGTCATCGGTAAGTCTATTGTGTGTATCTTGAATTCGTGAGATTTTTATTTCGGTACCACTATCGTTTATTGTAACATATGGTATCTTTTCTGTTATTTTTACCTGTATATTCTCTTGTCTATTTTCATTTGCTATTGCAACCCCACCTAAAACCAAGAGAAATATTAGTAGTTTATTGTACATTTTTCTTTCCTTGGAACTCTTTATATTCATCATCAACAGGTACTCTTAGTCTCATTCCAACATATATTCTGTTTGGATTTCGAACAATATCTGGATTTGCCTCATATATTTTTGTATATGCAGAGGCTCTTCCATATGCTCTATAGGCAATTGAACTAAGCGTATCGCCCTTTTTTACAACAATAAATCGCATCTCTTTTGCTCTTTGTGCTGCCTCTTTCGATAACTCTTTTACATATTTCACACTCTTTGTCTCTTTCTGAACATCTTCAC
>JALVWQ010000012.1 GCA_027034975.1 Campylobacteraceae bacterium
AGACACTTCACGGCTGGTATACTTATGATAAAATAGCTACAATATCGTCTATTTTACTTCTTATAGGCTTTTTCTTTTATGCACAATATGAAGCAAAAAAATATAAACAGTGTACAAGTTGCCAAATTGGAAACCAAATAGGTATTATAATAAAAAGAATAATTGCTTTAGTTCCTTTAGCAATTGCATCCTATTTTATTTTAGGAAGTTAGAATTTGCAAAAGCTAGATAAACTTATAAAAGAGAATCAAGGGAAAAACATTCTCTTTCTAGGAAAAGTGCTTCATTTTACCCAAGAAGAGTTGCATAAATTTGCTATAAAACTTGGTGTAAATGCAGTATTTAAGTATAAAAATGAGAATCAAGATATTGCTTTTACCATTTTAAGTACACTTCTTACTCCCTTAGAAGAGCAAATCTCTTTTGAGCTCTACGAAAAAGGGATACCCGAAATTAAATTAGAGGAGTTCGAGAACTACTATGTCCAATCACTTAAACCAAATAGCCTCTTGATGTCGTTGAAGCTCTCGAACAATCAAGAGCGACTCAAAAGACTCCTCAAGGTAAGTGCCTTTGATGATACAACATTTCTTAAGCTCTTTACCCTCTACGACTGGGGCGATGAAGGGATCTTTGATAACGACGACAACCGCGATGTAACACTAAGCTTCATAAAACGCTTCTACCCCCACTTTAGCCACTTTAACCACCATGACATAGTCCACTCCCCTGCAACTATTTTAGAGATCGCTTTAACAAGCGAGAGTGCAGAGGTTTTACAAGCACTTAGTAAAATGCCAAACTACAGAATAAATGCCAGAAAACAAGAGGAGTGGAAACCAAGAGAGCTTCGAGAGTTTATCGCTGTAAATCCAAATATCCCAAGCGATCTTATAGATAACTACTTAAACCTCAATGCTCCAAGGCTCGACACTCTCTTAGCCCAAAACAGTGCTCTAAACCCAGAGCAACAAGAGATAATTTTTCGTAGAGCTACAAAAAGTAGCTTACTAATGCTCTGCAAAAATCCAAACTTAGATAATAACCTCTTTATAACCCTTTTAAAAGAGGATAACGAAGTGGTTCAAGCACTTCTTGAAAACCAGAAGATCACAAAAGAGAGACTCAATACTATTCTTAAAACAAACAGCGACTCTCTCATCTTCTTAGCCCAAAATAGGGAGATTACTGATATAAAAGAGCAACTTCTCTTCCAAAATAGAGCGTTAGATTTTGCCTTAGCCGCTAACCCAGCACTAGAGGGCAGTGATTTAGAGAGTCTCTATACAAAATATGGTAGCGAAATCGCCGAAGAGCTCTGCAAAAACCCAAACCTAAGCAGCACCCTCATAGAGAAGTTCTACAAAGATGCAAACTATACCAAAAAAAAGGCTATCGCTGCCAATCCAAACACACCCCAAAATATTTTAGAAGAGCTCTTTAACTTAGACAACTTCGAGATAAACAGACATTTAGCACTAAACCCATCACTCAAAGATGAGTACCTTGACTACTTTAAGCTAGATAACGAACTTCTTAGAATCATGAGCAATAACCCAAAATTTTTACAAAAAGTCTCGAAAAAAGAGTATATTTAACAATAGTTTAATTCTCAACTGCTATATTAAAGCAAATAGCTTTTCCAAAGGAAACAGATGAAAGCAAACGAGTTAAAAGAGTCTCTCTCTAAATTAATAGATGTAAAACTTCCAACCTTTATTTGGGGGAGTCCTGGAATTGGGAAGTCATCTATTGTAAAACAGATTGCACAAGAGAAAAATTTAGAGTTTATCGATCTACGACTCTCATTGCTTGACCCAACAGATCTAAAGGGCATTCCATTTTTTGATAGCAACAATAACGAAGCCCTCTGGGCACAACCAAACTTTTTACCAAAAGAGCCAGCAAGCCAAGGTATTCTCTTTTTAGACGAAATCAACACAGCACCACCATCGGTGCAAGCAGCAGCCTATCAGTTAGTGCTCGATAGAAAAGTGGGAGATTACGAACTGCCAAAAGGGTGGGCAATAGTAGCAGCAGGAAATAGCGAGAGCGATAGAGGAGTCGTCTACCGTATGCCACCACCTCTTGCTAACCGCTTTATCCACCTAGAGATGGAGGTTAGCTTTGAAGATTGGAAGAGTTGGGCGTACCAAAAGAGCATAGAGCCAGCTATTATCGCCTTTCTCAATTTTGATAGTAGCAAACTCTTTAACTTCGACCCAAGCAGCAACGAGAAATCCTTTGCAACTCCAAGAAGCTGGGAGTATGTCGATAGAGTCTTAAAATCAAATATTCCAAAAGCAAGCGAATTAGAGGTACTCTCAGGTGCCATAGGCAAAGAGACAGCTGTTGGTTTTATTGGCTTTAAAAAGGTAATGCACCGCCTCCCAAATATCGAAGATATACTAGAAGGGAAAGAGGTAGAGCTAGAAGAGGATACCCAACTCCTCTTTGCTCTTATTTCTGCACTTGTTGCAAAGTTACAAGATGCCCCACAAGAAGCGATAGAGAATGCAATAAAGTTCTCTTTTAAACTTCCAAGTGAATTTTCGGTCATGCTTATTAAAGATATGCAACAAAATAGCATAGAATTAGAGGATACAGAGGCTTTCGAAGAGTGGGTAGAGCAATACGCCTATCTTTTGGAGTAGCAGATGGATAAACTAGAGCAAGCAAAATCGAAACTACTCTTAGAGCACCCATTCTTTGGATCGATTGCTACAAATCTAGAGCTCCAAGTCAATAACAATATCTTTGCCGTAAACTACAAAGGCGATACTTTAGAGTACAATAGCGAATACTTCGATGCCCTCAAAATAGAAGAGATCGAGACAATCTTAGCCAACGCCGCGATGCAGCAAGCCCTCTACCACCAAGAGCGAAGCTCCAAGAGAGTCGAATCGCTCTGGAGAGAGGCAAGCGAATATGCCATCAATGCCATCTTAGCCCAAAACGGCTTTGTCATGCACCCACTTGCTAAATATAACGAAAGCTACCAAGGCTTATATGCTGAAGAGATATACCACCTTTTACTTAATGATTATCAACCACCAGAGCAAGAGGAGCAAGAGAAACCCCAAAAAGAGCAACTTATAGAGGATAGCGACTATAATCTCCTCTTAGAGCAGATAATCCAAAAAATCAAGCAGCAAGATAAACTCCCAAAAGGGATAGAGAGACTCTTAAAGAGTGCCAAAAAGAGCCAAATCTCTTGGCAAGAGCTGCTCTATCGCTACATAAATAGTCACGCTAAAATAGATTATAAGATGTTTCCAAGTAACAAAAAGCACCTCTATCGTGGGGTTGCCCTCCCATCAATAAATAGTGATGAATTAAAAATTGCCATAGCAATAGATACATCTGCCTCCATTAGCGAAGAGCAACTCAATAGCTTTTTAGGCGAAGTAGAAGCAATAATGCAAAACTTCCAACACTACCAAATAGAGCTTATAGAGTGCGACTACAAAATCCAAAACACAACACGCCTCGCCCCACTAGAACCAATAATAAGCAGCGCAACAGGCGGCGGCGGCACCGACTTTCGCCCAGTATTTGAATACCTAGAAAACCTAGGAGAAGATTTCAAATTCCTCCTCTACTTCAGCGACGCAGATGGAGTCTTCCCAAAACAAGAACCAAATATCGAAACCTTATGGGTCTTAACAAAAGAGGTAAGCACACCTTTTGGAGAAAAGATAATTTTAGAGCAGTAAAATTATCTTTTGAAGTATAATAGAATTTTTGTACTACTCCAAAACCCACTTAAAAAACGGTATTATCTCAACTTCTATTCCATCTACATCAAAACTATCTTCATAATCTGCAGTAACTATTACACCCCTATTTTGTCCAAATGCTCTGCAAGCATTAAGTAAGCCTTTTAATTCTCTTTTTTTAGTGGTCTCTTCGCTTATATCCCAACTTACTTGAAGTGGCAAGTTATCTTTACTGGTTACTATAAAATCGCATTCACTATTTGTTGTTGTATGGTAGTAAATCTCTTCGCCTCTTCTTTTTAACTCTAAAAAGACCATATTCTCTAGTGCTTTTCCCATATTTTTAGAAAACGAAAACTCTATTGCATTCACGAGCCCAGTATCTATGGCATAGACTTTCTTTTCGCCTAATTCTGTAACCTTATTAGTGTATTTGTGTAGAACGTGAACTAAAAATATCGCCTGAATATACTCTAAATAGTCATAGAGCGAGTTTTTTCCTATCTTAATACCGTTGCTTTTGAGTTCATTATATATCTTATTTATCGAAACTTCTTTTGTAGAAGAGGCTATAATTCTCTTTAAAAAAAACTTTAATGCAGTAATATTGCCAATTTTATACCGCTCTATTAAATCTTTATAGATCATCACATTAAAATACTCTTGCAATACTTTAATATGATACCTCTTATCTAAAAATACCAACTCCGGAAACCCACCATCTTGCAAATAGTTCAAAAATTCACTCTTAATCTTGGCAAGTTCATTGAACCCATAAAGCTCTATTGGAACTTTTTTAAAATGCAAATACTCTTTAAAGGAGAGCGGATAAATAGTGAAGCTCAAACTCCTACCACGAAGGGACGAAGCAATCTCGCTACTTAAAAGTTTAGCATTACTCCCTGTTATAAAAATATTTATAGTAACACTATCGTAAATTCGACGGACAAACTTCTCCCAGCCATCAATATTTTGTATCTCATCAAAAAATAGATAAGAGTTACTCAAATCCAAATTGGGATACAACTCTTTATAACTTTGCAAAATTAAATCTAGTTCATCAACTTTTAAATCGAGTCTCTCATCTTCAAAGTTGATAAAAACAATCTGCTCTTTTGCAACACTCTCTTGCAATCTATTTATAACATCATACAAAATATAAGTTTTTCCACTCCGCCTTGCCCCAATAAGTGTAATAATCTTACCTGAATCTATAGGTAGCTCTATATCCCTACTTATAACATCAAACTTTTGAGCCAAATGAAAACTTCTAATAACCTGTTTTATCAATTCTTTCTTTTTCATAAAGAAAGAATAGCATATTTTTTCCTTTTTGTAAAGAAGATATTCGAAATTTCTTCTCTCAAAGAGAGTAAAATTTGGATTATCTAAAAGTGAAACTTAAGTTAGTGGTGTAGAGAATATTGTATATAGTAGCAACAATCCGACCTAAAGGTCGGAACTTTCAAGTTTTACGCGTTTCTTAGCTTTTTAACGAACTTTTCGATTCTACGAATGCCCTCTTGAATTGTGACCATATCTGTAGCAAAAGAGAATCTAAAGTATCCCTCTTTTCCAAAACCAATGCCTGGAACTACTGCAACACCATAGTTTTCAAGAAGGTCTTTACAAAACTGCATAGAGTCCATTGTAATATCTTTAATATTTACAAAGAGATAAAATGCACCTTGTGGGCGTAATACGCTGATTCCATCTATTGCATTAAATAGTTTTACTGCCTCTTCTGCACGGACTTCGAAAGCCTCTCTCATTCGTTCGATATCGTCATCTACTGTTCCATCGAGTGCTACAATAGAGGCTTTTTGTGTAATAGAGTTGATATTTGAAGTGCTCTGAGACTGTAAAGAGATCATCTTCTTTACAAGCTCTCGATTTGCACTTGCAAGATACCCCATTCGCCAACCAGTCATTGCTACCGATTTACTTAAACCATTTACTGTAATTGTTCTTTTGAACATATCTTCACTAATCGAAGCAGTAGAGACAAATTTTGCACCATCAAAAACAAGCTTTTCGTACATCTCATCGCTTACTACCCAGATATCACTTCCTTCTAAAACCTTTGCTAATCGCTCAAGCTCCCCTTGTGAATATACAGAGCCTGTAGGATTTGATGGAGAGGTTAAGATAATCATCTTTGTCTTCTCTGTAATCGCATCTTCTAGCTCTGCCGCTGTCATCTTAAAGCCGTTTCGCTCATCTGTATCTACAATTACTGGCTTTGCCCCTGCAAATTTTACTAACTCTGGATAGGTTACCCAATAGGGAGCTGGGATAATCACCTCATCACCCTCATCTAGGAGTGCTTGTGTAATATTAAAGAGTGACTGCTTTGCACCATTACTTACAATAATTTGATCTCTACTGTACTTTAAGCCATTATCTCGCTCTAACTTAGCGGCGATTGCATCTAATAGCTCTGGAATACCTGCAACTGCTGTATAGCGAGTAAAGCCGTGGTTGATAGCATCGATTGCTGCCTCTTTTATCTTTGTAGGCGTATCAAAATCTGGCTCTCCAGCAGAAAAACTGATAACATTTTTTCCTGCAGCTTTTAGCTCTCTTGCTTTGGTTGAGATCTCAATTGTCATCGAGGGTTCAAGAACCTCTATTCTCTTTGAAAACATATACTACCCTTCTCTTTACTGAAATTTACTAATTATACAAAACTAGAGCTTGTTTCTCTTTAAAAACTGCTCTTGTGGTAGAGTATCCTCTACTTTTTCTACTAAATCTTTTACCCAGAGTGTACCATTTTGTAACTCATCTTCACCTATTACCATACAGTAACGAGCGTTCATTTTATCGGCCGCTTTTAGGTGGGCTTTGAGCTTGCGAGGCGTGTACTCTACTGTTACAGTTTCACTCATCTTGAGAGCTTTCGCTATTGCAATTGCATAATCTAATGCCTCACTATCCATTACACCGATATAGTATCCACTCTTCTGCTCCTCGGGGAGAGAAATTAAATCCATCACTCGCTCTATTCCAATTGCAAAACCGATTGCCGGTGTTGGTTTACCATCTAAGAACTCTACCAATCTATCGTAACGACCACCACCAGCAATGGCACTCTGTGCACCTATATCGCTACTGACAAACTCGAATGCTGTTTTATTATAGTAGTCTAACCCACGCACCAAATTGCTATTAACCTTATACTCAATACCATTTTGCTCTAGCAAACTTTTAAGCTTCGTAAAATCGCTCTCGCAACTACTGCATAGAGAACCTGTAATCTTAGGTGCATCTACTAACTGCTCTTTACAGTGAGGGTTTTTACAATCTAAAACTCTAATTGGATTTGTTGTAATTCTTCGATTACAATCCTCGCAGAGCTTCTCTTTTTTCTTCTCTAAAAACTCAACTAGACTCTCTCTATACTGTGGCATACACTCTTGACAACCGAGTGAATTTATCTCTAACGCATACTTTATATTTAAAGCGTCAAAAATTGCTGCTATAAGCTCGATTATTGTGTAATCTTCGTAAACACTCGCTTCGCCAAAGCTCTCGCATCCAAATTGGTGAAACTCTCTTAATCGCCCCTTTTGTGGCCGCTCATAACGAAACATTGGGCCATAATAGAAAAACTTAAATTTACCTTGTTGTCTATCGAGCTTATTACTAATAAAGAAGCGAACAACCCCAGCCGTTCCCTCTGGACGCATACAGACATCGTTGCTGCCCTTATCGATAAATTGATACATCTCTTTATTAACAATATCACTGCTTTCACCGACAGAGCGTTTAAAGAGTGCCGTATCTTCTAAAATTGGAGTCTCGACATACGAATACCCATACCTTTTTGCAACAGTTGCAGCCTTCTCTATAAAATACTGAAACTTTGCCGCATCCTCAAATGCTAAATCTTTCATACCTCGAAGTGGCTTTATCATGTTTTTACCTTTGGTAAGCTTAGAGCTAAGGGCTTAGAGCTAACAAGGTAGCATCGCTATTTTTTTGTGGCAAAGCCACAAATTTTAGAACGCGGCACAGCCGTACAATTAGCTCTACACTCTCTACTCTAAGCTCTCAGCTTTTTTATCTGGAATTATAGCAGTTACTTACTAATATACTCTATAATTTTTTTATGGATTAGCTCTCTATCCTCTCGTGCATCAATGAGGATATAGTCTAACTCCATTCTTTTGGCTACTTTTTTCATATTCTCTTGAATGGTTAAGAGGTACTCGTACCCTCTTGCTTCGATTTTATCTTGCTCTCTCTGCCCTACTCTCTCTACAAGAGCCTCTTTTGTTATCTCAAAGAGTACAATCTTTTGCGGCAGTTGATCATCTAGAGTAAACTTATTGAGCTCTATTAAGAAGTCTAAATTAAAGCCAGCACTCATAGCGTACGCTATGCCCGAGAGGAATCCTCTATCAGAGACAATCAGTTTGTCCATATTGGGTTTTATTACCTCACTATAGTGCTCTGCCCTATCGGCTAAAAAGAGGAGGAGCTCTGCTTTGGGAGACTTTATCTCGCTATGGAGCAGTAGCTCTCTAGCCTTAACCCCAAACTCTGTGCCTCCAGGCTCTTTTGTTACTACAATATCTTCTCTTATCTTTTTTAGCAACTCAATTTGTGTTGTCTTTCCGCACCCATCGATACCTTCGAAAATTATATACATTCTACGCCTTTAAGTCACTCAATATTGTTGCTGGTACGAGATGATCTATCTTGCCACCATGGCTCAAAATAGCACGCACAATCGATGAACTAATAAAGGCATACTGTAAACTTGGCATCAGATAGATAGTATCTAAATCCTTCTTTAAAGAGGCATTTGCATAGCCCATCTGGAGCTCATACTCAAAGTCGCTTACGGCTCTAAGACCTCGGATAATTGTGTTTGATTCCAACTCATCACTCAAATTCGCAAGCAACCCTTCAAAACCTACAACCTTTATTTTAGGAAAATCTTGCGTTACCTTCTCTACAAGTTCGATTCTCTTCTCAAAGCTAAACATTGGCTCTTTTGCTTTGTTTTGAGCAACTGCTACAATTACTTCGTCAAAAATTTTACACGCTCTTTTAATAATATCTAAATGCCCTAATGTAATTGGGTCAAAAGTACCTGGATAAATTGCTCGTTTCATCTTAACTCCATCGCTTAAATAAATTATGTTCTATACCTAATATATCATACCATTTTCCAATAATAAACTTTTCCATATCTTCTACTGTTTTTGCTTCGCTATAGTATGCAATCACCGGTGGTGCGATAACCACACCTAAAGTTGCTAGTTTCTGCATATTCTCTAGTGCAATTGCAGAAAAAGGCATCTCTCTAGGGGCTAAAAGAAGCTTTTTTTGCTCCTTTAGTGCCACTGCTGCCACGCGTGTGACTAAATTATCGCTAATTCCACAGGCAATTTTTGCTAAAGTATTCATAGAGCAAGGAATAATTGCTGTAGCATCAACACGAAAGGAACCACTCGAGATAGATGCAGCTATATCGCTACTATCATGGAGTGTTACTCTCCTATTCTCAAACCGCTCTACAACCTTAGCATTTTGTGAATAGACAAGATGAACATCGATATTTTGTGGTAGGTATTGGACAAATTTACTCCCAAGTGCAACACCACTTGCTCCACTAATTGCTACTACAAGTTTCAAAATAGTTCCTGATTTTTTTATGTAGTATATCGAAAGTAAGGTAAGAATTTAAAAGACTTCTTGAGTGGTACCTCGGGTCGGACTCGAACCGACACGAGCAAAGCCCACCAGATTTTGAATCTAGCGTGTCTACCAATTCCACCACCGAGGCTTCATCACCGCACGCGGTGATTAAGAGTTGAAATGATAGAACACATTTAATTAAAAGTAGTTTAACTCCAAAAGATTAAAATCTATAGAGATTACCCTTAGCTCTCTTCTATAATAGATTTAAGTTTTTTACTTGGTTTAAAGCGAATCCCATACTTTTCGTCTACTTTTACCTTTTTTGTAGTTCCTGGAATATAGATTTCACGAGCATTCTTTTTTACAGGCACAAAAGAACCAAAACCGATAAACGAAACTGATTCTCTTGCTTTTAGAGCTTCTGTTACAGAATCTAACATAGAGTTTACAATAACCTCTACCTCTCCTCTAGGTAATCCTGTTTTTTCAGCTACTTCATTGATTAACATAGATTTTTTCATTTACAATCCTTCATATTGGTTAAAGATAAAAAAATTTTAACAATAAATAAGTAGACAAGAAAAAAATATGTCAATTTGAAATTATTTTTATCCCAAATAATGCATCAGAATCATTTTTTATTACAAAGTGTATGATTTATGTCTATTTTTCCGATACTTTTTTGCCATTTTTTTGCAAGCTTCTTCGTACAAACTCCTCTTTTAAATAAAAGTAGAAAACTCATATGATATAATATAATAAAAAATTTTAGGATACCAATGCTAGCCCTCTTTACAACATTTACTCTATTAATGTATATACTCTTTTGTACTATTTTTCATGACTCTAGTTTAGTTGGTGTCATTGGAAGATCTATAGGAAAGTGGAATTTGCAAACTTTTGGTTATGTAGCATATATCAATTTTCTATTTATTCTACTACCACTCTATAGTTTCTATAAAAATCCAAAATTGCGTTCACACCTCGACCCCTATACTGGTTGGCTACTCCTTTTAATATCGGCTCTACTCTTCCAAGCACTTGTGGTGGAAAAAAGTGGTATAATTAGCCACCTGCTCTATATCTCCTTAATCCCATATATAGGAAAGGCAGGATTGTGGTTTCTCCTTCTCTTAACAACTATACTCTCGTTGACGCTTATTACACAAAAAGAGATACCAGAACTCCTCCAGATTCCAAGTTTTAATGCAATTTTTGACTACTTTGATGAACTACAAGAGAAGCTAGTCGATAAGTTCAATAAACTCTTTGCAGCAGATGATAATAGACTCTTTAAAGATTTTCCTTTTTCAAAACAAAACACTACACCAAATCCGGTAGCTGAGCGAGCAAAACCAAAAGTTCAAAAGCAAAACAAATCTGCAACACCCCCTAAAACCAAAGCTCCAAAAGCTACCAAAGAGGAAAAAAAAGAGCCTCCCAAAAAAGCAGTAGAAGCTGAAAATACAAGCGAAAAGAAAGAGCTAAAAGAGTCTAAAGTTGTTATTTTAAATGAGCTTGAGGAGAATAAAAAACTCCTCGAACAGCTCGATAAAGGAGAGGTTGAGAAGCCTAAAAACTTTAAACTCCCAAAATTAGACTTTTTGCAAAAACCCAAAAAGAGTACATCAAAAGTAAACGAAGCTGAGATCGATAGAAAAATTAGGGAACTCCTAGAAAAACTAAAACTCTTTAAAATCGATGGAGATGTAGTAAACACCTACACAGGGCCCATTGTAACAACTTTCGAATTCAAACCGGCACCCCATGTAAAGGTATCGAAAATTTTAAACCTTCAAGATGACTTAGCAATGGCTCTAAGTGCAGAGACTATCCGTATTCAAGCCCCAATACCTGGACGCGATGTCGTAGGTATCGAGATACCAAATGACAACTTTGAGACCATCTACTTACGAGAGATTCTAGAGAGTAAAACATTCAAAGAGACAAAGTCTCCACTCGCTATTGCACTTGGCAAAGATATTGTTGGCAAACCATTTATTACCGATATTAAAAAGCTCCCACACCTACTTATTGCTGGTACAACAGGAAGTGGTAAATCGGTTGGTATTAATGCTATGCTACTATCTCTACTCTACAGAAATGGACCAGATAACCTAAAGCTAATTCTTATCGATCCAAAGATGCTTGAGTTCTCTATCTATAACGATATTCCACACCTCTTAACACCTGTAATTATAGAGCCTAAAAAGGCGATAATTGCTCTAGCAAACCTTGTGAAAGAGATGGAGAGACGCTACCAACTTATGGCACAAAATAAGGTAAAAAATATCGATAACTATAATAGTAAAGCTAAAAAAGAGGGCTTAGAGCATATGCCATATATTGTAGTAGTTATTGATGAGTTAGCAGATTTAATGATGACAGGCGGCAAAGAGGTTGAGTACTCTATTGCAAGACTTGCACAGATGGCTAGGGCAGCTGGAATACATATTATTGTGGCAACCCAAAGACCAAGTGTCGATGTTGTAACAGGGCTCATTAAAGCCAACTTGCCAGCTAGACTTAGCTACCGTGTAGGGCAAAAGATTGACTCAAAAGTTATCTTAGATACGATGGGGGCAGAGTCGCTCTTAGGGCGAGGAGATGCTCTCTTTACACCACCTGGAATGACAGGGCTTGTAAGAATCCACGCCCCTTGGAATAGCGAAGAGGAGATAGAAAAAATTGTAGATTTCCTTAAAGCACAGCAGGAGCCAGAGTATGACGATAGCTACTTTAAAAGTGGTAGCGATGGAGACGACGAAGTGGTTAATGGTGCCATAGAGCTTGACCCACTCTACGAAGAGGCAAAAGAGGTTGTTATAAACGATCGAAAGAGCTCTATTAGCTACCTCCAAAGAAAACTCCAAATTGGTTACAATAGAGCAGCAAATATTGTTGAACAACTAGAGAAAATGGGTGTTTTAAGTGCCCCTAATAATAAAGGAAATAGAGATATATTAATTTAATAAAAGCTAAAAACTTTAAGCTTAAGGCTGAAAGCCAAGAGATTGGGCTTTTTGCGTATTGAAGCATACACCCACACTTCACACTCACACTCAGACCAACAACCATTTCGTCCTAAATAGTAACACCTTATCCTCCTTAATGTAACAATACGATACATTATAGAATTTCCTCTTTTATTAACTATGATTGGTGTTTTTTTACAATAGAACTTTTGCTAATATTGTTTATCAAAACATAAATTTAGGAGTTGTAATGTCACTAATCGAGGATTACAAAAAGCATACCCAAGAGAGAGCAAAGTTAAATGTTCCACCACTTCCATTAACTGCAGAGCAGACAGCCCAGTTAGTAGAACTCTTAAAAGAGTCTCCGGTAAAAGAGCCTGAGTATCTATTAGACCTATTAAAAAACCATGTACCAGCAGGTGTTGATGATGCAGCGTATGTAAAAGCGGCATTCTTAAACGATATTGTACAAGGGAAAACTTCTAGTGAAGTTCTAAGTAAACTAGATGCAATTAAGATTTTAGGAAAGATGCTAGGTGGTTACAATGTTGGTCCCCTAATTGATGCACTAAAATTAGACGATGAAGAGTTAGCACAAGCAGCAGCAAATGAGCTTAAAAACACTATCTTAGTGTATGATGCATTTAACGATGTTAAAAAGCTTATGGACGAGGGTAACAAGTATGCGAAAGAGGTTATCGAGTCTTGGGCAAATGCAGAGTGGTTTACAAACAAGCCAGAGCTTGCAAAAGAGATTACAGTAACTGTCTATAAAGTTCCAGGCGAAACAAATACAGACGACCTAAGCCCAGCAAGCGAAGCATTTACAAGAGCAGATATTCCACTTCACGCACAATCTATGCTACAAGCTAGAATGGAAAAGCCTTTAGAGACTATTGAAGAGCTTAAGAAGAAAGGTCACGATCTTGCATATGTCGGAGATGTTGTAGGTACGGGAAGTTCTAGAAAATCTGGTATCAACTCTGTTCAGTGGCACTTTGGTCACGATATTGATGGTATTCCAAACAAAAGAACTGGTGGTGTTGTAATTGGTTCAATTATTGCACCAATCTTCTTTAACACAGCAGAAGATAGTGGATGTCTTCCTATTCAAGCTCCAGTAGATAATTTAGAGACTGGTGATGTTATTACAATTAAGCCTTATGAGGGCGTAATCGAAAAAGATGGTAAAGTTGTAAGCGAGTTTAAACTACAACCAAATACGCTACCAGATGAGATGAGAGCAGGTGGTAGAATTCCATTAATTATTGGAAAAGGCTTAACTGCAAAAGCTAGAGAGGCTCTAGGTTTAGGTGCTAGTGATATCTTTATGCAACCTGAGCAACCAGAAGGGAGCAAAGGTGGTTATACACTTGCACAAAAGATGGTAGGTAAAGCGTGTGGTATGGAGGGTGTAAGACCTGGTATGTACTGCGAGCCAGTATGTACAACAGTGGGTAGCCAAGATACAACAGGTCCAATGACACGAGATGAGATTAAAGAGTTAGCAGCACTTAGCTTTGGAGCCGATTTTGTTCTTCAGTCATTCTGCCACACTGCTGCATATCCTAAACCAGCAGATATTGAGTTACAGCATACACTACCAAAATTCTGGACAAGCAGAAAAGGATTTATCCTAAGACCAGGTGATGGTGTTATTCACTCTTGGTTAAATAGAATGTGTCTTCCAGATACAGTAGGTACTGGTGGTGATAGCCATACAAGATTCCCAATTGGTATTAGCTTCCCAGCTGGTTCAGGGCTTGTTGCATTTGCAGCAGTTACAGGTATGATGCCTCTAACGATGCCAGAGTCTGTACTTGTTAGATTTAAAGGCGAAATGCAACCAGGTATTACACTAAGAGATTTAGTAAATGCTATTCCATACCAAGCAATTAAAGATGGGCTATTGACTGTAGAGAAGAAGGGTAAAAAGAATATCTTTGCAGGTAGAATCTTAGAGATTGAAGGGTTAGAGAACTTAAAATGCGAGCAAGCGTTTGAGCTTTCAGACGCATCTGCAGAGAGAAGTGCTGCAGCTTGTACAGTTAAATTAAATAAAGAACCAATTATCGAGTATCTAAAATCTAATATTAAATTAATCGAAGAGTTAATTGAGCAAGGATATGAAGATAAAGAGACTTTAAAAAGAAGAAAAGAGAAAATGGAAGCTTGGCTAGAAAAACCAGAGCTTCTAGAAGCTGATAAAGATGCAGAGTATGCGGCAGTTATCGAAATTGACTTAAATGAAATTACAGAGCCAATCTTAGCATGTCCAAACGATCCAGATGATGTTGCAACACTCAGCGAAGTATTAGCAGACCCTAAAAGACCAACAGAAAAAATTGACGAAGTATTCGTTGGTAGCTGTATGACAAACATCGGTCTATTTAGAGCATTGGGCGAAGTTCTTAAAGGTGAAGGTTCTGTAAAATCTAGACTTTGGATTGCACCACCAACAAAGATGGATGAAGTCCAACTAAGAGAAGAGGGGTATTATGCAATCTTTGGAGCAGCAGGTGCTAGAACAGAAATTCCAGGTTGTTCACTCTGTATGGGTAACCAAGCAAGAGTTGCAGACAATGCGATTACATTCTCTACAAGTACAAGAAACTTCGATAACCGCCTAGGAAAAGGTGCTCAAGTTTACCTAGGAAGTGCAGAGTTAGCAGCAGTTGCTGCACTACTTGGCCGCCTCCCAACTAAAGAGGAGTATATGGAGATTGTAAACAAAAAGATTACTGATGATAAAAAAGATAATGTTTACAAATACCTCAACTTCGACCAAGTAGAGCCAGAAGTTCTTAAAGAGATGATAGAGTATTATTGATACTCTATCATTAAAAAAGTGCAAACTTGGTTTACACTTATCTTCTTAAACCCAAATTTTGCATTGGAATTAGCAAAGATTTGGCAAATGCTTTTGTTTAGGGTGTTTACTAAAATCTTGAGCTTAACCCATAGGTTAAGTGATGGATTTTAGTAAATGCCCCAGACTAAATGATTTGCTAAAGGTTGCTAATCTCTAATGTAATATTTGGGTTAAACCATGAACAATCTGTAAATACTCACTATCCTCACCATCTAAAAATCCGTGACGCACTAAAAAATCAATAATCACCAAATTACAATTTAATTTAAACTCATTACTGCTTTTTACAATCGCTGCTACCTCTTCAATATCCATCAGATAAAACTCTTCTACTTCACCATCTGTACATTTTGGTATAAAACTCTTTGGTAACTCTAAATCGTAACAGTAGATAATATCTTGCTTCCCACCAAGCTCATACTCATGTTTGTAGCTTACAATACCAGTAGCAATGGCCTTACTAGCCAACTCTCTACCCATACCAGCCTCTTCGTAACACTCTTTCTCTAAATTCTCTTGTAAAGAGATACCATATGGTAAACCACCAGCCACTAGATGGTCTAACTTACCTGCTTCATACCCTTTAGCAAATGATCGTCGTCCTATCCACATTTTTATACTACTGCCATCTTTAACATACCCATTCAAATGCTGTCCAAACGATGTTAAGCCTAAAAGTGTAGAGATGCTTCTATCTGCCAAACAAAGGGCTTTTGCATTTTGAGCCTCTATAACACCATATGGTTCATTCATATAACTATTAGTAATACCATCTTTAAAAGCTTTTTTTGCAAAATTATCTAAAGCTTGACTTCTTGATTCAAATGTACTATAGTTATTTTTGAGAGTTATACTATTCTCATCTAGCGTAAAATAGCCGCTCCTAAGCAAATAATCTATAAAATCAGCTCTAATATACCCTACAATTTTCCCATCAAGTGTAAAAAGTATCTTATTCTCAAGACTGAAATTATTACACTCTTTGATATGATCTATATAACCCATTGTTGTATCCTTTTAAAAGAGGAAAAGAGAAGTAAAAAGAGTCTAAAGCGTAAAATCTTCTCCAAGGTAGTGCTTTTTAACCGCTTCATTTACAGCTAGTTCATAGGCATTTCCATAAGCAAGCATTGTACCGCTCTCTAATACATACGCACGGTTACAGATATGGAGAGTCTCTCGTACATTGTGGTCTGTAATCAAGATACCAATCCCCATCGAGGCTAGCTGCTTAATAACTGTTTGTATCTCACTCACTGCAATTGGATCTACCCCTGCAAATGGTTCATCTAGCAGTAGAAACTTTGGCCTATTTACAAGTGCTCTTGCTATCTCAGTTCGTCGCCGCTCACCCCCACTAAGTCGAAACCCCAACCGTTTTCGAATAGGTTCAATATTAAAGGTACTTAAGAGTTGCTCTACTCGTGCCGTTTGCTCTTTCTTGCTCAAAAGTCCTGCCTCTGCAGCAATATAGAGATTATCTTCTACACTTAAATCCCCAAAGATACTCGACTCTTGTGGAAGATACCCAATACCTGCACGAGCTCTCTGACTTAGAGTTAAATCGGTAATATCCTTTCCATCCACAACTGTAGTGCCATTTGTTGGTGCAATAATACCACAAATCATATAGAATGTGGTCGTTTTTCCAGCTCCGTTTGGTCCTAAAAGACCTATAATCTCACCACTATTTACCTCTAATGAGACACTATCTACAATTGATTTACCACCAATTCTTTTAGAGAGTTTTACTGCTTCTAACTTATGCATCTAAAGCCTTTATAATATATTTTCTACTCGAATCATCAACAACCTCTATTTCGATCTCATAAAGATTAAATCCAGCATCCACTAGCAACTCTTTAAGAGCTAAAGGAGCCCACTCAATAAGGTGTATACCACTCTTCTCAAACTCCTCTAAGAGCCCCAAAGAGAGAATCTCATCAAACTCCACCCTATAGAAGTCGTAGTGAAACATCTTAGACCCATAGCACTGCTGCAGAGAGAAAGTTGGCGAAGATACACTCCCCTCTCCTAGACGCTTTGCAATTTGGGCAACAAGTGTTGTCTTTCCAGCCGCCAAAGTACCATGCAGTAACACAATAGCACTCTGCCCTACAAGTGAGACTACCTGCTTAGCTATCTCAGCTACATTATCTAATCCTACTACTGCTTCATAGAGTATTTGAGACTTCAATAATCTTCTCCAGATGCTCTTTTGCTTTTTGTGTTGCAATTGTATGCTCTAAAATCTCAATACCCTCTTTTATATCTCTAGCTCTTCCATCGCTAAAGAGTGCATATGCTCCATTTAAAAGTACAATATCTCTCTTAGCTCCCTGCTCTTTTCCGCTTAAGATATCGAGTGTAATTTGAGCATTTTTCTTTGCATCACCACCTAAAATTGCCTCTTTAGGGGCTAGTTTAAAACCGTGATTTTGCGGATCTATAATACCTTTGGATACTTTTCCAGCCTCTACATAGGCAAACTCAGTTGGAGCTGCTATGCTAATTTCATCCATTCCATCTTGGCTACTTACTACATAGGCTCTTGTTACATCTAACTCCAAAAGAGCATTAGCAATCTTCTCTATAAACTCAGGAGAAAATACACCCAAAAGATACTTTTTAGCACCTGCTGGGTTTGTAAGTGGCCCTAATATATTAAAGATAGTTCTATGAGATAGAGACTTTCTAATTGGCATGATGTGCTTCATTGCTGGATGGTGATTTATTGCAAAAATAAAGGTAAAACCGACCTCCTCTAGCATCTTAACTTGTTTTGCTGTATCTAAATTTAAATTTACTCCTAAAGCCTCCAACACATCTGCAGAGCCAGAGTTACTTGTAATACTTCTATTCCCATGCTTTGCAACTTTACTGCCAACTGCTGCCAAAAGAAGAGATACAGTAGTAGAGATGTTAAAGCTCCCACTCTTATCGCCACCAGTTCCTACAATATCTACAAGCTCATCTTGCAGCTCTTTACTCACTGGCAACTTAATAGAGTGCTCGCGCATCACTGAAGCGGCATTTGCAATATCACTACTACTCTCACTCTTTTTATAGAGCTCTACTAAAAAATCTCTCGCTTCATCTTCGCTTAACTCATTATTAAATAGCTTCTCAAACATCTCTTTACTCATTCTATCCCTCCTTTTTAGTAAGCTTAGAGCCTAGAGCCTAGAGCAGAGAGCTAATTTGTGGCTTCACCTTTTTTATTAAAGCTCTTCGCTCTAAGCCCTTAGCTCTAAGCTAAACTAAGTGCAAAGCACTTAATTTATTTCCCTCACATATTCATCTTTTGCAGACTTTGGTACAGTTTTAGTTGTTGGTATTTGTAAAACTTCGAAATCTTTACTACCTTTTAAGTACTCAATTGTAATTTTATCGCCAACTTTTACCTCTTTAGAGGGTTTTGCCTTTATTCCATTTATAAAAACAACCCCACTCTTAACCATATCTTGTGCGATAGTTCTTCTCTTTACAACATTTACTGCACTTAACCACTTATCGATTCTCAAAGTGTAAACTCCTGCTTTGCCTTTTTTGCCTCTACTTCACCAAGAAGAGTTAAATTTCCCTCACTTGTAACATAACCCTCTTCTTGTAACTGCTGCAAGAGCTCTTTTAGATGCTCTAGAGTAGCCATTTTTGTCTCTACTAAAGCATTAAGAGTCTCTTTAAGAGTCTCATCGCTCTCTCTTAGTAGCAGTTTTAGAAGAATAACCTTCTTCTCAATATCATCTTCTCTTAAAGGCATTAGTGTAACTCTTCGTTTAGCTTTACTTCTCTTGTACTTCTTCTAGCAATCACTTCCCCAGTTGTAGAGTCTTGGCGATAGTGGATACCATTTAAGTTCGCAAGCTCTGCACCTTTAAAGTACTCTTTATCCTCTAGGTTTGCCTCTGGATTTGCCTCTTTAATCTTCTCTAGCTGATCTTTGCTAATCTTAATTTTAGTTCCTGCTAATACAGTAACACCAGCATCTACAATACAGCCATCACCAATAGGAAGCCCAGTTACAGAGTTTGCACCAAGTAGCGTATTCTCACCAATGCTAATTGGGTTCCCATCTGTACCACTTAATACTCCTAAGATACTCGCACCTCCACCAACATCACTTCCACTTCCAACAATTGCAGAAGAGCTAATTCTTCCTTCTACCATAACAGGTCCTAGAGTTCCTGCATTAAAGTTAATATAACTCGCCCCTGGCATTACAGTAGTACCAGGTGCTAACTGTGCCCCCATTCTAACTTTACTAGCATCTAAAATTCTTGTATTATCTGCAGGTATAATGTGCTGCAAATATCTTGGGAATTTATCTACACTATCAATATTTGGGAAAGTCCCTTTAAGCTTCATCTCTATCTCATTCTCTCTTAAGTGCTCTAACTCATACGGCTTATTCCCTACCCAAGCAACATTTGTTAAGATACCAAATGCACCATTAAGATTTACACCTCTAAGTTTCGCTTTACCAAGTGAGAGAGCATAAAGCTTAAGATATACTGCTTCAACACTCTTTGGTGCATCATCTTCAAAAAGAAAAGTTATAGTGTAGTCTCTTGCAATATCTCCAAGATCATTTAAAACCTTAATAACTTGCACATTCTTATGTGCATCACCAGTTGCCTCTGCAATAAAAGGTGCAAAGGCAGCCATTGCGTTTGTAACAAATCTATCATCTATAGTAGTTACAAACTCGCTTCCACTAAAATCTACTGTAACACCAGACTCTTGAAGTGCCTTTATAAATACTGCAGCTGATCCAAAGTTCTCATTCCAGTTTACTACCGGAAAATTAGCTTGTAAAATTTTATCAGCACTCTTTTGCCCTCTATCTACTTTTGCAATACCAAAGGCAATTGGCTTTCTATAGCCCTCTTGAGCCTCTACACTCTCAATAAAACTCTTGAACTCCTCTACACTTTTAATCTGTTCTATCATCTATTCTCCTAATTCTATATTTTCATAACACTATTATACAATCTTAGATTTAAAGAGCCTCTTTAGAGTTTAAAACTCAAGATTTTAAGAGAAAATTACCTTTTAAGGCTTATTATTGAATTTTTTAAAAACAATTGTAAAAAAACTATTGACTTGTAAATTACAGATATTGTCAAAGAAAATTGACAATATTACGCCAATCTAAGCGTATATTTACTTTTTTTATGGAAAAATAATAAAACTACTTGACAAAAAATTGAAAAAAACTTCTTCATATTATTTAATTTAAGCTTCATATTAGTTAATGTAAAGTATACTACGCTTATAAGAACTAGCAAAAGGTGCTCAAAATCCTTTGAGCAGGTTAGCATTCTACTATTGAAAAGGTGTGAAAATGAAAACTTTATCTAAATTCTTAAGCGTAGCAGTTATTGCAAGTGCATCGCTCTTTGCCGGTGGTGGTTTTGTGCCAGCACCTCAACCAGATGTTGAGCCGGTTGAACCGGCTGTAGCAGAGATTCCAGCTACAGAGCCAGAATCTACAATTAAACCATATATAGGTGGAGGTATTGGTTCATCTTCTACAAGTGTATCAAGTCAAGCAAAAGTTTGTGGTGGTTGTCAGTATGATAAGCTTAACCAAGCAGTCTCTAAAGCTCCAGACAAGCTCCTTAAATGGGGAGGTGATGGTAGTGCTACATCTGCAATGGCTCTCGTAGGTAGTGAAGTTAATGATTACTTAGCAGTTGAGGGTCGTTTAACCAAAAGTGTCTCTGATTACGAGATTAAAGACCATAAACCAATTAGTATGTATAATGTGGGATTGTATCTTAAACCACAATATAAGTTCGAAGACTTTAGTGTCTATGCTCTTTTGGGATATGGTTTTACAAATATAAATTTTATGGATGTTGATACAAAAGCAAATGGCTTCCAGTATGGTGGTGGTGCTAGTTACGATATCAATGATCAGTTAACTGTATTTGCAGACTATACAAAACTTGTTGGTCAAAGCAAAAAGATATCAGAAGCAACAACACTTAAAGATATCGATAATATAAATGCTGGGTTAATCTACCGACCATAAAGCTAAGGAGTAGTTTTCCTCCTTTACTTTAGTAGCATTTTTGCATTATATATAACTCTTTATCATACGCACCCATACCATAAAGATCTATTGGGAGAATCTCTTTAATCTCCCATCCATCAATAGATTCAAAAAACTCTTTTTGATATAGATACTGTTTAATAGCACCATACGATCTCTTATAAAGACTCTCTTCTCTCTCAAAAAGAGTGAAGTGCGATTCATAGATACCCTCATCATAGTAGCTCTCAATTGAAATAAATCGGTTACTATCTTCAGCACTAAAGCTTCCAACAGCCAATTCACTTAAACCAAATTCACTATTAATATCAAAAAGAAAATAACCCCCATCTAAAAGAGTTTGCCTAAGATCCCTAAAGAGATTCTCTAACTCTTCTTGCTTAAGATAATTGACCATATCAAAAATTGCAGTGGCAACATCAAACTCTCCACTCAACTCATGAAGATTTTTTGTAGAGACATCTAAGCCAAAACATTGTGCTCGCTCTACCATTACTCTACTCTTATCAATCCCACAAAATCTTTTTTCGGGAAATTGAAGCTCTAAAGATTTCAAAAATGTACCACTTCCACAACCAATATCAAGCAGAGAGTTAAAATGGAGATTTTCTAAATTATCATAGTAGTATCTATAGAGTTTCGGGGCAACTTCGCGAACCCCTAAGAGATCTTCAACCTTAGCATATATCTCTAAGCCGCTTTGATTATCATTTTGCACGCGAATCTATCACCTCTTTTAAAAGCTTATAGAGTTCTAAAATCTCACTCTTCTTCTCAAAAAAGCTATTCTTATTTGCTATTAAGTGTGCCGAAGAGTCCATAATCTCCTCTGCAACTTTGAGATTATTCTCTTTCATTGTTGTACCTGTCTCAACAATATCGACAATCGCATCTGCTAAACCGACCAATGGGGCTAGCTCAATAGAACCATAGAGCTTGATTACTTCAACTCCCATCGCTTTACTTGCAAAATAGTTTTTAGTAATATTTACCATCTTTGTTGCAACTTTTATATCAGGTCTGCTCCAATCAAGCTCATCATCATTTTTTATACCAATAGCTACTTTACACTTTCCAATTTGGAGGTCTAAAAGATCAACAATATCCAACTCTTTCTCTGTAATAACATCGAGCCCTACAACACCTAAATCGGCAGCACCATACTCTACATAGGTTGGAACATCTTGGTTTCTTACATTTAAAAAGGTAAACTTCTCTGTCTTTAAGATAAGTTTTCGACTCTCAAATTGAAAACTGCTATTAAAAATATTCGACAGTAGCTCCATTGTCTCTTCAGCAATTCGCCCCTTTGGTAAGGCAATTGTTAACATCTACACTCCTTTACAACTTTGAGCATTCCTTCAAATAGTAACGCTTTATTATAGATTGCCCCATCTATATAGGAAGCAAGTAACTCTCCATCTCCACCACAGCAATATATATTAAGATTCTCTCTATTTATCTTCTCTATTAGAGCAATAATAGGTGCAATAATACCATAAGAGACTGTATCTTGCGTGTTACTTTGTGGTAAGCTTTCAAGATCCACTCTCGATAAATCATCAATCTCTAAACGAGGAGATATTACACTATAGCTTTTCTTTTGTATCCAAATACCAGGGAGAATTGCACCACCTTTAAATTGACTATCTTCAAATTTATCAATTGTAATAGCACTTCCAGCATCGATATAGATACCATCACCTCGACTTAAAAGAAGTACCTTGCGGTCAACCCCCATACCTTCATAGCTGCCTCTTATAGCAACAAAGGGTTCTAAGTCAACCCACCTATCCATCTCTTGCAGCTTTACCCTCAAAGAGTGCTTTACATTTATATAGTAGATCTTCTCTTTTGCAAATTTTTGGAAGAGTTCACTATGCTCTAATGTTATGATCTCATTATCAATAAAGATATGTGCATAGCGGTTCCCAATATCTACAAGAGGCACCACGCTACTTCTTACTCGTTATAAGAGCCAAGTGAGAGAAGCTTCTTATATCTCTGCTCAAGCAACTCATCTTTTGTCAATGTACTCAATTGATCTACTGCATCTAAATAGTATTGCTTTATAGCTACTGCCGCTGACTCTTTATCTCTATGTGCACCAATGAGAGGCTCTTCGATAATATCATCTACCAAACCAGCCTCTTTAAGATCATCAGCAGTAATCTTCAAAGCTTTTGTTGCTTGCTCTACCTTACTTGGATCGTTCCATAAAATTGCACTACACCCCTCTGGTGAGATAACTGAAAATACCGAATAACGCATCATTGCTAACTTATCAGCAACTCCAATTGCTAAAGCACCTCCACTTCCACCTTCACCTATAACAATAGAGACTAAAGGAACCTTCACTCCAGAGAGCTCAAAGAGATTTCTTGCAATCGCTTCGCTCTGTCCTCTCTCTTCTGCACCAAGTCCTGGGTATGCACCTGGAGTGTCAATAAGCATCAAAACAGGAATATTAAACTTCTCTGCAAGCTTTACAGCACGAAGAGCCTTTCTGTACCCCTCAGGGTGTGGCATACCAAAATTTCTCTTAAGTTTGTTCTTTGTACCACGACCCTTTTGCTCTCCAATAAGCATACTCTTTTGCCCATCTATCCAACCTAGATAGCAAATAATCGCTGGATCATCTCTAAAGGTTCTATCGCCATGGATCTCTTGAGCATCTTCCATAATAAGACGCACATAATCAAGAGCATAAGGTCTATCTGGATGGCGTGCTAATTGGAGCTTCTGGTAATCGCTTAGACTCCCAAAGAGCTTCTTTACCTCTTTCTCTAAATCTTTATAGAGTATCTCAACTGCCGCACTATCACCTCGTGCTTTTGCAGACTCAATATCACTCTGTATAGACTCTATCGATTTCTCAAACTCCAAATAGTTAGCCATAGTAGCCTATCCTTGATACTTCTTAAAAATCACAACTCCATTTGTTCCACCAAATCCAAATGAGTTACTCATAACTGTATTGAGTTCAGCTTCCCTTGCACCCTCTGTTACATAATCTAAATCACAATTCTCATCTGGCTCTTCATAATTAATAGTTGGAGGTAAAATACCTCGTTCCATTGCCATAATAGAGATAACTGCTTCAATCGAACCAGCAGCACCTAGACAGTGCCCAATTTGCCCTTTTGTCGAACTAACTGGAGGACAGTTCTCTTTCCCACTTAAAAGTGCTTTAATTGCTGCAGTCTCATTTTTGTCATTTACTGGAGTGGATGTACCATGTGCATTGATATAGTCTAATTTTGGCTCACCAGCCATCTTATATGCCATCTGCATAGCTCTAAGTGGTCCATCCATCGTTGGCGTCGTAATATGGTTTGCATCACCACTCTCACCAAAACCAACCAACTCGCAATAGATTTTCGCACCTCTTCTCTTTGCAGACTCTAACTCTTCAAGCACAAGTGCACCAGCACCCTCACCCATTACAAATCCATCTCTATGAGCATCAAAAGGGCGTGAAGCATGCTGCGGATCATCATTTCGAGTTGATAGAGCTTTCATCGAAGCAAAACCACCAATTCCAACTGGACAAATTGCCGACTCTGCACCAACTACCAACATTCTATCAGCAGTACCAACCATAATACTCTTTGCAGCCTCATTAATTGCATGCGTCCCGGCTGCACAAGCAGTTACAGAACCTAAATTTGGTCCTTTCAAATCGTGATAGATCGAAACAAAACCACCAAGCATATTTGCTAATGCAGAAGGGATAAAAAATGGGGAAATTCTTCGAGGCCCTCTTGTTTCACATATTACAGAGTTCTTCTCAATTGCTGGCAAACCACCAATACCCGATGCACAACTTACTCCAAAACTCTCTCTTTCTACACTCTCATCAATTTGTGCATCCTCAATCGCCTCTTTGGCAGCTTTTAATCCGAAGTGAATAAAACGATCCGCTTTCTTTACCTCTTTTGCATCCATTATAGTTGTTGGGTCAAAATCTTTTACTTCACCAGCAATCTGTGCAGAAAACTTCTGGGGATCAAATATAGTAATTCTCTCTATGCCACACTCACCTTTAATAATTGCATCAAATGAGCTCTCTTTATCATGTCCAAGGCTATTTATCATTCCTAAGCCTGTAACTACTACTCTTCTCACCAACAACTCCTCAAATTTCATATAAAGAGAGCAAAGCTTCGGAAAACTCTCCTCTCTTTCCCCATAATGGGGAAATAAATTAAGCCTTAGCTTCTTCGATGAATTTTACAGCATCAGCTACAGTTGCGATACCTTCCGCATTCTCATCAGGAATCTCGATATCAAACTTCTCTTCTAATGCCATTACTAGTTCTACAACATCTAAGCTATCTGCACCAAGATCATCAACAAACTTTGAATCCTCTTTGATCTCATCAATATTTACGCCTAGTTGTTCTGCAACAACCTCTTTTACTTCATCTAAAATTGCCATAAGCTTCTCCTTAATAAATATGGCATAAGTATAACCAAAAATCGTTAAAAAAAGTTAAGAAGAGAGTAATTAAACACTCATATTACTTGAAAAATACTCTTTTAGCATACACTTTTACTACCACATTTACACTCTTAGACAGATCAATGTCTATTATTCCTCCTGGATCAATCTAGTAAAATCAAGTGTAACCTCTGTACCCTTCCCTTTTTGAGAATCAATTTTTAAACCAATCTTCTCTCTATCACAATAGCTTTTTACTACTGCTAAGCCTATCCCCTCACCACTAAACTCCTCACTACTTTGATAGTACCGCTGGTATATCAACGGCAGTTCACTCGCCTCTATCCCAATACCATAATCTCGAATCTTTAGTACTCCACTATGCAACTTAATCTCTATCGCCGACTCCTTAGGTGAATACTTAATAGCATTCTCTAAGAGGTTATCTATAACCTGCTCGAAACCTATCTTATCTATTGTAAGCATTAATGGCTCTAAATCTATTAGAAAACGATTGCGTTTAAGCTCTCTAAAGAACTCCACTCGCTCTTTAAGTAGACTATCGATTTCTACCAACTCCTTCTCAATAGGGAACAGCTCTCTCTTTAGGTTGTACGAGAGTATATTAAAGAGGCGTTTAAAACGCTCTAATGCAGCCTCTATTCTCTCTATTCGCTTGAGCCGTTTTCCCTCTTGCTCTCCTCTTTTGAGCATATCGATATTTGCTTTGATAGTCGCTATTGGAAGATTTAGTTCATGTAGAGACTCTTTAATCAAGTGCTCTAACTTTCTATCCTGACTCTCTTTAGGCTCTACTATAATTGATAAAAAGAGATAAGCACTCAAAAGTATTGCAGGAAACAGCAGCAAAAAACTTTCAAAATAATTCTCTTGGGTAAAAGTGAAAAAGAGAAGTGCATGTAAGCCAAAAAGAAGCACTATAACAATAACAAAGAGAGTAAAAAACCACCACTTCATAGAGCTGCACTCTCAAATTTATAACCATACCCTCGCAGCGTCTCTATCGCATTGGGAAAGTATCTCTTTAACTTTGCAATATAGACTCGCAAAGCTCCATTGCTCGCCTCTTGCGATCTCCAAAGTGTTTTGTATATCTCATCAAAACTAAGTGCCCTACCATCATTCTCTACAAAAAGCTCTAATAGGGCAAAGGGTTTTAAACCAATATGCAAAGCCTCTCCATTTAAAAAGAGATCTCTCTTATCTCTATCTAACTCATACTCTCCCAAACGAACCCTACTACTCTTGAGCGATCTTTTTAAAAGTGCCTTAATACGCAACAAAAGCTCATCAAGATCAATCGGTTTTTTGATATAGTCATCCCCACCTACACGAAAACCATTTAATAAAGAGTCTCTATCTTCACGAGAAGTTATAAATATAGCAGGGGTCCTATCGTCAGCTTTACGAAGATTCTCTAATGCAGTAATTCCATCTTCAAATGGGAGATTAATATCAAAAATATAGAGGCTATAACTATTTTCAAAAACTAAATCATAAGCACTATAGGGGTCATACACCGACTCAACCTCAAAGCCCTCTTCCTCTAAAAAGTCTTTGAGCGTCTCACTATAGAGCTTATCATCTTCTAGGAGTAGGATTTTACTCATTACATGAACATTCCACCATTAACTTTTAGGGTTTCGCCCGTTATGTAGCTTGAGTGGTCGCTTAGTAAAAAGGCTACAGCGTCTGCTACCTCTTTTGGTTCACCAAATCTTCCAAGTGGAATTTTTGCAATAAATGCTTCTTTAACCTCATCTTTGAGTACATCGGTCATATCTGTTGCTATAAAGCCTGGAGTTATTGTATTGTATCTAATGCCTCTTGGGGCTGCCTCTTGAGCAAACGATTTACTCATAGCAATTACACCACCTTTACTTGCTGAGTAGTTTGTCTGCCCTGCGTTTCCTGTTTCACCAACAATACTTGCAACATTTACAACACTTCCAAAACGCTTTTTACCCATAACTTTTAAAGCTTCTCTACAACCAATAAATACAGATTTTAAGTTTGCCTCAATTACTGCCATAAATTCATCTGTTTTCATACGCATTGCAAGTTTATCTTTTGTAATCCCCGCATTATTTACTAAATAGCTTAACTCTCCATCTGCCTCTACAATCTGTTTAATTGCATCTACAAAAGCCTCTTCATTGCTTACATCAAAACCAATAATCTCAGCTTCACCACCAGCAGCTACAATTGCCTCTTTTACAGCCATTGCTTCAGCCTCTCCGCTTCTGTAGTTTACCCAAACTTTAAGCCCAAAAGCAGCTAGGGTTTTTGCAATCTCTGCACCAATACCTCTACTTGCACCTGTTACTAATACATTTTTACCACTAAATTTCATATCTTCTCCTTTTTTTTAAAGCTGAGGCTAAGAGCTTAGAGCTGATAGTGCGGCTATGCCGCGTTTAAAAATTGCGGCTTTACCGCTTAAAAAAGGCGAAGCCTCCTTTAGCTCTTTGCTCTGAGCCCTAAGCTCTAAGCTTCTATCAAACTTTCATCCATCTCTTGAGGCTTCTCAAGATCCATTAGTTCTAAAACTGTTGGGGCGATATTGTTTAATCCGCAGCCATCTTTTAACTTTTTAACCTTTGGCGAAATAACAAATGCCCAAACCTCACCAACTGTATGGTTTGTTAAAACCTTTCCATTACTATCAATCATCTCTTCACAATTGCCATGGTCTGAAGTTAAAACAATATTATACCCCTTTTCTTTTGAAACTTCTAAGATCTCTCCAAGTTCGCTATCAACAGCCTCTACTGCTTTAATAGCTGCTTCAAAATTACCAGTATGTCCAACCATATCGCCATTAGCGAAGTTTACTACAATAAAGTCGTACTCTTCTCTCATTGCAGTCCTAACAGCTTCGCCAACCTCTGGAGCACTCATCTCAGGCTTAAGATCGTAAGTGGCAACCTTTGGGCTATCTATAAGTACTCTACTCTCATTTAAATATGGCTCTTCTATTCCGCCATTAAAGAAGAATGTTACATGAGCATACTTCTCTGTCTCAGCGGTGTGTAACTGCTTTAGTCCAGCTTTGCTAATAACCTCTGCTAGCGTATTTTTTGGAGCCTCTTTTGGGAACATCACAGGGTAGCTAAAGCTCTTATCATACTCTGTCATTGTCGCAATATTAAGCTTTAAATCTCTTCTTTCAAACTCGCTAAAGTCGCTATCGCCAAGAGCTTTTGTAATCTCTCTAACTCGATCACTTCTAAAGTTTGCAACAATCACACCATCGCCACTGCTCATACCACTATAAGGCTCAAATGCTATTGGGATTATAAACTCATCTGTTATATCCTCTCTGTAGCTCTTCTTAATATACTCAAGTGGAGAGAGCGAAGTTTTAGGCTTTGCATCTACAATTGCATCGAAGCCTAGTTTTACTCTGTCCCATCTATTATCTCTATCCATAGTGTAATATCTACCACCAATTGTAGCTATCATAATATCTTCATCGCAAATTGCTAAAACCTGCGTAAGATACTCTGGGGCACTTGTTGGCGAAACATCTCTACCATCTGTAATTAAGTGAAGCCAAACCCTTTTACCCTTTCTCTTTGCAATTTTCGCTAAACCTAAAATATGCTCTATATGCGAGTGTACTCCGCCATCACTCATTAGGCCAATAATATGAATATCATTCGAGTTCTCTAACACACCATTAAAAGCACTATTATCTGCTAAACTGCCATCTTCTAAAGCTAAAGATATTTTTACTAAATCTTGGTACAAAACTCTCCCACTTCCAATAGTCATATGGCCAACTTCGCTATTTCCCATCTGCCCCTTAGGCAATCCAACACTTAAACCGTGAGTCGAAATTAAAGTGTGTGGATAATTTTTAAAAAGATAGTCGTAAGTTGGGGTGTTCGCAGCCTCAAATGCATTTGCTTTGCTCTTTGGCTTATAACCAATCCCATCGGTAATAATCAATAGTGTCTTTTTCGCCATAAAATATTCCCTTTTGCACTAAAAGTAACTGTAATTAAAATTTTTGTAGTAAAATATCATTTCTTATATGATAAATAGTTGAAAGATGGAAAAATGTTATACTACTTTTATGAATTATTCGATATAAACATACTCCAATATATCTCTGTACGTGCCGGCATAGCCTTTCTTATCGCCTTTTGCTTTACAATTTTTCTTACTCCACTCTATATCCGTTGGGCAAAAGCGAAAAAAGCAAATCAGCCTATTAGTAAGTGGGTAAAGAGTCATAAGTCTAAACAATCTACCCCTACAATGGGGGGTGCAGTATTCTTAAATGGAACAATCTTAGCAGCAATCCTTACAGCAAAACTCCATAACCCCTATGTAATTGGCGGCTTAATTACTCTCATAGGCTTTGGACTTGTCGGCTTCAAGGACGACCTAGGCAAAATCCTCAACAACGACAACCTCCAAGGCTTAAGTCCAAAAGGAAAGATGGGACTCTTGATACTTACATCTCTTATTGTTTCGCTTATTCTCCTCTTTGTAGCCCATATGCCTACAACATTCTATCTCCCATTTATCAAGACACCAATTTTCGATATGGGCTACTTTGCTATTGCTTTTTGGGTACTTGTTATGATTGCAGCAAGTAATGCTGTTAACTTAACCGATGGCTTAGATGGCTTAGCTACTGTTCCAACAATTCTTGGCTTAAGTACACTTGGGATAATTGTCTATATTGTAGGGCATGCAATCTTCTCAAACTACCTCTTGCTTCCAAATATTAAAGGGGTAGGAGAGGTCACAATAGTTGCTGCAGCACTTGCTGGTGGATTACTTGGTTTTCTGTGGTACAACAGTTACCCTGCAGAGCTCTTTATGGGAGATACTGGCTCTCTCGCAATCGGTGCATTTTTAGGTTATATGGCAATCTTAGGTAAAAGTGAGATTCTGCTAATACTTATAGGTATCATCTTTGTTATCGAAACTCTCTCAGTAATGCTACAAGTTGGTAGCTATAAGTTGCGGAAAAAGAGAATCTTCCTAATGGCACCAATACATCACCACTACGAAATGAAGGGGTGGAAAGAGACTAAAATCATTGTACGATTCTGGATGATAGCCCTCATAGCAAACCTCATAGCACTCATTACACTCAAGATAAGATAATCCAATGTTTGATAAAATAAGATTAGCCCTCTTTGGCTACGGCAAAACAACAAAAGCAATTGCCCAAAAATTTGGTGGAGAGTGTAATTTTTTCGATGATAACACAAAAGAGGTCTATCAAGATAGCCAAAAGAACACTATCTACCCATCTTCTCACTTTCAAGCAGAAGATTTTGATATTGAGGTAGCTACCCCTTCGCTCTACCCAAACAATCCATTAGTGCAAAAAGCAAATAATCTCTTAAGCGAATATGACTTTTTCCTCAGCCCACAATCGCCAATTGTAGCAGAGAATGAAAAACTCCCCCTTACAATTTGGATAAGTGGCACAAATGGCAAAACCACTACTACACAGATGCTCACACACATTCTGCAAAAATATGGGGCACAAAGTGGCGGCAATATTGGCACACCACTTGCCGAACTCGATAAAGAGGCACCTATTTGGGTGCTAGAGACAAGCTCCTTTACTCTCCACCACACCAAGTATGCTTCGCCAAATATCTACCTACTATTGCCAATCACCCCTGATCACTTAGATTGGCACGGAAACAGCGATAGATATATAGAGGATAAACTCAAACCACTTAGAACAATGCAAGAGGGCGAATTGGCACTTGTACCCAAAGGCTTGCCACTTCCAAAAACTGATGCTTGGGTTGTGGAGTATAAAGAGAGTAGTGATATAGAGAAGTTCTTCAATATTGACGCCTCTAAAATCAAATTTAAAGGGGCTTTTCTCTTAGATAGTATCTTAGCCTTAGCCATTGCAAAAGTACTCTTTGAGACTATAGATTACGACCTAATCAATAGCTTTGAACTCGATGCCCACAGACAAGAGGAACTTAAAGATACAAAAGGGAGACTCTGGGTTAACGACTCTAAAGCAACCAATGTCGATGCTGCTCTACAAGCAATTAAGCTCTATAGCAACAAAACTATCCACCTTATCCTTGGGGGCGACGATAAAGGGGTAGACTTAGAGCCACTCTTCCAAGAGATAGCAAACTACAATCTAATAATCTATGCAATTGGGAGCAATGCAGCAAAAATAGTAGATCTTGCTACAAAATACAATATCGCTGTAGAAAAAGCAGATACCCTTCACAATGCACTCAAGCTTTTAGAGAAAAAGCATACTCTAGAGAGCGTAGCCCTCCTTGCTCCAGCAGCATCAAGCCTAGACCAATTTAGCTCTTATGCCCAAAGAGGCAATCAATTTAAAGATTTTATAAAGTCTATTTAAGTTTATATTAAGTTTAAATAGATATAATTTCACCCACTTACAAAGAGGCACTGTAGCTCAGTCGGTAGAGCAAGGGATTGAAAATCCCTGTGTCGGCGGTTCGATTCCGTCCAGGGCCACCACTTTTAATTTATACAAATCAAAATTACACTTCACTTATATTTGATCTATTTATATACATCTGCTAGTAACTTTTTTAAATATTTGTGTAGAACTACATTTTTAAGCTTATAAAATAATGTTACTCGCATGTGCAGTAATCAATATAAAAAAGAGAGCTAATGATGAATAATGAAGCAATACTCATAGATTCTAATGCAAAAGAGAAGATATTAACAAGTGCAGAGAAAAAACATTTAGAAACTTTTGGCATAGAGCCAAACTATATTGGTATAAACTGGCGTAGACCTCGAGAAGAGATAGACAAAGAGATTTTAGAGCATATTAAAAAAGGTATTCCTTATGATGAATATGAATTTTTAAATGACGAAGATAAGAAAGCGTTTGATAAAGGGCTTTTACGGTTTTAAATACTTAAAACTACCTCCCTTCTAAAGGGGAGTCACTTCGTTTTTTTACTTTTCGAGGTTCATCTTCTTGAAAAGAGAGAAATTGTGGTTTGGTAAATTCGCATTTAACTATAACGCACCCTTTGCAACCTGGTTCGCATTTATGTTTTAGTTTTCTGCACCAATCTATAATGTCACCATTTTTTGTAGAGTATTGGCATCCCCAACCAGAAGCCATAGTTGCTCCTTTTATAAGTTACAGAGGCAAATTGCCTCGTAAAAGATTTAAAGTTTAGGACCAGCTACAGAGTAGTCAAACTCGCTGCCGCTATTATCGTAGCGTTTAAAGTTCTCAATAAACATTGCTGCTAGGTTCTTTAAGCTCTCTGTGTACTTCTCTTTGTCTTCCCAAGTGTTCTTTGGCATAAGCACCTTATTGTCTGCTACACCCTCTAACTCTTTTGGTACTTGGAGATTAAATATCTCAAGAGTCTCAAACTCAGCATCGTTAATTGAGCCATTTAAGATACCATTAATACACGCTCTCGTATCCTTAATACTCATTCTCTTTCCAACGCCATATGGGCCACCTGTCCAGCCTGTATTTACAAGATAAACATTTACACCGTGCTTATCGATCTTTTCACCTAAAAGCTTTGCATAGACTGTTGGGTGAAGCGGCAAAAATGCCTCACCAAAACAAGCACTAAATGTTGCTACAGGTTCATCAATACCTCTCTCTGTTCCTGCAACTTTAGCAGTATAACCACTCAAGAAGTAGTACATCGCTTGCTCTTTTGTAAGCTTACTGACTGGAGGTAAAACCCCAAAAGCATCTGCCGTTAAGAAGATAATATTTTTAGGGTGTCCGGCACTTAAAGATGGTTCATGATTATCGATATGGTCAATTGGGTAACTTACTCTTGTATTCTCTGTTTTAGACTTATCTGAGTAGTCTACTTTGCCATTCTCATCTGCTACAACATTCTCTAAAAGTGCACCAGGACGAATAGCATTATAGATCTCCGGCTCGCTATCTTTATCTAAATCGATCACTTTTGCGTAGCAGCCACCTTCGAAGTTGAAGACACCATCATCATCCCATCCATGCTCATCATCGCCAATAAGGGCTCTGTTTGGATCTGTTGAGAGTGTTGTTTTCCCAGTTCCCGAGAGACCAAAGAAGAGACAAACATCTCCCTCTTTTCCAACATTTGCAGAGCAGTGCATAGAGAGTTTTCCCTCGAGTGGTAACCAGTAGTTCATCATGGTAAAGATACCCTTTTTAATCTCTCCACCATACCATGTTCCACCAATAATTGCTTCTCCTTTTTCAATATTAAAAGCAACATAGACATCTGAATTGAGGTTCTGCTCTTTGTAGTTAGCATTAGAAGTTTTACACGCATTATAGAGAACAAAATCTGGTTCAAAATTCTCTAACTCCTCCTCGGTAGGAAGAATAAACATATTCTCAATAAAATGAGCCTGCCAAGCAATCTCTGTAATAAATCGAATCGACTTTCTACTCGATTTGCTTGCCCCTGCAAAAGCATCTACAACATAAAGATCTTTGCCACTTAACTGTTTAGTAGTTAGCTTAAATAGATCCTCATATACCTCTTGAGAGATAGGCTGGTTAATATCGCCCCACGCAATATGCTCCTGCGATGGTGGCTGTTTTACAAAATATTTATCTTTTGGACTCCTCCCTGTAAAGACACCAGTATCAACCATAGCTGTATTGTTATCGCTAAATCGACACTCTCCTCTCTCTGCTTCATCTTTTGCTAACTTTTCGTAGCTAGGATTATAAGTAACACTTGTAGCACCCTCAATACCATACTGCTCTAGATCTTTTACATCTAACTTACTCATCTTTTCCTCTTTTTTTAGTTAAAAATCGATAATAGTACACCTGCAGCAACTGCTGATCCAATCACACCCGCGACATTTGGACCCATTGCATGCATAAGTAGAATATTACCAGGTTTCTCCTCAGAACCAACTTTACTCACAACCCTAGCTGCCATTGGAACTGCAGAAACTCCTGCTGCACCAATGAGTGGATTAATAGGCTCTTTAGAGAATTTAGACATCACTTTAGCCATCAATACACCTGCTGCGGTACCTGCTGCAAATGCTAATAGTCCAATAATCATAATTCCTAGCGTATCTGGTACTAAGAACTGGTCAGCTTGTAGTTTTGCTCCAACAGCAAGACCTAAGAAAATTGTTACAATATTAATAAGTGCATTTTGCATTGTATCAGAGAGTCTATCAACAACACCAGACTCTTTTGCAAAGTTACCAAATGCAAATGCTCCCATAAGTGGTGCAGCATCTGGTAAGAAGAGAGCAATCAATACAATAATCATTACCGGGAAGAGAATCTTCTCCATCTTGTGCACATGACGCGTTGTCTTCATTACAATTTGTCGCTCTTTTTTGTTAGTAAGAGCTCTCATAATTGGCGGCTGGATTACCGGTACAAGTGCCATATATGAGTATGCTGCAACTGCAATTGTACCAAGTAGTTCAGGTGCTAGTGCAGAGGCAATAAAGATAGATGTAGGACCATCAGCACCCCCAATAATACTAATTGCCGAACACTGCTTGAGTGTAAAATCAAAAAGGTCTGTATATTGACTAAGAGCTGCTGCACCCACCAATGAACCAAAAATACCAAATTGAGCTGCAGCACCTAGGAGTGCAGTTCTTGGGTTTGCTAAAAGTGGTCCAAAGTCTGTCATCGCTCCAACTCCCATGAAAATGAGCAGTGGGAAAAACTCATTGGCAACACCCATATTATAGATAATCCCAAGCATCCCCTCTGGGCCAGTCATATTGGCTATTGGAATATTGGCAAGGAGTCCACCAAATGCAATTGGCAGAAGAAGAAGTGGCTCAAAACCTTTTGCAATCGCTAAGTAGAAGAGTATAAAGACAATAATAAACATAATTATTCGTCCCCAACTTTTATGGAAACGCTTCATTGGATCTTTGGCTACTGACGGATCCTCATACTCAGGATGGATAATTGCATACAATCCTGTAGTTTTAAAGAAGTCTTGTACCAACTGTGTTACACTCTTTGGCTCATATTTCTGCTCTACACTACTCTTTTGTTCTGTATGGCTAGCCTCTGCACTCGAAGAGGCAAACGCTACACCAAAACTTAAAGTCAATACAATAAGTAGAACCTTAAAGATACTCTTCATTGTCGCCTACCCAAGAGTTGCTAAGAGTTGTCCATCAGAGACAGCATCATTGACCGCTACATCTATCGATGCAATCGTACCAGCCTGAGGTGCAGCGATATCGATCTCCATCTTCATCGCTTCAAGAATCATAATTGTCTCACCCTCTTCTACACTATCGCCAACATTTTTAAGAATCTTCCATACATTTCCTGGAGTCTGTGAGTGAATCTCAACACTTCCTGCACTACCAGCTGAAGCCGCTGCCGCTGGAGCTGCTTTTGTCTCCTCAACTGCTGTTACTGACTCGATTGCATCACTTCCTTGTGCTACTTGTACATTGTATTTCTTTCCATCAACGATAACTGTATAATTCTCTGGTCCCTTATTTGCCATGCTACTTCCTTTCTCCTCATCTAATGAACTATCTAAACCTTTTTTTCTAACCATTAATGGCGACTCACCCTTCAAGAATGCAATACCTTTTTTATCGCAAGATGCTGCTATAAAGATATTCTCTTCTGTCGTCTCAATCCCCTCATCTTCTAGTACTTTTTTCCAGTAAGCGATAGATTTAGTCTCATCTCTATCTGCAATATCGAGCGGATTCTCAGTTGTAGGCTCTAATTTTAATTTTTCACTCGCAAGCTCTACAATCTCTGGATCTGGTACAACTGGTGTTCTTCCAAAGTAACCTAGTACCATCTTTCCATATCCTGGAGCAATCTGCTTCCAAGGCCCAAACATAACATTTGCATATGCTTGCTGCCAATAGAATTGTGATACAGGTGTTACAGAAGTTCCATAACCACCCTTCTCTACAACCTCTGTCATTGCTGCAATTACCTTATCGAACATCTCTAAGTTGCCATTATCACGCATCATCTGCGTATTTGCAGTTAATGCACCTCCAGGCATTGGAGCAAATGGAATGAGTGGGTTAACTTGTGTTGCTTCAGGTGGAATAAAGTAATCTTTTAACTGCTCTTTTAAGAACTCTTGGTACTTCAATACTTTTTTAATGTCTAGATCACCAAGATTGTAATTCATCCCCTTTGTTGCATGCATAAGTGTCAGCATATCTGGTTGACTTGTTCCCCCACTCACTGGTGCTGCAGCTAAATCGATACCATCTGCACCAGCCTCGAGTGCTGCTAAGTAACACGCCACACTTACTCCAGCAGTCTCATGTGTATGGAGTCGAATATGCATATCATCCCCAAGAAGCTCCCTTGCCATTCGTATAGTCTCATAAATTTTAGCAGGGCTTGATGTACCACTTGCATCTTTAAATGCGATAGAGTCAAACTCTATACCACTATCGAGTATTTCGATTACTTTCTTTTTATAAAAGGCTGCATCGTGTGCACCTGTACATCCTGGTGGGAGATCCATAAGTGTTACAACAATCTCATGCATCATTCCATGCCTCTTCACTGCTGCACCACTAAACTCTAAGTTTCGAATATCATTTAACGCATCGAAGTTTCTAACGGTTGTAGTCTCATACTTTGCAAAAAGCTTTGCAAAGAGATCGATCATCTCACGACTCGCAGTATCTAGCATAACCGTATTGATACCTCGAGCCAATATCTGTAAGTTCGCCTCTGGACCTGCCGCCTCTCTAAAGCGTTGCATCATCTCAAAAGCATTCTCTTGCAAATAGAAAAAGAGTGACTGGAATCTTGCCCCTCCACCAAACTCAAAGTGTGTAATTCCTGTCTCTCTTGCAACCTCAACTGCCGGTAAAAAGTCATCCATTAAGACTCTACCACCAAATACAGACTGGAAACCATCTCTAAAAGTGGTATCCATTACATCAATATACTTTTTTGCCATCTTCTGCCTTTAGTTTTTTTTGTAATATGATATTGCTGCACTGATTGCGGCTATAAGAGCACCATCACTCTTTGCAGTAGTCGTTGCACCCTTTACTGCTCGGACACTTCCACCATTATCACTTTTATCAGGGAAATATTTTGCAATAATTTTTGCCTGCAAGTTTGTTAAAAAAACTATGAATGCTAAGAGTACATAGACTATACCCATACCTAGCACCATAAACTTTAGGCTCTCTGTAACCAAGTTCTCCATAATCACACCTTTTCGAAGTAGATGTAAAATTTTAAAATAGTTTCACTTGCTTAACCTTTAACTTATGTTATTTTTTCTATTTTCTTCGTCTACTTTTTCGTTTGGTAGCTTTTTCTTCTCGAATATACTCTTGATACATTGCATCAACCATCTCTTTTTCATATCCAATTGCTTCAAAACTACCGATACCCTCTTTCTGAACTGTGTAAAATAGTAGCTTTTTAATCAATTCGAGCGTATCTATATCCTCTAACTCTTGTAAAAGTGGATCAACAATGTTACTAATTTTCATAGATGATATTTTATGTTTCATTTGTGTAACATCATCTTTGCTCAGCTCTCTTTCACCTAATTTCAAGACAGCTAACTGCATAGAGGCACCCACCTCTTTTTGGATTCGCTGCAACTCACGAAACTCTTCGGTTGTTACAAGCGTAATCGCTTTGCCATCTCTTCCAGCACGCCCTGTTCTTCCGATTCGGTGCACATAGCTTTGTGGATCAAAAGGGATATGGTAGTTAAAGACATGGGTTACATCTTTAATATCTAAACCTCTTGCTGCTACATCGGTTGCGATTAAGATATCTATCTTTCCTTGTCGGTAACTTCGTACAATTGCATCACGATCGATTTGCTCTATATCGCCATGGAGTCCAGCAACATTAAAACCTAAGGCTTTTAAATACTCATTTAAGCGATCTACCTCACGTTTCATTCTACAAAAGATTAGGGCTTTATTATACTCTTCACTCTCTAAAAGCGAAACTATCGCTTTATCTCGCTCTGACTCTTCTATAATATAGTATGACTGCTCAATCTTATTATTTGTAGTACTCTCATCATCTCGCACAACCGAAATATACTCAGGATTATAAAGTAGTGTTTCTGCCAAATCTTTAATTGGCTCTGGCATTGTTGCAGAAAAGAGAAGTGTTTGACGATTTTGTGGAATATAGTTAAATATCTCTTTTACCGCATCTAAAAAGCCCATATCGAGCATCTCATCTGCCTCATCTAGCACCACAATCTCTGGGTTAAAGCTATCGATTTTTCCCTTCTCGTAAAGATCTTTTAGCCTTCCAGGAGTTGCGACAACAATATCGACTCCCTTATTAATAAGGGCAATCTGCCGACCATACCCAACACCACCATAGACAGCAAGTGTTCGAATACCTGCAAATCGTCCTAGGTGGTAGAGCTCATCACTAACCTGTGAAGCAAGCTCCCTTGTTGGTGTTATTACTAAGGCTCTCTCTATCTCTTTATTCGCAATCTTCTCTAAAATTGGCAGACCAAATGCCGCTGTTTTTCCTGTTCCTGTATGGGCTTGCGCTACAAGATCCACACCATCTAAGACGAGAGGAATCCCCTCCTCTTGTATTGGACTAGGCTCTCTAAAACCTGCAATCTTAACCCCTTTTGCAATATCGGGGTGAAAATTAAATTCACTAAATTTCACTGTTATCCTTTTGAGGAAGTCAGAGCTTAGAGCTCAGAGCTTAGAGCTCGTGGTGCGGCTTCGCCGCCTCTTAATATTTGTGGCTTTGCCACAATAATAAAAAGCGAAGCTACCATAATGACTCTTAGCTCTAAGCTCTTGGCTCTTAGCTTCCATATCATATCATATTCGTAAAATAGCCACTCTCTTTGGCAAAGAGCTCTTGTGGTGTTCCGCTATCTACAACTCTACCATCCTCTAAGACATAGATATACTCTGCACTCTCAATAGTACTCAATCTATGTGCAATAGTAATTGCTGTCTTATCAGATAGAAACTCTTTTAAGTCTCTAAAGAGATACAACTCTGTATGGACATCGAGTGCAGAGGTTGACTCATCTAAAATAACACACCGTGGATTCTCTAAGACCATTCGTGCTATGGCTACTCGCTGTCTCTGACCGCCACTTAATTTCACCCCATCTTTTCCGACTATAGTCTCTAAACCATCCTCTAGCTGCTCTACGAGATCACTAATTTGTGCAATCTTAAGAGCCTTTTGGATCTCTTCGTCACTATACTCTCGACCTAGGGTCAAATTAAAACGCATTGTATCATTAAATAGTTTAGGATGTTGCAAGATGAGGTAGATATTTGCTCGAATATCTCTAGGATCAACCTTTTGGTAACTTACTCCATTATATTTGAGTTCCCCACTTATAGGCTCATAAAACCCAGCTATAATATTTGCAAGGGTACTCTTACCACTCCCACTTGGGCCCACTATTGCCACCTTCTGCTTCGCCTCTATCCTAAGTGTAATATCTCTTAAAATAGGATGCTCTTTATTATAGGCAAATCTCATCTGCTCCATCTCTATAGCCACACCCTCTTTATCAAAAACATTTATACTCTTAGGCACTCTTCGCTCTTGTTTGAGTTGAAAGAGTTCATTGATCCTACTGCAAGCTCCTTTTGCTGTAAAGAGTGCATACTGGAAATTGATAATATCTTGTGTTGGGGTCATCATTATCCAAAGGTAGCCAAAGATAGCAAGCATTAACCCAACCGATAAATCGCTATAGGCAACTGCCAAAATGCTTACCGATCGAAAAATCTCATACCCACTTAAAAAGGTAAAAAAGGAGATCCGAATCGCTCTATCACTCTGGTACGAAAATCTAATTGAAATATCTTTCAGGCTCTTTGCTCTCTTCTCAACTTGCCCAAAGAAATACTCCTCTTTATTTGCCGCCTTAATTTGGTTAAAGTGCTCCAAAGTATCGCTTAGACTCTCTTGGAACTTCTCTGTCGTTTGATTCTGCTGCTTCTTTAACTTTCCAACCCGTCTTGCAAGCTTTGCAGTAAAAAAGACGACAATCGGATTGGTTAAAAGAATAAAGAGAGCCAACTGCCAATTGATCATCAAAAGAATAATAGAGGTAAAAAGAAGTATAAGAGCCGAAATAATCAACTTACCTACAGTTGTTCCAATAAAGTTATCAACAGTATCGATATCGGTAACAAGCTTCGAAGTAATAGCACCTGGAGAGAATCGTTCATACTCGCTGAGTGCCACCCCTTTAATGTGTTCTAGTGTTGCAATCCGTAGTTTATAGGAGATGTCTTTCGATACTTTTAAAAACATCTTTATCTGCTGGTTTGCAAAAATTATTCCAATAAATCGTAAAACTATTGCAAGCACCAAGAAGAAGAGAACATACCCAACAATGCCTAGATCTCCAAAGTAGCGACTTACAACTGCTGTAAGTCTTGCTGGCTTATGGAGTAGAAGCTCATCAATAAGCATAGGGATAAAGAGCGGAATTGTTACTGTTATAAGCGTTGCCAAAAGGGCAAAAAAGTTCCCTACTATCAACTCTTTTTTGTAAGAGAAGATCCGTTTAAAAATCTCCTCTATTTTGCAACCGTTCACCTTTTCTCCCTTTGGGAGAGCTAAAAGCTTAGAGCATTAAGCTTAAAGCTCTCGATTTATAAAATTATATTCTGTTTTTAGAGGTACACTAGAGTATAAAGAGACTATTTCCTTTCAGCTTTAGGCTTTTAGCTTTAAGCCCTTCTCTACCTCTTTTATTTCCCCAAAACTACTTTTGCTACTTCGCGTAGATCCTTAACATCTACTACATCGCTTGCAGCCTCTTTTAAAATCGGTTTGGCACAAAAAGCAATTGAGGTTTTTGCATATTGGAACATACTAATATCGTTTGCTCCATCACCAACTACAACAGTATTTTCCGCATCCACACCCAAAAGCTTCTGAAGTCTTTGTACCATCTTGCCTTTAGAGTCGCTAAACATCATCTCGCCGCCTACTAGACCAGTTAGCTTTCCCTCTTTCTCATGGAGATAGTTTGAAAAATCTGCATCTATCCCGAGTGCTGCACAGATTGGCTCGGTTGCATTTCTAAAGCCACCAGAGAAACAGACAACTCTATATCCACTCTCTTTTAAACTGCTTACAGCCTCTTGTGCCCCTGGCATTAATGGAAGATTTTGGCATATTCTATTAACACTCTCGACATCCAAGCCCTTTAGTAGAGAAACTCTCTCTACTAGGGAGTCAAAAAAGTCTAACTCTCCAGCCATTGCACGCTCTGTAATAGCAGCAACTTCTGCCTCTAAACCTAGCTCTTTTGCTAAAAAATCGATTGTTTCACCATCCATGAGTGTCGAGTCAAAATCAAAAACTGCCAATTTCATTGAAACCCTTATTCTTTTTTAGATAGAATTATAACCAAAGAATAAGAAGAGGGAATTAATGTTCAACAAATTTTGCAAGAAACTCCACTCTAATAATCTATTTGTAACGGTAGAGATCACCCCACCACACGGTGCATCTATGGATAAAATTATAGAAAAGATAGAAAAGAGTGGTATCGATAAAAAAGTAGATGGCTTTAGTATTACCGACAACCCATTAGCACAGCTAAAGATGTCATCAATTCTTAGTGCAATCAGGGTGCAGCAAACTTTTAAGAAACCAGTTATTGCAACAGTAAGTATGCGAGATAGGAATAAACTCTCTTTACAATCAAGCCTCCTTGGCGCAAACGACTTTGATTTACGACTCATTTTGGCATTAACAGGCGACCCAGCAAAACTGAGTGACCAGCCAGAAGTAAAAGGAGTATTAGAGCGAGACTCTACCCTTCTTTTAAGCATTATTTACCGCCTAAATAATGGTGTTGACTACTCCAATAAGCCCCTCAAACCGGCACCAAAACCGATCTACCCATTTGCGGTAAGTAACGCCTATGCCAAAGATTACAAAACGCTCCAAAAGAGAATGCTTAAAAAACTAAACTATGGTGCGAGAGCTATTATTACGCAACCTGTTTACGATGTAGAAAATGCAAAAAGGCTTCTCGAAATCTTTGCAGAGGCAAAAGAGCAAAGCATACGAGAGAGCTCCAAAGAGGCAGAACTTATCTTTGGACAATTCCCAGCAGTAAGAGCTAGAACCGTAAACTTTATTGCCGATAATGTACCAGGGATTAAAGTACCGAAAAAGATAATAGACGAGATGAACTTAGCAGCAATGGATGGAAAAGAGAGAGAAGAGGAGATTGGCTTAGAGATCTCAAAAGAGACCTTTCAATCAATTACATCCCTCCATCCAAAAGTCCACCTCATGACTCATAACCGTTTTGATCTTTGCAATACGCTTTTGGATGCTTACAAAAGTAATTAACCCAATTTTGCATTAGAGATTAACAATCTTTAGTAAATACCCTAAACAAAAGCATTTATCAAATCTTTGCTAATTCTAATGTAAAATTTGAGATTAAAGAAGAACCTTAGAAGCAACTGCAACAGCAGCACTTTCACTTCTTAATATCAGAGGCGTATCAAAACCTACCCTTTTTTTGCTATCAAAAAGAGTTCTTTCATCTTCACTTAAACCACCCTCACAGCCTACTACGATTGTCTCAATATCACCACTCTGACTCACTCTATTTTCACTAAAGTCAAGTAGATAACTCTCTGGGTTATTTTGCAAAAATTCATATAAAGAGTTTGCAAACTCAATCTGCATTATAGAACTTCTACCACACTGCTGCGATGAGTTTATTAGAATCTTCTCTAATCGCTCTTTTTTTATTTTAAAGTTGGTTTGTGAATAGGCACACTTAATAAATGTAATCTTTGCTACACCAATCTCATTTAAAGCAGGAAGCGACTTCTCTACAACCTTAGGATCAATAATACACCAACCGATATGGAGACTCTTTAAAGGTATCACACTACTCTCTTGAGAGCTCACTAACTCTAAAAGAGCCTCTCTCTTCCCTACACTTTGCACTCTATATATGTAGAGCATGCCATCTCTTAAGTTTCGAGTCTCAATAAGAGAGCCTTGCTTCATTCGTCGAACTCGAAAGAGATATTTATAGGTCTCTCCTTCTATCTCTAATAGTGGATCTCCACTAGAGCTATGGTACAAAAACTGCATTATCTATACTTTATCGCCAAGACTGTTACTACAATAACTATAATGGTCTCCAAAAGAACTATTACGTTTGAGAACTTTAAGCCACTCTTCTCTTGAAGCCAATACCTCTTTAATTTCACGGCTCTAAAGCCATCTAAAAAGGCTAAAAGAATCGATGCAGCAATCATTACAACTACTGCAACTTTTAGCTCACCCCTCTCTACAGCAAATACTAAAAGGCCACTAAATACCACCATTGTCCAAGCAGCCCAGAAGAGGAAAAATCCTATTCTACTCCAAAAAACTATTCGCACAAAATCTGCTCGCAAAAGGTTTGGCAAAGCACCAATAACTATTAATGCGAATATAAAAAACTTCACCATATAGAGGTGTGTCTGCAAAAGGAGTTCTAGAATTGTCATCTACTGAATACCCAAAAAGTGTTTTAGCTTACTTGCGAATCCTTCACTTTTGCTCTCTTTACTCTCTTTTGGTGTTGCATCCTCTTTTGCAAGATACTTTGCAACTCTTTGTGGCTGTTTCTCCCCCTCAATAATAAAGCGAAGAGCATTCAGGCGAATAAACCCTTCTGCATCTTTTTGGTTATATACCTCATCCTCTTCAAATGTAGAGTGCGCTTCTGAATAGAGAGAGTTTTCAGAGTTTCTTCCAACAACAATCACATTCCCTTTATAGAGCTTTAATCGCACCTCTCCATTTACATTCTCTTGTGTCTTATCGATAGCTGCTTGCATCATCTCTCTCTCAGGTGAGAACCAGTAGCCATTATAGATTAAACTTGCATACTTTGGCATCAACTCATCTTTAAAGTGTGCCTCTTCACGATCGAGCGTAATAGACTCAATTGCTCTATGAGCTTTCAATAAAATAGTACCACCTGGCGTCTCATAGCACCCTCTTGCTTTCATACCTACATAGCGATTCTCTACAATATCAATTCTTCCAATTCCATGCTTATTACCATACTCATTGAGCGTTCTTAAAATTGTAGCTGGGCTTAGCTTTTCTCCATTAATCGCTACTGCATCACCCTTTTCAAACTCAATAGTAATATACTCTGCTTTATCTGGTGCCTTCTCAGGAGAGTTTGTCCATAACCACATATCCTCTTCTGGCTCTGCATTTGGGTCTTCTAAAATCTGCCCTTCATAAGAGATATGTAGTAAGTTGGCATCCATAGAGTATGGAGACTTCTTCCCTTTCTTAGCAATAGGTATTTCGTGCTTCTCTGCATATGCTAAGAGCTTTTCACGACTATTCAGATCCCACTCTCTCCATGGTGCAATAACTTTAATTTTAGGGTTAAGGCTGAGTGCCCCTATCTCAAAACGCACTTGGTCATTCCCTTTTCCTGTAGCTCCATGAGCAACTGCATCGGCACCTGTCTCGTTTGCAATCTCTACAAGTCTTTTTGCAATGAGTGGTCTTGCAATCGAAGTTCCAAGCAGATACTCCCCCTCATAGATCGCATTTGCTCTAAACATAGGAAATACGAAATCTCTTACAAACTCCTCTTGAAGATCATCTATAAAAATATTCTCTGGCTTTATTCCAAGCTTTAGAGCCTTCTGCCTTGCTGGCTCTACCTCTTCACCCTGTCCAATATCGGCTGTAAAGGTAACAACTTCGCAGTTGTACTCATCTTGTAGCCACTTTAAGATAATACTTGTATCCAATCCACCCGAATAGGCTAAAACTACTTTTTTAATCTCTTTCTTGCTCATCTGCTTACCTTCTTAAAAAAATTGTATAATTCTACCATAAATAGCTCTAAAATTATCGAGCCTCTACCAAAATGGGTTCAAAATAGATGCAAGATACTTATTTCTCCTTAGAGTGTTTTGCTATCTAGATAGTTTGCCAATCTTCTAAGATGCTCTCTATACTCATCCAAATCGAAATCTTTTACCCTTGCTACACCATCTTTAATCGCTGCCTCTGCAACCGCAGATGCAACATATACTAGTACTCTTCTATCAAATGGCGATGGAATAATATAGTCTGGTCCAAATTCCATCTTCTCTCTTCCATGTGCAGCCTTTACATGCTCTGGTACTGGCTCTTTTGCTAAATCTGCGAGGGCTCTTGATGCTGCTACTTTCATATTCTCTGTAATTTGAGTAGAGCGAACATCAAGTGCTCCTCTAAAGATTTGTGGGAATCCTAAAACATTGTTAACCTGGTTAGGATAATCACTTCTTCCAGTTCCAATAATAACATCTGGCCGCACAGCTTTTGCCTCCTCTGGCAAAATCTCTGGAGTAGGATTAGCACAAGCAAAGATTATTGGATGCTCTGCCATCGACGCAACCATCTCTTTTGTCACAAGCCCTGGACCACTAAGCCCTAAAATCATATCAGCACCCTTGCATGCATCCTCAAGTGTTCTATCATCTGTATCAATTGCAAAATTCTGTTTATACTCATTTAAATCATTTCGTCCACTATGGATAACCCCTTTACTATCGAGCATTACAATATGTTTTACACCTAAATTTCTATACATATTTGCACAAGCTATTCCAGATGCCCCTGCACCAATTACAACTACTTTCAAATCTTCTACTCGCTTGCCACTCATCTCTGCAACATTCATTAAACCAGCAGTTGTAATAACTGCCGTTCCATGCTGATCGTCATGAAAAACAGGAACATTACAGACCTTTTTGAGCATTCTCTCTATCTCAAAACATCGTGGAGCTGCAATATCTTCTAGGTTAATACCACCAAAACTATCTGCCATAGCTGCAACTATATTTATAATCTCTTGCGTATCTTTTGTGTTGAGCTCAATATCAACTGCATCGATATTGGCAAAAGTTTTAAAAAGAACTGCTTTCCCTTCCATTACTGGTTTGCTTGCAAGATGTCCAATATCTCCTAACCCCAAAACAGCTGTTCCATCACTAATAACAGCAACTAAGTTCCCTTTATTGGTATACTCATAGACTTTCTCTTCATCTTTTTCTATCTCCAAACAAGGGTATGCCACACCTGGACTATATGCCATAGAGAGCTCTTTTTCTGTAGAACACGGCTTTGTTAAAAGTGTTCCAATTTTCCCATTTGTATCAAACTCACCTTTTGCTCTATGATATTCTAGAGTCTCCTCTTCAAAATTTTTCATCACCTTACCTACCTTACTTATTAGATTTATAATCCATAATTATAGTACTATTGTTATTAATTTAAGTTGTTTCATATTATTTTTTTATTTAATTTAAAATTTCCCAATCTCTTGTGCTATAATCTAAATAAAAAAAGGTTCATAATGAAACTTGGTGTAAATATAGATCATATCGCTCTTCTTAGAGAAGCAAGAGGTGTAAATAACCCAAACTTAATAGAGGCTATAGGTATCTGCCAAATGGCAGGGGCTGAGCAGATAACAATCCATCTACGCGAAGATAGACGCCATATAAACGATAAAGATGTAGAAGATATTATAAACCACTCTCCACTTCCTATCAATTTAGAGTGTTCGATAGAGAATGAAATTATCGATATAGTTTGCAAATTACGGCCACACCGTGCGACCCTTGTACCAGAAAAACGAGAAGAGGTTACAACAGAGGGTGGTTTGGCACTTAGCTTAGAGAACGAGAAGCTAACAACTGCAATTAAAAGACTTCAAGAGCATGAAATAGAGGTATCCCTCTTTATCGATCCAAATGCCCAAGCAGTTGAACTCTCTTCACACCTTGGTGTAGAGTGGGTCGAATTTCATACTGGAAGCTACTCAAATATCTGGGCAATGCTCTATAGTAACCTACCGCAAACCAACCACACTATCAAAGAACTAGAACTCCCACGCACAACCCTTAAAGAGATGCTTCAAAGTGAACTTGAAACCCTCAATAATGTAGCGACACTTGCAAAGTTTACAGAACTTAAAGTTGCTGCTGGACATGGGCTCAACTATCAAAATGTACACGAAATAGCAAAAATTACTCAAATCGAAGAGCTCAACATTGGGCAAAGTATTGTTGCTCGATCCATATTTAGTGGACTCTATAAAGCAATTACCGATATGAAAGCTCTCATTAATGGCTAAGGTAAAAGTAGCTATCAGCATTGGCGATGTTAATGGCATTGGTATAGAGATCGCTCTTCGTGCCCATAAAGAGATAGAGAAGATCGTAGAGCCACTCTATATAATCGATAAAAAACTCTTAAAAGAGGCAGCAAAACTTTTAAAACTCGAAATTCCTAAAAGTTTTAAAACAAAGGGACTCAACTATCCAAAGTTTCAAATAGAGCCTGGCAAACATAGCAAAGAGAGTGGAGAGTATAGCTTCCTCTCCTTCCAAAAGGCGATACAGCTTGCCCAAAAGGGAGAAGTCGATGCAATCACAACCCTACCTATCAATAAAAAGTCGTGGGAGTTAGCAGGGCTAGAGTATGTGGGGCATACCGACTACCTAAGAGAGCACTTCCAAAAAGAGGCAATTATGATGCTTGGATGTCCAAAACTCTTTGTTTCCCTCTTTACCGAGCATATTCCACTTAAAAAAGTAGCAAAATCGATAAAAACAAAGAAGCTTACACAATTTCTTTTAGACTTTGCTAAAGAGGTAGAGACAAGAGAGCCAATTGCTGTTCTCGGGCTCAACCCACACGCAGGAGATGGTGGCGTTCTAGGAGACGAAGAGAGTAAAATTACAAAAGCAATCAAGAGAGCAAACAAGCTCCTCAAAAAGGAGCAATTTGTCGGTCCAATTGTTCCTGATATTGCCTTTACCCCACACTTTCGTAAAAACTTGCACTACTTTGTAGCAATGTACCACGACCAAGGCTTAGCCCCACTTAAAGCTCTCTACTTCGATGAAAGTATTAATGTCTCATTAAACTTACCAATTTTGAGAACCTCAGTAGATCACGGAACAGCTTTTGATATCGCTTACAAAAAAAGGAGAGAGTTAAACCTACAAAGCTACCTGAATGCAATAGAGTATGCAGCTGAAAAAGCGAAGAGCAGAGGGCTAAGAGCCTAGAGCTAATTGTGTGACTTCGCCTCTATCAATGGTATAGCTATATCTTCAATGTCATTAAACCGAAAGGTCATTTCTGTGAAAATGGGAATCTATGGTTTAAACTTCCCAAAACTTACCTTTTTATCTCTTAGACAATTAAAATCGTAGATTCCCACTTTCACTGAAGCAACGAAGTGGCTAACTTAAGGCTCTTCGCTTCTAAAAGAGTGAGGCACTCTCCTCCTCTTCTACTATCTCTTCTGAAGCTATCTCTTCGCTCTTTTGGCAGGCACAGCTCTTACAGAGGTAGCTATATGTCTCTTGGTCTAAATATATCTTCTCCTCAAGTTGCAACTCCCCATAGCATACAGAGCAGTACTTAGTAATATTTTGGAGTATATTGTTATCGACTTTCGAACTTAAAAAGTAGTTTTCGTTAATTTGACACATCTTCTAACTCTTTTATCATCTTTTGTGCATCTGTAAGTGTTGGCTCTAACTCGAGTGCCTTTTTATACATCTTTAAAGCCTCTTGCTTTTCGCCTATCTCGTAGAGGGTATTAGCATAGTTATAGTAATACGCAGCATAGTTTGGATCGAGTTCTATTGCCCTCTTGTGGTGTGCTATTGCCTCTTCATCTTCGCCTAATCTATGGAGTGTATTTGCCAAGAGATTATGCGTTAAGTCATCGCTAGGATCTTGCTCTAAAACTTCTAAAAAACGCTCCTTAGCATCTACAAAGTTGTTCATATTCATAAAGGCAACACCAAACATCCGCAAGGCATCCCTGTTTTGTGGATCAAGAATCAAAAGTGACTCCAGAGCCTTTTTTGCTTCGATATTATCACCACTATCAAGCGACTTTTGAGCAATCTCAAAAAGCTCATCTATACGGCTTTTTGACTTAGGCTCTTTAGTAGAGTGGAATACCTTATCTGGTCTTGAAACCCCACCTATACTCTCTTGTGGTAGTTTGCTCTCAAAATCCACCCCTCTTTTTGGGTAATTCCCACTAAAGAGTTGCTTAAAAAATACTATAAATATTGAAAGTGCAACTATTGCCAAAATTAACTGAAACTCACTCATTCTCTACTCTCCAGATTCAATTACTGAAGTATAAAAGAAAAATAATAAGAGCTTGCTAAATAAGAGGTAGAGTGCTATAATTACAAAAATTTTCAAGGAGCGTAGATTATGAGTCTAAAAGAGCAGATAAAAGCAGATATAAAAGAGGCAATGCGAGCAAAAGATACAGCAAGAAGAGACACTTTAAGAAATCTCAGTGCCGCTATTAAACAGATCGAAGTGGATGAGAGAAAAGAGCTTACAGATAGCGATGTAGAGACAATCTTAACGAAATATGCAAAGCAGAGAGAAGATGCCCTAGCACAATTTAAAGAGGCTGGGAGAGATGATCTTGTAGCAAAAGAGGAGGCAGAATTAGTAATTGTTCGCTCATACCTCCCAGAGCCACTAAGTGATGATGAACTCAAAGAGGCAGTTGAGTCACTTGTTAAAGAACTTGGGGCAACAAGTATGAAAGATATGGGTAAAATTATGGGTGCAATGAAGCAAAAATTTGGCTCTAGAGCAGATGGTGGCAAAGTAAATCGAATTGTTAAAGAAATTTTAAGTTAATTTAAAGATTCCATGCTATCATAGTTGTTACATAAACTATTTTAAGGAGATGGAATGAAAAAATTTACAAGTATGGTAGCTGCTGCGGCACTACTTGGTGGTATTGCTTATGCTAAAGATGTTAAGATTGGTGTGGTTTTACCATTAACTGGAAATATTGCAGCATTTGGGCAAACTAGTAAAGGTGGTTTAGATATCGCTTATGAACAAAAAAATACTCTCAGCAATGGCGATAAGGTAAAATTGGTAGTTGTTGATGATAGAGGCGATAAAGTAGAAGCTGCAACAGCAGTAAAAAGATTATTAGATAAAGATAAAGTATCTGTTATTTTAGGCGAAGTTGCATCTTCTAACTCTATGGCTATGGCTCCAGTTGCTGAGAAGGCTAAGACTCCTATGATTACTCATGCTTCAACAAACCCAAGAGTCACAAAAGATAAAAAGTATGTAACAAGAGCTTGTTTTATCGATCCATTCCAAGGTGCAGTTATGGCAAAATATGCACTCGATAATGGTCTTAAAAAAGCTGTAGTTGTTACAGATGCAAAGCAAGACTACTCTGTAGGTCTCTCAAAAGCATTTAAAAAAGCGTACACTGCTGGTGGTGGTGAAATTGTAAAGACTGTCTTAATCAACTCTGGCGATAAAGACTTTAATGCACAAGTTGCTACTATTAAACAAACAAACCCAGATATTATTGCATTTACTGGCTACTACCCAGAGGCAGCACTGATGGTTAAGCAAGCTAGAGATATGGGTATTAAAACTCCATTTATCGGTGCAGATGGTGTTGGATTCCCAGAGTTAGTTAAAATTGCTGGTAAAGCAGCAGAGGGCTTTATGTATACAGACCACTTTAACGAAGCTGCTGCTAGCTCACCTGAGGCAAAAGCATACGTAGAGGCTTTCCACAAAAAATATAATAAACCTGCAGACTCTATGGGTGCACTTGCAGCAGATGCTTATGGAATGATTGTTCAAGCAATGGAAAATTGTATAAAAGCTGGTAAAGCAAGTGACGATAAAGAGTGTATCAACACTAACCTAAGAGGCACTAAAGGATATAAAGGTATTACTGGTGTTATCACAATCGATGAGAATGGTAACGCAGTAAAATCTGCTGTTGTTAATGCAGTTAAAGATGGTAAGTTTGTTTATAAAACTACTGTAAATCCATAATCTACACCCTCTTTTGAGGGGTAGTTCCTATTGTTATTCTCTTTTTTATCTAAACTAAGAGCATTACAATAGCAACTAAAGGGTTCTTAGAATGAATATCGACATCTTTTTACAACAGTTAGTAAATGGTGCAAGCCTTGGTAGTATGTATGCACTCATTGCAATTGGTTATACTATGGTTTATGGTGTGCTGCGACTTATCAACTTCGCTCATGGCGATATTATGATGGTTGGGGCATTCTTGACCTTTTTTGCAACAAGTGCTGGAATGCCATTTGAAGTTGCAGTACTTATTGGAATTGTAGGCTCAGCTATTATTGGTATCTTAACCGATAAAATAGCCTATAAGCCTCTTCGTGAAGCACCAAAGATCTCTCTTTTAATTACAGCAATTGGGATTAGCTTCTTTTTAGAGAACCTCTTTACAGTTCTTTTTGGAAGCACCCCAAAAGCATTTAAAGCACCAGAGTACTTAACGAAGATCTTCCATCTTGGAAATATCTATCTTCCAATCTCAGTAATTATTATCCCAACAGTAACACTCCTTATCTTGGCAATTGTCTTATGGATCCTCTACAAAACAAAGTATGGTATGGCAATTCGAGCATTAGCTTTCGATATTCAAACTGTAAAACTAATGGGTATCGATGCCGATAAAATTATTATGATTGTCTTTATTATCGGTTCTGCACTTGCTGCAATTGGCGGTGTCTTTTATGCTGTAAGTTACCCATCGATCGATCCACTCATGGGTATTATTGTTGGACTCAAAGCATTTGCTGCAGCTGTACTTGGTGGTATCGGAAGCGTTGGTGGTGCAGTTGTAGGTGGCTTTATTTTAGGATTTACCGAAATATTTGTTGTAGCAATGTTCCCAGAACTTGGGGGCTATAAAGATGCCTTTGCTTTCTTCTTCTTAATCTTAGTACTATTGTTTAAACCAACTGGTATTATGGGTCAAGATTTAGAACGCGGAAGATTTTAGGAGTATGGATATGAAAAAGATAGTAAGAAATATAGTTTTAATTATTGCAACACTTCTCTTTATACTCTATGCTCAAAAGAATTTCGACTCTTATACACTGAGTATCTTAAACAACATTGGTATCTTTGCCATCTTAGCACTAAGCTACAATCTTATCAATGGAGTTGCTGGTCAATTCTCGCTAGAACCAAATGGGTTTGTGGCAATTGGTGCATACTTTACTGCAATTTTACTCATTCCTGCAGAGACAAAAGTTGATATGTTCGCTCTCGTCGACCCTGCCCCAATAATTCTACAGATGAAGGCACAATTTCTCCCAGCTATTGTAATTGGTGGAATTGCTGCCTCGTTAGTGGCTCTACTTCTCTCATTCCCTGTCTTTAGAGTTCGTGGAGACTACTTGGCAATCGTTACACTCGGCTTTGGTTTTATTATCCGAATATTTGCTATCAATAACCCAGCCTATACTAATGGTGCTATGGGTCTTAACGATATCCCATCAAATGCCAACTTTATCTGGATAGGAAGCATCGCTCTTATAACATTTATTGTAATGATCCATATCATCTACTCTAAATTTGGACGAGCTATGAAGTCGGTACGAGATGATGAAGATGCAGCAACTGCAATGGGAATCAATACCTTTAAGATGAAGACATATGCATTTATGACATCAGCATTTTTCGAAGGATTAGGTGGTGGTCTACTAGCTTCTATGCTTACTACCATTACACCAGATCAATTTAGCTTCTTGCTTACCTTCCAACTTCTTATTATCATCGTATTAGGCGGATTAGGAAGTATGAGTGGTGCATTAATCGCAACTATTTTAGTAATGGGAGGCATGGAGTGGTTACGATTCTTAGATGATAATATTGTCCTCTTTGGAAAAGATTTCGGAGCACACCCTGGTACACGAATGGTTGTATTCTCAATCATTCTCATTATTATGATGCTCTTTGCAAGAAGAGGTATCCTTGGCGACAAAGAGCTTTTTGACTACTTTAAAAAGAAGAGTAAATAATGGGTAATTCTATTTTAAAAATCGAAAATATTACTATGCAGTTTGGTGGAGTCACCGCTATTAAAGATCTCAGTTTCGAGGTACAAAAGGGGCAGATCTATGGACTTATTGGTCCAAATGGTGCAGGAAAAACAACAATATTTAATATTATTACAGGTAACTTAACCCCAACAAGTGGTTTTGTTATTTTTGAGAATGAGAATATCACGAGTACTAAACCCAATAAGGTTGTCTATAAAGGGATAGCAAGAACATTCCAAAATATTAGGCTCTTTAAGAGTATGACGGTTCTCGAAAATATCCTTATTGGCTTTGATGCACAAGCGAACTATAGCTACTTCGAAGCAATTCTTAGACTCCCTCGCTTCTTTAAAAAAGAGAAAGAGATTCGTCAAAAGGCTTACGAGCTTATGAAGATTTTTGGTATCGAGGAGTTTGCCGATACAAATGCAACAGCATTAAGTTACGGAAACCAGAGAAAAGTCGAAATCGCAAGAGCACTTGCTACAAATCCAAAGCTACTGCTTCTAGACGAACCAGCAGCCGGTATGAACCCAAATGAGACAGCAGAACTTTCAGATATTATTCATAAAATAAAAAAAGATTTCGACCTTACAATATTACTGATAGAGCACGATATGAAGTTTGTAAATGCTATGTGTGATCAATTAACAGTTCTTGATTATGGTGCTAAAATTTTCGAAGGAAAACCAGCAGATGCCATAGTTGACGAAAAGGTAATATCTGCATATTTAGGAGACTTTAGCCATGCTTAAAGTGAAAGATTTAACAGTAAACTATGGTGTTATTGCAGCAGTAAGAGGAATCGACTTAAATGTAAAAGCTGGAACTATTGTAACACTTATTGGTGCAAATGGTGCTGGGAAAACCTCGACGCTTAATGCTATTGTTAATAGTGTAAAAAAGAGTGGTTCAGTTGTTTTTGATGGTATCGATATTAGTAAAATGGCTACACATAAAATTGTAAAGCATGGTCTTTCACTAGTTCCAGAAGGAAGAAAGATATTTATCAACCTTACCGTCGAAGAGAACCTTCGAATGGGTGCTTTTAATAACGATGAGGATTTCGAAAATCTTCGTAATGTTGTTTACGACAAATTCCCACGACTCAAGCAAAAAATCAACCAAGCAGGTGGTACACTTAGTGGTGGAGAGCAACAGATGCTCGCAATTGGAAGAGCTTTAATGAGCAAACCAAGAATGCTTATGCTTGATGAACCTAGCCTAGGACTTGCACCAAAAATAATTGGTGAAGTTTTTGAGATTATTACAGAGCTTAAAAATGATATACCAATTCTTCTTATTGAACAAAACGCTTTTGCTGCTTTAAAAATTGCAGACTACGGCTATGTACTCGAAAATGGATCAATCACACTCAGTGACGAAGCTCAAAACCTTCTAGGAAACGACGAAGTAAGAGCAAAATATTTAGGCGGATAGTATCAATAAGCTAAAGATAAAAGCTTTAGCAAATCTTTACTAATTCCAATAAAAAATTTAGCTCCAAAAGAGCTAAAAAAGTTAGTAAACCCTAACAAAAATCTACACCTCTTTGTTGCCGCAGTAGCCACAAACTTTTGCTTCTACGGGAATCTTCATTGCACACTCTGGACAAGCTTTTTCCGTAGATGCTGTCTCAGGTTCAGCCTTTTTCATCTTGTTATATGATTTGATAAATAGAAACATAATAAAGCCTAAGATAATAAACGAGATTACATCTGTAACAAAAAGTCCATACTTTATAGCAGGTGCTCCAGCTTTCTCAACAGCCTTTAAAGATGCATACTCTTTGCCATCTAATGCATAAAAGAGGTTACTAAAATCTACATTCCCTAGGAGCTTTCCAACAGGTGGCATAATGACATTTGCCACTAACGATTTTACAACTGTTGCAAAAGCCGCACCAAAAATAAACCCTACGGCCATATCGACCATATTCCCCTTAATTAAGAACTCTTTGAATTCCTTAAACATTGAGTATCCTTTCAAACAATTTTTACTCTAGTAGTATAGACTATATGTAAATTTCAGAGTAAAAATATGTCAAATAGAAATACTCTCTTTTAACCCCATTTTATGAAGAGACACCCTCCTTTTGACGAATATTTGCAACAATATTTTGCTCTTTTTGATAGGAAATCTCCCCCATTATTTCTTGCTTTTGAAGCTTAATCCCTTCTGGAACTTTACTTGAGTGTAACTGAACTGCACACTGTTTGTAGTTTGGTTCAAACGATTTATCGTCGAACTCTGGGAGGGTAATGACATTAATTAACTGCTCATTAAAGTGGAAAGGTACGAATATGTTGCCTTCTCTTACTGTGTTGGCTACTTTTACTACTACATTATCTACTCTGCCTCTCTCTCCACTTATCGAAATCCGCTCTCCACTTTTTACTTGCAGTTTATTAGCGTCTAGTTCGTTCATCTCTATCCATGCTTCTGGGGCTAGGGCATCTAGTATTCCTATTGTTCCTGTTTTTGTGCGGGTGTGGAACTGCTCTACTGTTCTGCCTGTGTTTAGAATAAGCGGGAAGCTCTCACAAACATTTTCGCTTAGGGGCTTCCAGTCTAGTGGTAGCAACCTTGCTTTTCCGTCACTTGTTGGGCATGGCATCTCTTCGGTGTAGAGGCGTTTTTTACCTTTTGGGTACTGCTCGTTACATGGCCACTGTATTCCACCTAACTCTTCCATTAACTCGTAACTCATGCCGC
>JALVWQ010000013.1 GCA_027034975.1 Campylobacteraceae bacterium
TAGTAGCAAAGAAGAGATTCAAATTTTTTAAAATCTTCATCTTTTAAAAATACTTTTCTTTGTTCTACTCCTCTGTTTATTATATGGTAATAACCTTTTAAAGTAATTCTTGGTCTTCTTGCCATTTGTGTTTCTTTTTGATTTGGTTTTATTAGGGGTAGTTTAGCATAGAGTTACTTAAAAATATGCTATTACTATCACCTGACCCTGATTCCACTTAGGCTTCCAGCTTGTTAGTTATAATAAAAAAGTTAAAAGTTAAGCCCCGACCCCTTATTTTTTGTTTTTGAACTTATGCAATTTCTTTAATTGAAATTGCCTCTATCTCTTATTAAAAGCAATGATAGACTTCTAGTGCCCTTTACCAATCCCTTTAATTTATTACTCAGCATATTCCTTGTACATAATGTGAAGGTTTGTAGTCAGTCAAAATAATAACTAATATAAAAATAATAAGACTTATATAAACAAAATTTCCTATATTAATAAAAGTTATATATGAAATAGGATTTTTGGTATCTTTTACAAGCTGTTCATACAGCCATTTATTCCATAAAAATGGTAAAATCAATAATATTAATGAAAATAAAATATACCCTTTTAAAAAACACTCTTCATCTAATTTATAAAAATGTACAGCAAATAATAATGCTGCAATAACCGATAATAAATGTAAAAATTTTCTATTCATTGTTATTAACCTATTTACACGAAGGGGATTCACGACAAGGATTACTATTAGGAACTCCATTTAGCCCCGTCAATGCACTAAGTCCTAATCCACCTAACTCACCTACCAAAGCTCCAAAAAAACCACCCCCAGTAGCAAGAGCCCCGGCAAGAACCCCACTTGCTGTATCAAATAAGAAAATACGCCAACCTTCAGAAAAACAACGAGCATTTAATACTGCATCAACAATTCCAACAATCGCACCACCAATTGCTCCTGCAACTATTCCACCTAAAATCCCAAACTCACCCGTAGGATCCACCAAATTCACAGGATCCTGCAACACATACCCATAAAGGTTGCTATCCCCACCGCCAAATAGAAGCGGGTCTTTGCTTAGCCATCTGCCAATTGCTGGGTCGTATTCTCGGTATCCAAAGTGAACTAATTTTGTATCAGGGTCATACAATCCCCCGGCAAATCCAAATGACACTTTGAAATCTGGATTAGTATCAGAGATAATATTACCATAACTATCATAAGTTATCTCTTTAATTATGTTGCCATTTGTATCAGTTACTGCTCTTAAGCTCCCAACTTGGTCGTAATGGAGGTAGTATCTATTATTGTTTTTATCTGTCATTGCAATTGGCATTCTGCCGTTTGCATATTCAAATCTGTAAATTAAGTTATTATCTTTATCGTAAACTGCTAAAAGTGTTGTTAAATCTTTCCATAAATACTTTTCTTTAACTTCACCATTTACTAATTTTGCTACTCTTTGATTTAGCGGGTTTGTTATGTAGCTAATCTTTTTGCCATTTGGCAAGGTTACTGCTTTTAAATTGTTAAAGTCATCATAACTGTAAGTTGTTTGGTTTGTATCGGTTTCTTTTTTAATTAAGTTGCCGTTATTGTCGTAACTGTAGTTTGTATTGTTGTAGCTTGTTAATTGATCTTGCTTGTTGTATGTGGCATTTATACTTTTGCCATTTACTTTTGCACTAATTCTATTTGAGTTTTCATCGTAACTGTATTCTTCTGCTAATGCTCCATCTTTGGTTACTTTTATGAGTCTTCCAAGTTTATCGTAAGCATATTCATAAACAGTGGTTTTATTGTTAATAATCTCTTCTTTTCTTACAATTTGCGATAGTTTGTTTCTTGTTAGGTTTACTGCTAGGGTGTTATCTTTAATTTGAGTTACTTCGCCGTAACTGTTGTAGCTGTATTCTTTTTGATATTTAGAATCATTTACTTTGCTTACAAAGCCGTTACTATCTCTAGTAATTTGATAATTTCCAATAGAGATAACTTCGCTGTCTTGGTTATATGCAATATCCTCTTTTTTACCTGCGTATGTTATTGAGTTTATTAAGAAGTCGTTATTGTATGTGTAGCTAATCTCACTTTGGGTGTAAGAGTCTGTTATTTTTGTTAACAAGTTGCCATCATAGCTAAAGTTTAACTCTATATTGCCATTACTTATTTTACTTACAAGATTGTTAAAGCTGTAAGTGTAGTTTATTGTTTGATTTGGTGAAACTATTTGGGTTAGTCTGCCTTTTGTGTAGATGTAGTCTATTTTACTGCCGTCTGGTTTTGTAATCTCTTTTAGGCGGTTTGCCCTGTCGTAACTGTATGTAGTTTGGGTGTTTGCCGGGGTGGTGTATTTAGTTGGGTTAGAGGCAAAGTTGTATGTGAATTTATGCTCTTTATTTGTTGGGATTACCCTTTTTATTATATTGCCGTAACTATCATAGCTGTAAATTAGGCTAATATTGTTTGGATAAGTGGTTTTAGTTACTCTGTCTTTATTGTCATATTCATAAGTTGTTGTAAGCCCTAATGGGTTTGTGATGCTTGCTATGTTTCCTCTGCTATCGTAAGTTATGCTTACGCTTCTATCGCCTTGGGTTACTTGGGTAATTTGCCCTTTGTCGTTATAGCTGTAGTTTATTGGCTCTAGGTTGTTAAATTTAAGCTCTTTGGTTAAAAGGGTATCTATATCAAAGCTTCTTGTTATGGTTTTACCCATTGGGGAGGTGATACTCTCTACTCCCTCTTGGTAGTTTGTTATGATTGTGGTTGTTTTAGAGTTTGTTGTAATAGTTTGGGTTTTGGTATTTATTACCGTATCGTTGCCATCGTAACTTGTGTTGTAGCTTATAGTTTTGCTTAAGCCGCTTGGCATTGTGATGGTTTTATTTAAGATGGTTTTTTGTTTTGAGAAGCTATCTGTTGTATAATTAGTAACACTCTTAATTCCATTGCTTAAAGATTCAATATTGAAGTAATTGTTTTTATAATTTACATAAACTTTATCACCGCTTGGTAAAGTTATAGTAGAGTTTATATCGCCATTAGCTAATTTAGTATCTTTAATAACTCTTTGCTCACCTTCTGGGAAAGTTTGGGTGTAAGTTGTTGTATTACCCTCTTTGCTTCTTGCAAACTCAAATGCCCCGCCATTTGGCAAAGTCTCTTTTACAAAACGCCCGTATTTATCGTAATAATGCCCTATAGTATGCCCGCCTAAATCTACCATATCTTTTAAGAGTGAACCGGCATAATAACTAAATTGATACTTAGAGCCATCTTCGTAACTTATTTCTGTTAAATCGCCGTTGCTGTTTACTGTTAAATTAGTCACCTGTCCGTTTGGTGCAATTATTTGGGTCGGATAGCCCCGCTCATCCCTTATAATTTGGGTTGTTTGGTTGAATTGATCGGTTATTTTTACTAAGTGTTTGTTGTCATCATATTCATATTTTTTAAGGGTTTTGCCTGTTTGTAGGTTTAAGATTTTTATTTTTTTTCCGGATTTATCATAAATATCTATTGTATTATTATTGTTAATGTGAACAAGATAGTTAGATGAGATTTTGTAAAAGTTTTCACGAAGTTTTACTTTTCTAATTCTATTATGACCAGCATCGGCAATATATATATCTCCATAAACATCTATTGCAACTGCATTTGGATAGTGTAAGTTTATATCTCTTGCATAGCCTGAATCTCCATTATAAGCAAAATGCCCATTACCTGCTACCGTAGAAATAATTCTATTTTGATCTATTTTTCTTATTCTAAAATTATCTTTATCGCTAATATAAACATTATTGTCTGCATCAACTGCTATACCCATAGGATAGTTTAATGATGCCTTAGTGGCTAAAAGACCATCACCATTATATCTGGATTTTTCATCTCCTGCGATAGTAGTAATAACCCCATATTTATCTATTTTTCTTGCTATATGATGTTGATAATCCGTAAAATATATGTTATCATCGTTATCTACTGTTATTCCATAAGGATAACCAATATAAGCATCTTTAGCCAATCCATTATCTCCGCTTACACCACCTCGATTAAATTTGCCGGCAATAGTTGTTAAATATCCGCTGCTATCTACTTTTCTTATTACATGATTATTTGTATCAGTTATATATAAATTACCTTCTTTATCTATAGCAACATCTTGAGGATATCTTAATGGGATTTCTGTAGCAATACCCTTATATTTACCGGAGCCACTATATCCATTTCCAGCTATAGTGGTTATGATACCGGATGAATCAATTTTTCTAACTCTAGAATTTGCATTATCAACAAAGTATATATTGCCTTTATTATCAATGGTTAAACCTAACGGTCTATTTAATTTGGCATTAATAGCCAAATCACCATCTCCGCTAAATCCTGCTTCTCCTGTTCCGGCAATTGTAGATATTACTCCGTTAGTATCTATTTTTCGTATTCTATTATTATATGTATCAGAAATATATATATTCCCCTGAGTATCTACTGCAATACCATTTATTCTAGCATCATCTAAACCCAATGAAGCTTTTATGGCTTCTTTGTTATCACCATCATACCCCTTATTACCATTGCCTGCAACAGTAGTTAAAGGATTATTTAAAATGTATTTATCTTTTTTAATATCTGTTTTAATGCCATTAATACTCCACCCATTGCCAATATCATACTTTTTCTTTCTGGGAACTTCTATATCGATAGTTTTACTCACACTATACTCTATCTTCTCTCTACCAAAGATACTAGTAAAAGCACTTCCTGCTTGGTTCCATGCTGCTCCCCATGCACTGCTTGCACTATAATAAACTAGTGGGTAAAGGTAAGTAACTTTAATTGTTGCTTTAGCTTTACCACTTACTCTATTTCCAAGTTTATCTTTTCCATCCCAGATATACTCTATGTGTCCATCATCTCCTGGGTGAAGCTCTTTTTTGTAATATTTTCCTGCTATAAAAATCTCTACTCTTGCAGTATGTACTGAGTCTGGTAGTTCATTAGTATTGATATTTGCTGCAATTGCATATTTAAAACCACTTACTCTGTCAGATGCATAATGGAGTGTCATATCAGTTCCAGCAATTGGTATATCTTCGTGGAATACTCTCCCTTTAATCATAATATATGAGAAGCCTTTTGCTTTACAGTCTGCATTCGGATTCGTTGGCGGTTTTTCAACATTTGGATCTTTAATTTTTGGAGGCTTTGCTCCAGGTGGCGGAGCATACGGCCAGTTATAATCCCACGGAGTAAAGTGGGTTATTTCGCCTCGCCAGTATGTTTTTCCTGCTTCATACCCCTCTTTGCCTGCAATTCCTGCCACTTCATCGCTAAAGCTGCCATCGCCGTTTAAATCGTTTGGTTTATCATCTCCATCGCTATCTAGTGCATCTACAATTCCATCATTATTGGTATCTAAAAGTTTTACTACCACTCCATTTTTAGATGGCTTCCATTTGCCCTCTTTTCTATCGTAATACCCAATTGGCACAATTTCGCCAACCTTAAAGCCTAAGAAGTTATCTACATACATAACTATTGGTTTATCAAAGCTTACATTTGCATCATCACTAACACCATCTATTGTAAGGTCGCTGCAGAATGTAAAGGCACTGTTTTTTGGTAACTCTTTTGGCATCGATTTTAGGGTTTTAAATTCAGTTGCTCTAACTTTAAAGCTTTTTAACTCTCTTGTAGTGCCATCAGCCTCGGTTACTGTAGCTTTACTTACTCCGTTAAAGACTAAGGTAGTTGAACGCTCACCTCTATCATCAACTGTTGGGGTAGAAGTATGCACCTGCACTTTAGAAGCATTTAAATCAATTTGGGTTGCTTTTTTATCTTTTGGCAAGAGTTGTGCCTCTTTTACTACTACCCAATCTTGAATAGGAGCACTAAACTCTCTATCTACTATTAAGTAGCCCTCTCTTTGATAGCGGATAGTATAATTAACTCCTCCCTCACTTGGCAAGACATACGTTCCGTTGCTATCTGTTGTTACACTTCCATACTCCCTGTGGTGCAGCAGCCATACTGTAACACCCTCTAGTGGCTCATTATTCTCATCTACCACACGCCCTGTAATCATACAAAATCTTTTTTGGTCATAATTATCTTTGGTAGCATTTGGAGGAATTTTATCAGTATACTCACTTCCAAACTCTGCTCCGTTAAAGTTGCTTGTATTTAACTCTTTATAGACTCTTACATTTGCAGTTGCACTCAAGTTTTTATATCTAGCTGTTAGTGTAGTGCTACCCTCTTGTAAGCCTCTTAGGGTACTCTCCTCTTCTATATCGGCTAAAGAGCTATCTTCTAAGCTTAGATCTGCACTGACTAGCTCTTTTTGGGTGCCATCGCTTAAATTGCCAAGAACTTTAAAAGTAGCTTCTCCTTTTACTCTAAGCTCTATTGTTTGTGGGGTAATTGTAATAGATTTCACTGTTACTGGCTTTTGCTTCACCTCTACATATCTTTTAGCTTCAGCCTTATTGCCAGAGCTATCAACTACAGTGTAAGTTATAGTATAATTACCCTCTTTATTTGTATCAACCTTACCATTAATTATTACTTTAAGCTCCCCATCTACATTATCAATAGCAATTGCTCCTAACTCTTTATACTCATCGCCTACAAAGAGTGAGATATTTTTATCGCCATTGAGTGTAATTACTGGCGGAGTTGAATCTATAACTTTTACTACTCTAATAGCTTTTGCTTCATTTCCGCTTTTATCTTTAGCAATATAGGTAATATTATACTCTCCAAGGGTATGGGTATCTACGCTGCCTTCTTTTGTAACTACTATATTACCCTCTGCATTATCTATAGTTTTAACTCCTGGGTCGCTAAAGCTGCTTCCATATTCTAAAACCAAAGGGTTATCGCCTAAAATGTTTATAGTTGGTGGAGTGGTATCAACTACTTTAACAACTCTAATAGCGTTTGCTTCATTTCCGCTTTTATCTTTTGCACTGTAGTAAATTGTATATTCACCTACAACTTTACTGTTTACCTCTCCGCTTATGTTTACTGCTACAGTGCCATCTGTTTCATCTATAGCTTCTACTCCTGGGTCTCTAAAGGCATTGCCTGCCTCTAGGGTATATGGGTTATCACCTTTTATAGTAATTACTGGTGGAGTTGTATCGTTATTTAGCTCTTTTGGTTGTACAAATACTTTGACTCTATCTTTAGATTTAAAAGTATAACCATAAGGGGATTTCTCTACAGTAGTTAATTGAAAGATTAATCTTCTTTTTCTCTTAACTTTAGGAGTAATAAAGGTAGCTTTAATACTATTTTTATTCTCTAGCTTTACTCTTTTACCTTTAATTTGTCGCCATCTATAGTGAATAATTTTCCAGCCATCTCTTGGGGTAGAGGCTGAACCATCTAGGGTTACTAGCTCACCAGAATATACTGTTTGATCACTCCCTGCATTGGCACAAGCAACAATAAAAAAAGAAGCAAGAAGAATAAGCAGACTTAAGAAGGCTTTTTTAAAGAAACTTCCCCCCCCATTTAGAAAGTAGAGCATCAAAAATCCTTTAAAAGAGTTTTTTTGATTTTATAAGAAAGATATTTTTCGATTAGATTTTATTGCATTTTGAAATATTTTAGATCTAAAGGATTGGAAAAACTGAATACAAAACCATTTTCGCTGCACTCTCAAAAGCTCTAATCGTGTGTGAACTCTGGTACAATCTCTTTAAGTTTGCTAATTTTATCTTCGCATACTAAAAGCTCTTCGATATCGGCTATTAATTTTGCTTCGCTATAAATAGTTGGCTTTGCAACAAAGATAGACTCATATCTTGTTTTATGCTCGCTCTCATCTATCAAGAGCTCTTCGTAGAGCTTCTCTCCGGGGCGAAGCCCTATATATTTTATCTCTATCCCCTCTTTACCACTAAGCTCTATCATCTTTTTGGCTAAATCGACTATCTTTACAGGCTCTCCCATATCTAAAATAAAGATCTCGCCTCCGCTCCCAATAGCTCCAGCTTGCAACACCAATTGGCACGCCTCTGGAATAAGCATAAAGTAGCGAGTAATACGAGGATCAGTTATCGTTACTGGGCCACCCTTCTGGATCTGCTCTCTAAATTTAGGAACAACTGAACCACTGCTTCCAAGCACATTTCCAAAACGAACCGCAACAATATCTGTTGCTTTACAGTTTACATTTTGAGCATAGAGTTCACAAACACGCTTTGTTGCCCCCATTACATTTGTTGGGCGTACTGCCTTATCGGTACTAATTAAGATAAACTTCTCTACCTCTGTCTCAATTGCACAATCGATTGCATTTTTAGTCCCTATAATGTTATTTAAAATCGCCTCTTCTACATTCTCTTCAACAAGTGGTACATGCTTATAGGCTGCGGCATGGATCACAATTTGCGGTCTATAGAGTGCAAATGTTTTACAAAGTAGTTCTTTATGAACAACTGATTGCAAGATAGGGATTACAACTGCTCTCTCGCTTGCCTCCTGTTCAATCTTATAGAGATTATACTCGCTATGATCAAGCAAAATTAACTCTTTTGCCCCATAGTTGATACACTGTCTTACAATTTCGCTACCAATACTCCCACCTGCTCCAGTAATAAGTATCCTCTTTCCTTGGATAAACTCTGCAATCTTCTCTCTATCGAGATCTTTTGGCTTTCGTGCTAATAAATCCTCAACTGTAATATTTTGCAAGCCACTCTCAATGCCACCATCACTATTGTACTTTTTAAACTCTTTAATACCAAGCTTTTTGAGTGCATCATAGATTGTATCGATCTTAAACTCATCAGAGATAATTGCTAAACTAATCCCTTCATGGTACTTTTGAAGCTGCTCTAAACTCTTATAGGAGACACCATTAATCTTTAACCCTACTGTCTCATTATCAAAAATTGCCACAGGCCAGTATTTCTGCTGTGTTTGCATCTGCTTAATAATTACCGATGCCTTTGATGGATAGGCAACAACAAGTGTTGGTCTCCCAAGAGCACTTTTATTAAATATCTCTAAAAAGAAGCGTTTTACTACCCTTGAGAGAAGAACAATAGCAATAGAGATAAAAAACTCAATAGGAATGACTGATCGAGGAAACCCTGCAAAGTAGCTATCGCGAAAGAGATAGACAATCCCTACAAATATTAATGTCACCAAGATAGAGAGATAGATTATCAAGACACTATCTCGCAACCCAAAGTATCGCCACGATATTTTATAGACAGAACTAAGATAGAAGATTGCAACCTTTAATACAATAAGCACTATTGCCATATGGTGTAGATCTTGAATATGTTGCTGGGGAATGGTAAAATCAAAACGCAACAAAAAGGCAACGAGCACCGCAATATAGGTTGCTACTATATCTACGGCTATAAAGAAGAGTGCTCTATTTAAATTTGTTGCTGCAAACATTCCTTTAGATTACCTTTAATGTCTTTAGAATCAATCGTATATCATTTATAAAAGAGATACTATCGATATATTTATAGTAGAGCTCAATCTTCTGAGGCAAAATATACTCTATATATGCCTTCTCTTTATCCTCATATTGGCTCATTATCTCCTCTTCGTTACGAAAAGCAATTGCTGCATTATCTGTAATACCAGGTTTTACACTTAAGACTTTGCGATACTCTTTACTTTTTGCATCGACAAACTTCTTAAGCTCTGGACGAGGCCCAACAAGGCTCATATCGCCCTTTAGCACATTTAATAGCTGCGGAAGTTCATCAAGCTTAGTAGCTCTTAAGAACTTACCAACCTTAGTTATACGCGGATCATCACTGCTTGTAACTCCAGGCCCCACTTTATCTGCATCTACAACCATAGATCGGAACTTATAGAGATAAAACTCTCTAAAATCTTTACCCATACGCTTTTGGGTGTAAAAGATTGGACCCTTAGAGCTTAATTTTATCCAAATTGTAATTACAATAAAGAGTGGTAGCAGCACTAAAAGCCCTAGAGCCGAGGCTACAATATCAAAAAGCCGCTTCCCAAAACTTTTATAGATCACCCTAGAAGCTCCACTACATTCTTAATAACATACTCCACCTCCTCTTCGCTCATATCTGGATAGATTGGAAGCGAGAGGCTCTGTTCAAAAACCCTATTGGCAACTGGATAGTCACTCTCCCTATAACCATATCGCTCTTTATAGTAGGGGTGCTTATGCACTGGAATAAAGTGGACACTGCACCCTATACCGCGACCCTTTAACTCTTTAATAAGCTCATCTCTATTGGCTACTTTTATTACAAAGAGGTGCCACGAAGTCTTGCGATCCTCTTTAACAATAGGGAGTGTAATCTTTGAATTATTGGCAAATGCCTCAAGATATCGTTTTGCAATCGCTGCTCTTTTCTCTCGCAGCATCTCTTGCTTCTTTAGCTGCACAAGCCCGAGAGCGGCATTAATATCAGTAGAGTTATACTTATTGCCATTATCTACAATCTCATAGTACCAGCTGCCTCTGCTTGTATAGCGATCCCACGCATCCCTATCGATTCCATGGAGGCGGTTAATCCGCATACTCTTTGCAAACTCTGCATTATTTGTAGTTGCCATGCCTCCCTCACCTGTAGAGAGTGTCTTGGTTGCATAGAAGCTAAAGCAGGTTATATCTGTTTTTGGCAAAGCACCAACTTTAACCCCTTTGTAGCTGCTTGGGAGTGCATGTGCTGCATCTTCGATTATAAAAATCTTCCCTTCACCCTTCGCCCTTCTCCCTTCTACCATACTATATATCTCATCCATATCACAAGGCTGCCCACCAAAGTGTACTGGAATAATCGCCTTTGTCTTTGGAGTAATGAGCGGTTCTATTTTAGATACATCGATATTGTGGGTATCCTCTTCTATATCGCAAAGAATTGGCTTTGCATTAAAGTAGGTAACCACTTCGGCGGTTGCTACAAAGGTATTTGTTGGCACTATCACCTCATCACCCTCTTTTAAACCAATAGCTTTTAGAGCTAAATGGAGTGCCGCTGTAGCACTATTAAGATTAATCGCCTCTTTAACCCCCATATACTCTTTAAAGGCTCTCTCAAACTCTACTACCTTTGGGCCTGTTGTTAGCCAGCCAGACTCAAGTGTTGCTACTACGGCATCGATCTCCTCTTGTGTTGTATGTGTCTTATGAAAGGGAATTTGCATCTTTTTACCTCTTAATCTTATAGATTCTACCATAGGGTGACTTTACAACCAGTTCAAAGAGATCCTTATCGTAATTACCGAGTATTCCCATCTGTATATAGTTGGCTCTAAAAGTGTCGCTATCCATAACAAGAAGCTTTCTATAGCTCTTCATATAGATAACAACAAAGCCCCCATCTTGGTGGTAGATCTTTGGAATCACCTTAATATCGCCATTTTTAAGGTTTTGGGTCACAAGAAAGTTTTTCACCTCAAAAGATCTCTGTCCGAAGTAGAGAAGCCCCTTTTTTTGATCGAACACAAGCCCATTGCTTAACTCTATCTTTCCATCTTTTTTGACCCTTCGCACATAAGAGGAGTAGTAGATGCTATCACGCAAACGATCACCCGTTAAAAGATCGATATTACCAAAGACCATCACCGTTGCAAAGATTCTTGTCATCTTATTTGGCATATAGATATAGATATCGCGGCTCTTTTTTGGTGGTTGATAGTCGCTGCTTTTTAGTCTCTCTAGCAACTCTTGCGGATCTTTAAGCTCCTTTGCTCCCCCCTCAAAGAGTGCCTCGACAATAGCTCCATTTCCTTTGCCAACAGCATGGTAGGCCTCCCCTTTACTAAAGAGTTTAAACTCTTCTGGAATATATCTCTCCTCTTCATCATGCTCTTTATAATTTTTGTACGATTTTACTGCAGCTACATACTTCTCGATTGCTAAGCGGCTTAAGTTTGCCATCAAAAGAGGAGAGTCTGACTGCATAATCTTCGAGATTATATAGTTATCATTTTGGTGCTTTCCTCCATCAATAAGGGTGTTTGTCTCACTATAGTACCAGATAGGATAGCCATAATCCCACCAAGTGAGCGTATAATCTTTGTTGCTTGCAATCTTTTTGAGTCTATCTAAATCTTGCACCTCCCCCTTACTAAAGACTGGTCCAATATGCTTATTGTAATCCCAAATATGCTGAATATTCGGATAAAGAAGTATAAACCAGGCAACTATCGTTATTGCATACTGCACTTTTCTATTTTTAGGATCAATAAGTTTTGCAATCTCCCAAAAGAGATAAACTGCCCCCATTGCTAAAGCTGGAATTGCATAAACAGTAAAACGTAAACCACCCTTGTAAGCAAAAAAACCAATTGCAATAAGTGGCAAAAAGAGTAAAAACTCTCTCTTTCTCCAAGCCAAATAGATATAACCAATAAGTGCTACAAAGAAGCCAATTACTGAGCCAGAGATTCTATCAGCAAAGATCGTAAATGGAATAGCATTTGCTTCGCTAATAGTTTGGTGGACATCGTAAAACTTTAATCCGACACTCTCATCGACGCCTGTATGGATATAGGCAGCTATCTTGCCATAAAGAATATGGAATACTTGCCCAAAGTAGAGAAATGCCAAAAATGCTAACACCGCTAAAGCTATTGATACTCTCTTCTCTTTTATCACACCCCGAGTAACCACAAACCATGCTGCAATAACCAAAAGAATACGCAAAGCCCAATGGATATCGAGCATCGAGAGTGAAACTAAGAAGATATAGTCAAAAAAGTGCTCCTCTTTGCGTAAAAAAAGAGCTGCATAGAGTATAAAACCAATCCCCATAGCATAGATAACACTCTTTGAGGAGTCATAGGCATAGAAGTAGAGCGAATTTAAAAGTAGAGCAACAAGAAGCGTTGTAAAATCTCTCTGCCGCAAAAATTTTATAAAAAAGTAGAGAATAAAGACCGGAAAGACAATCGCAAAGAAGTCACTATCGTAATAGCCAGCCATTGTACGATTATAAAAACTCCAAGCAATTGCTGCTAAGATGCCAGCTAAAAAGCCCAAAAAGGCTCTATCATAAAGCTTCATTATTAAAACTATCGGTATCACTATGAGGCTAGAGATAAATATAGGCATATAGAATGTGATTGTATCAAGAGAGAATGGGAGAATCTTTGCAATGAGGTAGCTAAAAGCCACCACCCCATACTCTAAACCTGGAACTCTATAGTTGTACTCTAGGGAGTTATCAAAGAGGTTCTTTACTCCGCTTGCCCAAAAGTAGCCATCATTGGTATTGAGCATCAACTCCCCATTCCAGTAGTAGTTAGGATTGCCACCAACTTGATAGATATAGATAAGCCGCAGTGCGACACTTATTAGATAGGCACAAATAATATAAATCCACACTTCATTTCTTCTTAACCAACTCATAGTAACCTTTCAAACTCTCTTGATAACTTCTCATAGTTAAACTCTTCTTCCACACTTGCTCTGCCACTTTGCCCCATCGCCTCTCGCTGCTCTTTAGTAAGCTGCATAAGCTGCAAAACCCCTTTAGCAACCGCCTTTGGATCCTCTGCCGCTACAGTTACACCAGCCTTAGCATACTTAACCAGATCCCCTTTGCCAGAGTATGCATGCAGTATTGGCTTGCCGCAATACATATAATCAAATATCTTATTTGCCGAGATACCATAGTTATAGAGCCGCTCCCTTCGCCACCCTATATAGCAGATATCAAAATAGTCCAAGATACTCTGCACAGATGGCTTTGGAATTGGATCGATAAATAGAATATTATCCAAATTGCCATAAGTATCTACTAATTTTTGCCTCTCTTTTCCATCACCGACTATAACAAAAGCAATATCTTTGTGCTGCTCTAAAATTTTTGCCGCTTTACAGAGTGTCTCTATATCGTTTGCAATTCCAATTGTACCGGTATAACCAACAATAAATTTCTCCTTTGGCAACTTCGCCTCAAGCTCTTTTGGAAGCGGCTCTTTGATTTTTAACTCCTCTAGATCAACTCCATTGCAGATCCACTCAAATTCTCTATTAATTCCTAAATCTTTACTGAGATGCTCCCCATAGTTTTGCATCGAAGCTATCACTCTATTAGCTCTTTTAATAGCAAACTTCTCAGCATATGCCATTGCAGCTATAAGGGGATTATACTTACTCAATCCACCTAACTCCTGGAGCGAAAGCGGCCAGATATCTTTTACTTCATAAAAAAATTTTGCCCCAAATTTTTGAGCAAGTTTAAAGCTAGGAAAAACCAAAAAAGGAGCCATCGGCGAAGCAACAATAACATCTGGCTTCTCCATCTTCTCCAAAGGCAAAAAGTAGAGCTTTTTAGTAAAAATAAACCACTTTAAAATCCTTTTTGGATCGGTTGATTTGCTATACCTTGGAACCTTTAGCCAAAGATACTCAATCCCATCAATCTCCTCAAATGTATACTCCCCATCAACCTTTGGTAACTGCTTAAAAAGATGCGAAAACGAGGCTGTTATAATCGTAACCCTATGCCCCCTCTTTACCAACTCTTTTGCAAAATAGTAATTTCTAAACTCCATCCCATGATAACGACTGCCTGCATAATCGTTTATGAACCAAATTGTTTTACCCATTTAAAAACCCGTTATAATCCAAAATCTCTATACCGCAATCTATAAATTTTTTATCTGATGTCAAGAAAATCCTGCATTCGCACTCTTTGGCACAAAAGCACTGAAGGGCATCTTCTAAATCACAATCATTTTCTAAAGCAAATTTTGTTGCATTTTTAATTACACTCTCTCCAAAATGCACTACATTCCAATCTGTTAAAATCACTTTTTCAATAAAAAGCAGTACTTTTCTTTTATCTTTTGCAACATAATAAATTGTAGAGAGCATATCTTCACTTATATAAATCTCCCAGCTATTATCTATTAAATACCGCATAAGCTGCAGAGCATTTTGGTGGTTTTTCCGCGAACTCTCTAGCAAATCAAAAACTATATTTGTATCTAAAAATATCTTATTTGCCATACTTTTCCTCTGCAATCTTTGCTCTTATCTCTTTTGCAGAGAGCTCTTTAAATCTATCTTCAAATTCTAAATTTCCGGCAAATTCCATAAGTCTCTCTAACTTTTGATGTTTCTCTTTTTCTATTTTTCTCTTTAACAATTCTTTAATTTCATCGGCATACTTTTGCGATACAAAGAGCCCTTTTGTCTTATGCGTTTTTTTGTCTTCTATCTCAACATAATCATATTCATCCAATATGCTAAAATTGCGGGTTATATCTCTTATGCCCATTTTTGTTGTCATATTTAATCCTTTATCAGATTTTTACTATTATACAACATTAAACTAA
>JALVWQ010000014.1 GCA_027034975.1 Campylobacteraceae bacterium
CATTACTCACCCGTGCGCCACTTAGCTGACACTCTAGCAAGCTAGAGCCGTTCTCGTTCGACTTGCATGTGTTAAGCACGCCGCCAGCGTTCACTCTGAGCCAGGATCAAACTCTCCATAAAAATTATGGATGTTTATCCATGTCTTAGAATTTACACTTACGTGTTACTCTATTTTTATTATTTAAATAGACGGTTAATCTACTTAACATTCGGTTGTTAAAGATCATCTTCCAAACACTCTTTTTAGTTAAACTCTAACCACTTCCTGTGTTTGTGGACGCGTATTATAGACAAATTTATCTTGTTTGTCAAGGGTTTTAGTAAAAATATTTCATTTTTTTATAAAAAAATTACTTTCCTCAGCAATTTATGGTTGTTTTTTATATCTTCGAGTCCTATATAAGTGCTTTTGCTTCAGATTTATATATTTTAAGCTCTGCTTGATTCTAAATAGGTTTTTGTTGTTGCAATTAAAAATGCTGTGATTGCAGGACCTAAAATCATACCCCAAAAACCAAAGCTGCCCATTCCTGCAACAATAGAGAAAAAGATCAGCAATTCATTAATCTTTGTAGGGCTTTTTAGTAACTTTTCTTTAATTACTTTAATAATAACAGGTTTAATAATTGTATCGGCAATAATTGAGATTGTAATAATTGAATAGAGCGCTATTGTAATTGCGGCAGTTGCATCAATTCTACTCCATGCTAGCATACTTACAGGAAGCCATACAATTATTCCACCAACTACTGGAATCAAAGAGGCAAAACCATAAATAAAGCCCAAAAGCAGCCCATTGAAACCATAAAACGAAACAAATACACCAAACAAAAGCCCTTCAAAGATTGCAGTTACTATTATAGAGTAGAAGACAATCTCCATTGTAGAAGAGACCTCTTCGAGCATATGGGTCTGCATTGTCTCTGAAGTTGCTGCTATTTTTTCCAAAAACTGAATAATTTTATCTTGATGATACACCACAAACGAATAAAACAGTACAACCAAAAAAGAGTCTTTAACAAAATGGAGTCCTTTGGTGCTGAGTGTCCCCACATAAGAGCTTACCTCTTGCAAGAATGGTGCTACTTTATCGAGTGTTAAATACTCGTTAGCAAGCTTACCAATATATGGTATATCTCTAAGAAGTGTTTTTGTCTGCGTTAAGATAGTATTTAAAGAGTTAAAGTCTATTTTTGTCATATAGGTAATTCCAGTTGTTGCGATATACGCAATGGGAACCAAAATTAAAATTACCATCAGTAGCGTCATAATTGCAGTAGCTATCTTTTTTGACTGGGCATAATTAGTAACTGCTCGCGTAACGTTTGTTGTAGCAAGTGCCAATAGTATTGCTACGGCAATTGGCAATAAAAAAGGTTTATAGATACTGTATGCTGCCAAAAGTGCCAAACCAAAAAATATAAGTGCAAATTGTGCTGCTTTACTCAAAGAGTCCCCCTTGCGTGGTTGGCGGAGTTAATTTAAATAACTCATAGGTTTTTGGTGTTGCTACACGCCCTCTTGCTGTTCTTTCTATAAAACCATTGGCTATCAAATAAGGCTCTAGCACATCTTCGATAGTACCCTCATCTTCGCTTAGGGCTGCTGCTATTGTTGCAAGTCCCATTGGTCGCCCTTTAGCACTTACAAGAAGCTCGAGCAGTTTAATATCTTGCTCATCAAAACCAACACTATTAACGCCCAACTGCTTAAGCGCAAAAATTGTTGTTTTTGATAAAATAATCTCTTCATTAGCGACATCCGCAAAGTCACGAACACGACGAAGCAGACGCAATGCAATCCTTGGTGTTCCGCGGCTTCTTCGCGCAATCTCCAATGCTGCATCATTATCGATTTTGCGATCTAGCTTAGATGCGGCTTGCTTAATAATTTGTGTCAACTCATCGTGCGAATAAAACTCCATTCTAAAGTGCATTCCAAAACGCTCTCGAAGCGGATTACTTAGCATTCCTGCGCGCGTTGTAGCACCAATTAGTGTAAAGCGAGGTAAATCTATCTTAACTGCTTGTGCAGCAGGACCTGAGCCTATAATAATATCTAGACGGTAATCCTCCATCGCTGGGTAGAGTATCTCTTCTACTGCTGGTGCTAAACGGTGGATTTCATCGACAAACAATATATCGCCCTCTTCAATATTAGTTAGCAGTGCAGCTAAATCGCCACTCTTTTCGATCATCGGCGCAGCAGTTATTTTGATATTGGTTCCCATTTGCGTAGCAATAATATTAGAAAGTGTAGTCTTTCCAAGCCCAGGAGGTCCATAAAAAAGGATATGATCTAACGCTTCGCCGCGCTTTAGGCTAGCCTCGATAAAAACCTTAAGATTGGTTTTTATTCTCTCTTGCCCAATATATTCACTCCACTGGCTTGGGCGCAAAGAGCGCTCTATACTCTCTTCGCCCTCGAACTTCTCTATCTCAACAATTCGCTGCATCTATTCCCTTATGGTTGTACGATTAGGTTGTTTACAACCTCATCTACTCCATCTACGCTTTTAGCAATCTGTCCAGCTAACTCTTTATTTACATCACTATCGATAAAGCCACTTAACTGCACAACGCCCCTATACGCATTTACATGAATAGAAAAACCCTCTAAGCCTTTTTGTTGCACTAAAGCAGTTTTAACTTTTGCAATAAGCACTGAATCTTCTACATATCGAGCAGGCGCAGATTCGCCTAAGTTAGAATTTTGAATACACCCACTTAATAATAATAAAGGTAACGCAACTAGAATAGTTTTAAACATTTTTACTCCTTAATAGCTAAACTCATCTGTTGGGAATTTCCCATTTTTAACATCGCTAGTATACTCTTTTATTGCATCTTTTACAAGTTTTGCACCATCTAAATAGCGTTTAACAAACTTTGGTTTAAAGTTTTCAAAAAAGCCTAACATGTCGCTCCACACCAATACTTGTCCATCACACGCATCTCCTGCACCAATGCCGATAGTTGGTACCCTCAGAGCCTCGGTTATCTCTTTTGCTGCCTCGCTTACTACGCCCTCTATTAATACAATAAAAGCTCCAGCAGCCTCTAATGCTTTAGCATCCTCGATTAAACTCTCTTTATCCTTATGTGATTTACCGCGGATTCTATACCCACCTTCGCTTCGTACAAACTGTGGCATTAAACCAATATGCGCTACTACGGCGATACCGTTTTTCGTTAAGTACTCAATAATTTCTGCCCGCTCTTTGCCGCCTTCGATTTTAATGGCATCAGCACCCGTCTCTTTATAGACTCTTTGAGCGTTTTTAAGTGCCTCTTCTTTGGTGTTATACGACCCATAAGGCATATCAAAAACTATTAAAGGAGTTTGTGCACCATTGCACACAGCTTGTGTGTGGTAAATCATCTGATCCATCGTAGCACTAAGCGTATCACCTTTACCCAAAAAGCTCATATTTAGACTATCGCCTACTAAGATCATATCGACATGCTCTTCGAAAAGCGATGCAAAAAGGGCATCGTAGGCTGTTACCATAACTAATTTATCACTATTTTTAACTTTTTGTACACTCTTAACTGTTATTTTTTTTCTAATACTAGAGTGAATACTCATAACTTTACTCCAAAACTATTAACATTTACTATCATTTAGTATAATTACATTAAAATGATTAAAAAAAGGTTATATTGTGAAAAAATTAGTCGCATATATCACAGCTTCTTATCCAGATGCACAATTTACAATCGATTTAAG
>JALVWQ010000015.1 GCA_027034975.1 Campylobacteraceae bacterium
ACCGATATTCAAACTAATAAAGATGGTATCGCTACAAACAAGAATGATATTAGTACTAATAAAAGTGACATTGCAACAAATAAGAATGATATTAGTACAAACAAGAATGACATTGCAACCAACAAGAACGATATTCAAACTAACGCCGATAATATAACTACGAACTCTAGCCTATCTCTTAATGGAAATACTCTTAATATTAAAGAGAAAAAAGCTAATGGGCAAGAGGCTTCTAGTTTGGATCTTGATCTCTCTGGATTAGAGACAGATTTAGGAAAACAGAACAAAAACAGTATTGCTGCAAATAGCAACGGTATTGAAACTAACAGATTAAACATTGCTGCAAATACACGCGGTATTGCAAAAAATAGAGCCGCTATTGCTGTAAACTCCCACCGTATCTCTCTTGTAGAGAATAGGGTAAAATATATCAATGTAAATGATTTTAGCTCAGCCATAGGCAAAGGTGCACAGGCAAATAGTCAACTCTCTATAGCACTGGGGCATCAAAGCAGAGTCGAAAGAGGTGCCCAAGGTTCAGTAGCAATTGGAAATAATGCAAGAGTCAAAAAGGGTGCATCAAATGCAGTTGCACTTGGGCAAGACTCAGTTGCTGATGAAGCAAATACACTCTCCGTAGGAAACAAAAATTTAAAACGCCGGATTACAAATGTAGCCGATGGTGTAAAGCCGTACGATGCAGTAAATATGCGTCAATTCAATAGACTCGATAAAAAAGTAAATGGTGTTGCAGCGATGTCTGCAGCGATGTCTGCATTAACTCCAAACTATCGATCAAATAAAAATACTCAGCTTAGCCTTGGTATAGGAACCTATAAAGGCGAAACAGCTTTCGCAGTAGGTGCATTCCACTACTTTAGTAAAGATATCTTAGTCAATGCTGCAATTTCACACTCTAAGGCCTCCGGTACAGCTGCTAGAGCTGGTATCACTTGGGGGTTCTAACAAAAAAGAGCTTTACTTACCCTCTTTTTTCGCCTTTCGCTCCTTTTTGGTTGATTGCGAAAAGAGTATTAAATCATCTGTTGTTCTTACATAACTAGGTAAGTATTTTAAGCTCTCTTGCATAATTTTCATAGAAGCAACCGCATCACTATAGGCTCTATGATGATTTCCAATATCGATATTGAGTGTTTCGCAAAGTCCAGCTAGTCCATATTTAGGACTCTTTATTGTTCGTTTGGCAAGTTCAATTGTACAGAGCCTTATATTCCCAATACACCCTAACCCAAAGCGTTTCAGTGATGCACTTAAAAAGGTATAGTCAAAGCCAACATTATGTGCAACAAAAACTGCATCACCCATAAACTCTCTTAGCATCATCAACGCCTCTTTACGGCTTGGTGCTCCTATTAGATCACTCGGTTCAATACCGGTAAGATCTATAATATTTTGCGGCAAATAGGCACAAAAGACAAATGTCTCTAACCTATCGATAATCTCCCCATTTTTTACCTTTACAGCACCAATCTCTATAACTTGTGAGGTTCCTGGTTTTGAACCATTTGTCTCTATATCGACAATTACGAATTCTTGCTCTTTGTATAAAGTTCGCATCGGTTTATAGTAGTAGCCATTGACTGTCTCTTCAATTGGGTAACCAGACGCCTGCAGTAAAAGAGCAATCGTTGGTCCATCTTCGCTAAGGGTTGTATACTTTCTGGCCATTGCAAAGAAGCTTTGGAAATCTATAAATCCATTATTTTTGCGAAAAGTTGACGTTAGTGGTTCAAAGAGACCTTGCATTTTCTATAAACTCTTTCACTTTTTGATAATCTTTTTTACCCTTAGATGCCTCGACGCCACTACTTACATCTACACCATAAAAACCGTACCCTTTTAGCGAATCTAAGTTGCCAGGTGTTAATCCTCCAGCAATAATAATTTGAGAGCAATCAACACCATCAAACCACTCTAAATTAAGTTGCTTTCCACTCCCACCATATGCTTCGCAATATGCATCTACCAAACGATAACCACTAAAGTTAAAAATATCCTCTCTCTGCTTTGCTCGAATTACTGGAAGTGCCTTGCACTCGAGAGAATCTATAAACTCTTGGCTTACATCAAAATGGATCTGAGCCAAATCGACACCACTTAAACTAAAACCCTCTTCAATTTCGGTTTTACTCTTATTTACAAAGAGCCCAACTTTAGTAATAAATGGCGGGAGTTTTTCGATTATTTGCGCACAATCTTCATAGCTAATATAACGAGGCGATTTCGCATAAAAGACAAATCCTAAAGCATCTGCTCCTGCTTCGCATGCATACATTGCATCATCATAATTTGTAATGCCACAAATTTTTACTCTCAAATTATACCTTTAAGCTCTTAATTGCAGCGCCAACACCATCTTTATGTTTAAAAACATAGCTTCCTGCAACAACGATATCCACTCCAACCCTTTTAAGCTCCCCTACATTAACATCACTTACACCGCCATCAACCTCAATAAGGCACTCAGGATTTTTGCGAAGTACTAAATCTTTTAAACGCGCAGCTTTTTCAACAACATTTGGGATAAACTTTTGCCCACCAAATCCTGGATTGACACTCATTAAAAGTACCATATCAAGATACTCTAAGAGATACTCTATAGATTCAATAGGCGTATGAGGATTAAGCACAACACAGGGGCGAATACCAAACTCTTTAATCTTATTTGCAACTCTATTTGCGTGTCGTTCACTCTCGATATGAAACGAGATAAACTCTGGTTTGAGTGGTGCAAAAAGATCGATAAAGAAGTTGTTATCCTCTACCATTAAGTGAATATCTAAAGGCTTTGTTGCCACTTTAGCAACCGACTCTACAACTACAGGGCCAATCGTTAAATTTGGTACAAAGTGGCCATCCATAACATCTACATGAACAAAATCACACCCTGCATCACAAATTGCAGCAACATCTCTGGCTAAATTACCAAAATCTGCCGAAAGTATACTTGGGGCTACCAGCATCTAAACCCTTTCTCTTTCTCTATAAGTTAGAAAAACATCTATTGGATTATATCGAAACTTGACTTCTATCTTTTCAATAGTTTAAATAAAGAGGAGGGCTTTTTTACAAATTGCCATAAAATAGCCAAAAGAGACCTTTAATAAATGCGTTATTTTTATAGTGAATATTCCCAAAATATCTTCATTTTGTCATATTTCTTAGTGAAAAATCAAAAATCTATTATCATTACTTAAAGAATATATTTTTAAAAGGGTATAAAATGCAGAGATTACTTCTATCTATCATCTCTATTCTACTTTTAACTACTACTCTATACGCAAAACAGATAGAAGATATTGCTTTCAAAGAGTACCAAAATAAAAACTATACAAAAGCTCTTAAGCTCTATACCGAAGCTGCAACAAAAAAGAGTCTCAAGTCTCTCTTAATGTTAGGGCTCTTTTTCGAAAAAGGTCTTGGTATTCATGCGGATAAGAAAAAAGCTATCAAGATCTATCGGCTTATTTTAAAAAGAACAAGCAATATTAAAGAGCTTCTTAAAGATGAGAAGAAGAGCGAAATAACCATTACAGCACTCCAAAGATTATCTGCACTTACTCAAAATAGAAAGTATCTTCAATTGGCTAAAAAGATTACACAACTCAAAGAGCAGATAAAAAATAAAGAGCAGCCACTTTTTAACAGAGAGACATCAATCGTTGATGATTTCTTTATACTTTGCCCTTTTGCGGCACTTGTTGCTCCTGAAGATAGAGAGGGTATAGAGAGTTTCGATTGTGCACTTTTTGAAAACTTTCCTAAAAGAATGGTACTTTTTATGAAACTTCGAAGATTACGATTTGAGCTCCTCAATACCCAGAAGAGAAACTTTGCACTCAAACTACAAAAACTCGATAGAAAAATAGCACAACTTATAAAACCTATGCTTCAATTTCTCCAAAAAGAGGCTATAGAGTGTTATCAAAATAGTGAAACAAATAGCGATATCAAAATATGCGACTACGACTATCTACTTAAGAGCGATCCACTCCTCTTTGATAATGCAGCCTATAAGATGGAGCAAGCACTCAATAAAAAGAGTATGAAAGAGCATAAGTTGGATATTTTTGAGAAAAATGACCTCATTAACAACTTAATTAAAAAAATTTCTCGCAATGAGTATGGCAAACCTTGGAGGAATATGATACAATAAAGAGAAAAAGGAGAAACAATCGATCTTTTTACAGTTTTTCTAATTATATTTATCTTAGTTGCTTCTATTATTGGGTATACATACTACCTTAGAGAGAAAAACATTGAGTATTCACAAGCAAACAATGGTCTCTGTCCAAAGTGCAAAAATAGAAGTATTGAGCTTGTCGATGTAAGAGGAAGTGGTTGCTCTCCAAAAATTGTTACCTATCGCTGCTATCACTGCGGTTACGAAAATAGTTTTACCCAATCCTCTAGCTGTTCATTATAGTGCAACTTAGATTGCATAAAAAAAATAGATATTTTGCTATGGTGTATTAAAAGGAAAGAGTCATTTTAGGAGTATCAGATGGTAGAGTTAAACAAAGAGAGAATAGAGATACTTTTAAAAATTGCTAAAGAAAGCATTCAAGAGGCCGTAACAGGAGAAAAAATTATCAATAAAAATAAGCTTATCGAGAAATTTCCATGGCTTCAAGAGAAAGGAGCTGTTTTTGTGACAATTAATAAAGAGCACCATCTGCGTGGCTGTATAGGTTCTATTATTGCTCATCGAACTCTTTTAGAAGATTTAATAGAGAATGCTAAATCTGCAGCCTTAAGAGATCCTCGCTTTAAACCACTTCAAAGAGAGGAGCTTCAAGATATTGAAATTGAGATTTCAATTTTGACTCCACCAAAAGAGTTACCATACAAAGATAGTGCAGATCTAAAACAGAAGATTAAAAAAGGGAGAGATGGGGTTATTATAAGCTATAATGGTTATCAAGCCACCTATCTTCCCTCTGTTTGGGAGCAGTTGGATAGTTTTGAGCATTTCTTTACAACTTTATGCCAAAAAGCAGGGCTTCCTAGCAACTGTTTAGATCTCCACCCAACTATCTACACTTATAGAGCAATCAAAATTAAAGAAGAGCCTCCTCAAAGGGGATATAGTGAAAAATAAGAGTATTCGCAAAGCCTATAATGCTGGTCGCTACTACCCTGGTTCAAAAGAGGAGATAGAGAAGTTTTTTACACTCTTTAACCACTCTCTTGAACAAGCAGAAGATAGCAAAGAGCGACTCTCTATCAATCCACAAGCAGTTATAGCTCCACATGGAGAGTACTATCTCAGTGGATTTACAGCAAATATTGCCCATCGACTTTTAGCAAAAAGAAGAGTAAAAAGAGTTGTTGTAATTGCTGCAGCAGAGAATATTCCTTTTAAAGGGGTAGCTACTGTCGATTTCGAATATTACGAAACCCCACTAGGAGAACTAAAAGTTGATCGAGACTATCTTGGTGTAATCGCAACACATTTTCCTATTACTCTTATAGAAAGTGGCTATAAACAGGAGTATAAAACAGAGATACAGATGCCTTTTATTGCACACTACCAGCCAGAGGTAGAAGTGATAGAGCTACTCTACAATGATTCCAGCCCAAAACTACTTGAAGAGTTACTCTATTGGCTACTCGAAGACAGTTTAACATCTATAGTTCTTAGCAGTAACCTTAGTCAAAATGTTTCTGAAAAACTTGGCAATACCCTCGACACATTTGCAATAAATGCCATTGCACACCAAAATATCTCGATGTTTCATGAGGCAGAAGCAAGTAGTAAAGAAGGTATAGAAGCTCTCTTAAAAAGTACCCATAATCTCAATTTATCAAGCCATATACTTGATTACCGAACATCAACAGATGTTACAGGCAATCCAGAAGAGTGCACCGGTTACACCAGTGCCGCTTTTTGTAAAGTAGAGTAATTTTACTCTCCTTGGACTACTAAAGAGTACAACCATCAATTGTAACTTCTTGATTTTCAACCCCAACAAGTTGGCATACTCTTGCTTTAATATTAGCAATTGTAAATCCAAACTTCTCAAAAAGTTTATTTGCAGGAGCAGAAGCGCCAAAGCCTTCCATTCCTAAAACATCATCAGCATATTTATAGAGCTCTAAACCTCTTGCTGCCTCTACTGCTAATACCTTTGTTTGTGGGTCTATTACGCTCTTTTTGTACTCACTTGGTTGCTCATCAAACAGGTCAAAACAGGGCAAAGATACTACATTTGCCTTTATCCCCATCTTCTCAAGATAGCATGCAGCTTTAAGTGATGGCATCAACTCACTACCACTAGCCATAATTGTAACTGTTGCACCCTCTCTTTTCTTGACAATATAAGCACCCTTGCTTACTTCGCCAAAATCTCTTTTTGGTTTAAGGGTTTTTAACTTTTGACGGCTCAAAACAAATGCACTTGGAGCATCAAGGTTAAGTGCTGCCTTCCAAGCCTCTACATTCTCTGTTGCATCTGCAGGTCTCCATACATAAAAATTTGGAAGTGCCCTAAATTGTCCTAAATGCTCAATTGGCTCATGGGTTGGTCCATCTTCACCAACACCAATACTATCATGTGTCCAGATAAAATAGTTCTTAATCTTTGTTAATGCTGCCACTCTCGCTGCCGGCTTAAGATAGTCGCTAAAGACAAAGAATGTTGCATTAAATGGAATAATTGTCCCATAAAGAGCCATTGCATTAGTAATTGCTGCCATAGAGTGCTCTCGTATACCAAAGTGGATATTTTTCCCTTTAGGGAAGTCACCTAAATCTTTGAGCGTTGTCTTATTTGATGGTGCTAAATCGGCACTTCCACCTAAGAAACCAGGCACAGCCTTTGCTATTGCATTTAGTATCTGCCCATTACTATCGCGTGTAGCCATCTCTTTAGAGTCACTAAAGTTGGGCCACTCAATCTTGCTAAAGTCTGGATTCAAGAGTCTCTCAAGTGCCTCGTTCTGCTCCGAGAGAGGTGCTTGTTTTTGTAGATGAATCCATGCCTTCTCAGCCTCTTCACCTCGAGGAAGAGCCTCTCTAAATGCTGCTAAGACATCATCTGGAATATAGAACTTCTTATCTTTAGGGAAACCATACTTCGCTTTCGCCTCTTCAATGATCTTTTCACCAAGAGGAGCACCATGTGTCTCATGACTCCCCTCTAGCTCCATAGCCCCTCGACCAATAATTGTATTTGCAATAATGATTGTCGGCTTTGTAGCAGATTTTGCTTTTGTTAAAGCTTTATCTACCTCCTCATAGCAGTGTCCATTTACCTTAATAACATCCCAATCTTGAGCCTTAAACCTTGTCTCTATATCCTCTGCCCAAGCAATTGTTGTATCACCCTCGATTGTGATATGGTTGCTATCGTAAATCAATATTAGATCTTTCAGCTTCAATCTTCCAGCAAGAGAACACGCTTCATAACTTATCCCCTCTTGCAAGTCGCCATCACCACAAAAGCAGTAGACTTTATGGTCGATAATCTCACAAGTTTCGCTATTTACCTTATTGGCTGTCCACTCTTTTGCCATCGCAAAACCAACAGCATTTGCTACACCCTGCCCTAAAGGACCTGTTGTAATCTCTACACCATCAGTATGCCCAAACTCAGGATGCCCAGGTGTTTTGGAACCTAACTGACGAAACTCTTTGAGATCCTCTAAACTTACATCGTATCCCCATAGGTGCAACAAAGAGTAGACAAGTGCAGATGCGTGCCCACCAGAAAACACCAATCTATCTCTATTAAGCCACTTTGGATTCTTAGGGTTATGCTTAAGATGTTTACTTAAAACTACTGCAATATCAGCCAAGCCCATTGGAGCCCCTGGGTGCCCACTATTAGCTTTCTGAATCATATCCGCAGCTAAAAATCTAATTGTATTTGCCATCTTCTTCTCTAGCTCATATGCCATCAATAAACCTTTATAAAAATTTAAATCCGAACCCTACGCATAGGGCTCTCATTTAAACTTTACTTTTTGTGTCTATAAAGATACGCCTCTATAAGCTGCAAAAGTGCTCTTTGCAAAGGCTCTTCAAACCTTTCAAATCTACCCTTAATTTTTTGGGCTAAATTATCTGCATACTCCATAGAGTTCTCTAACCCTATAAGGGCAATAAAGCTATTCTTATCACCATCAAAACTTGTTGGTTTTCCTGCCTCTTGAACACTTTGAGTAATATCTAATATATCATCTTGCACCTGAAAAAGTAGCCCCAAATCTAAACCAAACTCATAAAGCTCCTCTCTAAGCTCTTTCTCTAAGCCAACGATCACTGCACCCATAAGCAAAGATGCAGCTATAAGCTTTGCAGTCTTGTTCTTGTGGAGGATCTCTACCTCTTCGAGCTTCAATGGACTATTCTCAAACTCTAAATCGATCGCTTGCCCTAGCACCATACCACTTAAACCACCATTTGATGCCAAAATATTGACTAAATCGATTCGCACATCCGCACGCAAAGGAGCTCTTGCAATCAGCTCAAAAGCGTAGGTATTAAAGCCATCACCAATAAGTGTTGCTGTAGCTTCAGTATATTTTATATGAAGTGTCTCTAAGCCTCGACGCAGCGGCGAATTATCCATACATGGTAGGTCATCATGAATTAAAGAGTATGTATGGAAGATCTCTAATGCAGCAGCAACTGGATAGCTAGATTCAAGCAGCATTGGTTCATAAGCCTCTACAACAGATAAAAGAAGCTGAGGACGAAAGAGCTTACCTTGTGCAGAGAGAATATGTCTAATTGCATCATTATAGTGCGGATGGAAAGTCTCGATTTTAGGTACTACACCATTAAAGTAATTTGCAAAACTCTGCATATGCCCTCTTCTTTTCATTAGGGCACTTTCGCCCCATAATCTACAAATAGGATTATAGCAAAAGTAAAGTAAAACAATATCAGAAGTACCCCAATATTTAAAGAAGCTATTTCAATTTAGCAATCTTCGCCAACTCTTTAAGAATTTTTTTATCACTACTTTTTTCAACATCTATTATAAAGTCAGCCACTTTTTTATACTCTTTTTTTCTCTCTTTATAGAGTGCTTTTGCCTTTTTTATATCTTGAAAAAGTGGTCTCTTGGCTAGTTTCGCCTCTGCATTTGGTGAGTTTTTTAACCGATTATAGATCCAATCAAAAGGGGCATCAAGCAGTACAACTTCCCCAATTTTATTGAGATTTTTAACCTTATAAAAACCACCACCACAGCTTACAAGCGTACCTTTTACGCACTTCTCGAGCCAATTGGCAGTCTCTTGCTCTAATGCTCTAAAGTATTGCTCTCCATACTTTTCGAAAATTTTACTAATTTTTCTATTCTCTTTTGACTCAATCAAATCATCTGTATCTATATTATATACACCATACTCCGAAGCAAAAGCTCTCGCAATTGTCCCTTTGCCAACACCCATAAAGCCAATTAAAATAATATTATTTTTCATATACTCTCACTTCTATATCCTAAATTTTGCACTAGAGTTAACAAATATTTGCTAAAGACTACTAAGCTTGAATACAAAATCTAGGTATTATCTAGAGTATATTATACAACCAATATATAAAAAGGAATTTTATAGATACGAGACAAAGAAGATATTTTAAGCGTAAATATCTTCTCTCTTAGCCTCTTGTGCTAGTAAACCATAAAAGAGTGCTCTATACTTTTTACGATTAGATGTACCTAGCTTCACACAAACTCTCTGAATCATCTCATCAAGCTTTGCATTATCATCTGTTAAGCCAAGTTTCTTTTTAAGAAAGTTGTTACGAACTCTATCGAGCTCTGATTTATCACCACACGCTACAATCTCTGTATCTGCACGGTAAATTGCAGGTCCTAAAGACTTACAAATCTTTGCGATATACTCATCACTTAAACCTAAATTTAACTTTTTTGACTCCGCCTGATAGAGTGCAATTTTATCATCTAATTTACTCATTATATCTCCTTCTCGCTAAAGCCTTAAAAGCTTTATATAGTGTTGATACTGAAGATTATAACATTTATAGTGTGGAAAAATCAAATTATATTTCTATTTTAAATATTTTTAGAGAGAAATTGTAGAAATATTATGAGAAAAAACTATCACTTCACAAAAAGTAAGAGTTTTTCCCACAAAATCTACATATTACTACTATCAATTGTAATTACAGTATGGACATTCCCTCGAGGGTTAAAATCGGCAACAAGCTTCATCCATTTTGGCTCTAATTTTGCATAGAGTGTATCAAAAATCTCATTTGCACTATTTTCATGGCTAATATATCTATTTGCAAAACTATTGATATAGAGCTTAAGAGCTTTTAACTCTATTACCTTCTCGTTTGGCGTATAACTTAAGTATATTTTTGCAAAGTCTGGGTATCCAGAACGAGGACACTTACACATAAACTCCGGCAGTTCAATATCGATTACATAATCTTTCTTATGCTCATTTGGCCAGTAGTGTTCGCTCGCATTAATATCAAACTCAACAATCTCTTTTTCACCATATTTCATTAAAAACCTTTCAGGTTAAGCTTAGAGCTCAAAGCTTAAAGCCTAAAGCTAATTGTGTGATACCTCTATTTAAAGATACTTTCATTGCTATTAAGTCAAGAAATTTACTCTCATAAATTGTAGTAAATTTAAAGGGCACCTCTAATAATAAGTAATACCAAAACATTCAAAAAAATGTGGCGAAGCCACCCATATTGTTATCTCTAAGCTCTATGCACTGAGCTCTTCGCTTCTATTTGTGTTAAAGCACAAATAGATTACACATCAAGATGTTTTACATCTTTGGCATGTGTCTCGATATAGGCTCGTCGTGGTTCCACCTCATCCCCCATAAAGAGTGTAAAGGCTTCGCTTGCAGTATCAAAATCCTCTATCTTTACACGAAGCAGTCTTCTATTAGTTGGATCCATTGTTGTCTCCCAAAGCTGCTCTGGGTTCATCTCTCCAAGCCCTTTGTATCTCTGAATATAGGCACCCTTTTTTGCTGCCTCTTCGATTTTAACTAAATCCTCGAGCAGGTCTCTTTGCTCAAGCTCTTCATTGAGGTACTCTTTAATCTTTTGGTAGATATAGATCGCCTCATTGTAGTGCGGGCTTGTAAAGAGTGTATCATCTACAATAAGCTCCTCTAGCCCTTCATTAGTCTGCACATAGTAGTGGATCTTCTCTTCATCTACAAATCTATTTAAAATATTGTAGCCAAGCTCTGCAATCTTTTGCTCTAATGCAGCAGCTAAAGCTTCGTTACTCTCACCGGCAATATCTGGATTCTCAATCATATAACGAAGCACCTCTGCCATAGCAAAGCGTTTATCGAGCTCATTGAGTGTTAATTGATAGTATGCTACAAGCTTAAAGAGTGCAATTTTATCATTCTCTCCTAAGCTCTCAATGTCAATCGCCTCTATCCCCTTTTCGATCATAAAGTCTTTAAGAGCTTTATCATCCTTGAGATAGGTCTCATTCTTCCCCTTTTTATAGCGGTAGAGTGGTGGCTGTGCGATATAGAGGTATCCATTCTCAACAACAGGTCGCAAGAATCTAAAGAAGAATGTCATAAGAAGTGTTTGAATATGGCTTCCATCCACATCGGCATCGGTCATAATAATAATTTTGTGGTATCTGAGCTTCTCTTCGTTAAACTCATCACCAATGCCACATCCTAGAGCAGTAATCATATTTTTAATCTCATCAGAGCGTAAAATCTTATCGAGCCTTGCTTTTTCTACATTTAAAATTTTACCTTTAAGTGGCAAGATCGCTTGGAATACTCTATCGCGTCCCTGTTTTGCAGAACCCCCTGCACTATCCCCTTCCACAAGATAAAGTTCGCTCTCAGCCGGGTCTTTACTTTGGCAATCTGCAAGTTTTCCAGGCAAGGTACCAACACTCATAGAGTCTTTTCGTTTTACTAAATCTTTAGCTCTTTTTGCTGCCTCGCGCCCCTTAGCTGCAAGAAGCACTTGGTTCATAATTGCTTTTGCCTCTATTGGGTTCTCTTCGAGATACTTGCTTACTTTTTCATAAACAAATTTTTGCACAAGTGGTCGCACATAGCTGCTTCCGAGCTTCCCTTTTGTCTGCCCTTCAAACTGTGGTTCTGGTACTCGAACACTAACAATTGCCACAAGCCCCTCTTTTGTATCTTCGCCGCTAATTTTTGTATTTCTCTCTTTGGCATTTGCATTTTTAGAGATATAGTTCGAAATGGCTCTTGTAAGCCCTGCTCTAAAGCCTGCCTCGTGTGTTCCGCCCTCGATTGTTTTAATATTATTAACAAAACTAAATACCTTATCGCTATCGGCACTTTGGTATCTAAATGAGATATCCATCTCGATATCATCTGCCTTTCCTTCAAAGAGTTGTGTATTGCTTAGCGGCTCTTTTTTCGTTAAATCATCTACAAATTGCGCAATACCACCTTCGAAATGGAGCGTCTCATTGGTACCGTCTCGCTCATCTTTAAAGATAATTTTAATTCTTGGGTTAAGATATGCAAGCTCTTTAAAGCGGGTTAATAAAATCTCTTTTTTAAACTCTACAGTCTCTGTAAAAATGGTACTATCTGGCCAAAACTCTATTTTGGTACCTGTCTTTCTTGGAGAATCGCCAGTAATCTCTAGCTCGGTTTGTGGAATACCCTTCTCAAACCACTGCTCATGAATCTTGCCATCACGATAAATTGTCATATGCAGCTTTGCAGCAAGCGCATTTACAACTGAAACACCGACCCCATGCAGACCACCAGAGACTTTATAGGTATCTTTATCGAACTTACCACCAGCGTGAAGAACTGTTAAAACAACAGTTGCTGCTGGAATCTTCTCTGTTGGGTGCTCAGCAACTGGAATACCCCGACCATTATCCTCGATAATGGCTGAACCATCAGCTGTTAAAGTAACGCGAATCGTATCGCAGTGTCCTGCCATAGCCTCATCGATAGAGTTATCGACAACCTCATAAATTAGGTGATGGAGTCCCTTTATAGAAGTATCTCCAATATACATTCCAGGACGCTTTCTAACAGCCTCTAAGCCCTTTAAAACCTTAATATTACTAGCACCATAATCTGCCATTACTCACTCCAAAAATTAATTAACTAGATTATACCTAAATGCTGCTAAAACTCTTCTAATCAAGCCTACTGCCAGCCTCTAACTGCCTATTTGCACCCACTTTAAGGCTCTCGATAGTATCAAATTTTCCTGCTTTTAAAGCCTCTATAGCAGCTCGCCCAATCATTGCAGCATTATCAGAGGTATATCGCAAATCAACCTCAAGCATCTCTTTGTTAAATTTGCTACAGAGCTTCTTGAAACCATCTTTAATATATCTATTGGCACTCACTCCGCCAACAATTGCAAAATGCTTTATAGACTCTTGCTTAAAGATCTTTTTGCTCTTTTGCAAAAGGTGCGAAAGTATCGCTTTCTCAAACGATGCAGCAATATCACACTTATCTTTTTGACTCATTTCACCCTTGGCTTTTAGTGCCTCTATCTGTAAACGGACAGCATTCTTTAAACCAGAGAGTGAAAAGGCGATACGGCTTGAGTTTTGCAAAGGTACAGGAAAAGCAAACCGCTCTCTATCCCCCTCTCTTGCTAGTTTTTCAATAATTGGTCCGCCAGGATAGCCAAGATCTAGCATCTTCGCAACCTTATCGTACGCTTCGCCTACACTATCATCAAGTGTAGTTGCTAAAATACTCATATCATCATACCCTTTAACTGATAATATCTGCGTATGTCCACCAGAGAGCAGCAGCACCAAAAGCGGCAGCTGAGCCTCCTTCTCAATAAAGAGCGAGTAGATATGCCCCTTTAGGTGGTTTACCCCAATTATGGGCACATCTAAAAATGTCGCAACCGCCTTTGCCATTATCACCCCCTCATGGAGCGACACAGAGAGCCCAGGATGGGTAGTCACCCCAACAGCCTCGACACTATCAAGATACCCCTTAAGCGACTCTAAAAGCTTAGGCAGAGCCACCGCATGCATTCTACTTGCAAGCTCCGGAACAACACCGCCATACCTACTATGTGCTATCTCTTGCGAAATCTTCTTATGTGCAACAACCTCTAAACTCTCTATATCTGTTAGAGCAATCGAGCTATCATCACAACTACTCTCGATACTTAAAATCAATCTACTCACGGCACTCTCTCTTTAAATGAAACTCTGCCTCCATCCACTCCCAAGAGCCATACCCACTCTCAGCATTAATATGGCCAGCATTGGGTAAGATCTTTAAAGCTGCACCATAACCTTTCGCCATCTCCTTCACCTCATCTACACTACACCACTTATCATTACTTGATGCAACTATACTAACCTCTTTCGCAAAGAGCCGCTTTGGTTTTGGACATGGGAAAAAGCTTCCAATTGTAGCCTCTTTTGTCTCTAAACTTGGAATCGCTACAAGATAGAGCTTCTCTATGATATCTTCACTCAAATCAAGCTCATTTGCATACCAAAACCAAAGTATATTTGCCAAAGAGTGGCACACCACAATATTGGGCTTAAAATCCTCCATCAACTCTCTTAACTGCTTTAGCCAACTCTTGCGACTAGGAAAATGGGGATTCTTCAATAGCGGAAAAGCCACCACCCCATAATTACAAGCAATTTTACTCGCAAGCTGTGCCTGCCAATGGGGATAATCACTTCCGCCCCAGCCATGGAGAATTAAGACTCTATTCACCTTTTACCCTTCTATTTGCCTCTGCATAAACTTTCATATCTTCTCGCTTCCCAACTGCAATAACCTCAACTACTATCCGCTCTTCATATATCCTATAGACAATTCTAATTTTCTTCTTATCAACATAGAGCTTACGAAGCCCAGAAAGATCAAATCCTGCCCTATTTCCAAGTTGCACCCCAAGTTGTGGTGAACTCTCTAATTTTTTAAACTGTTTAAATACCAATATCTTTTGAGCCTTTGTAAGCTTTTTAAGATCATCCTCTACCTCTCTTTTAACAACGATTTTATATCTCATCATAAGAGAGACCCTCTCTCTTTAAAAGCTCTTCAAACGGTATTGTAGGCGAATCCTCTCTACTCTCTACAAGCTTAGCAATTTCATACTGCTCAAGTAACTCTTGTGCCTCTTTCAGTCGCTCGTACTCCTCAATATTTATAAGTACTGCTTCAAGTTTATTATTTTTTGCAATCGCAATCTTCTCTTTCTCTCTATTAACAATACTTCCAATTGTACTCGAAACACTCCGAGCTAACTCTGTTGCCGATATAATCTCTTCTCTCTTGTAAGACACCATAAGTAACTCCTTACATATAATTATATGTATAATACTATATATTATTTTAAATGTCAAGAATCAATAAATCGATGAATCCTGTACAAAAAAATAGACTATCAAAAGTGCTATATTTAATAAAATCAAAATTACCCAAGATAGTATTGTCAAAGCATTTTCAGCATGCTCTCCTTTTAAATTTGAAAATAACTCTTCTTCTACTCTTAAAAAAAGAGAAGGAAACAAAATTACTGCATAGCACATTATATGAATAATTGATACAACAACCACATAATTGAGTTTTCTACTACCTATAAATATATCAGGTGTATAATACATTACTATTCTGATTTCAGCTATAAAAATAAAAGTAATAAAAAAAAGCCAAAGATGCTTTTGCTCTAAATGCTCTCCGTTTCTATAAAGATTAATGAAAAAGAGAAAAGTTAATAAAATATATAATAAGATAAAAAATAACAAAACTAGCCTTTCTTACTACATTCCTATTACTTTACAACAAACTCCCTCACCTTAGCATCAATAGCAAAGAGTTCATCTAAACTACTAGCACTAGTACCATCAAACTTTTTATAAGCCTCCAAAATCAAATCGTTCATCTTAAAGAAGCCAAACTCTCCGCTCTCAAACCGCTTAATTGCCTCTTCGTTTGCGGCATTGAGCACCACTCCCATATCTGGATTATCTAAAAGATGCTCTTTTATCTGCCAGATTGGGTACCGCTCCTCTTTTATCTCATCAAACTCTAAACTCTGCAACTCTAGCAAGTTTAGCGGCTCTAAAATAGGCTTATCAACCTCACCTTTTATCGCATAGGCAATTGGCAGCTGCATATTAGCCCTGCTTAAGTGGGCAACTGTAGAGCCATCTTTAAACTCCACAAGTCCATGGATCATCGAAGTTCGCTCTATATAGGCTTCGATATCTGTTGTGCCAAAGAGCCAGCGTGCCTCTAAGAGTTCAAAGAGCTTATTGACCATCGAAGCACTATCTATTGTTATCTTATTCCCCATCGACCAGTTTGGATGCTTCAGTGCATCTGCAAAGGTAGCTTCTTTAATATCCTCTATCTTCCAATCTCTAAAAGCCCCACCACTTGCAGTAATATAGAGCCTATTGATGGGGCGTTTATTTATTAAATACCAAAGAGCAAAGTGCTCGCTATCGATTGGGGTTATTTGGCTACTATCAATAAATTTACCAGCAACCACTAAAGACTCTTTGTTCGCTAATGCTAACCTCTTCCCAAGCTCAAGCGTTTTAAGGGTTGGTTTTAATCCAGCAAAGCCAACAAGAGCATTGACTACAATCTTAGCTTCACACTCCTCCAAGAGCTGCAATATCCCCTCTTCGCCTACATAGACTCTCTTATGCTTTACCCTAGCAGCATCTTCTTTTTTTGCAACTGCTACAATTTTTGGCTTAAACTCCTCTATCTGCCTATTTAAGAGCTCAATAGAGTTACCTACAACGAGAGCTTCCACTTTAATATTAAATTTCTTACAAATCTCAAGAGTATTGAGACCAATAGAGCCACTCGAGCCTAAAACAACTACCAAAACGCCTCCTTAGAGATGCAGCAGAATCGAAAGCATCACAGCAGCAAAGAGATACCCATCTACTCTATCTAAAACACCCCCATGCCCAGGTATTAAATCGCCACTATCCTTTACACCGGCTTCTCGTTTTAAATAGCTCTCAAAGAGATCTCCAAAAACTGCCGCAGTAGAGACTAAAAGTGTTATTAAGAGTGCTGGAATAAAGAGAATCTCACTACTGCTAGCAATCGCAATAGCCCCAACAATAGTTGCTACACCAATACCGCTAAAGACCCCCTCAAGCGTCTTATTTGGCGAAGTTGGGCTAAATTCACGCTTTCCAAATGTTTTACCGCCATAGTACGCACCAATATCACTTAAAGCTACAATAACTATCAACCAAACAAGTGCTATCATCCCTATCTTTACATAGAGACTCCAGATAAAAAGAAAGCTCGCTACCGGATAGAGAATTGGTAAAAAGAGCCGCTTATCAACACTCTTATCATACGCCATCTTCGCAGCCATCACTAAAAGAAGCAGCCAAAATGCATTCACAGGATCCTCTAAAAGAAACGCTAAAATCCATACAATCGCTAAAGCAATGAGCGAACTCTCGCTCTCCTTGACACCCCACAGCTTTTGTGCCTCTAAAAAGGCAAAGTAGGCAACTCCCCCTAAAAAGAGCCAGGTGATAAACTTGACATTTATCAATCCAACCACTACCACTACCGCAAACATCACCAGTGCACTCTTAACCCTCATACTCAATTCACTACCCATCAACACTCCTTATAACTTTACTATTGTAGCCCCAAGGTTCCCTTTAACCCGCTCGAAACTCTTTACTTTTGGGTGCTTCTTTAAAAGTTCACTTACAACCTTTACCAAAACTCCACCACCGGTTCCATGGATAACTTCTACCTCATTAAAGCCATGCACAAGGGCATCTGAGAGGAAACTCTGCAACTCCTCTTCGGCTTCATCAGCTCTTTTCCCTAAAAGCTTTAACACTATTTTACTCTTTTGAGGTTTATTTACCCTTACACTCACCGATGGATTCGCCACTTTTGCCTTTTTATTTTCACGAATTGGCTTGAGTTCACTTCGAGGAACTCTCAGCCGCATACCACCAACATCAACCATCGCCTCTTTGGCTTTCAGGCTTAAAACGACTGCTCGCTTCCCTCGATACTTCACGCTCTGCCCAACCTTTAAATCGATTATCTCTTTCTCTTCCCTCTCCTCTTTGCTCTGCTTCTTCAGAGCGTGAGCCTCGTTAATTAGTCGTCTCGCCTCTGGACTCTCAGCCTTTTTAAGAGCCGCTTGGAGCTTCTTGAGTGCCTCGGCATAGTTCTGCTCTAACTTAAAGAGCTTTTGCTTATGCTCTTGCACAATCCGCTCTTTTAAGTTCTCTAACTTCTGCTCCTTTTGCTTGGCTAGCTCTAGTTGCTGCTTCGCCTCTTGCAGCTTTTGACGCATGGAGATCTCTAACTGCGTAGACTTCTCAATAAGCTGCGAAATCTTCTCTTTGTCCTCACCCAGATACTCTCGTGCCTTTGCTACCAGAGACCTATCGATCCCGTAACGCTCAGCTGTCTCAAAAGCGTAACTCTTTCCGATACTTCCATGCAGATAGGTATAGGTAGGCTTTTGATGCTCTTCATCATAGAGAGCCGCAACAAGCTCTACATCTTCATTAGTAGCCATCAACGAAGCAAGTCGTTTATGGTGCGTTGTTACTATAAACTTCAATCCCTTATTGCTAAGCTCCTCTAATAATACCCTAAAGAGAGCTGCAGCCTCATCGGCATCGGTTCCAAGCTCTATCTCATCGACGCCTACAATTGCATCTTTTAGTTTAAAGAGGCGATTAAACTCTACCATGCGTCCAGCAAATGTAGAGATATCATTCTTTACCGATTGTGGATCATCTAAGATTGTCTCTATATTTTCAAACTGCCCAACAACACTTCTGTTAGGATTACAAGCAAAAGGGATTAGATACTTTGCCATAAATACTGCTGCTAAAATAGATTTAAGAAGCATCGTCTTCCCACCAGCATTTACCCCAGTAACAAGCATAATACTCTTTTGAAACGCTATACTAATTGGAGTTGCATCTTTAATTGCCGGGTGCTTAAAGTCGCTCAAAATTACCTCTTTAGAAGCCTTTGGGAGTATTAGCTGCAGATCTTGACTCTTTAACATCAAAGCTCTAGCATTGTAGTGGTCTACCCTATCGAACTCTTTGTTGATATATTGCAAAAATCGCCACCACTTATGCATCGTTGCACTAAAGGCTTTCGCATACCGCTGGTAAATCTCCTCTTGTGCATCAAGCAGCTTTGTACGCCGCTCCTGCAGCTGCTCTAAAGCATTTGGAACCACATAAAAAAAGCCCATAGAGCTTCGCCCAATAACAGTAGCCTTTAAAACCTTGCTAAAACCACCCCGAACAAGCAAAGCCTCTTGCCCATAGTAGAGGTGAATCTGTGTATCGACAAGAAAATCTTTGAGCTGCGAATTTCGCATTACACTCGCTAGCTTATCTTTCTCTTCTCGCTTAAGCCGCTGCAAAGCCTGCTCTATCTCAAAAAGTTCTGGCTCTTTTGTGCTATCGATCAGTGCTTGGTCGTTAAAGTATTGGCATATCTCAAGAAGCTCCATAGGTATTTCAATAGCATCTACAAACTCTCGCCACAAAGGGGGAAGTGTCGCAGCTTTAAGCACATTAAAAAACTCAATTAACTTCACAAAGTGGTAGATCTGTTCAAGCTGCAAGGTCGCTTGCTTGCTTAAACGGTTTATTAGATCATCTAAATTCGGCAGTGGCGGAAGTGACGGCAACTGAGTATCATCCAACGCCTTAATAAAACGGTTATGACTCTTGCTATCACCAAGTAAAACGATACTCTTCTCCCTAGCAAAAAAACTCGCTAACCTCTTTATATGGCTCTCTAAATCAAGCTTCTGACTTAAAATTACCAACCGCTCATTTGGAAATAATTGCTTCAAACTCTACTTGCCCCCTAGTAATATCGATAGAATTATACCAAAATCTAAAAAATATAGCGTTCCGCACTTACTCCATATCTCCCGATATGGAGTGTTGTTACTGTTGGGCTTCAGATTATTTTGAATTATGTAGTTATTGATGAATTATATCTTTGTTTCTCATCGAGAAATGTGGAACGAGGAGAAATAGCAAAATTAATTATGACACTTACTAGGTGCGGTTTGCACTGTATCACCTTCAAATTTCCATGGTAAATCTTTGCCATCTTGAGTAAAACTTAAAACTACAGAAAGAGGTTTACCGCCTTCATACTCACCACAGATCCATGTACAAGTAGCATAACCAATACCATTTGCTTTTTGAGCTTTACTTACAGTGGTTTGAAATGCAGTTGGACACGACGGAGCTGCACTTCCATTAAGCTTATAACCAACTTTTACAATTTTATATGGATCTTTTTTACCTGAGGAAGAACCACCTCCGCAACCAATAAATGCTACTGAAACTGCTGCTAATACAATTGATTTATGCAATAATCTCTTAATCATTTATTCTCCTTTTAAAATAAAATACATTAAAACATATTTAAAGTAAAAAAACACTGAAATTAAACACTTATAAATTACTCTACATAACATATTATTTAACTAACTTACCATGAATATAACTTATAGGAGTTTTTAAAAAAACTAAATTTCTCTTACACTCGCTCCATATTTCCCGATATGCAGTGTATGTATAGTTTATGGTAATTGTTTAGTATCGGTGGGTATATGCTCCACATTGGGAGATGTGGAGCAAGTGGAACTCTCCTACTTAAGCCCACGAATCTGATAAGTAATATCGCCAGCTCCAAAGGCAACAACTAAGCCATCTTTATATTTACGAATCACTTCTCGCTTCTCGTCAAGTAGATAGACTTTGTTATCTTTGCGTGTCACTCGCTCTGCCATGATTGGCTGATAGCGGCTAAAGGCACCTTTGAGATCTATATCTACCTTTACCTCTCCTGCAGCCCAAATTGGTAAAATTGCAAGTTCATCTACCCCCTCAAAACACTCTACAAACCCTTGTAGATTGTCGATTGTACGGCTATACTTATGAGGTTGCCAAATCGCATATATTCTCTTGATTCCTAAAAGCTTTGCATACTCTTTAATCGACTCTAGTGTAGCTTTAATCTCAGTTGGGTGGTGCCCATAATCATCTATCACAACCATACCATTCTTTTGGATAACATCGAATCGCTTTTTGATCCCCTTGTATTTACGGAGATTCTCTCGAATTGTCTCTATATCTAAACCAAGTGCTTGGGCTGCTAAGATCGCTAAAGAGGCATCGAGTGCGATATGGTACCCTAATCCAAAGAGCTCAAAACTTCCAATGTCTTTAAGCTCAAAGCAGGTATATGGTTCATTATCAACTAGAGTGTACTCAATATTTTTTATATCTTGGCTTGGGTAAAGATAGGTACTCTCTAAATCATTTTGCTTTGCTAAGAATGGATCCTCGCCATTAAGCACTCTTATCTTTGCAAGCTCTAAATAGTCACGGTAGGCTTGGTAAAATCGACTCTCATCATACTCATAATACTCCATATGCTCAGGCTCAACATTTGTAACTATTGCTAAGTATGGGTTAGAGTTAAGAAAGCTTGCATCACTCTCGTCAGCTTCAAAGACAACCTCGTTATTTGCAAAAGTGCGCACATTTGAACCGAACTCTTTACTAATTGCTCCAATAAGTGCATTGCTCTCTTGTAAAATAGAGGCTAATATAGCCGAAGTTGTGCTCTTTCCATGAGCTCCTGCAACACCATAAACTTTACTATCTTTTAAAATAAACTTCAATGCCTCTTTGCGTGCTAAGAGCTTAATCCCAAGCTCTTTTGCTCGTTTATATTCAAGATTATTTGGGCGAATTACCGCAGAGTGAATAACTATATCTGCACCCACAACAGCATCTGGATGGTGCGGAATGGTAATTTGTGCACCATAATTAATAGCCAAATCATCAGTAATCTCGCTCTTAGCAATATCACTCCCACTTATCTTTATCCCCTGCCCTGCTAAAAACTTTGCAAGTGCTGAGAGTCCAATACCACCAATTCCAATAAAATGAATATGCATATCTATCCTTTTTGCAAAAGAGATTACCTAATTACTTTGAGCCTCTTTTTGTGCTGCTTCTAATTTATCGAGCCTTGCTTGCAGTTTAGCAACCTCGTCTTTCATCATCTCTAATAAAATGTCAACAGGTTGCACAAAATCGGTAACAAACACTGCCATTGGGTCACTAAAGTCTGCATCGTCAATCTTAGTTAATTTATTAAAGAAGTCATCAAAGCTATACCCTTTACCAATTGCTGCGGCATGCAACATCATTGCATCTTTAACTTCTGGGTGCTCAACAAGGTAATGAAGCGCCAAAAAAAGCTCCTCAGCAGCCTTTTTATCGTTAGAGCTAAAGCGCTCAATCGCATGCTCATAAATCCCTCTTGCAGCTGCCCAATCATCTGGTTTGCTTAAATCTAATTTACCGCCCTCTGATATCTCTTTTGATACTCTCTCAAAAGCCTCTTGCACGATACGGTTAAAGAGTTTGTTTATCTCCTCTTCATCTTCTCTTAGAGCCAATTTTGCATCTAAAAGTTGATAAACTTTGGCTAGCGAGTCAGTATTCTTAGCCTCCTCTTCAAGCTTTTTTAAATTCTCTAAAAACTCTTTATCACTCTTTAATGCCTCTATATCTAACTCTTGCTTCATGCTCTTTCCTTTAAAAATTTTGCGACCCTTTGTAGTGCCTCTTTGGTAACATTTGGTTCATAAACTAGCGCTAATCTCCAGTATCCTACACCTGCACCCTCTCTACCTAAGAACTCTCCAGGAAGGACTTTTACATTGTAGAGCTCATATAGTTTTTTAGCTGCATTTAGGGCATCCTTAACTTCCATCCATACGTAGAATGTACTATCTGGCATATCTATACCTAAAATGTCTCTTGCTAGCTCTAAGTTTTGTTTATAAATTACTCTAAATGGTTCTACATGCTCTTGATCTTCCCATGCAACTGCAGCTGCATATTGTAGTGGCAGTGGGGATGCACACCCAACATAGGTTCTATACTTTAAATACTCTTTTAATATTGCTTTATCTCCTGCTATAAAGCCACTTCTTAGTCCTGGAGCAGAGGAGCGTTTTGAGATAGAGTTTACCGTTACGATATTCTTAAACTCGCTATTTCCAGCTGCAATTGCTGCATTAAGAATAGAGGGAATTGGCTCATTAAAGTAGAGGTCGATATAGCACTCATCATTAAGTAACACAAAGTTATACTCTAAAGCAAGCTTACACCACTCTTGCAACTCCTCTTGGCTCATAACACTTGCAGTTGGGTTGCTTGGTGTATTTAAAATAACCAAATCTACATCTTTTAGGGCCCCTTTGTCTATTTGAGGTTTAAAACCATTTGCTTTATTTAACTCCAAATATACAACCTCTGCTCCACTTGCAATTGCTGCACCTTCGTAAATTTGATAAAAGGGGTTAACATATGCTACTTTTGGGCTCTTTTTATCACTTAAAAGAAATTGCGGAAAGTTAAAGAGTAGCTCTCTTGTTCCAAATGTTGGTATGAGCTGATCCATCTGCAACTCTAAGCCAAACCGCTGCTTCAGGTAACTTATCTGAGCCTCTTTTAAAACTACTTCGCCAGCTGTCTTTGGGTACCTATTAAAAAGATCAATATGTTCAATAAGTGCCTCTTTAATAAACTGCGGTGTCTCAAATTGTGGCTCGCCAATTGTAAGGCTAATAGGCGTATAGCTAATATTTGGCTCTACACCTTCTAAGAGCTCATTTAACTTCTCAAATGGGTACTTCTGAAACTGCACTCTTTCATCCTTTACTGCTGTACAAGCCATGTAATTATTTTATTTTGAATATCTCTTCCAAGCCATATCTTTGCACCATTATAGAAGATTGCAACATTTAAGAGCTTGCCACTCTTTGTCTTTACGAAACCAGCAATATTCTTAGCACGCTTCAGTGTTCCAGTTTTCATAAAGGCATGCTTTTTTACTACTGAGTGGGCAAACCGTTTCTTGAGTGTTCCATCTACACCGGCAATCGAGAGTGAATTCAACCATAACTCGCCAAAATCCCTGTAAGCACTCTGATTAATTCGAATCGCAGTCATTGGCTGCATTCGTGACCGCTTTGAGAGTCCACAACCATTATCGATAAAATCTGTTGGAGCCAAAACACCTTTGCTCCCTAAAATCTCTTTAATAGCTCTTCGTGATTTCTCTAATGTTGCAGGATAGCCATATCGCTTCGCACCAAGAGCTAAAAAGAGGTGTCTTGCGTAGAGGTTATTACTCTTCTTTAAAGTCTTTGCAACAATCTTCTTAAGTGGTGCAGAGTAGTGTGTTAAGAGTAGTTTTGCATCTTTTGGCACAGTTGCTAATTTTAATGCACCACTAAATGTGACTCCTTGATCTTTTAAGAACTTCACAAAAGAGTAGTAGAAACTACTATATGGCATCGAGAGCACATTATGGAGTGTCACCCCTCGACACTTAGCTGAAATCGATCCCTCTACAACCACATCGACTCGTTGTGGAGATTTAATATACTTCAAATTCGGCCAGGCATTCTTCCCTCTACAAGCACGGTTATTTACCTTTAGCTTATTAATCAGACGGAAGCTTCGATCACCATAGAGAGGTACAACCTTTACTCCACTCTTGCTCGGTTTAATCTTTATATAGTTTAAGTGGTCATTATACATCAAAGCGTCTGGCATAGCATTATATTCACTCAAAAAGTTTTTATCAAAACCAGAGCTTATCGTAGGGCTATTTTGAAAAAAACTTCTATCGATAACAATATTACCAATAATCTTACGAACACCCAAAGTTGCTATCTTTTTTGCAAACTGCTTTACATCCCGTGCATTAAGAGTCGGATCTCCATACCCTTTTACAATAATATCTCCATGCAGTACACCACCCTTTAAAGTACCTCGGTAGTAGAGCTGCGTAGGCCAACGAAAGTTTGGTCCAAAATCTAAAAGCACTGCATAGGCTGTTGCAATCTTCTCGACAGATGCAGGAACACGGGGGACTAACGGATTTAATGAAGCAGTAACTGTACCTGTAGAGAGGTCTTGAATTACAATACTTAAATTCTCTGGAGCAATCTTCTCACTCTTAATCTGCTCCATAATCGTTTGTGGGAGTGTTGCAAAGAGTGTTGCTCCACTCATTAAAAAAAAGATAAAAAGATAATATAATCTCACTCTCTATACTCCACTCAGCGTAATCGTTATACTACGCCCTGTTCAAATTGGCTACGCATCTTCTCTTTTTCTAATTCCCGCTTTTTCTTCTCGGCAAGAGCCTTTTTATACTCTTGAACACTAAAACCAAGCCACATAAGAAGCGGTGATGCAATAAAGATAGAAGAGTAAGTACCTACAACGACACCAACAAGGAGTGTAAAGCTAAAGCCCTTTAGAATCTCTCCACCAAAGAGGTAAAGCACTAACACAACAAAGAAGGTTGTGAGTGAAGTTAAAGTTGTTCGTGAAAGTGTTCTTGTAACTGACTCATCGATAATATCACTTAAAACAACCTCTTTTGCCTTCTCAATCCCCTCTCTGATTCTATCGAAAACAATAATGGTATCGTTAAGCGAATACCCTAAAATCGTTAAGATTGCCGCTAGAATATCAAGATTAAACGGTATACGCAAGAGCGAAATCGCCCCAAGAGCAATAGAGACATCATGAATCAAAGCAACTACCGAAGCAAGTGCAAAACGCCACTCAAACCGGAAAGAGATATAAATTAAAATCCCTAAAATTGCATAAAGAGTGGCTTTAAGCCCCTTCTCGCGAAGCTCTGCACCAATCTTTGGACCAACCATATCAACGCGTCTAATCTCTAAGTGCCCTGTATCTTTTAAGATATCGGCTACCTCTTTCCCGATATCTTTGCTTACTGTGCTCGAAGAACTCTTAGTCCGTATTACAATCTCTTTGTCGCTTCCAAAGTTTGTCACTGAGGCATCTTTATACTTCTCTACCTTGCTTAAAGCACTGCGAATCTCTTTTAAAGGAGCCTTTTTATCATATTTTACCTGTATGAGGGTACCGCCGGCAAAATCGATACCATAGTTAAAACCCTTTGTAAAAATAATTGCCCATGAACTTAAAACTAAAATAAGCGAAAGCAGTCCAAAATATTTCGCTTTCGCCATCAATTTTATAGGCTCTTTATATCTAAAAAACTCCATTATTTTACCCCTTTTATACCAAACCAGAAGCCTAGTTTATCTTTTTTAATCTTAGGGAGCAGCATCTGGTAGATTCCATGCGTTCCCAAAATCGCTGTAAGCATAGATGCTAAGATACCAATTGTCATAGTAACCGCAAAGCCTTTAATTGCTCCAGTTCCATAGAAAAAGAGAAGTGTCGAAGCAATAAGCGTTGTTACATTGGCATCCCAAATTGCTGTAAATGCATTTGAATATCCATCCTCTATTGCTTTGGCTACACTTTTGCCCTCTTTTAATAACTCTCGAATCCGCTCATTAATAATAACATTGGCATCAACCGCCATACCTACAGTCAATACAATACCTGCCATACCCGGAAGCGTCAAAGTAGCCCCAAAAAGAGACATAATCGCAATAATTAAAAAGAGGTTTGCTACAAGAGCGATATCTGCAATAAAACCTGCCATTCCATAGTAGATAATCATAAAGAGGAATACTAAAGCAAAGCCGCTTATAAGCGCAATAGAGCTTGCAATAATACTATCTTTCCCAAGGCTTGGACCGATACTTCGCTCTTCCATTACAAATACTGGAGCAAGAAGTGCCCCTGATCGAAGGGCAATCGCAATATCGTTTGCTTCATTAATGGTAAAACCGCCGGTAATTTGCCCACGACCACCGCCGATTCTTTCGTTAATGTGCGGAGCAGAGTAGACTTTATTATCTAATACAATTGCAAGCCTTGCTCTTGTTGGTGCAGCCTTCTCTGTAAATTTCGCAAATATCTTTGCCCCTTCGCCATTAAGCTCAAAAGTAATCATCGGCTGTCCGTTTTTATCATACACCGACTTCGCATCTGTAAGCATAGAGCCATCGAGTATAGGAATTGCACGCAAAAGATACTTCTCATTTGGATTCTTTACATCTGAGAGAATTATATCTCCATACTTTTTTGCCTCTTGCGGGCTCATAGTAGCTGCACGAGATGTTCTATCTTCATCTACTGCCATAAGTTGTAAATGCGCAGTTTTGGCAATAAGCTTTTTGATTCTATTTTTATCCTCTTCACTTTTGATCCCCGGAATTTCAACTAATATTTTATCTTTTCCCTGTTTCGCCACTGTTGGCTCTGCTAATCCAAACTGATTCAACCTGTTTCGAATTGTCTCTACTGCTTGTGTTATCGCTTTTTGCGTCACTTTTTCTATCTCAGTATCTGGAAGTGTTATTGTAATAACATTCTTATTTGCAGTTACTTTATCGCTCTTTAAAGTATCTTGCAATATCTTTAATGCGTTTTGCACCTCATCTTCATCTAAAACTTCAAACGAGACACTCTTTTTATTAAACTGGATATTATCAATAACAATATCTTTTTTATCCAGTTCAAATTTTGCAGTAGATGCCAAAGATTTAATATAAGACTCTATAGCCTCTTGGGTTTTGATACCAAGGAGCATATGGAGTCCGCCTTGCAGATCAAGTCCTAATGTAATCTTTTTGCCGCTGTCACTCTGCACTAAACTTGGAATTGAAAAGACAACCCCAAAAAGAAATGCTAAAGCGAATATGACAACTCTAAAATTTAATTTTCCCATCTATCCCTGCCGTTAATCTATTTTTCTTGTAACAGAGTTTCTCTCGAGTTTCACTACTGTCTCATCATTTATCTTAATTTTGATAAAATCCTCTTCAGGTTTCACTACTTCGGCTATTAAACCGCCATTAGTGATAATTTTATCACCCTTTTTGAGGGATTCTATCATAGCTTTATGCTCTTTTTGAGCCTTCTGCTGTGGTCGAATAATTAAGAAATAAAAGATTGCAAAGAGTAGAATAATTGGTAAAAACTGTGCCAGTTGATTTGACATAAAGGTCCTTTAAAATGAAAATTGGAAAATATTTTACCACCAACAATATAATAGGAGGCTTGTTTATTGCATTTCTTTTGAGTGCTTTCCTCTATATCGAACACTTTGAGCTCTTGGTGGGCTATAGTAAGCTAACCATAAATACTCTTTTTGCACTCTTTGGATTTTATCGTCTCCTTAAAGCAAAACCTGCAGTATGGTTTTTTACAGGTTTTTTCCTTTCAATAAGCTGGCTCTGGTGGATGGCTGTGAGCTTTTATTACTATAACATGGTATATCTTATTCCAATCGTAGTAGTTGCTATTGGAGTTGTTTATGCTCTTCTCTTTTTAGGTTTACGACTTTTAGTAAAAAAGGTTGCTAAAGCAATTGAGTGTAAATTCTATGCCCTCTTTCCAAGTAAAACAACGCCATTTCTGAATGCTCTTGCCCTCTTAGCCATAAACCAATTTGAACCCTTTGGCTTTAACTGGCTAAAGCTACAGCTTATTTTTGTCGAGTCACTCTTAAATATTCACCTTTGGAGTTTTGCACTTATACTCTTTACGCTTGCACTCTTTATCGTCTTTAGACGCTACTGGCTCCTTTTGCTTCTTCTGTTTACTATCGATCTCAAACACCCAACAATAGTGAATGCAAAACTCCTTAGAGATATCGAATTAGTAAGCACCAATATCTCTATAAAAGAGAAGTGGAAAAGCGAGAACCAAGCACTCTATACCCAGATGGTGCTCACAAGAGTCGATAGAGCAATAACTCATCATAAAAAGCTTATCATCTTCCCTGAATCTCTTTTGCCATACTTTTTAAACGATACAAACACAACACTCCAAGAGCTTTTAGAGCGATCTAAAAAGATCACTATCGTTACTGGAGCACTCTACGATAAAGCTGTTGGAGACTACAGAAACTCTGCCTATATCTTTAGAGACGGCAACTATACAGTTGCAAATAAAGTGGTCTTAGTCCCATTTGGCGAGGCTAACCCACTACCTCAATGGATGGGTAAAATTGTCAATAAGATATTTTTTGATGGCTCTATAGACTACAAAGGCGATAAGGAGTTTACAACAATCAAGCTTCTTAATAAAGAGTTTAAAATCGCCATCTGTTACGAGGGCACAAGTGCAAAAACATACCAAGATAACCCAAAATACCTTATAGTTATTAGCAATAATGGATGGTTTAAACCATCTATCGAGCCAACTGAGCAAAAACTACTCTTAAAGTTCTTCTCGAAACTGCACAAAACTACTATCTACCATAGCATCAACGGAAGTCCCTCTTATGTAGTGGTGCCCCATCCTGAGGATCTCTAAGATGAAAAAAAGCCCCTTACTGCAACCGCTTAAGTGGTATCAGTATATATCTAAATTCACCCCAGGTTCATGCCGCTACTATCCAAGTTGCTCTGAGTATGCAAAGTGGCTCTTTGAAAATAGCGATCCACTCAGTAGCACACTCAAAAGTGCAAAACGAATTGCAAGCTGCAACCAACTCTTTCCTGGGGGTATAGACTACCCAACTATCGACTACAAGATACCCAAAGTTACAGAACTCTATAATCCTATTAAAAGAGAAGCTATAGGCTTTGAGCCTCTTAAGTTTAAAGCGTTTCATAGTACACTACGAATTCACTACTGGTTTGTACCGGTCAAAAACAGATTCGCAATTGTAAAGGATTTTGATGCAACTGCAACTTACCTCCCCGCTGGATATGCACCTGCACCTTAGACAAGAGGGCATGCTACAAAATGTAGCTCCGCTTAGCAGCAAAAGCTTTAACGGTGCTCTTATTATGCCAAATACCCTGCCGCCAATTACTACCAAAGAGATGCTCTTAGCCTACAAAAAAGAGATCCTAGAAGCAACAAAAGAGGATAACTTTACCCCCTATATGACACTCTTTTTTAATAGCAGTTACGACTATGACTTTCTAAAGAGCCTTAAGAATGAAATAGTAGCTATCAAGCTCTACCCAGCAGGTATTACAACCAATAGCGAAGGGGGTGTTGCAGCGTTTGATATCGAGCAACTTCGTCCGACACTTGAAGCGATGAGTAAGCTTGATATTCCTCTTTGTATCCACGGCGAAAGCAACGGTTTTGTAATGGATAGAGAGGCGGAGTTTATCCCCATCTATAAGCAGCTTGCTACTGCCTTTCCTAAGCTTAAAATTATTATGGAGCATATTACAACAGCAGCATCTGCAAAAGCGGTGTTAGAGCACAAAAACCTCTATGCAACTATAACGCTTCATCACCTCTATATTACGCTTGATGATCTCGCTGGCGGAATGCTCCAGCCTCACCTCTTTTGTAAACCAATTGCAAAACGACCAGAGGATAGAGAGGCACTCTTAAACTTAGCACTCAATGCCCACCCTAAAGTGATGTTTGGCTCCGACTCTGCACCACATCCAAAAAGTGCCAAAGAGGCTCCAGGATGTGCCGCCGGCGTCTTTACTGCTCCAATTGCCCTGCAAGCACTAACAGAGCTCTTTGAGAAGCACAATAAACTCGAGAACCTCCAAGCCTTTGTAAGCGATAATGCACAAAAAATCTATAAGATTTTTCCACCTAAAAAAGAGGTGGTTTTAGTTAAAAAAGAGTATACTGTTCCATCAAGTTATGGTGATGTAGTCCCATTTTTAGCAAATCAAACTTTACACTGGAGTATTCAGTAATGCAAGAGTTTATCGAAGGTGAAATTCTCTATTATGCAAAAGAGAAAGGACTCTTTATCCCACGCAAAAAGGCACAAAATGAGTAGCATTCTCCAAGCAATCGGAAATACGCCACTTATTAAAATCGAAACCGTTAGCAAAGAGTTAGAATGCGATGTATGGGCTAAGTGTGAATTTATGAATCCAGGCGGTTCTGTAAAAGATAGAATAGCCCTTGCAATGGTTGAAGATGCAATAAAAAATGAGAAACTTATAAATAACCATATTGTAGAACCCACAAGCGGAAATACCGGTATAGGTCTTGCTATGGTCTGTGCCGCTAAAGGGATAAAACTTACTATTGTTATGCCAGAATCGATGAGTAAAGAGCGACGCCAAATCATACAACACTTTGGGGCTGAGCTTATACTTACAGATGCAGCACTTGGCATGCAAGGCTCTATCGATAAAGCTAAAGAGATTGTCAAGAGTGAGGGTGCTCTTATGCTTAACCAATTTGCTAACCCTGCAAACCCACAAGTACACTATATTACAACGGGTAGAGAGATTGCACATGCATTAGAGTCACAAGTCGATATCTTTATTGCTGGTGTTGGCACAGGCGGTACTATTAGTGGTGCTGGAATCTACCTCAAAGAGCTTGCTAATACAATAGTAATAGCCATTGAGCCACAAGAGAGTGCAGTTCTTAGCGGCAATACAAAGGGTATCCATAAAATAGAAGGAATTGGTGCTGGTTTTATACCCGATAATCTCGATAGGGAACTTTTAGATGGTGTTGTAACCGTCTCAAGCAGTGCAGCATTTGCAAGAGCCAAACAAGTAGCAAAAGATGATGGACTCTTTGTAGGTATCTCAAGTGGTGCAAATATAGAAGGGATCTACGAACTTGCCAAAAATATGGATATCAAAGGCAAAACTATAGTAACTATCTTCCCAGATAGTGCAAGCAGATACCAAAGTACACAACTTTTTGAGTAATGGCACAGACAATAGAAAAATTACTTTTAAAGAGAACCCCTACCCTCTTTGAAATGAGTGGTGCTAAATCAGAGACTCTCTTTGAAACAATAGCACTCTTCCAAAAGAGACCACAGCATCTTGCATACCATCAAAAAAGAGTTAATAGAACTTTTAAGGAGTACTTTAAAAGTAGTAGAAGTATCGATCTACAAAGCCTTATCAATAACTATTTACAGCAACAAAACTTAGAGTCCACTCAATACTATAGATTAAAAGTTATCTACAATAGGGAAGGAGTTATCGAGATTACCCACTACCCCTACCAATCTAAAAAAGTTGAAACACTCCTCTTAGTAGAAGTACCTAATGCCAGCTATAGTTACAAATTTACTCAACGAAAACTTTTTGATGCACTCCATAAAAATTTTGATAGCGATGAGTTTATAATTACAAAAGATGGCTACCTTACCGACACTACAATCGCAAACATTGCACTCTATCATAAAAAAGAGAAGCAGTGGCATACCCCCAAAAAGCCGCTCTTAAAGGGTACTACACGCGAGAGGTTACTAGAGACACAAAAGATTGTTGCAAAAGATATTGACTTTAGATCTTTAGATAATTACAGTAATATTGCACTTTTAAATGCCATGATAGAGTTTAAAATACTATAGAGGATTAGATATGGATACCCTATTCGAAAGTGATGACTATAGAGAGTTGGTAGAGAAGAATAACTATAATACACTCAAGTTTCTATTAAAGATGGGGGTAGATTTTGGTATAGTCGCCTATACTGATTTTATCAACTTCAACCCTGAGATACCAAAGTCTATTATAGAGTTTGATAGATATGCCCTCTTTATAATCGCAGGTTACTCAAAAGAGAGTGCAGTTTTAGATAAAGAGAGTTTAAGCTTTGAAGCTGGATTTGGAGAGAGTAACTACGGTTCACACCTTACCATACAATTAGAGGCTATTGCACAAATCGTAGTAGGTGAAGATATTGTCTCAATCAGCCTTTATGAACCCAAAAAAAGGATAGAAGCTAAAAATTCAATGGATCTTCTTTTAAATAACCCAGAAAATCAAACACTTATTAAAAAGCTCCAAAAAAATAAGAAAGATTAACAGATGTGTAAATTATTAATATTTTGTTTACTTTTTATTAAATATTTGTATATATAAGTTGTTTTTTTTAAGAAATCGTGCTATAATGCAACTGTAAACAAAAAACAAGGAGATTTACAATGAAAAAAGTTTTATTACTTTCAGTAGTAGCTTCAGGATTTATTTTTGCAGGTGGAGATATTGCTCCAGCAGCTCCAGTTGTTCCAGCAGCAGCTCCAGCAGCTTGCGATTTCTGGGGAAGCATTGGAGCAAGATATGAATTTAAAGATAATGGTGACCTTAAATTTGGTGACAAAGAGAACAATACTTGGAAAACAACAGTTGTTTTAGGTGTTGAGAAGAAATTAGCTTACGGTTTCGGTTTTGGTGCAGAAGTTGCTGCAACTAGCCAACTTGGTCTTAAAGATATCGCTGCACCTATGGATGAAAATGCAGAGCTTTCTGAGTTATACTTAACTTACAAAACTGGTAACACTGCATTTAAAATGGGTAGACAAGCTCTTCCAAAATCACTCTCTCCATGGGCATGGACAGATACTACTCTAAATAGAAAAGATACAACTTATGAAGGTTTAGTAGTAGTTAACACTGATATTAAAGATACTGTATTAGTAGGTGCTTGGATTGCAAGAGCTGGTACAGGTTCTAAATTTGTAAAAGTTGACGGTAAAGACAACAAAGGTCTTTTTGCTTTAGCTGTACAAAACAAATCACTTGCAAATACAACTTTAACTGCTACAGCTTATTATATTAATAAGCCAGTTAAAGGAACATCTGTATGGGCATCTGCAGAGACTAAAGCTGGATCAGTTGATCTTGGTTTACAAGTAGCTTATGCTAAATTAAAAGGTTTAGGTCTTGATAAAACTTTAGGTGTAGCTGGTTACATTGGTGGTAAACTTGCAGATGTAGATGCTAAATTAACTTTAGCTTACATTGATGATGGTGCTTCTCCACTTAACCTTGGTGGCACAAGCGGATTCTGGGGTAACTCATTTGCTGGTGCATTCGGTGGTGATACTGTAGCTGGTAACAAGCAAAAAATTGCTAGATTAGACTTAGGTTACAAAATCGCTGGTGCTGGTAAAGTTTACTTCTCAGCTGCATATGATAAGCCAGATAGTGGTGAAAAAGCGTATGGTGCAGCTCTTGGTTATAAATTTAAAGTTTCTGGAATCAATGGTAAAGTTGAGTACAGATACATTAAAAACAAAGACTTCACTAAGAGAAAAGATCAAAGAATCAGAGTTGAAGGTGTTTATAACTTCTAATAAAAAGAAGATTATTACTTCTCTCCAAGCCTTTGGCTTGGGACTCTTTTATCTATCTACAAGCTGCTTAATTTATTCAAATACCTCTTAATCACATTCAAACTTATCTTACATTTACTCTCTAATGCTATAATAATTAAAATTTTTAAGAAAGAGTGTATATGTCAAAAACCCTCCATCTTGTGAGCTTAGGCTGTAATAAAAACTTAGTCGATAGCGAAGTAATGCTAGGAAAACTCCATGAGTACACCCTTACAGATGATGCTAGTAGTGCTGATGTAATCATTGTTAACACTTGTGGATTTATCGAAGCCGCAAAAGTAGAATCGATCGATACAATCTTAACACTACACGAGCAAAGAAAAGAGGATTCCTTGCTTGTCGTAAGCGGCTGTCTGAGTGAACGCTACAGAGAGGAGCTACAAAAAGAGATTCCAGAGGTCGATATCTTTACAGGTGTTGGCGATTATGAAAGAATTGATGAGCTAATCTCTCTTAAGCAGAGCTCATTTACTCCAGAGGTCTACTTAGCAAACGAAAACTCTCCACGCGTAATTACAGGATCAAAATACCATGCCTATATTAAGCTGAGTGAAGGATGCAACCAACAGTGCTCTTTTTGTGCCATTCCATCATTTAAAGGAAAACTTAAATCAAGAACAATTGATTCTGTAATAAATGAAGTGCAGCAGCTTATAGAACAAGGATTTAAAGACTTTAGCTTCATCTCTCAAGATACCTCAAGTTACGGGAGGGACTTAGGCAACCCAAAAATGTTAATTGATTTAATAAAACATATCGAGCTCTTACCTGGCATTAAAAGTGCACGAATTCTCTACCTCTATCCAAGTACAACAACAAAAGAGTTAATCGATACTATCGCTAACTCTCCTATTTTTGCAAGCTACTACGATATGCCAATCCAGCATATTAGCAATCATATGTTAAAGGTTATGAAGCGAGGTTTCAATAAAGAGAAGACTCTAGAGCTTCTAGAGTATATGCGAAGCATTGAAGGAGGTTTTGTTAGAACTGCTGTTATTGCTGGTCACCCTGGCGAGAGCCAAGAAGATTTTAATGAACTTAAAGAGTTCTTGCAAAATTTTGAATTTGATAGGATTACAGTTTTTGAATACTCTAACGAAGAGAGTACTACAGCCTACACAATGGAACAAATTCCTAAAGAGACTATTAACCAAAGAGCAAGCGAACTTGGAGCAATTGCAAAAGAGGCGATGATTCAATCACAACAAAAGCTTATTGGCAGAGAGATCGAACTTATAATCGTTGGAGTAAGTGACGAACACGAACTCCTCCTCACTGCTAGACCAACACTTTGGGCACCAGAAATCGATGGGGAAGTATTTATAAACGACAGTAACGATTTTGCTCTCAATCATGGCGACTACTACCGTGCAAAAGTTACAGAAGTTGCAGATGTGACACCACTTGCAACACTTATAGAGAAGATCGGTTAAAGATTATATAGATGATTCAAAAAGAGCTTCTTCAAGAACTCAAAGAGAGCAAAAACCTCCTTGCATTCTCTGCAGGTGTAGATTCAACTGCACTCTTTTTTCTTCTTTTAGATGCAAATATTCACTTTGATATCGCAATCGTAAACTACCACCTTCGCAAAGAGGCAAAAGAGGAAGTAGCTTATGCCAAAGATTTAGCTAGCAGATACAATAAAAAAATCTATATTGCCGATGCTCCAAAATTTACTAGCAATTTCGAAGCCAATGCAAGAGAGTTTCGCTACAACTTTTTTCGAAAAATCATCAAAGAAAATGGCTACACCACACTTCTAACTGCCCACCAGCTCAATGATAGACTCGAGTGGCTCCTTATGCGACTCAGCAAAGGAAGTGGTATAGAGGGACTTAGCGGTATGGCCTTTATAGAGCAAAGAGAGGACTTTAGACTCATTCGCCCACTGCTACACAAAACTAAAGAGGAGCTTCTTGAGTACCTTACTAAAAACAATATCTACTATTTTATCGATAGCAGCAATTTTAAACAGCACTATCTTCGAAATAGATTTCGACCAACTGTTAATGAGCTACTAAAAGAGTCAAAAGAGGGCTACATCAAAAGTTTTGCAATTTTACAAGAGGAGAAGCGGCTCCTACAACAAAATTTTCAACTCTGCCTTAAAGAGAAAGAGTTAAGAGTCTACACAATAAAAGAGGATAGTTATTTCCCCTATGCCCTCTCACATGGATTAAAGGAGCTAGGCTACCTCCTTAGCGGCAAAGAGCGGCAAAACTTACAAAACTCTATGGTTGTTGGCAGAAAATGGGCAGTAGAGTACCAATCCCCCTATCTCTTTATAGCTCCCTATATTCAAACTTCCATTCCTAAAAAGCAAAGAGAGCTCTTTAGAAGAGCAAAAGTTCCCCCAAAAATTCGGAGATACCTCTACCAAGAGAGTATCACACTCCCTAAGACTTATTGCGGTGAGGATCGAGCTTCAGCAGCACCAAATCGGCAATAATATTCCCCAGTAGTGTTAAAAATGCTCCAATAATTAATATACCCATAATTACTGGATAGTCACGACTCAAAGCTGCTTGAAAAAATAAAAGCCCCATTCCATCAATAGAGAATATCTGCTCTAAGATAACACTCCCTCCTAAAAGCCCTGGAAGTGAAAGCCCAAGTATTGTTACAATAAAGGGCATTAGGTTTTTATATATGTAGTACTTACGAATTGTTTTATCATCTAAGCCTCTTGCCTTTGCATAAAAGATATAGTCGCTTTTGAGAATATCGAGTGTTAAGGAGCGAATATAGAGCATCAAGGATCCAAAAGAGGTAAAGACAATTACAAAAATTGGTAAAACTAGATGATACGCCATATCGAAATATCTTGCAATACCCTGCTTTGGATTGAGACTCTCCAATCCAGTTATTGGGAACCATCCAAGTTTAAAACCAAAAATCATAATTAAAATAAGTGCTAGATAGAATGATGGCATCGCATAACTTAAGAGAGCAAACTGCTTTGCCGCCCTATCTGCACTGCCACCACGCATTGCACTCCATACACCAATACGAATTGCTAAAAGAAAAACAATTGCCATTGAGATAAGGTTAATAGCAAGCGTTACCCATAGGCGACTCTTAATCTCATCTATAACGCCATTTCCACTTGCAAAAGAGACCCCAAAATCAAGATGCATCAAAGCATTGAGCCAACTTAGATACTGCTGCCAAAGTGGTTTATCTAATCCATATACCTCTTTAAGATGAGCTATCGCCTCAGGTGTCATATTCGGATTTAAACCACCTGCACTAAAAAAGCTATTTGGAGCTGCATGGATTGCAAAAAAGGAGATAAACGAAATAAGTAGCAGCATAACCGCTACATAAAGAAGCTTTTTTAGAAGAATTTTAAACACCCAATCCTCTTTTTATTAGTGTTGCAAACCCTTTTGCATCAAGCGATGCAGATCCAACTAAAACACCATCTACACTCTTAATCTTTGCAATCTGCTCTATAGAGTCAATCTTTACACTCCCCCCATAAAGTAGCGGTAGAGCAAACTTCTCTTTTAGTCGATTATGTACCAACTCTATATCCTCTACAGTTGCACTCACTCCTGTACCAATTGCCCAAATTGGCTCATATGCAACAGTAAGCTTCTCATATTCAATATCAATTCCCTCAAACTGAGCATAGAGATACTCAAAGAGTGCCTCTTCGCCTTGCTCTCTTACCGTTAGTGGCTCACCAATGCAATAGACAATATGAAAGCCCTGCTCTTTATAGTAGGCGTACTTTTTAGCAATAAACTCTTGGCTCTCACCAAAAATCTCTCGCCTCTCACTATGTCCTATAAGAATTGTATCGATCCCAAACTCCTCTAGCTGTGTTAAGCCAATCTCTCCTGTATAGGCACCTTTTGCCTCAAAGTAACCATTTTGGGCACCCACAACTACTTTACCTAAACTCTTTTGCAGTGCAGTAGCGGGTGGAAAGATCGTAATATCGTCACACTCAATAGAGGTAAGCTCTTCATTTAACTTCGCAATGTATTCTGTCGTGGACGCACGCGTATGGTGCATCTTAAAGTTCGCATAAAAACGCATCTACTCCACCTCTAACGCTTCAATACCAGGGAGTTTTTTTCCCTCTAAAAGCTTTAGACTCGCACCGCCGCCTGTACTTACAAATGTCATCTCATCAATATCGCCAGCTCTAGCAACAACATCTGCTGTATCGCCACCGCCGACGATAGAAGTTGCATGAGTCTCAGCAATATAGTGCGACATCTTCATGGAACCTTTAGAGAATTTATCCATCTCATAAACTCCCATTGGCCCATTCCAGATAATAGTTTGTGCGTCATTGAGTACCTCTCTAAAGAGTCTTGATGAGGCTGGCCCAATATCTAAGCCCATCCAACCCTTTGGAATCTCTTGTGATGGTAGATACTTCACAATGGCACTCTCGCTAAACTCATTGGCTACCACTAAATCAACTGGCAAGTAGAGCTTTACACCCTTCTTTTTTGCCTTATCCATAACCTTTTGAGCCTCTTCTAAAAGATCATCTTCGACTAAAGAGTTTCCAATCTCATACCCCATCTGCTTAAAAAAGGTAAAGGCCATTCCCCCACCAATAATCAATTTATCAACACTATCTAAGAGCTGATCAAGTGCCTCTAGCTTGCCAGATACTTTACTCCCACCAACAATAGCAACAAATGGACGAACAGGATCTTTAAGCATCTTACTAAAGAAATTTACCTCTTTTGCAAGTAAAAATCCAGCCGCTTTTGTCTCTTTTGTATAAAACTGTGTAATAGCATGTATTGACGCATGTTTTCTATGGCATGCTCCAAAGGCATCATTTATATAGATCTCACCAAATTGGCTCAACTCCTTCGCAAAAGTATCACTATTGATTGTCTCTCCCTCATCAAAACGGAGATTCTCTAAAAGAAGCACATCTCCAGCTTCCATCTCCCCAAAGAGCTCTTTTGCTCTCTTTGTAATAACAGATCCCTCTTTAGAGTCATCAAAATAAAACTTATTTTTTATCTTTAAGAGTGTATCTAATCGTTTTGCAACAGCTTCTAGCGAATGTTCAGGTGTAAATTTTCCCGGCTCTGGCCGCTCAAAGTGAGACCCCAAGACAACTTTGCATCCACTATCGATACAGTAGCGAATTGTAGGTAGCGCTTTGCGGATTCTTCTATCATCAGTAATATTTCCAAACTCATCTTTTGGTACATTAAAATCACATCGAATAAATACTGTCTTCCCCACAATATCCAAATCTTTTATTGTTCGCATCAGCTCTCCCGTTTTTTACCGTATATTTTACTCAAAAAGGGCTAAAATTGTGCCCAAAATGGTACAATAAGAGAAAAAAAGAGAATGAAACATCCTCTTTTTTAGCGAAGGACTAAAAGCATAGAGCTAAGAGCTTTTAATAAGAAGGATTACAGTGATGACCAATAAAAACTTTGCCCTCTTTGGCGGAAGTTTCGACCCACCACACAAAGGGCACCAGGAGATTGTACAAGCACTTTTAGAGCTTGAGGGCATCGACAAAATTCTTATCGTTCCCACTTATCAAAACCCTTTTAAAGATGGTTTTCATGCCACTCCAGAGCAACGGCTAGAGTGGTGCAAAAAACTATTTAGTGGCAAGAGTTGCGAAGTTATCGATTACGAGATAACCCAAAAGCGTCCAGTCTATACAATCGAAACCTATAATGCACTGAGCAAAATCTACAATATCAAAACAATTGTCATCGGTGCAGATAACCTTAAGAGCATCACAAAATGGAAAGATTTTGAAAAACTCAACAGTAAAATAGAGTGGATAGTTGCCACTCGTCCAAACGAAGAGCTTGATACTGCAGCACTTCAAAACTACACTATCCTCAGACTCAATAACAATATCAGTTCTAGCGAAATCAGGGAGGGGAAAAAATTAGAGTTTGTTGACAAAGCAATTAGAAAGCAAGTCCAAAAAGTGTATAATATCACAAAAAATCAGGATAGTAAATGAACATAGAATCAAGAGTCGAAAAGATAGTTGCAGTATTAGATAAAAACAAAGCAGAAGATATAGAAGCATTTAACCTAGAAGAGAGCGACTATGTCGCAAAAGCTGTCATTATTGCAAACTCAAGAGGAGGCAAACATACAGCTGCCCTTTACGATCACATCCGAGTAGCTGCAAAAGAGCTAGGCGAAAAGATCCTCGCAGCAGATGAATCAGACGATTGGATTGTTGTCGATTTAGAAGATATACTTCTGCATATCATGACCCCACAATACCGTATGCGATACTCAATCGAAGAGTTCCTTCAAGAGCTCAAAGAGGGCAAATTTAAAGCAACAGAGAAGATAGGGTAAAACCTCTATCTATTTACACTTATTCCTATTTAGATGAGCACTTTTTTTCGTATCATAAGCTATAAAGAAGAGTTCATTAGTTGCATCTGTGTTGCTTGCATCTACACAATCTAACCCCAACATCGTTACCCTTTTTTTATCTGTTACCTCATAACTGACAGTACAAGAGAGAGTATCTCCATCTTTGCGTATCTCCATATCATCACCTTCAAACTTTAAGATTGGATATACATCTTTAGTTACAGAATCGCTATATTTTACATCACTATATGTTTTTACAGTTAACTTCTTATTTTTAATACTGTAACTAGTATACTCAGGATCTTTACAGAGATCTTCTTCGTAGTAAGTTTTTCCCTCTACTAAAGATTTAATATCTTTACTCTTAGGTATACTATCTGCACCTCCACATCCAACAATAAAGAGTGAAAACAGCACTAAGAAACCTCTCTTCATATTTAAATCCTCCTGTTTAAATAATCATATTTTCTAAGAAGTATATCACATACATACTTATATTCGCAATCTATTGGGGGTATATCCACTTATTCTCTTAAAGACTCTTATCATATGCGATTGATCACTAAACCCACACTCTATTGCTATATGTGCTAGAGGCTCATTTGTTTTTACTATCATCTGCCTTGCTCGATCTACTCGTAAACTCTGTATAAACTTATGAGGTGTTATTAAAAACTCTTTATGGAAACTTCTCGTAAAATAATAGGGAGAGAAAGCAACCTCTCTTGCAATCTCTTCTATGCTTAAATCTGCTTTATTCCAAAAGGTAAATATATACTCTAAGGCTTGCCCTAGCTTAGCACTATCCATCGTTAAATTAGATATCAAATTAAGTGAAGAAGAACTCGCCAAGAGCGTCGCTGTAAAGTTTGTAAAGCTCTGTTCAATCTCCAAGACCTCTCTGCTTCTTAGTGCACTATAGAGGGCTAAACCACTCTCTAAAAGCAACCTCTCTTTATTAAGAGGGAGAATATCTAGCAGAGATGGCTGTTGATTCTGCTCAATATCTCTTACACTCTCTATCAAGAGAGTCGGATTTATATCGAAGTGAAGATAGCTCCACTCCCCTTCGTATGTCTCATGCAGTTCATATGGAGCAACAACTCTCACCTCTCCAGCTTTTACAACCGCCTCTTTTGTTCCGCTTCTATACCTATACTCACCATCTGTAAAAAGACCTATACTGTAACTCTCATGAAAATGGGGCACCATTCCTGCATTTTTAAACTTACCATAAACCGCACTTATCCCCTCTGCAATATTTAACTTCTCCAAAACAGCACCCTCTCTTTTAGCTCTATCAAATTATACCCATTTAATTGATAAATCGCCAAAATAGTAAAGACTCCGCCAATAATCGTAAATATATCTATCTTCTCATCCAAAAAGATTGTAGCAAATACAACCGCAGTAAATGGAACTAAAAAGAAGTAACCGCTCGCCTTTTTTCCACCCCAAGTAGATGTTGCTAAAAAATATATAGAGGTTCCAAATGTTGTACCATATAAAGAGAGAGCAAAGAGATTAAACCAACCAACACTATCTAGAATACTTAAACTTGGTACTTTAAAGCCTAAAAAGAGTACCAATACACCAAGGGCTGTAAAGCTAAACATATAGAAACTAAATGCCAAGGCAGAACCATTTTTAAAATAGGAGCTTACTATAGTTATGAGAGGCCAAGTAGTTGCTGCTAGCAAAAAATACCCCACACCTCTATTGAAACCAATATCCAACTGCCAAATCTTTAAAATTAAGAGTACCCCAATAGCCCCAAAGAGTAGTGCTACAATATCACTTACCTCTAATAACTTTCTTCCCAATATTGCTATAAAGATAAATGTTATAATAGGATTAAGGGTTGTAACCAAAACACCACCAAAACCAGCCTCGCCATAGTGTGTTCCTAAAAAGAAAAAATAGTTATATGCTATTAAACCAACAGCACTTATAAGGGCTAAGAAGAGTCCTTTTTTGTCTATACTAAAACCAATTCGAGTAATAAACAATAGAGCTCCAAGCCCCAAAGCAGAAAAGCAAAAACGCCAGAATATAAGGGAATAGACACCAAAATAGTCCATTAAAATCTTGGCACTTACCCAAGTGCTTCCCCAAGCAACCATTGCTAGAATCATCAAAATTGTTAAATTCCTCTTTTGCATACTCTCTCCATTTTTTAAAGAGAGTTTATACTATTTAAAAAAATTTGTATAGAATATTTTTGCCCTAAGCGAGATTTGTAAGTAGCGTAGAGAGCAGACCAATAACTCCACCAAAAACTCCACCCCAAACAACAAGCCACTCAAGGTGCTCTTTAATGAGTCGCTCTATTAACTCTTTTATATGCTGTGGGCCAAGGTCGTTGAGGCGATTTGTGATAATCTTCTCTATCCGTTCGGTTAAATCGCTACTTAAAGAGGAGTGAACAAGTGTTCTATTAAGCTCCTCTTTAAAAGTCTCTGACGAAACAATACTTACTAGCGACTCTTGAAGCTTTGTTGTAAACTTCTCTCGAAGCATCTCTAAAGACTCTTCGCCACCAAACATCGAAATAACTTGCCCAAATTTCGACTCCATTACACTCTCTTTTAGGGCGTTAAAGGCTGGGTCAAAGTTTGCTCTCTCGATTAAAGGAGCTAGCTCTATTTTGCTCTCCTCTTCTTGAAAAAACTGATCTAACCGCTCTTTGGTAAAGAACTGCTCCATAATCATATTTTTAATTGCTACTTTAAATCGCTCAAAGTTTAGCTCGATCACTCCTGAGCCATAAAGAAGCGGCACCCTATGAAAGAGCATATAGATTGCTAACTGATTTGTAATCGCACCAGAGAGTGCAAAGAGGCCACCATAATAGAGATAGGGAGCAAGAGGATCTTGTAGAAAAAAAGATGCCCCAAAGGCTAGAAGTGCTAGGAGGTTAATAACAAACGATTTACTCACGCCCCATACACCTTTTTAAGATACTCCATCTTAGCACCCATATTTAGCAGTGCCATATCTGCAAGCACTAGTGCCATCATCGCTTCGCACACCACTACCCCTCGTATTGCCACACATGGATCGTGCCGCCCTTGGAGCTTATACTTAATCTCTTCGCCACTTGTATTAAGGGTAGTTTGCTCTTTAAAGATAGATGGAGTCGGCTTAAACCACACCTTTACTACAACACTATCGCCATTGCTAATACCCCCTAAAACACCGCCGCTATGGTTGCTTGCAAAGCCCTCTTTGGTAATGGCATCGTTATTCTCGCTCCCTTTTAGGCGGCACGCCTCTATGCCATCGCCAATCTCTACTGCTTTTGCAGCATTAATACTCATCATCGCATTTGCTAATTGGGCATCAAGCTTATGGTAGAGCGGCTCGCCTAAGCCAATTGGCACCCCTGTAGCTCGAACAAGCACGGCTCCTCCTACTGAGTCGTGGCTCATCTTTGCCTTTGTTACCGCCTCAATCTGCTCTTCCTCTTTAGATGGGTCGAGGGCTTTAAGCTTACTTTTTAGGGCAAAATCAAAATCAAACTGCTCCGCTTCTATGCCAGCAACCTCAGCAAGTCCGGCCTCGACCTTTACTCCAAGCTCTCTTAAGAGCAGCTTTGCAACCGCCCCTGCAGCAACTCTTGCTGCTGTCTCTCGTGCACTGCTGCGTCCGCCACCTCGATAGTCGCGAATGCCATACTTATGCCAGTAGGTAAAGTCTGCATGTCCTGGACGAAAGAGATCTTTTACATTATTGTAGTCACGGCTCTTTTGATCTTGATTAAAGATAACCATAGCAATTGGTGTTCCTGTACTCTTGCCCTCAAAGACTCCAGAGAGAATCTCTACCTTATCGCCCTCTTTACGGGCAGTTGTCAAATCACTCTGTCCTGGTTTTCTGCGGTCAAGCTCGCTTTGGATAAAGGCTTCATCTATTGCTAAACCTGCAGGCACACCATCTACAATGCACCCTATCGCTTTGCCGTGCGACTCGCCAAATGTAGTGAGGCGAAACTTGAGCCCAAAACTATTCATTTTCGCTCCTTTAATTTACGCAGAGCGATCTGGGCAGCATCTTGCTGGGCAGCCTTTTTACTCTTGCCCTTCGCAACGGCTATCTCTTTATCATCAAGTGTTACAGCAACCTCAAATGTCTTATCGTGGTCTGGTCCGCTTGTACTCACTAAAACATATGTTGGCGTTACCCCATACTCTGCTTGTGTCAGCTCTTGCAGTGCTGTCTTATAATCTTTACAGAGTGTATCAAGATCAATTTTTGGATAACTCGCCTCTAAAAGACGGATACTCACCTCTCTTGCCTTCTCTAAACCAGCTTCAAGATAGATTGCTCCTGTAAGGGCTTCAAAAGCATTTGAGAGCAAGGAGCTCTTGCTTCTTCCTTTATTATTCTCCTCTGCAGCAGATAAAAAGAGATGGTCGCCAAGATTGATCTCTTTTGCAAGCCTCGCAAAGCCCCCCTCATTTACAAGCGAAGCTCGAATCTTCGAGAGTGTTCCCTCATCACTCTTAGGAAAGAGCTTATAGAGGTACTCTCCAACAATCAAATCAAGCACCGCATCGCCTAAAAACTCAAGCCGCTCATTATTGTAAGGCTTTTTAAAACTCTTATGGGTTAAAGCCTCAATAATCAACTGCTTATCCTCAAAGGTATACCCTATTCTTGCCTCTAATTCAGCCAAATCTCTCATTTTCTAACTCCTTTTTTATTTGCTTTGCCGCCTCTGTCGCAAGGGTATCACACCGCTCATTCTCTATATGCCCATTGTGTCCTCTTATCCAAGTAGCCTGTATATCATGCCCCTTTGCAGCCTCTAAATACTCTTGCCACAAATCGACATTCTTTACCTTCTTAAAATCTTTTGCGATCCACCCTTTGAGCCAACTATTAATCGCATTTGCCACATAGCTGCTATCGGTTACAACCTCAACACGGCAGGGCTCCTTAAGGCGTTTAAGCCCCTCAATTACGGCAGTAAGCTCCATTCTATTATTGGTTGTTTCGCTTTCAGCACCGCTAATCTCTTTTTTATGCCCATTATACTCTAGTATCGCACCCCATCCACCAGGACCCGGGTTGCCTAAACTAGAGCCGTCACTGTAGAGAGTAACCGCTTTCTTTTCTTGACTCTTCAATCGATACCTCAATTTTATAATTATAGACTCTATGGCAATTTGGACAACGCGAAAATGGGAGCGGATAACTATGTCTACAATTCTGGCAAATATAGATAAAAGCCAAATCTGCACTCTCATCGCCAGCTGCTTTTGCAGATGCTAAAAGATCAATAGCAAAAATACCGCTCTTTCCATCGGCACGCCCATCGATTACCCCCTTTACATAGTAGAGCTGCTGCAAGGGAATATGCTTGCTAATTATATCTAAATCGACCATATTTATTTTTAATTTCCATAAGATGTCGACTATTTTTTGGAACTCACTCTCACTATAATACCCCCATGCTCTTTGTGGATCTAGTAAAAAGAGCTCTCGTAGTGCCAAAATATGTTCCTGTTCGCTATATATTTTAGCAATCTCCTCAAACTGCTTCTCTTTAGGTATCTTTGAGTGTTTAATCTCTAAAATATCCAAAGCAATCTGCTCTTTTTGCACATCCTCACCTTGGGCATCAAGCACCTCCAAAACCTCTCTTGCTTTATCAAACTCATTGAGTTTCTCATAAAGCAATTCAAGTTCATAAAGTGCCTCTTTATTTCGTGGAAAGTTCCGCAAAATCTGCCGATATATCTTAATAGATCGCTTTAAAAAGCCCGCTTTATGGTAAGCAGAAGCCAAATGCAGCAAAATAGAGTTATCATTAGTATGGTGGATAAGATAGACAAAAAGATCAATCGCTTTAGCATACTCTCCACTCTTCTCATATGCTAAAGCAAGTAAAAAGAGAGGCTTTGTCATCCCCTTCTCAAAAGGCATACTTTTAGTATCTAAAAGACACTCATTACTATCAAAACTCTTCAAAAATCGCTGCAGCTCTTTGCTCTTTTGCTCCTGTTTCCAGAGACTATAAGCATACGATATTACCGAAATTGCAAAGATAGTCCCAAGTAGCAATAAAATACTAACAATAGGATCATTATAACTTGGGAAAAGAGCCTCCACAGCAACTCCAAATAGTTAATTTTGCAGCCAATTATAGCATAATAGAGTAAGAAAAATTGCAGTTACTGCTGCTTTTGCCTTTTAAAACCTATAGCAGCAGTAAAAAAGAGAGATTAGCTTCTAAAGAATTTACCAGCTAAATCCATTAAGCCATCAACACCACCGACCTTCTCTAGGAGTGAGCTTGCTAAAGACTCATCTTCATTAGTTGCTTGGTCTACTAAATTTGGCAGCGTCTCAGCCAAAGATTTTTTTGCAGTCTCAACATCAACACCTAAATTTTGTGCAAACTCTTCAATCTTATCTTCGCCTAATAGCTCAGCAGTAGCATCTGGATCAATTGGTTTATTCTCTCCACTTCCTATCCAACTTGCAACTGTCTCACCAAGATCTCCATTTGTAAGATTACTCACAATTGAACTTAAATCTAAACCCTCTCCATCATTTGAACCAAGTAGTGAACCTAATGCATTCGAAATAAGATCGCTACTTAAACTTGTTGTACTCTCTTGTGAATCATTCTGAATCATACTTGCACCCATTTTGATTAAATCACCAAAATCCATTCTGCACTCCTTAAAAATTTTGAATACCCAATTATAGCACAAAAAGATTATTTGAGGTATAATTCTCATATGATCGCGAAAGATTCTATAGAAAGATTAAAAAGTTCCATCGATATTGTTGATGTTATTGGAACCTACTTAGAGCTTAAAAAGAGTGGGGCAAACTTTAAGGCAAACTGTCCATTTCATGGAGAAAAAACTCCAAGTTTTGTTGTAAGCCCCCAGAAGCAGATCTTCCACTGCTTTGGCTGTGGGATTGGCGGCGATGCTATCAAGTTTGTTATGGAGTATGAGAAGTTAAACTACCCAGAGGCGATAGAGAAGCTCGCAAGCAACTACAATATTCCACTTAGCTACACAAAAGGAGCAGATAGTAGTCGTGATGATCGTCGCATCTTAGAGCTTATGCAGCACTTCTACCGCGATAATCTTGCAAAAAATAGTGCTGCACTTGAGTATTTAGAGAAAAGAGGCGTTGCAAAGCGAACAATCGAACACTTTGGTATCGGTTATGTCGGCAGCAATAGCGATGTTATAAACTACCTCAAACAAAACCAGATCCCTCTGCCAAAAGCACTCGAAGTCGGTATCTTAGCCCAAGGAGAGCGGAGTGATTACTATGCCAGATTAATCGAGAGAGTCACCTTTCCCATCTACAATACAGCCGGTGCAATTGTCGGTTTTGGTGGGCGAACACTGAGCAACCATCCAGCAAAGTATATCAATTCGCCACAGACAAAACTCTTTAATAAATCGCGACTTCTCTATGGCTACTACCTTGCAAAAAATAGCATCTATAAAGAGAAGAAAATTATCGTAACCGAGGGTTACTTAGATGTTATTATGCTCCACCAAGCAGGCTTTGAGAGTGCCGTTGCAACACTTGGAACTGCCCTTACAAGCGAGCACCTCCCACTCCTTAAAAAAGGCGAACCAAAGGTTGTGGTTGCATATGATGGCGATAGTGCCGGTATTGCAGCTGCACTCAAAGCAGCAAAAATGCTTAGCAGTAGTGGCTTCGAAGGAAGCGTTGTCCTCTTTCCGCAAGGGATGGATCCAGCCGATATTGTTGCAAGCGGAAAGCTCGAAAAGATCCAAGAGCTCCTAAATAGCGGCACCGATATTGCTATCTTTGTGCTCGAACAGATTAGTAAACAATACGACCTTAGCAACCCGCACCAAAAAGAGCAAGCAGTAAACGAAGCAAGACAATTCTTAAATAGCCTCAGCCCCATTGCTCAAGAGGCATACATCCTTGAGGCATCCCGCATCTTTGCCCTGCCAACTGCCTACTTTAAGGGTGGTAAAAGGGCTCAAAGTGCTCCAAAACAAACAGAAATCAACAAAGATCCTGCTTGGGAAGCAATCTTAAAGACCCTTTTAGAGAAACCAGAACTCATCGATGAACTACTCGATATTGTCGATTTTCCAATCGCAAAGTCGTACGAGACAGCACTACGAAACCTCGCAAGTGGCAATCTTGAAGACCCAATCCTTCGAGGTATTGCCGTAGACGACAAGACACCAGTGCTTACAAAAGAGGAGTTCGAAGCTCAAATCTTGCGTGAACTCGAGATATTCTACAAAATAAAATTGCGAGAACTTATGCAAAATAGTAGTATAGATTATAAGAGAAAGAGCTATCTTATACGCAAGATAAAAACTGATATACTACCACGAATAAAACGAGGGGAGCTAGTTGCTTATGAGAGCGATTTCACTATTTAGCGGTGGTCTTGATAGCATGCTTGCTATTAAGTTAATCAAAGATCAAGGTATCGATGTTACCGCACTCCATATCTTCACAGGATTTGGCGGCACAAAAGATGTAAGAGAGGAGCTCAAGAGAAGAGCTAAAATGGCAGGAGCCGATTTTCTGGCCGTCGATGTACGCGAAGAGTATATTCAAGATATTCTTTTTAGTCCAAAGTATGGATATGGAAAGAACTTTAACCCATGTATCGACTGCCACGGCTATATGTTTAAGATTGCCAAAAAGCTGCTTGCAGATTTAGATGCCTCTTTCTTAGTAACCGGCGAAGTTTTGGGGCAACGCCCAATGAGCCAGCGAAAAGATGCCCTAGAGCAGGTACGAAAGTTAGCCCAAGATGAGGATAAATTAATCGTCCGTCCCCTTTGTGCCAAGCTCTTAGAGCCAACAACCCCAGAGCTTAAAGGGTGGATCGATCGCGAAAAACTCTTAGATATTAGCGGACGCTCTCGCGATAGACAACTCGCCCTTGCTAAAGAGTATGGCTGGGACGACTACGAATCGCCAGGTGGCGGCTGCCTCTTAACCGAGCCGGTCTATAGCCAAAAGATACGCGAGTTTATAGAGTTCGATCAGTTTACAGTTGAGACAATCGATCTCCTTAAATTTGGGCGACACTTCCGCCTTCCAAATGGTGCAAAGCTCATCGTAGGACGCCATAAAGAGGATAACGAAGCCCTCCAAAAGCTCAACCCAAGCGACTACGAAGCCTTCCGACTCCCAGTTATTGGGCCCTACTCTCTCCTACAAAAAAAGGCGACAAAAGAGGAGAAGGAGTTAGCAGCAAAGATTGCCCTCACTTACGGCAAATCACAAAAGGGGCAAAACTACACTGTAGATGTAATGGGAGAGAGCTTTCAAGTGGAACCATTCGAGACAAAATCGGAGATGAAAAAGTACTTTTTCGACGCAAAAAAGTAGTTTTTTAAAGAAATCTCAGTATAATACGCGACATTTTCTATCTCTAATAAGAAAATGAAATTTCTAAAGAAAGGACAGTTATGCCAAAGATGAAGAGCGTAAAAGGTGCTGTTAAACGCTTTAAAGTTAAAAAGAGTGGCAAGATTAAACGCGGAACAGCGTATAGAAGTCACATCTTAACAAAAGTAGACGGTAAACACCACCGAAAAATGCGTGCACCAAAATATATCCATAAAGTGGATGCAGCAAACATTAAAGAGATGATTGTTTAATTCAATTTAAACATTAACCCTCCCCATTATTGGGCAAGTTCAGCAAAAGGCTGACACCGAAATAGCAAAAATTTACGGTAAAGAAGAAAGGAAAGAGAATGAGAGTAAAAACTGGCGTTGTAAGACGAAGAAGACACAAAAAGATTTTAAAAGCTGCTAGAGGTTTCTACAGCGGAAGAAGAAAACATTTTAGAAAAGCAAAAGAGCAACTTGAACGCTCTATGGTATACGCTTATAGAGATAGAAAACAGAAAAAGAGAGAGTTCAGAAAACTCTGGATTATCAGAATCAATGCAGCAGCAAGATTGAATGATATGAGCTACTCTCGCTTTATGCATGGTTTAAAACTTGCTAATATCGAGTTAGATAGAAAAATCCTAGCAGATATGGCAATGAACGAACCAGCATCATTCGCAAACCTAGTAGAGAGTGCAAAAGCAGCCTTAAAATAGACCTCCTCCTTGTTTAAAAAAGGTCGCTACTGAAAACACCTTTACATAAGAGCCCAAATCTCGGGCTCTTAACTAACCTCAACAAAATCATTCAACTAAGAACTTTTAATAATCTACACTCTCTTAAACATATCATCTATGAGTAAACAACTAATTCTGTACCCATCTGCAATCGCACTATCCAAAAACTCTTTAGCCTCTTTTTTGGAAATAAACGATTTCTTGACATTCAAATAAACAATCCCCAAAAGTCCCGTGATTGTAAGCCCCATATTTATAGCAATCTTTCGTCCTTTTCTCTCATCAATTATAAGAGGACTCTTTAACTCTAGAGCCAAAGCAATAGCTTCACTCTCACCGACATCCAAAAGTAACTTCAGTTCATCCAATAGCTTCGATGAGCCAACCTCTTTAACCTCAATGAATGGCGGTAAATCTGCCTTGACTTTTGCATTCAACTCCTCATATACAGCTTGTGGAATTATAATTTTAGGAAAAATATTAGAGAGCAACTCAAATCTATCGAAGTTAGATAAAATAATAATCGTAGTAGAGTCACTTACTATCATAAAAAGCTCTCGATAAACTTCATATCATCCTCAAAGTCATAATCAATCACATCAACCCCCATAAGAGAGAGTAACCTCATAGCTCTCTCTTTATCGATATCGAGTGCTTTGGCTACTTGACCCAAGCTTAAATACCCTTTTTTATACGCATCAATCATTAAAGAGGTCTTTAGCCCATTCGTAACAATAGTATCATCAAAAGCAAAAGCCATACCTATTGGTCTATTCCTCTTAGTGATCATCATATATTCACCCCTCTCCAACGAACGCGAGAGTGTAGCAGGATTGATTTGTAAATCTTTGATTCCTATCGTTTGCATGATTTTTCCTTAAAAGTACTTATATATATCAGTACTTTAACACTTTATCGCTTAAATTCTACTTGCCTACAGCTCTTGAGTGTTTGGAATGCATACCTATGTTTGTTTAGTTTAACATATACACTCCCTTCGAGGACGATACAAGCGAAGGAAACCTCTATTTTCAAAAATTATATATTTTGGCTATAATAATCCCAATGTCACAGATAAAAAGGGATTTCAGTACAGTACATTATTAGGTATTAAAATCCAAAGCCCATTACTACCATCTGGCACATAGAGTAAATCATCAACTATCTTTACGCGTCCTAAATCCCAAAAGTTATTATTCGCTTTAGTTACTTGCACATTTTTCAAATCATGAATATCATAAATAAATAAATTGCTACCATAAGATGTAACAAAAGTTTTATCATCACTAGAGAGTGCTATAAAGGTATCTGCTGTTGCTCTCTCTTTGCTGCCATAAACATACAAGCTCTTGATATTATCAATATCTGTAATATCTGCAATTTGTACTATACCATGGCTCGCTAGAAATAGTCTCTTCTCATCATGAGATACTATTAATGATATTGAAGGGAAACCACTCTCTGAGTGTATCTTGTTAGGATGGGCAGGATTGTTTAGATCGTAAACATTAAAAACTCCACTCTCTGAGTTTGTACTACTCCCCTCAATGGTAAATAGCTCTTTTTTGCTTTTAGCTAGTGCTATCGAGCGAATATGATACTCTGAGTCACTAAACTCAAAAGCCACTTTTATATTAGACTTATTACTAATATCAAGCACTTTTACACCATCTAAATCTTGTACAACAGCTACACTCTCATCTGACGATACATAAAGTTGCCTAGCTCCCCTTGAAGCTATAGAGTCTTTGAGCGTTATATTATCTGTATCACTCACATCGTAAATAAGAAAATAGTCATAATCTACAGCATAAAGAAGTGACTTATCGCGACTCAAAGCTAAATCTAATAGATCAGAACCAGATTGGCTCAAACGATCTATGATTGTATTATTCTTATCTGTATTAATTACTTTTAGTTCCGAGTTATCCCCTAGATATAATAACTTTTTTCGTGTATCGACCTCAATAGATCTTGCATACTCTGCTGGGATTTTATTAACAACACTTAATTGCTTAGAAACAAGCTTTGTATTACTACTCGATGAATATGAGCCACCATCCCCACTTTCACCGCCACATCCACTAAGGAGTGCAATCAATATTGAAGCCTTCAAGAGAGTTAACAAAGTTTTATGCATATCTTTTCACTTATGTTAAAATAATGTCTATAAAAATTATACATATTTACACTTAAAAATAATCATTAATCCCATTAAATGATTATTTTTATCGCTACTGGTCTCCCAACAAGAATAATTAATAAAGAAAATAGGGTCTAAGTTGTAATAATTTGCTTACTGCATCAAAAACTAATAATACTTGAAGCAATTTATCTTAATACATTCTCTAAAAAACCACTTTTGAGAGTTCGGTAGATGTCGAAATCGCTGTCTATGCTGGCAATTTGTTTAATATTCTCTTTGTGGGCTATATACATTAAAGTTGCATCGGCTAAATCCGTTGGTATATTGGTGTAGTTTTGCATCTGTGTTATTATATCTTCTAAATCATTTTGCTCTATATTATAGAGTGTCACTCCACCCCTCTCTATCCATTTTAAAAAATCTATTTGTACATTTAAATTAAAATCTAGCATATGCGAGACTTCTGTAATTACTGCCCAAGAGGTAAGGAGTTTGCCTCTAAAGTGCTTTAAAAACTCTTTTGTTTTTATATGATACTTATCGCTTCTGTCAAAGAGTGCGATAAGTGGTCCGCTATCTATTAAGATTATATTTTTCACTTAACTTCTCTTTAAGTCTGCTTTTATAGGTAGTTGATAAATTTTGCTTATTACTGCTATATTTACCAAACAGCTCTTCGCCAAGCTGGTAAGGGGTCTCTTTTTGCTCCTCTTGCATTTTAAAAAGCAGATTAAGTGCCTCTTTAACTACATCTGTCTTGGTCTGATTACTCTTTTTTGCATATTTTTGCAGTTTTTTCTCTAATTCATCCGATAATCGCACAGCTAACATATCTACCTCCTCTATCTGTATTACATATTGTATAACAAAACACTTTAAGTTTAATTAAATTCGTAACACTCCGCTTCAGAAGATATGGTGTAAGTGTATAAGTTTTAGTTAAAAGAGGGTACTACTTCATTCCCTCGGTTATAACCTTTTCTAAACTTTTCGCTACACTCTCTAGCTCTTTTGTGAATTTGTTGAGTACTTTTTGTGTTTTGTTGATGTCGATTGTGATTTTATCTTTCTCTTTTGTGATGCCAAGGTCATCTTTTTTTATCTTTTTTGCCTCTTGTTCGATCTTTATTGCCTCTTTTTGGAGGCTCTTTGCAATTGTTTCTAAAAACTCTTTTGTCTTTTTAGGCTCAATGATAATCTTATCGCCATCAGTTGAGATGCCGATTTTATTTAAGGCATTTTTCTCTTGGTGATCTTGCTTTGTCTCTAATTTTGGGAGTTCTTGAGTTGTAACTTCTTGCTCTTTTTGCTCCTCTTTGCATCCATTTATAAAGAATATCAACAACAGAATAACTATACTTTGTAAAAATTTCATGGTCTACTCCTTTAGCCCTATTATAGCACAATTTCTACTATTCTCGAATCTCCACGCCCTCTTTGAGAACTGGGATTGTTTTATATTTATCGTACTCCACGCTAGAGCCCTCTTGGATCTTTACAAATTTTCGTTTTGTATAATCTACTTCGTAGTTGCCGGGGTTTTTGGTAGAGAAATCGACACAGAGCTTTGCGGC
>JALVWQ010000016.1 GCA_027034975.1 Campylobacteraceae bacterium
GCCATCAAAGCCTCGAGTTTTGAGAACCTTTGTTACTGAGTGTTTCATAGCTGCTGGGGCTAAGAATTGCCCTTTTTTAATATTGACAACGGCAGCAGTTTTAGCGGCTGCTACCAAAAGATCGGTCTGTCTTGAGAGAAATGCTGGAATCTGGAGCACATCTGCAACTTCACTAGCAGGCTCTGCTTGCTCTGGGAGGTGTATATCGGTGAGTATCTTATAGCCAAACTCATCTTTTACCTCTTGGAGAAGCTTAAGACCCTCTTCGAGCCCAGGGCCTCTGAAGCTCTCGATGCTTGTTCGGTTTGCTTTGTCGAAACTTGCTTTAAAGTAAAATTGTATTGTGCAATCTTCATGATACTCTTGGAGAGCTTTGGCGATCTTAAAAACATTTTCGCGACTCTCGAGCACACATGGACCAGCTATGAGTATCAAAATAATCTCCTTCTAAATATTAGAAGAGATTATATCTAATTTGTTATTAATTAACCAAAAATGCATCGATATGCGAGACATAAGAGGTGTTGAGTACTCTTATCGCTTTTGCTATACCGTTAGGGGCTATGGCGAAGATTATCTCTCCATTGGTACTGCCTAAGATATTTTTGTGTGTTACAATATGGAATATACGAACTCCCTTAACTCGTAACGCTCTTGCCTCTTTTTGCTGCTGTGTCTTAGATGGAATGATCACCTCTAATCTGCCCTTAAATCGCTCTAACCCCGCTGCAATAATAGTGAAGCGGCTATTGTCTGCTGTGTGTTGGAGCTTTTGTACGATATTGTGGTAGGCACTAAAGAGGTCGTTATGTGCAAAGTAACTGAGATAACGATCGGTTTGGTTAAGGAGCTTATTGCCTTTCCACTTTTTTTTGATTTTACGAATCTTTCGGTTTTTGTAGTCGAAGATGTACTCTAATTTTACATGCTTCTTTTTAAAGTGTACATCTTGTAAAAAGTGCTCCGCAAAGTAGCGTTTGTTTTTGACGCTTCCTTGAGTATCGTAGTGTTCGGTACGGTTACCAGAGAGTGTTTTTGCAAAACCTGATGTTTTCATATCTGCGACAATATTGTAGTGGCTACTACTTACGGTATAGTCTATGGTCACTCGCCCAATTGTACCAAAGAGAGGAGCTTTGACAATATAGTGGAGTCTTTCGGCATTTAATGAGATAAAGAGAAAGAGTAGAGATGAAATATAACGCATTATAGAGCCTTTTTTGATTGATTATAGCACTTTTTCGTAGAGAAATTGTGTTTATGGTAAGCTTTGTAATATTTTTGCTATAATTTCGAAAAAAGTAAATGGTAGTATATGAAAAAGGTTGCAATAGTAGGGAAACCCAATGTAGGGAAGAGTTCTCTCTATAATAGATTAATAAAACGAAGAGATGCGATTACCTCTGATGTAAGTGGAACAACTCGTGATGTTAAAAAGGGTGTAGTTACACTTTTAGAGGGGCGAGAGTTTGAGCTTTTAGATACAGGTGGTATAGATTATACAAGCGAACTCTTTAATAGAGTTGGCGATAAATCGATGCAGGTTGCCAATGAGGCAGATATTATCCTCTACATGGTAGATGGTAAAAGTATCCCAGATGATGAGGATAAAGAGTACTTTTGGAAGCTCCAAGGCTTAGGGAAGCCAATAGCTCTTATTGTAAATAAGATCGATAATGATAAGGAGAACCAAGAGAAGTTTTGGGAGTTTAGCGAATTTGGGGCAGAGAATGTGTTTGCTGTTTCAGTAAGCCACAATCGTGGTCTTTCGCCGCTTTATAAGTGGCTAGAGGGGCATATTCCGCCAAATCTAGATTATGAGCAGCTATATGTAGAGGATAACGATATTCCACTAGAGATGCTCTTAAGTGAGCAAGAGGAGGAGGAAGAGGAGAAGGCATTTAAAGTAGCTATTATTGGGCGAGTAAATACCGGTAAGAGCTCTTTGCTTAATGCTTTGCTAAAAGAGGATAGGGTAGTTGTGAGTGATGTGGCAGGAACAACAATCGATCCAATTGATGAGACAATTGAGTATAACGATTATCAAATTACCTTTGTGGATACGGCAGGTATTCGAAGACGCAGTAAGATTTTAGGTATCGAGAAGTATGCACTTAATAGAACAGAGAATATGCTTAAAGATGCCGATATTGCACTCTTGATGATCGATGCAACTGTTGGGGTAACAGAGCTTGATGAGCGAATTGCAGGCTTGATAGATAAGTATAAGTTAGGAGCATTGATTGTTCTTAATAAGTGGGATATTCGAGGTGAAAAAGAATATAAAGAGGCAATAGAGGATGTGCGTGATGAGCTAAAATTTTTACACTATGCACCAATTATTACCGTCTCCGCAAAGAGTGGCTTGAGAGTCCATAAGATCTTAGATCAAATTGTGGAGATCTATAAACGCTATAGCCAAAGAATTCCAACATCAAAATTGAACGAAGCTATTAAGATGGCGATTGCTCGCCACCATGTACCAAGCCACAATGGGCAGGTTGTTAAGATAAAATTTGCAACACAATTTGCAACAAAGCATCCACGCATAGCCTTGGTGGTAAATAAGCCAAATCTATTACACTTTAGCTATAAACGCTACTTAACAAACTTTTTACGAGAGCAGTTTGATTTTGAGGGGGTACCAATTGAGCTATTTGCACAAAAAAGAGGAGAGCGAAATGAAGAAGAGGAGAGTATTTAAATGAGAGTTCTAACAGGAATCCAATCGTCAGGAAAACTACATTTAGGAAACTACTTTGCAGCAATTAAACCGATGCTTGATATGCAAGAGGAGCATGAGCTTTTTGTTTTTATTGCGAACTACCATGCACTCAGCGGTGGAGCGGATCTAAAGGAGCTTAGAGCAAATACTTTAGAGGCAGCGGTCGATTTTTTAAGTTTAGGGATCGATCCGAACAAAACAGTATTTTGGGCACAGAGTAGGGTAAAAGAGGTACTAGAGCTCTATTGGGTACTCTCTCGATATACTCCTGTGGGGCTACTTGAGAGAGCCCACAGTTATAAAGATAAGATTACAAAGGGTATTGCCCCTAACCATGCACTCTTTAGCTATCCGGTGTTAATGGCAGCTGATATTCTTTTATACGATGCCCAAAAAGTGCCAGTTGGGAAAGATCAGATCCAGCACTTAGAGATGACAAGAGATATTGCTATAAAGTTTAATAATGAGTATGGAGAGATCTTTACTCTTCCAGAGGCTTTAGTTGAAGAGAGTGTTGCTACTGTTCCTGGAATTGATGGTGCAAAGATGAGTAAGAGTTACAAAAATACAATTGATATCTTTATGGAGGAGAAAGCACTTCAAAAGAGGTGTAATAAGATCATTACCGACTCTACACCACTTGGCGAACCGTTAGAGTGGGAAGGGAACAATGTCTATGCGATTGCAAAACTCTTTTTAGACAAAGAGCAGCAGTTAGAGCTACAAGCTGACTATAAGAGTGGAACTAAGGGACATGGACACTTTAAAAAGTACCTCAAAGAGTTGATTTGGGACTACTTTAAAGAGGCACGAGAGAAACGAGAGTACTATCTAAACCACATGGATGAAGTAGAAACAATCTTAGAAGAGGGTGCCCAGAAAGCTAAAGCAATTGCTTCAAAAAAGATGGAGCAAGTTAGAGACTTGGTGGGGATATACTAGTAAGTCTATTCAAGTTTTGTTTTTGAAATTATGAGTTTCCCACTCTCGTGGGAATGAGGTTGTTGATTGTATATACAAATGCTGCCTAGCAGATAGAGAGCTTATACTAAATTAAAAATCGTAAGTTATGCCGCTTGTAAATGCACCGCTTTTAATTGTTGCTGGGTTATTTTTATATTTTGCTTTTCTATCTTTTCCTATAAATGTATAGTCGGCAAATATTTTAAAGTTGTTTGGGAGTGTATAATTCGCTCCAAATCCTAGTTGCATTGATGTTTTAGAAGCTTTTGTGGCTTTTGTAAGTGCACTTGAACCCGTCATTTTACCAAAACCAACAAGCGAGTAGATTGTTAACCCATCAGAAACATCATACTGAGGTTTAAGATATATTGCAACATTATCGTAATTAATAGAGTTATCATTTGCAATCGAAATTGATGCACGGCTCTCTGCCGCAAGATATTCATTTATATTATACCCTGCAAGCATTGAGAGTGTTAGCATATTCATATTGTGCGAGAGAGTAGCAGTTTTTGCATCAAAACTATTTGCTCCTAGCCCTAAACCACCATAGATACCACTCTTAGCATACTCCGGTGTAATAATATTTGGCATATAACCATCGCGTTCTTTAACCTTTAGTGGTTTGCCATCATCTCCTAATTGTTCAGTTTTGTCTATTGTACTATTGTTTTCTGCTACTAAATGTGCAGATAGTAGTGCTGTTGCAATAAATAATCTTAAAGTCATGATACTCCCCTCTGATCCTATTAATAAATATAAAAGCTTCTCATATTATAACATATAAAAATTGATTTATTCTTAAGAGGAGTAAAAAAGTATGATTATATGGATTTAGAGCCACTGAGACGCGATTTGGCGTAACCCTATAACATTATCTGATGCATATATTGTAATTTGCGGTTCTTTCTCTAAAGGTGTGTAGCCTTTATTAAACAGATACTCCACTACTGCATCTCCAGAGTGGATTAAGAGTGGTTTGTTACTGAAGTAGTTTCCAATAGCCTCTGCAACGAGAGGAAAATGAGTACATCCTAAAATAATAGCATCAGGAGTTTGTATATCTTTAAAGTAGTACTCTAGCATTGCATCGAGCACTTTTCCTTGAGTTATTCCCTCTTCTACAATTGGTACTAGCATACCTGTTTGTAGTGAAGTTATATTGCTAAAGCCAAGTTTTTTGAGCTCATCTTCGTATCTTCGTGAGTTTACTGTTGCTCTCGTACCAATTATAAGTATATTTGCATTTTTATCTTCTATCTTGTTATTAAGTGCCAAAATTCCAGGCTCAATTACTCCAAAGATAGGGTAGTTTGCTTTTGAACGCATACTTGGGAGTGCATAGGCACTTACAGTGTTGCAAGCTGTTATAAGTGCATCGATATTAAAGTTATTAAAAAATTCAATTGCCTCTAGTGCATAACGAATAATAGTATTGGAGTCTTTTGTACCGTAGGGAACGCGTGCGGTGTCGCCGTAGTAGATAATTTCGTTAAAAATAGGTTGCTCTATAAGTGATTTTGCAACAGTTAAGCCACCTGCACCAGAGTCAAATATTCCTATTTTCATTCGAGAGCTTAAGCTCCCTCATTCATAATAGAGAGGAACTCATCATTGCTTTTAGTGCCAAGCATCTTTTTATAGAGGAATCTGAGACCTTCAACCTCTTCCATACCCTGCATTGCATTTCGAATTGCCCATACCTTTTGCATCACTTCGCTATTTAAGAGGAGCTCCTCTTTTCTTGTACCAGATTTAGAGACATTAATCGCTGGGTAGATTCTTCTCTCTGAGACTGCACGACTAAGAACAACCTCTGAGTTACCTGTACCTTTAAACTCTTCGAAAATTACTTCGTCCATTTTAGAGCCTGTTTCGATAAGTGCAGTTGCGATAATTGTTAAGCTACCACCACCTTCAATATTTCTAGCAGCACCAAAGAATCTTTTTGGCTTATGGAGAGCATTTGCATCGACACCACCAGAGAGTACCTTACCAGAACTTGGAGTAACTGTATTGTATGCTCTAGCTAAACGCGTAATAGAGTCTAGGAGAATTACTACATCTTGTCCCATCTCTACCCGTCTTTTCGCTCTCTCAATTACCATCTCTGCTGTTCTAACATGGTTGTGTGCTGGGAGGTCAAATGTTGAGCTATAGACTTCGCCTTTAACAGAACGCTGCATATCGGTAACCTCTTCTGGACGCTCATCGACAAGGAGAACCATAAGTGTTACATCTGGACTGTTGTGGGTGATACCGTGTGCAATCTCTTTAAGAAGCTCAGTTTTACCAGTTCTTGGTGGTGCTACGATAAGTGATCTTTGCCCTTTACCAATAGGTGCAAAGAGGTCTATAACTCTTCCTGTAAGTCTTACTGGATCGTATTCTAGTTTAAGTTGTTCATTTGGATAAAGAGGAGTCAGGTTATCGAAGAGTGGACGCATTTTCGCCTGCTCAACAGGCATATAGTTAATTGCTTCAATCTTTAAAAGTGCGTAGTACTTCTCTTGATCTTTTGGTTGTCGCACCTGGCCAGTAATAATATCGCCATTTCTAAGGGCAAACTTTTTAATTTGAGTTGAGCTTACATAGGTATCGTTGCTCGAATTGGCAAAGTTCCCATCGATTGAACGCAAGAAACCATAACCATCTGGCATAATCTCTAATATTCCTGTATAGAGGATATAGCCACCTTGGCTCACTTGAGATTTTAAAATTTCAAAAATCAAATCTTTTCGCTGGTATCCATTAGGGTTATCTACATTTAGCTCTTGTGCTATCTCTACCAATTTTGTGAGTGGTTCATTTTGGAGATCTTCTAGCTTATGACCCTCCACAGGTGTATGTGTTCTCTGGTGCTGTTTTCTACCATTATTATTACTATTTCTTTGCAGTTTTGTATCGCTCATGTATCCTCTTGTAGTTTGGGAGATTAATATAAGGGCTTATAAGAGCCCTGAAGTCAAACTTTTTAAGTTGGGTTATTATACTCTCACTAGACTTAAAAAAATATTACTTCTTACTATTGTGCATCCTCTAAAAGCTCTAAAACTTTGCCTAAATTTCTAATTTCGAGTTTTTTTTGTTTGCTTTCAGACTCAAGAAGCCCCTCTTTTTTGAGTGATTTGAGATGTCTATCTATTATATGGCGTACAGTACCAATTAAACTTGCAATTTCTGAGTGTGAAAGTTTACTTAAAAGGTCAACTCCACGCTTTTCTATACTTTTATAGTTTTTAAGGAGTAGCTTTAAGAGTCTCTCTTTTGTCTCTAGTAATGATAGATCAAGTGCTAACTCCTCTACTTGTCGCATCTGTTGAGCGACATAACGGTAGATAAGTTGTTCAAATTTTGGAAACTCACGCATCCACTCTCGAACCTTTTCGAGCGGAAAACGAATTGCTCTTCCAGGTTCTAAAATTTCGGTTGCGAGGTTGTGTTCTTGATTATCTAGTAGTGGAACAACATCATACATATCGCCACGACTTAATAGATAGAGAGTCTGCTCTCTATTGGTTTTGAAATTAATATCATACACTTTGACTTTTCCTGACTCGATAATATAGAACCACTTTAAAAGAGAATCTACATCAAAAGGATTCTCTTTTTTAGAAAATCTGATTATAGTTGCGTGTTTTTGAAACTCATCACGAAGATTACCACTAAAACCTTCAAAAGGTCCTAAGTAGTTTGTACTATTTAACATGGAAGTATCTCTTCGACAAGTTCTAAAGGTCTAGCTATCACTGCTCTATCTTTATAGATAACTATTGGTCTCTCTATAAGTTTTGGGTTTTGCACCATCGCCTCTAAGAGATCCTCTTCGCTAGCATCTTTTAAATTGAGTTCTTTAAAGAGAGCCTCTTTTTTTCGTATAACTTCGCTTGGTTTTTTATTGAGTTTTTTTAATATTGCCTCTAACTCATCTTTTTTTGGGTTCTCTTTGAGGTACTCTTTTATTGTAAAGTCACAATTTTTCTCTTGTAAATAGTTAAGTGCAGCCCTCGATTTCGAGCATCTACTATTGTGCCATATCTCTATATCTGCCATCTCTATCCTTTTTAATATATTGTATCATAACCTTTAGGTCGAGCACAAATAAATTTGGAGCCACTTAAAGGAGTGTTTCTATAGTGTATAGTATTAAACATGATATTTACAATATTATCTAAATTATCTTTATAAGCTATTTGTTCTATTTCACCTTTTCTATTTAAGATAATTGTATAGAGGATATCACCATATTTTGTGGTGTAAGTGCGACCCTTATAGAGTCTTGCTCTTTTTAAAACTCTCGAGAGATTAAAACCCTTATTTATTTTATAGTAACTTACTTGCTCTAAATCGTGATCTATTACAACTAATTGTTTACCACTACTACAGACCTCTTTTTTTGTAGGGCTTTTATATATCCATTTTGATTCTGATGGAGCGTTAAAATAGACTTTACCTCTATATCTTATTATTTTCCCTTTACTATTTTTAACTTGTTGTGTAAATGTACCATTAAAACTTACTGGAATATTTATTCCTTGTGCAAAAAGAGAGTTTATAGCAATAAATGCAATAAGGAGAGTTATTTTTTGAATCATTACGTTAATCCTTTTTTTCTATTTCTGTAATTTTACACTCTTTTTGTGAATTAAAAGTAAAAAATTACATATCATGCTATAAGTTGCTATTTTATTACCGCACCAATAAATAATCTTAATTTTCAAGACTATTTGTTGCTGCGGTAATAATTGTTGATGAAGCACTAAAAATAGGACATTTTACTCTTTTTATGGAAAAAATGGGGTAAATATTCTCAAAAGTAACAACTTTGAGACATAAAAATTCATATAAACCCCAATTATTCAACTTCTTATAAGAATTTGCACATATAATTTAGACATATATTCAAATTAAAGGACGAAAATATGACAAAAGCAGAGTTTGTTGAGCTTTACAAAGAGAAAGGTGAGTTTAGTAGCAAGGCGAGTGCAGAAAAAGCACTAAAGGCATTTTTAGACTCTATCGAAGATGTTTTAGTAAAAGGTGACAGTGTAACATTTGTTGGCTTTGGTACTTTTTTAGCTGCAGATGTTCCTGAAAAGAGTGGTAAAATTCCAGGAAGTGATAAAACTTATACTAAGCCAGCTCATAAAGCACCTAAGTTTAAAGCTGGTAAATCTCTTAAAGAGGCTGTTGCTGGTAAGTAATCAGCTAGCTTTTTCGTGTAAAAACGAGATTAATCTTTAGTTTATTGCAGAGTGTAACCCTTAACAACTGGGTGACTCTTTGCTACTTAATTGATAAGTTCTTTATTATCTTCTTATAAGGAAGAGATAATCTTTCTACTATTTAATCCAACTTTTGATTCTTTCGAATGTACTTTCGAATATACTTTTATGTGGCTTGCTCTCTAATCCAAAACTCTCGTTTAGTTTCTCTATAAGCTCTTTTTGTTCACTTGTAAGCTTTGTTGGGTAGATTACTTTTATCTGTACAATAAATCGACCACGACGGTGAGGATTGTTTACATTTGGAACACCCTTGTTATTAAAGATAAAATGCTCTTTATCTCGTATTTTAGGTGAGAGATGGATAGAGACCTCTCCTTCAAGAGATGGTACTTTAATCTCTTCAGAAAGTAGAAGTTGCGTAAAGAATACAGGTGCCTCTATATAGATATCGTCACCATCTCTAACGAAGTGTTCATCCTCTTCAATATCAAAGTGAATATAGAGGTCACCTCTATGACCATATCTATCGATATTTCCTTTACCAGGAATTCTCAGACGGTTGCCATTGTTTATGCCAGCTGGTATTGAGATAGTAACTTTCTCACTCTTTTTAATACCGCCAATACCCTTACACTCTTTACACTTTTCACTTGCTGTTTTTCCAGTACCGTGGCACTTTGGACACTCTTGTGTAAAGGTCATAAAGCCTTGACGCATTACCACTTGCCCTTGCCCCTGGCAGTAGCCACAGGTTGCTAGTTCGCCATCTTTTGCACCGGTACCGTTACAACTGTTACAAGGTTCTAAATATGTAACAGTAATCTCTTTTTCACAACCAAAAATAGCTTCGTTAAACTCTAACTCTATCTCTTGCTCTATATCGAGCATATAGTTCATTGTTGAGCTCTGCTGCCTTCTTGAACCAAACCCAAAGCTCTCACCAAACATTGAGTTGAAGATATCCATAATATCATCCATATTACTTGCACCAAAGCCACCTCTACCGCTAGTGCCATTTAAGCCCTCTTTCCCGTACATATCATATACCTCTCGTTTTTGAGGGTCACTTAAGACTGCATAAGCCTCGTTAATAAGTTTAAACTTCTCCTCTGCCTCTTTGTCTCCTTGATTTTTATCGGGATGGTATTTTATTGCTAATTTTCTATACGCTTTTTTTATCTCTGTTGTAGTTGCATCTTTTGATACTTGTAAAACTTCGTAGTAACAAAGATCTTCCATATATATCTACCTTTGATTTTTTGCGTAATTTTAGCACATTATTATATAATTCGAGATAAGAAAGATAAAAGGTTTAAAAGATGATAGTACATATTGTGATGATTAAATTTAAAGAGACAACAAGTAAAGAGCAGATAGTAGATATTAAAGAGCGGCTTGAGAAGCTTGTAGATGCAATAGAGCCACTAAAGAGTATGGAAGTAGGGCTTAATTTTAAGGCGTCAGAGAGAGCAATGGATCTAGTCTTAACTGCACTTTTTGATACAAAAGAGGGGTTAGAGATATACTCTCCGCACCCTGCACACCAAGAAGTTGTTAAGAGTATTAAGGAGCTTGCAGAGTATACTAAAGTTGTGGATTATGAAAAGTAAAGAGTTAGCTCCCTTTAATAATTTAGTAGATGCCTTTGCAGCAATGCCAGGTATTGGCGAAAAGAGTGCACTAAAACTAGCCTACCATATTGTAAGCGAAGGCTCTTATGATGGCATGAAGCTCTCGCACGCTATAGAGCAGGCAGTAGAGTCGATACAGCGATGTAGAAAGTGCAACAATTTAAGCCAAGACGAGCTTTGCCACATCTGTAGCGATGAGTTAAGAGACAGAACAAAGCTCTGCTTAGTAGAGAGTGCAAAAGATATTCTCACTATCGAGAAACTAGGGCAATATAAGGGGCTCTACTATGTCCTAAGCGATATCGATACATTCGACTTAGTCCATCTACGCGATGCACTTAAAGGAGTAAATGAGCTCATATTTGCATTTGCCCCATCAATCGCAAGTGATACCATGATGCTCTATATAGAGAGCCAACTAGAAGATATGAATCTCCAATTTACAAAAATCGCCCAAGGGGTACCCACCGGAATTTCGCTCGATAGCGTCGATACTCTCTCGCTTGCTCGTGCAATTGAGGATAGGGTTTCTATATAGTCTCTCCTCCAACTATTGTAGCTTCTGTTTGTTGGCAGTCTATTATGGTGTGGAGAGCTAAGGAACCGTTATCGTTTTTTTCTAAGTCGTCTGCTAATTTGAAGATTGCGAAGTCTGCAAAGTAGCCCTCTTTGAGTTCGCCAACTGGGAGTTTAAGTGCTTTGGATGCATTTGTGGTAATAGACTCTATTAATCTACTAGCAAGTAGTTTTAGGTCGGCTTTATGGTGGAGCATAAGGGCTGCTTTGAGTTCCTCTAGTATAGAGAGGGAGTAGTTTGAACTATAGCCATCTGTCCCTAAAAGTAGGTTATTGACATACTCTATTTGGGTTCTGCCGCAACCTAGTAGTCGGTTCGAGCGAGGGCAGTGGATAACTGAGTGCTTATGGCTATTGAGGTAATCGAAGTGCTCTTGCTCAGCTTGTGTGCAGTGGGTAAAGAGAGTTGGGTAGTTATCGAAGAGTTTTAAAAATCCATCTATGGTATTTACTGCTGTTGCTGTATTGAAATATTTTGCGAATAGCTCTTTAAAGTCGCCGCTATTGCTTTCGAGCCACTCTTTTTCTGCTTTTGATTCTAAGAAGTGGGCTGTGGTTGGGAGATTTTTACTCTTTGCCACATTTAAAACTGCTTGTATCAAAATAGGGTGTACGGCATAGGGTGAGTGGATTGCTACAGCAGGGTAGAAGCTATCGTCAGCTAAAGCGATTGACTCTTCGAGACGGTGTTGAAAGTCTCCAAAGAGAGCATCGACTGTGGCAGGGTTTGAGCCTATAACTTCATTGAAGTAGACAACTCTCTGCTTCGCCTCTTTGCACACTTGCATATCTGCACCAAAGCTAGAGATGGCTCCAATTGTTGTTACACCACTTTGTGCCATCTCTTGGAGTGCATTTTGCATGAGTGATGCATCAAGAGCCTCTACAAGCTCTTCTCGGTAGGCAAAGACACTATAGAGCCACTCTATAAAGGATCCAAATTGGAGTCTTGCTCTATTGGCACTAAACTCTAAATGGGTGTGTGGGTTGATAAATCCGGGGTAGATTATTGAGTTACCATCATATCTTATAGGCTCTATATCTGGGTGCTCTTTTTGGAGTGACTGGAGTGGGGCAATTTTAATTATTTTATTGTTATAAAGAATTCCCATATTTTCTTGATAAGTAGCATCTCTATAGATATACTTTGCAGTTATTATTTTCACCTTTTAAACCTTTTCTAACAACACTTTTAATAGAATTATAGCAAATTAATTCAAAAGGTAGATATATGAAAATCGTAGTTATACAAGGCCCAAATTTAAATATGCTTGGAGTAAGAGAGCAGCACATCTATGGCCCTATGAAGTTAGAGGATATTCACGAGCAGATGAAACACTTTGCAGAGCAAAATAGTGTAGAGATAGAGTTTTTCCAAAGCAACCTAGAGGGCGAGATTGTAGATAGAATTCAAGAGTGTTTAGGGGATGCTGATGGAATTATTATTAACCCAGCAGCTTACTCGCACACTTCTATTGCGATTAGAGATGCAATTGCAGCTGTAGAGTTACCAACTATCGAAGTACACTTAAGTAATATCCATGCAAGAGAGGAGTTTAGAAAGCACTCTTTAACTGCTGAGGTTTGTGCTGGTGTAATTGCTGGTGTTGGTCCATTTGGTTACCACTTGGCGATGATTGGAATGCTACAGATTATTAACGAAATTAAGGCTATGCAAGAGGCACAAAGCCAAGACTCTTAATGAAACTTTCATTTTATCTACAGCTAAACTATATAAAAGATAATGAAAGTTTCTCTTGCCAAAGGCAAAGCTTTAGTGAGAGGAATTTTCAAGGAGCTTTGCTTCTTGAAAAGGAGATTTAATAAGTGAAATATTATATAGTTTTCCAAAACGAAAATGCACTCTATTATGAGTGCAACTATAGTTGCGACAATGCGATTTTTTTAAAGCTAGGGAGCAAGAGCTACTTCTTTACCGATAGCAGATATGAGATTGAGGCAAAGAGTAGTGTAAAAGATGCAGAAGTAGTAATAGTCAGTGATCTTTTGGGAGCATTAATAGATAAGTTAAAAAAATCTAGTGTTAAAAAAGTTGCGATAGATCCGCAAGAGTGGAATCTCGATAGTTTTCGAAGATTCAAAGAGTCTCTAACTCTCAAAATTAAGTATAAACCAGCTTTTTCGCATAAAAAACGAATTATTAAGAGTGCACAAGAGATTAAGTATCTGCAAAAAGCTGTTAATATAGGGAAAGAGTCATTTAAAAAGATAGCTAAAGAGTTAGTAAAAAGAAGAGGTGTAGATGAACAACACTTAAACTTTTTAGCTGAATCTATTTTGCGAGATTTCGGAAAGAGAGAGTTAAGCTTTGAGCCAATTTTAGCTTTTAGTGAAAATGCTTCGAAACCTCATGCACTGCCAACAAAGAGAGTACTCAAGAGTGGCGATTTGGTACTTTTAGATGCTGGGGTAAAGTATAAAAGATACTGCTCCGATAGAACAAGAACAGCCTATTTTGATGGAGAGACTCTTTCGTTTAAAAAGAAACAGCACTTTTCGAAAAAGAGGATACAAAAGGCGTATGATACTGTCTTAAAAGCTCACGATAGAGCTATTGCAAAGGCAAGAAGCGGTATGAAGGCAAAAGAGATAGATGAGTTAGCTCGTGATGTTATAGAGAAGGCTGGTTTTGGAGAGTACTTTGTGCACTCTACGGGGCATGGAGTAGGGTTAGATATTCATGAGATGCCCTATATCTCAAGTAGAAGCGATACCGTTATTGAGGACTCTATGGTCTTTACGGTTGAGCCTGGAATCTATATAGAAGATGCTTTTGGGATTCGTATAGAGGATATGGTCGTTATGCGAAACGGCAAAGCAGAAGTTTTGTAGGTTAAGATTTTGTCTGGCTATCTTTATAAACAGATTGGTAATTGTGTGACTATTCGTAGTCGACTTTTCCCTTACAGAGTTCAAAACTATTTGCCAAAAGGGAGTGTTGCCCTTATAGGTGGTGGTGGGAATGTCGGCGATGTGCTACGAAGATTTAATCACCTCTTTTTTATGATAGAGCGAGAACCACATCTAAGAGTATTAGCAACCTCTACTATTTTAAAGAACCCTCCATTTGGGTATCTCGATCAGCCAGACTTTTACAATACCCTTCTTTTGATTGAAACAACGCTAACGCCAATGCAACTTTTGAAGCGTTTACAGCGAATAGAGTTTCGTTTTCGACGCAAAAGGCTCTTTAAAGATGCCCCAAGAACGCTAGATTTAGATATAATACTCTTTAATAAAGAGAGGATACGCAAAGCACCTGTCTTGATTGTTCCACATCCGCACTATAGAGAGCGGATGAGTGTTTTGCAGCCGTTAGAGTCACTAAAGGGAGTACGATGGTTAAAGAGAGTTTTGTAGCAGACACACCACTAGAGGCGTATAAACTTGCACTAAAAAAGTATGGTTCTATCGAAAAGTTCTCTGTCGTGAAGGCTTCGCAGTATAAAAATAGCGATGGTGCATTAGTTGCACAGATAGAGATAGAGGTTGATGAAGAGAGCTTTTATGAAGGTATCGGTATGAGCGAAGAGGAGCAACTTATAGAGGAGCTCAATTTACTCAAGAGCAAGATGAATAAGATGAAAGAGGCTCTTCAGCCAGAGGCTCCACAAGTGTTGCCTGAAGAGAAGCGATACAACTATACAACCACACAAGCTCAAAATAGTATAGAGCATGTAAAAGAGCTTTTAATCGAGAAAGGGCTCGATAAGAAGTGGGTAAACTATATGCTCGATCCATTTACGGCTACACAAGTGGCTGAGGATGAGACACTCTTAGTCTCCTTTGTACTTGAAGAGTTAGAAGATGCTCTACAGATAGATAGAAACTTTCTTAAGGATAGAGTGCATCTCTTTGTAGGTGCAACAGGTGTGGGGAAGACGACAACGATTGCAAAAATTGTTGCTTATGCTATCGCAAAAGGGGTGCACCCAAAAGAGATTGCAGTTATTAACCTAGATACCTTCCGTGCAGCTGCAAATGAGCAGTTACATACCCATATGAGAAGAGTAGGAGTCGATTACTACTTTGCAGAGAATGAGATAACTATCTATGAGGTCTTAAAAAGAGTTGATGATAAGCGATTCCTCTTTATAGATAGTGCAGGGAGTGCCCCATACGATATTGAGAAGTTAATGAAAACGGTAAAGTTTTACCAAAACAGTAAAAATCTGATTGGCGAAGTGCATACAAATTTAGTTGTATCTGCTGGGGTAAAGTATAGAGATCTAAAGAGTATCTATGAGCACTTCTCTTTTTTAAATATAGATTCACTTATTGTAACAAAGATCGATGAGACAAAAGATATTGGCAATATTATTGCATTTCTTTTAGAGACAAAATTACCTCTCTCGTTTTTAAGTACAGGACAGCGAGTTCCGCAGGATTTAGAGTTGGCAAGTACCAAAAAAGTACTCAATTATTTTATTGGTGATTTAAAAGATATATAAAGGCAAATGTGTGAAAAAGGTTTTAGTTGGCTTAAGTGGTGGTGTCGACTCTACTGTTAGTGCTCTGCTTTTGCAAAGCCAAGGCTATAGTGTAGAGGGTGTCTATATGGTGATGCATGATATCGAGGAGCTCAATAGTGCAAATATTGCGAAAGCTCAGAAGGTTGCAGACTATTTAGGTATTAAGTTACATGTACTCGATATTCAAGAGAGCTTTAAAAATGAGGTTTATGACTACTTTGTAAAGAGCTATCAAGATGGCTTAACGCCCAATCCTTGTGTTGTTTGTAATAGAACAATTAAATTTGGAAAGATGCTTGAGTTTGCAGATAGTTTGGGAATAGAGTATATTGCAACAGGACACTATGTAGATGTGCGAGATGGGTTTATCTATAAGGGGAAAGATTCAAGTAAAGATCAGAGCTATTTTTTGGCTCGGATTGATCCCAAAGTGATACCTAGAGTTATCTTTCCACTTGGGAAATGGATAAAGAGTGATGTCAAAGAGTATGCAAAGGGTATAGAGATACTGCAAGAGTTTGCGACGCAGAGTGAGAGTAGCGAAATCTGTTTTGTAGAGAATAGTTATGTTGATATTCTTAATAAGCATATCGAAACAGATAAACCTGGTGTTGTAAAAGATTTAGAGGGTAATGAGGTTGGCGACCATAAAGGTTTTATGCACTATACTATTGGGAAGCGAAGAGGTTTCTTTGTGCGAGGGGCACACGAACCTCACTTTGTAGTCGATATCGATGCAGAAAACAACACACTTGTAGTAGGAAAAAAAGAGGATTTAGCCAAGAGTGAGATAATTGTCTCAAATATTAACCTTTTTGAAGAGAGTAACGACTTTAATTGTACGGTAAAGGTGCGTTATAGAACAGAGGGGATCGAGGCAAATGTAAAAATCGATAAAAATATCGGTTTAATCAGTCTAAAAGAGCCAGCTTTTGGTGTTGCTAAGGGACAATTTGCTGTATTTTATGATGGAGATAGATTGCTTGGTGGTGCTGAAATTATAGATGTGTTATAAAGTTGAGGTTAGATCTGTAGAAAAGTAAAAATTGCCACTAGGGCAATTTTTTAGTGTGCAGTTACATTCTCTGCTTGAAGACCTTTTGGACCTTGTGATACTTCGAAAGTGACTTTTTGACCCTCTTGGAGTGATACACGACCACCACTTGGGTTATTTACTTGACGAAAATGAACAAATACATCAGACTCCCCATTACTTTGAGAGATAAATCCGTATCCCTTTTCATCGTTAAACCACTTTACTGTGCCTTCTAAAAGATTAGACATTGTTGACCTTTAAAAAAATATATCGAAGAACAGACAAAGTAGATCTTCAAGCAGAGTAGTACATCTTGTAACCTGTTGCAAAAAAGAGTCTACCTCTTTGTTCTTCAGTAACCATTATAGCTCTTTTTTATAAAAGTAAGGTGCTATTATAATTTTTTATCTCTTTTAGAGCCTTTTTTAATAGTACAGTTGATCCTCTGTAGAGAAAGAAATGAATTTTTTAGTATAATCGTAAGGAATCTTTCGAGGAGCAGCATTGTGAAGAGTAATTATGGTTTGTCTATCTGGGGAAGTGGAAATTTTGACATTGAGGGTGATACTATTGTTGTAAACTATGCAAATCGACCTTCGCTCTTAGATATTACGCAAGAGATACGAAATAGTGGATATAAAGGGCCAGTAATATTGCGTTTTCCACACCTTATTAAGAAGCAGATAGATCTTCTCTTTGGTGAATTCTCTAGGGCATTTGAAGAGTTTGAGTATAGAGGAAGTTTTAATGCTGTTTTCCCTCTTAAAGTAAATCAGTTTCCCAATTTTGTAAATGAGGTTGTTGAGTGTTCAAGAGAGTATAACTATGGACTCGAGGCTGGAAGTAAAGCAGAACTTATTATAGCGATGGCAAAAACCCCCATTGGTGCACCAATTACTGTAAATGGTTTTAAAGATAAAGAGATGATAGCTCTCTGTTTTATCGCCACAAAGAGTGGACACAATATTACTATTACAATAGAGGGGCTTAATGAGCTAAAGACAATTATAGAGGTACATAAGGAGTTTACAAAGAGTTTTTCTGATGCTCTTATACCAAGTATAGGAATGCGAATTCGTATGCATAGCTCAGGAATTGGGGTGTGGTCGAAGAGTGGAGGGTACAGCTCTAAGTTTGGTTTAACCTCTACAGAGCTCTTGATTGCATGCGATATCTTAAGAGAAGAGGGACTTTTAGAGCAATTTAAAATGATCCATTTTCATATTGGATCACAAATGGAGGAGATTGGTCCACTCAAGAAAGCACTAAGAGAAGCAGGAAATATCTATGCAGATTTGAAAAAGAGAGGAGCAAAAGGTTTAGAGTCTATCAATATTGGGGGTGGTTTAGCTGTAGAGTATTCACAAGTTGCTAAGAACCATAGTCGCAACTATTCTATTAAAGAGTTTGCAAATGATGTTGTCTTTTTAATGAAAGAGATCTCAAAAAATAAGGGAGTAAAAGAGCCCAATATCTATACCGAATCGGGGCGTTTTATCGCATCACACCATGCAGTTTTAGTAGCTCCGGTACTCGAGCTCTTTTCGCAAGAGTATAACGAAAAGTCTCTTGCTCTTAAAGAGAAGAACCCTCCTTTAATAGAGGAGTTGTATGATCTCTACAGATCAATAGAGAAGACAAATGCACGAGAGTACCTCCATGATGCAATCGACCATTTAGAGAGTCTCTTGACACTCTTTGATTTAGGCTACATAGATTTAGAGGATCGCTCCAATACAGAGATTCTAGTCAATTTAATTATTAAAAAAGCGATAGCCCTCTTAGATACCAAAGGGCGAGAGGATCTTAAGCAGATCGAAGATAAGATACAAGAGAAGTATCTTGTGAACTTCTCGATCTTTCAGTCACTTCCAGACTTTTGGGGATTAGGACAACACTTTCCTATAGTGCCACTTTCGCATCTGTCGAAAACTCCTACCCAAGCAGCTGCAATTTGGGATATCACTTGCGATAGCGATGGTGAGATTGCCTATAATGCTCATGCACCGTTAAAGCTACACGATATTAATGTAGAAGAGGAGGAGTACTTTTTAGGCTTCTTTTTGGTTGGTGCCTACCAAGAGGTGCTTGGGATGAAACACAACCTCTTTACGCACCCTACAGAGGCAACGATTCGCTTTGATAAAAATGGAGATTATTCGATAGAATCGATACTTGAGGCACAAAACTTAATGGATATATTAGATGATTTAGATTATGATATCGGTGTGATCGATAAACGACTTAAAAGTAATATCGAAGAGTCATCACTTAGTGATGATGAGAAAGAGCGACTATTAGGAAAGCTCTATCTCTATCTCAGTGAGAATAGTTACCTTAAAACAATACAAGCAAGTAGGGGTTGATTATATGGGTTTATTCGCAACAATTATTGAAGATTTTCAAACTATTAAGAAGAATGATCCGGCATTAAAGTCAAAGTTTGAACTCTTCTTTAACTATCCAGGTGTCTGGGCTCTCTTTTTTTATAGAATTGCAAACTTTTTTTACAAAAAAGATTTTAAACTAATTGCACGACTTATATCTGCAATAGGGCAATTTTTAACCTATGTCGATATCCACCCAGGTGCAACAATCGGTAGAAGAGTCTTTATAGATCATGCTATGGGTGTTGTGATTGGTGAGACAGCTGAAATTGGGAATGATGTATTGATCTATCAGCAAGTTACACTTGGTGGGGTAAGTCTCTCAAAAGGAAAGCGTCACCCAACAATTGAAGATGGGGTAACAATTGGAGCTGGGGCAAAGGTTCTAGGGAATATTAGAATTGGAAAAGAGGCTAAAATTGGTGCAAACTCTGTAGTTATTAGAGATGTTGCACCAGAGTCAACAGCTGTTGGTATTCCTGCCCATGTAACAAAACGAATTGATAATAAAGAGCCACTCAAACACAATATAATGCCAGATATCGATAAAGACCTCTTTAACTATCTTCTTGATCGAATAGAGCTTCTAGAGAGTGCTATAGAGAGTGGAGAGATAGATAAAGAGAAAGAAACGGAGCTTAAAAAACGGCACAAAATGTATATCGATACAATGAAGGAGTAGTTACTCCTGGATAATTGGAATATCAAAAGATATGCTACTCTCTTGGAGGTTTGGAACAATACAGAGCCGATTTGCTAATTCGTCGATCTCTTTATCCTCTTTTCTATTGCGACTACTCGATTTGAGCTTAAGAATAGATATCTTATACGATTTACCATTAACAAGGAGATGTTCGCCAATCCCAAGTTTTAGGCTAATATCTAAATAGCCACATCCACGAAAAGTTGAGAGTGTCATTCTAAGTAGTTTTAAAAACTCATTTTGATTCAGCATAGTATGTGGAAGATCACTATCGGCAAAGAGTCTGATATCAATATCTTTATCGATAGTATATTGGTGGATTGCTACACTTAACATCTTATTAATATCTGTTAAAATATGCTGCTTTGCATCGCCGTTTGCATACTTTTTCGAGAGAGGGCGATAGTAGAGCTTAATTGCTATCCATTCGTCACTGTTATAGCCAACACTTATGCTGTAAAAGTTTAAGTGGTCATAGACAAGCTCCATTTTGCTATTTTTTATGCCATAATCTTTTGGGGCATTATTAAGAGCAAGATTATAAATTTCAGAGTTAGAGACATACCCCATAAGTATCTCAGCACTATCATTGAGGTATACTATTTTACCATTTGGATTAAAGACAATGAGTGGATTACTATCCATATTTGCAAGAAATTCAAAATCAGGTATATTCATTGATCTTCTTCCTTAGTGTATTTCTGTTAATGCCTAAAACATCAGCAAGTTTCAGTTGTGACTTGTATAGTTTAAGTCCGACTTTTAGAAGTGGTTTTTCAAAGACTTCTAGCATCTTTTTATAGACATTTGAACCGCTATAGTGTTTTTCGAAGTAATTTTCGAGTGTGTAGGTCAAATCTTCATCAGAGAGTTGCTTTAATAGTAGATATTTATAGATAGAACTCTTAAGAGAGCGGAAGTTCTGTGAGAGATCGATATCGTTACTATCCAACTCAACATCTGAAGAGATATTAAATATTTCTCTTGCCTCTTGGGTATAATATTTTGTAAAGAGTTCGATATCTTCTAATCGTTCAGAGAGTGGAGGCATTCTATAGATAAATGCAAACTTACTCTCTAAACGGGGGTCAAGACTCTTTTTATTATAGATTGCAATAACACTACTATTGTTAAAGTTAATCGCATCTATATTTGCTATCTTCTCGTAATTTGTGATGATTATTTGAGAGTAGTTGCCAAGTGCATTTAAAACATCTTCTAATTTACTGCCATCAACCCATACTGAGTTGGGATAGAGTTTTTTTACAAGCGTCTTTTTCCCAGTATACGCTTCTCCATAGAGAATTGATGATACATGGAGATCTTTGGTAGATTGAAGCGATTGGTATATGTTATTTACTATTTTTGAATTACTAACAATAAACACTCTTTGCCTTTTTATTGTTAGTTTATACTCTTTTTGCTTAAAAAATAGGCAATTTGTGATTATGCTTTGACTCAATTTCGTAAATAGGCTACAAAGTGTAGCCTATCATCTGCACTAGAGTTGCTCTCTTACGATCTTTACTGCCTCAACCATATTCTTAAGGCTCGGTTTTACCTCTTCCCATTTTCTTGTTTTTAAACCACAATCTGGGTTTATCCAGAGTTGTTTTGCTGGGAGCACCTCTAAAAGTTTGTTGATCTGTGTAACGATCTCTTCAACACTTGGAATTCTTGGAGAGTGTATATCGTAGACGCCTGGTCCAACCTCTTGCTTATATCCAACTTTTGCAAAGATTTTAAGGAGTTCATTGCCACTTCTTGCTGTCTCGATTGAGATAACATCTGCATCCATCGCTTCGATTGTGCGAATAATATCGTTAAATTCAGAATAACACATATGGGTATGGATCTGCGTAGTTGCTACTGCTGGAGCAACACAAATTTTAAAGTCTCTTACTGCCCACTCTTCATATGTAGGAATCTTAGAGGCTCTTAAAGGATACCCCTCTTTAAATGCTGCTTCATCAACCTGGATCATCTTAATTCCAGCATCTTGAAGATCGCTAACCTCATCTGCAATAGCAAGTGCAATCTGTTTAGAGACTTCACTTCGCTCTAAATCGTCACGAACAAATGACCAGTTTAGAATAGTTACAGGCCCTGTAAGCATACCTTTCATTACTTTTTGTGTTTTGCTCTGTGCATAGGTAATCCACTCAACTGTCATAGGTTTTGGGCGGCTCACATCGCCATAGATTACTGGTGGTTTAACACAGCGGCTACCGTAACTTTGCACCCAACCATTTTCGCTGAATGCAAAACCTTTAAGTTGCTCTCCAAAATACTCAACCATATCGTTACGCTCTGGCTCACCATGCACCAACACATCAATACCTGCCTCCTCTTGGAATGCCACACAATCATCGATATAGGCTTTCATTGCATCTTTATACTCAGCTTCACTAATCTTTCCATTTTTAAAGTCTCTTCTTGCTTTTCTAACCTCTTTTGTTTGTGGGAATGAGCCAATAGTTGTTGTTGGAAGAGTAGGGTAGTTAAAGAGTTCATGCTGTAATTTAATACGATCTTCAAACTTATCGGCTCTCTCTAGTGCAAAGTTGCTATTGATTCGCTTTTGCACAGCCTTATCATGGATAATATCTGCACTCTTACGCGTCTTATTTGCAGCTCTATTTGCTGCTAGAAGCTCTTTTTGCTTCTCTGTTAGTGCCTCTTTGCCCTCAAAGAAGAGCTTGTCGAGTATTACAAGCTCTTGAAGCTTCTCTTTTGCATATGCCATCCAACTCTTTACATCTCTATTGAGCTTCTCTTCATACTCAAGCGTAAATGGTGTATGCAGCAGTGAGCAAGATGTCCCAACAGTGATATTCTCTTTGCCAACGATGGCTGCAATTTTATTGAGGAGTTCTAAACTCTCATCTATGTTATTAATCCAGATATTTCTACCATCAACGACACCAGCAATAACTTTTTTCCCTTTTGCTGCGATCTTCTCAAGAGATTGAATATTCTCTTTTCCATATATAAAATCTAATCCAATAGTATCTATTCCGGTGTTGACTAAGATATTTGTAGCCTCTGTTGCATGCTCAAAGTATGTAGATACAACTATTGTAATATTCTTAGCAACAGATGAGAGCTTATCGTAAGTTGGTTTAATAAGACTTAGCTCCTTAGCCTCTAAATCTTTTACAAAGTATGGCTCATCGATTTGAACTGTTACACTCTCATCTAATTTTGACAGCTCAGTTAGTAGCTCTTCGTAGATTGGTAAAATTTTGCCTAAGAGCTCAAAAGTATCCCCTCTATCGACTCTTTTAGAGAGTGCTAAGAATGTAATTGGCCCAATAAGGTTTATTTTAGGACTGATCCCAGCCTCTTTTGCCTCTTTATACTCATTAACTATTTTACTTGCATTAAGTCTATAGCTATCGTTTGTTGTAAGCTCTGGTACAATATAGTGGTAGTTTGTATTAAACCACTTTGTCATCTCCATAGCTACAGCATCTTTGTTCCCCCTTGCCATTGCAAAGTAGAGCTCTTCACCCTCTAAGCCTCTAAATCTCTCAGGGATTGCTCCTAGCATAATAGCAGTATCTAACATATTATCATAAAGTGAAAAGTCATTTACACTAATTAAATCGACTCCTGCCTCTTTTTGGTAGTTCCAGTGTCTTAATTTTAGCTCTTTAGCAACTCTCTCTACTTCACTAAAGTCTGTTTTACCACTCCAGTATCTCTCGAGTGCAAATTTTAATTCTCTTTTTTCTCCAATTCTTGGAAATCCTACTACATAACTTGACATATCTATCCTTTTTATTTTAACTATTTTTATTTCAATGATCTATTGAATTTGAATGACAAAGTTTTTATTAGAGATATACAAATACTAGCACGCTTATATGCCGTAACATATAGAAATATGCTTATGGCACAAAAATTTCTTAGCTTTTATTAAGAAAAATAATAAAAGAACTGTACTAATAATATAAATGTACTCACTAATAAAAGTTAAGAGAGAGGAGGGTGCACGCCAGTACGCCTAAAGGCAAAATAGGTACAGTAGTATGGACATCGTGGAATAAAGGTATTTAAAAGCAGTATTAATCTTGTTTTGCGTTGAAAAATTGCATTACAGTGGCATTTGCTTTTTAGAATAGCAAAGAGAAATAATTGCTTAATTAAACTACCAACCATATCCAATCTTTATAAATTACTTCCGTAATAATAACAGAGAAAAGCTATAATTTAGCTTCAAGCTCTGCTATACGCTTTTTTAGTTTCTCTATCTCTTTTGCAAGATCCTCAATAGTTGGTGCTTTTTTGGGCTCTTTTTTTGTAACAATTTTTGCATCACTTTTAATGAGAATTTTCTCTTTCCCATCTATTATCTCTGTTTTTGTCTCAACTTTACCGCTCTTTGCGAGCTTCATAGCGTTAAAGTAGCTTATTTTATTTCGAATCGCATACTCTTTAATCGAAATATACTCTTGCATCTTGTAATCTCCTTTTTAAGGAAAATTGTTTCTAGTTTCTATTTTTGAAACATGAAAGTTTCATCTACGAATCACTATCTATATCTTTTAAAAAAATCTCAAAATCACTATCGCTTGGCATTCGCCAATTGGCACGAGGACTAAGAGAGATTGTACCTACCATTGGGCCATCTGGAATAGCTGAGCGTTTGAATTGCTGTGTAAAGAAACGCTTTATAAAGAGTCTTAGCCACTTTTTGATCTCTTCATGGCTATATTTATCGCTAAATGCTTGGCTTGCTAAAAAGAGAATCTTCTTTGGAGAGAATGACTCTCGAATAAAGTGATACAAAAAGAAGTCGTGCAACTCATAGGGGCCAATGATAGACTCTGTCTCTTGTGTAATTGTATCCTCTTGACTTGGGAGCAACTCTGGAGAGACAGGTGTCTCTAAAATAGTAGTTAATACCTCTTGTAGTTCTATTTTACTTTGTGCATAATATTCGATTATATAGCGAATAAGGGTTTTTGGAATACCACAATTGAGTGCATACATACTCATATGATCACCATTATAGGTGCTCCAACCAAGGGCAATTTCGCTTAAATCGCCTGTACCAATTACAAGCCCACCATTCTTGTTTGCACTATTCATTAAAATAGAGGTGCGGACTCTTGCTTGGACATTTTCGTATGTTACATCTAGAGTCTCTTTGTTATGCTCTATCGCTTCAAACTCTTTAAGAGCAAGCTCTGTAATATCCACCTCTTTAAGTGTTACATTCAGAAGCTCGCAGAGTTTATGTGCACTCTGCTTTGTACGGCTCGTTGTACCAAACCCAGGCATTGTGTAGCAAAGAATATCTTTAGTATCCCAGCCCATTAAACTAAAGGCTTTATGGGTGCTTAAGAGTGCTAATGTAGAGTCGAGTCCTCCAGAGATTCCAAGAACAGCTTTTTTAATTTGAGCCTGCTGCATTCTTCGAATAAGAGCATAGGCTTGTATATCGGTAATCTCTTCACATCTTTGCTCTCTAAGTTTTGGATTGTTTGGTACAAATGGGTGAGGGTTTACAAACCTCTCTATCTTCTCTACTTTTGGGAGGGCTTTAAACTCTATCTCTCTATAGTTACTCTGTGGCATTTGTGAGAATGAGCTGTCGCTAATTCTTAGATTGCTTACTCTCTCAAGATCTACAGTTGCATAGAGTATCTTATTTTCAAATGTGAGTCTGCCATCTTGAGCAACTATAGAGCCATACTCAGCTACAAGTAGATCACCACTAAAGATTGTATCTGTAGAGCTCTCTCCAAGTGAACTTGAGGCATAAGCGTAGGCACAAATTCCCCTCGCACTTTGGGTGCGTACTAACTCTCTTCGGTACTCAGCTTTTCCAATAATCTCGTTACTTGCACTTAAATTTAAAATAAGATTCGCCCCATTTGCTACCATTTGGTTACTTGGTGGTGTTACTGCCCAGAGGTCCTCGCATATCTCAATGCCAAATTTCATACCACTATTATCGCTAAAGAGCAGATCCACACCAAAAGGAACACTATCGCCAAAGTGGTTTGTGTAGCTATTAGTTAACTCTTTTCCAGATACAAAGTAGCGGAGTTCATAAAACTCCTGTTTATTAGGAATGAAGCTTTTTGGCACTATCCCTAAGATTTTTCCATCCTGAAGTACAATAGCAGTGTTGTAGAGTCGATTATTATGCAGCATTGCATAGCCTACAACTATGATTGTATCTATATCTTTTGTTTGCTTACAGAGCTCTAAGAGTGCCTCTTTTTGTGAACGAAGGAGGCTCTGTTGAAAGAGGATATCTCCAACACTATAGCCAATAAGTGTTAACTCGCTTAAGAGTAAAACAGATGCTCTGTTTTTGCTAGCATCTGCTACAAGTTCGAGGATACTCTTAAGATTTTTGTAGGGATTTGCAAGAGTCAGCTTTGGTGCTGCTACTGCAATGTTGTAAAAACCAAACATCTACAACCTTTTTATTTAATTGTACCAAAATATCATTAGAGTAGCTTACCCTTGAACTATCTCTCCTGGGTAGCTAATGATACCTCTATAGAGGTTTCCGATACTCTGCATACCATTAGATTTTAAAATCTGTTGCACTTGGAAACTTCTGCTTCCTGTATGGCAGTAGAGTATGATATTTTCATCTTTTCTTGCTAAGAGTTTTGGCATCCAGTCGTAAAACTGTGTTGTAGGTAGCAACTCATTAGTCCCTTTGATATGCCCCATCTTATACTCCATTAACTCTCGTACATCAATAAGTGAGAATTGTACCATTCCAAGTTCTCGTGCTTCTAGTAGAGACTCTAGTTCATCACCATCAAGTTGCTCTTTTTTAACAAGCATTTGAGCCTCTTCTTTGGTTAAACCACGAGAGTGAGTATGGGATGCTTCATCTAATTGCTTCTCTTTACTCTTTTGCTCTGCATACTCTGGAGTACAAAAGATACCGCAGTGGCAAACACCATCTTCGGGTATCTCTTTCTCTAGAGCAGGTTTACATGGGCAGATACGGTTGTCAGCTACTTTACGCTCATCTTCGGTTTCGCCTTGAACAATAAAGCATGGGCAGTAGCGTTTACCATAAATAAGTCTATTGCGTGCAAGACCCATTGCAACACCCTCATTTACTTCGTCATCTGGGTTTTGCACAAAGCCAAATTGTTTATTGACCTTCTCTACAAACTTCCAAGTCTTCTCTAGTTCAGCCTGGAATATATCTGAATTTACATCTATATTTTGTTGCATTTTTAACCTTTAGTTATTTTTATCAAAAATGCAATTCTAGCAAATATTACTTAATAGTATTAAGTATCTCTACAAATCTCTCTGGCTTTACAAAACCTTGCTGGAAGAGACTCTCTTCTGGTTCTCCTTTGCTGTTAAAAAAGAGAATATTAGGAGCCCCAAAGATTTTAAAGTGTTTCATGATATCTTGATCATCTTGGGTATACTTAGTTATATCTAACTGTATAAACTTAAATCGTTTCATAGCATCTTTTACTTTTGGATCTGGAAAAGTAATATTTGCTAGCTCGGTACAAGCTGCACAATTCTCTTTACCAATATCGACAACAACAGGTCTTTTGGCACTTTTAATTTCGTTAAGTAGTGCCGCTAAAGTATACTGCTTTGGCTCCTCTTTTGAGATACTTTGTGAGATTGCAATTGCCGCTCCACCTTTTAGCTTTTCAAGTGGATTAAATATAGAAGTTGCCCCACTAATAGCACCTATAAAGAGTATAATACCATAGAGTAAAATAAGGAAATTAAAGACTTTTAACACTCCTACAAAGCCGGTTGTTTTACTTGCATCAAATACCTTAAACATAATTGCAGTACCAATAAGTAGTATTGCAAAGAGATAGATAAAGAGTGTTGAAGAGATAATGCCTCTAAGCACATATAGAGCCATAAGAAGCATTAAAACACCAAAAATTTTAGAGACATTCTCCATCCAGCCACCAGGTTTAGGTACAAGATTTTTTGCACCAATACCAACAAGTAGCAGTGGCACACCAGCCCCTAAGCCCATAACAAAGAGTGCTAATCCGCCAAGAAGGGCATCGCCAGTTGCTGAGATAAAGATAATTGCTCCGCTAATTACAGGTGCAGTACACGCTCCTACAATGAGTGCAGAGATAGCACCCATAATTGCAGTACCTAGTAGCCCTTTGCCTTGAGCATTGTTGCTTACATTATTGAGCTTCGTCTGGAGTTTAGATGGGAGTGCAATCTCGAAATATCCAAAGAGTGAGAGTGCAAGTGCTACAAATATAGCTGCCACAGGAATAATAACCCATGGATTATTTAAATTCGCTTGAAGATCAAAATTAAGTAGCCCAGCAACAATACCAATTACAGCATAACTAGCTGCCATAGCAACAACATAGACTAGAGAGATTGTAAACGAAGTACCTCTGCTTATCTCTCCGCCACTTCGATTAGCTTGTTGTAGGAGAATTGAGCTTAAGATTGGAATCATTGGTAGAATACATGGGGTCAGTGCTAAAAGGAGCCCAACAATAAAGAAGAGTATCAAAACAAAGAAGAGCCCCTCGTTTTTAAGAGCTTCTGCAATCTCTTTACTATTCCCTTGAGCAGCTAATCTTTTGAGTTTTGCAAAAAAGCTTTCGTTACTTGCTTGGTTTGGAGCCTCTGTTTTAGCAATATTGCTTGTTGCATTAAAAGCCCCTGCTGTTTTTAAAGTAAATTGGTAACTTTGTGGAGCATAACAGATACCTTCGTCAGAGCAACCACTTAAAGCAACTTGTAGCTGGTATTCGCCTGAAACACCCAATTGAGAGTTAGGAATTTTAATTGTAAGGTTCCCTTCGTAAGCCTCTTCTCCAGTAATTATTTTTCCCTTCGGAAGGGTAGGGTGGAGCTCTTTTTTGAGAGGCTTTAGTATTGTAAATTTGAGCTTATTTTTATAGATATGTATTTTAGGTGCCAGGTTGATGTGTACCGCTAGCTCTTTTTTATTCTGTTTCGCATCTACTTTAAAAGCTTCTGTAGGTTTTAAGAACTTCTGCTGCTTTGGTACCTCAAAACCACCAAACCCTTCACTAAAGAGAAGCGTAGTAAAGAGCAACAGCATTGATAGAACTATTTTTTTCATCTTTTATCCTCGATTTAAGTTTTATAATGTATAACATACCATAAATGTATGCATTCATTGTGTATTAAATTATATAAAACTATAACAAATAATAATTAATAAAAGGTTAGAAGATGGCAAATAGATTAATAAATGAAGAGTCTCCATATCTCCAGCAACACGCACAAAACCCTGTAGATTGGTATCCATGGGGCGAAGAGGCACTAGAGAAGGCTGCAAAAGATGGAAAGCCAATTTTTTTAAGTATTGGTTATAGTAGTTGCCACTGGTGCCATGTGATGGAGCAAGAGTCGTTTGAGAATCCAGAGATTGCAGAAAAACTGAACGAAAACTTTGTTTCGATTAAGGTCGATAAAGAGGAACGCCCCGATATCGATAGACACTTTCAAGAGGTTTATCAGAAGATGAACAATAAAGCAGGGGGTTGGCCACTCTCTATCTTTATGACACCAAACAAGGTACCATTCTACTCTGCAACCTATATCCCACCAATTGCAAACTATGGTATGATGGGCTTTGGAGAACTGCTCGATACAATTGCAAAAAGTTATAAGCAAGATCCAAAAATGCTCGAAGCAAAAGGCGTAGAGGTGCTAAATGCCTTAAGACCTAAGAGTAAAATAGAGGCAACAAAGATTGATGAGCAGTTAATAAGCATAGTTACAAAACAGATAAAGCATGTTTACGAAAAGGAGTATGGTGGTTTTGGAGATGCACCAAAGTTCCCTCACGCCTCTACACTTGAGCTTGCTATAAATCTCTACAAATTAGAGGGAGATAGTGAAATTTTAGAGATCCTCAAACATACACTCGATAGTATGCTTCTAGGAGGACTCTACGATCATGTTGATGGAGGTTTTTGCAGATATAGTACAGATAAGATGTGGCTTGTACCGCACTTTGAGAAGATGACTTACGATAATGCACTTATGGCAAAGGTTCTTTTGAGGGCATTCCGCTTAACAAAAGAGGAGCACTACAGAAGTGCTGCCTTTGAGACGATAGATTTTATGCTAGAGAAGATGAGTCAAGATAACCTCTTCTTTAGCGCAAGCGATGCCGATACAAATGGTGAAGAGGGGGCTTACTTTGTATATGACTATAACGAAGTAAAAGAGGCTTTTGAAAAAGAGGGGATAGATAGCAAACTCCTTTTTGAGCTAGGAATAACCCGTAATGGGAATTTCGATAAAAAATCGATTGTTCGCTTACAAGAGAGTAGATTAAAGGATACCCCAGAGGTTAAAGAGGCTCTAGCTGTTCTTAAAAAGCTAAGAGAGTCTAGGAAGTATCCATTTATCGATAGAAAAGTTATTACTTCATGGAATAGTATGATGATTATTACCCTTTTTGAGGCATCAAAAGAGGAGCAGAGCTATTTAGATAAAGCAGTTAACTCTCTAGAAGCACTAGAGAAGAAGATGCTCCGAGGAAATGAGCTTTTCCATAGTGTGTTAATAGAGAATCAGCCAAAAGTAAAGGGCTTTTTAGAAGATTACGCGTGGCTCATTGCTGCAAATCTTAGTGCTTACAGTGCAACGCTTGATGAGAGTTATATTATCAAAGCGACCACATTAACAAATGAGGCAATCAAAAGATACTATCGAGATGGTAAATGGCTCCTGAGCAATGGAGAGTTTAAGAACTTCGAAGAGGATTACGATATGACATACACCTCTTCTCTTTCGCTAATGGTGCAAAATCTCTTGACACTTCGATCGCTGAACGAAGCGATATACGAAAAATTTGCCTTCCAGACACTGCAAGTGCACTCATACCAACTGATGCGACAACCTATATCGAGACCAACACTTACAGATGCAGCTATTCGCTATATTAAAGATGACACTATTATTAAATCAAAAGAGGTGAACTTAAAAGCACTCATAAAAGAGGATTTTAGCTATCCGTACACACTGTTAAAAGTAACAAGAGATGAAAACTTTGAAATCTGCAGTAATAGTGTCTGTTTCGCTACTGTAACAACTCTTAAAGAGCTAAAAGAGAGAATAGAAAAACTCTAAAGTGGAAGTTCGAAAGCACCTCTATTAGACGAGGTGCTCTATTTGTTTATTTAGAGCTATTTGTATCGCTCAAAGTGCTTTGGATAGTTGTTGTGCTCTCTTGAGGATTTAGTCTTCCCTCTGTACAGATAATTACATCAGTCGTTTTTTCTGACTTTCCGACACACTCAGCAGTTACTTTTGTATCTTTAATCTCTTTTTCAAGCGATTGGAGTACCTTCATTCGCTTCATCTCATTAAAGTTTTCAAGATCATACTCTTTTGTTGCATCACCAAGTTTATCATTGATGGCTTTTATAGGTGCAATACACTTTAATGCTGCTTGCTTTGAGCCAGCTTTAGCAATACAAGTTTTAGCAGCCTCTAATGCTTTTAAAAGTTCTGGTAAATACTTTTTTTGCTTCTGCAGATATCGTTTGCCTAGTGCATTGATAATATCTTTTTCAAGCTCAGGTGTAACAGAGAGGTTAGCATCTTCTAAATTAATACCTTTTTGCTTCATCTGATTTTTAAGCTCTTTAATAGAAGAGATATAATCTTCAGTTCTAACCATTGCAGCTTTGTTACCACTGTAGTCACTATCAGATACAATAGGGAAATTTGGTAGAGCAAAGCTATTTTCAGCTATTGATTGATCAAACTTTACCTGAACCGCTATTTTCTCGCTAATAAAACCAGCATTTTTAATAACAATCTTAAGTGGAATCCCTTTATACATACAGACTTCCTGGTCTTCATATTGCCATAGATCACACTCATACCCAGCAATAGTCTCTTTACCAACCTTTTGAGCCCCCAGCTTAATAAGCGATTTAATACTTTCATCTGAGAGATCAAGCTTTTCGGTAATAGCTAAGTCTAAATCTCTATCACGAGTTTTATATATCTTCTTTTCGCCATAGTCAACAGTATAGATTGTACCATGATCTGCAAGCGTCATTGTATGTCTACTATTTGTAGTGTTAAAGTCTCCCTCTTGAACTTCACTAACCTCTTCCTCTTTAAGCTCTTTTACACCCCAATTATCAAATACAAGTCGTGCTACACCACGAACATTGGAGTTTAAGTTGCTATCAAAACTAGAGGTATTGACATCGTAATAGATAAGACCAGATTTAAATTTATACTGCCTAAATTGATCACTCGCATTCAGTGTAAATGAAAGTAAAAAAAGTAAAGTGAGATAGATAATTTTCATTCTATGATTCCTTTAAGGTCTCCATTTTTATAATCTTGTTATTATAGCAAAATTGTAAACAAATAGATAAAAAATTTGCAATATTATCGAAGTTTTTTCTAAAATCTTATACTTTTTTTTACAAAATCTCTTATATATTCATAGCCAGAGTATAGTGTTAAAAAAACTGCAATCCAAAGAAGAGTAGTCCCAAATTGCCACTGCATTAATAAAAAACCAATCGCAATCATCTGAGCAACAGTTTTTACTTTTCCCATCCAGCTAGCACTAATATCGATTCCCTTATCTATAGCACTAACTCTAAGTCCTGTAATAAATAGTTCTCGTGTTAAAATAAGATAGATTGCCCATGGAGAGGCACGATGAAGCATCATTAAACCTAAAAATGCAGCAAGTGTGAGCATCTTATCTGCTAATGGGTCTAAGATTGCTCCAAGAGTTGTTGTTTGGTTAAACTCTCTAGCAATATAGCCATCAAAAAAATCGGTAACACTTGCAATAACAAATATAAATGCAGCCCAAAAATCAAGCCACGAGTAGTGAATACCGCTAAAGAGATCGAGATCTCTATTGACTAATAGCACAAACATAAGTGGTGCTAGTAGTAGTCGAACAAATGCTAAGATATTAGGTATATTAAAAGCCTCTTTGAGTAACATTATCTAAAAGTTGTTCCACCATCTACGACAATAGTTTGTCCTGTAATCCAGCTTGCATCGTCTGTGCATAAGAAGTAGATTGCACCTGCAAGATCCTCTGGTGTTCCCATTCTATTTAAGGCTGAGCGTTTAATTGTTTCCGCTTTTACCTCTTCGTAGTTTGTAAAGGCTCTTAGAGCATCAGTTTCAATAGGTCCACCGCTTACTGCATTTACTCGAATACCCATCTCACCTAGCTCAACAGCAGCATATCTTGCCATTGCCTCAACTGCAGCCTTATTTGTACCATGACCTGCGTAGTTTTCTATATAGATTAAATTTCCTGTAGAGCTTAGGGTTACAATTGAGCCTCCTCCAACTTTTTCCATTCGTTTTGCCGCCTCTTGGCTTCCAGCTACAAATGCACCTACAGTAGCCATATAGATATTTGTTAATCCTTTTTTTGGACGAAGCTTCATAAATTTCCCATAGCCACCAACAACACTTCGACCATAGATCATAGCATTGCTTACAAAAAAGTCAACCCTATCAAAATCTTTATCGATTGCTTCAAATAGAGGCTTAAATTGATCTGTATCTAAAATATCTAACGGATAAGCCTTTGCTTTAATGCCATACTTCTCCTCTAGCTCATTTGCTATAGCATCTGCAGCCTCTTTGTTTGAGTTGTAAGTAAATGCTACATTAATACCATTTTGTGCAAACTTTTCAGCTGTTGCTCTACCAATTCCTTTTGTAGCACCTGTAATTACTAATGTTTTCCCTTTCATACTCATCTTATGCCCCTACAACTTTATATTTTTTGAGTGTCTCTTCGATTCTCTTCATATTCTCTTTACTTGGCGGAACAAGTGGTAATCGATACTCTAGTGTCTCAATTAAGCCAGCAATATACATAGCTGCTTTAATTGGTATTGGGTTGCTTTCGCAAAATAGGACTTTGTTAATCTCAAAGAGATCATCGTTAATCGCTTTTGATGTTTTAAAGTCACCCTCTAATGCTGCGTGAGTTAGCTTCGCTTTTAAATCTGGCAATAAGTTTGCAGTAACTGATGTAATCCCCTTACCGCCACTTGCTAAGATAGGGAAGTCGATAGCATCATCTCCACTAAATACATAGAGCTCCGGAACTTTTGCTAACAACTCTACAGTTCTCTCAATAGAACCTGTTGCCTCTTTGATACCAAATATATTTGGAACATCATCATATAATCTCTTTACAGTATCTGGTAAAATATCTACCCCTGTTCTTCCAGGTACATTATAGAGCATAAATGGTATCTCTACGGAAGAGGCAATCGCTTTATAGTGCTGGTAGAGTCCCTCTTGGCTTGGTTTATTGTAGTATGGGCTCACCGAAAAGAGTGCATCTGCACCACACTTTGCTGCATGTTTTGCAATATCTATCGCCTCATGTGTTGCATTACTTCCAGCTCCAGCTAAAACTTTTGTATTAGTCCCTTTGCAAACCTCTACAGCAATTTCAATACATCTTTTATGTTCATCGTGGCTAAGTGTTGCACTCTCACCAGTTGTCCCTACAGGGCAAACTGCATCTATACCATTATCAATCTGTCTTTTTATTAGTTTTGCATATGTTGCTTCGTCTAACTGCCCATTTTTAAAGGGTGTAATCAGTGCTGTTGTTGCACCTTTAATTAGTAAATTCATCTATCTCTCCTAAGAATTATTGTTGTTGATCTATTATTATCAAAATATTTTTTTGCAACTCTTTGAATATCTTCGCTTGTAATTTTATCTAAATTATCTTCATATTCTAAGAGTGGCTGGAGGTTTCCTTTTGCTAAGTAGTCTCCAAAGAGGTTTGCAATTGAGCTTGAGCTATCAAGATCTTTAAGAAAATCTACTTTAGTATTGAGTTTTACCTTCTCAAGCTCCTCTTTTGTAACGCCACTATTTTTCAGCTCTTCAATTTTGCTAAGGATCTCTTTTTCTAAATCTTCAGCACTGATATTTGGATTAGCCATTGCAAAGAATATAAAGACACCTGGATCTTTCATCTCCATATTGTAGCCATAGACAGTCGAAGCGATCTGCTTCTCTTCCACCATATCTTTATAGAGTCTACTGCTCTTTCCATTACTTAAAATATCAGTAATTACAGAGAGTACAATTTGGTCTTTATCGTCAAATTTTGGAATAGAGTAGGCAATCGCAAGTGTCTCTACACTGTTTCCTTTTTTGTGAATTTCAACTCGTTTATTACCATCTCTAGGAGCTTCTCGCGGCTCAAAAGTACCAAAGATTGAGCTATTAAAGTCACTCTTTTTATTAACTATTGCTCCAAAGTGCTCTTTGGCTTTTTTAAAAACCTCTTCTGGCTTTATATCGCCAGCGACGAGTAATATTGCATTCTCTGGCTTATAGAACTTCTCATGAAACTCTCTTATATCATTTATATTCCAGTTGAGAATATCTTCCATAAAGCCAATTGGTGTCCAGTGGTAGCTGTGTGATGTGTAGTGCTCGTTAAAGAGTCTAAAGTAGAGGTAACCAATTGGATTATTATCGGTTCTCCAGCGTCGCTCTTCGGCAACGACATTTCGCTCTTTTTGGAACTCTTCGTCTGTAAGATTGAGGTTTTGCATAAGTTCAGCAAAGAGCTTCATAGAGGTATCTATATACTTTGAAGAGCTCTTAATAAAGTAGTGTGTGTAGTCAAAACCTGTAGAGGCGTTATTGACTCCGCCATGCTCTTTAACAATTTTATCGAACTCTCCCTCTTTAAGGTTTTTTGTAGATTTAAAGTTCATATGTTCAAGCATATGAGCAATCCCACTCTTTCCCATCATCTCATTGCGGCTGCCAACTTTATAGATAATATCGGTTGTGATAACACCACTTCCATTCTCAAGTGGAATGACACATACAGTTAAGTTGTTCTCTAAAGTTTGTATATAGTGTTTGGGTAATGAACTTGCCATTAACTCTCCTAGTAGTAGTAAAAGTAGTAAAAGTTTCATAAAAGCTCCTAATGCTTTCGATCTGCTCCAATAGCCTCAGTAATCGAATTGTAGCCATCTTTTTTAATTAAGTGTATTAACTGGCGGTTTATCTCGCCAACAAGTGAAGGACCTTTATAGATTAACGATGTATAGATCTGTACAAGCGAAGCACCAGCCTTAATACGACGGTACGCCTCTTGTGTACTATCGATACCTCCAACACTTATAAGGGTAGTCTTGCCATAGAGCTCTTTTGCTAAGGCTTCAAATATCTCAAAAGATTTCTCTCTTAAGAGTGCTCCACTTATTCCACCAAAATCTTTTGCGTGTGGTGTTAGTGAGTAATCAATAGTTGTATTGGTTGCAATTATCCCATCTGCTCCAGCCTCAATTGCAAAGTTTGCTAGATTTATGGCATCCTCTGCACTCATATCGGGTGCAATTTTTAAAAGAATTGGGCGATTTGTAATGCTTTTACCAATTCTAAAGACCTCTTTAATAAACTGTTCATTTTGTAGATCTCTAAGCCCTGGTGTATTTGGCGAAGAGATATTAATGACTATATAGGTACCGTAATCTTTAAATGCTCTAAAGAGGTGTTCATAGTCTCCAAGAGCCTCTTTTTCTGGAGTAACTTTATTTTTCCCGATATTAATACCAATTGGAAAGTTAAAGAACTTTACCTTTTTGAGTTTCTGGAGCATATAGTAGCTTCCTTTATTGTTAAAGCCCATTGCATTTTGGATAGAGTTATCCTCTATGAGTCTAAAGAGTCTTGGTTTTGGGTTACCTGCTTGTGGCTTTGGGGTAACTGTTCCTATCTCTGTAAATCCAAAGCCAAGGGCTGGCATAGCTTTTATGTAATCGCCATCTTTATCGAACCCAGCTGCAAGACCTATTGGATTGTGAAAAGTTGTCCCAAAAAGTTCTTGCTTGAGACTATCGTTATCGACAAAGTTCCTTTTGGTCATATAGTTAAAAAGGGGAGGGCAGGCAGAAATTGCTTTAAGTCCAAACCCTGCAATGAGGTGTGCCGTCTCTGGCTCTAGTTTAAAAAAGAGTTTCTTAGCACTCTCGTAACTACATAGTGACATCTCTATTCCTTCTTATAATTTTTCCCATTTTGTACCATCAGCCATATCCATTATAGCTATACCCATATTTTGCAGCTCTTCACGAATTGCATCGGCACTTTCGAAATCTTTTGCTTTTTTAGCTTCGGCTCTTTTTGCGATGAGCGATTCTATTTTTGTTTTCTCCTCTTCGCTCACACCTTGTTGGAACCACTCGATAGCATCTTTACACCCAATGCCTAAGAGTTGGCAGAGATAGTCGATATTTCCTAAAATCTCTTGCTTAAGAGCTTTGTTTTTGGGCTCTTTATCTAACTGCTCGTTTGCACTGCTTATCATATCATCTACAATTGCCATCGCTTTTGAGCTATTTAAGTCGTCGCACATTGCCTGCAAGAGAGCCTCTTTAAACGCTTTATTGACCCTGCCAACTTTGCCACCATAGAGTCTTTTTTTAAGACGGTAGAGTCTGTCGAGTCGTTTTTTACTATTTTGTAGATCTACCTCGTTAAAGTTAAAGTCGTTGCGGTAGTGGACTGATATTAAATAATATCTAAGTAGCTCACCATCATAAACCTTGAGTGCATCTTTTAAGAAGAAGCTATTGCCAAGGCTTTTACTCATCTTCTCACCATCTATCTGCACAAAACCGTTGTGCATCCAATATTTTGCTATCTCTTTATTTAAGGCACAGCGAGTTTGAGCTGCTTCGTTTTCGTGGTGTGGAAAGAGCAAATCTGCACCGCCACAGTGGATATCTATGCAGTACTCATCGTTCCCTTTGAAGAATTTATTAATCATAGCCGAGCACTCAATATGCCATCCTGGGCGACCCTGCCCAATCTTTGCATTAAAGCAGACATCTTGCTCTTTACACGCCTTCCAGAGGGCAAAATCTTTCGGGTTTCGCTTTTGGCTATTGGCTTCGATTCGGCTAATGTTTTGTGCATCATCAGTAACCATATGCGAAATAGAACCGTAGCGACTATCCTTGCTTGTATCGAAGTAGATATCTCCATTCTCTATCGTGTAGGCACAATCGCTTTCTAAGAGTTCTGTAATCATCTTCTCAATCGCCTCGATCGACTCTGTCGCTTTTGGTTCAATATCAGCACGAAGAACACCTAAAGCGGCCATATCCTCTAAGTATCTATTTATATAAAACTCTGTTAACTCGTGAAGTGTTTTGCCACTAGTAGCTAATTTATTGATAATCTTATCATCAATATCGGTAAAGTTTTTTGCTAAAGTAACATTGTACCCTAAATCTTGGAGAGTTCGTTTTAAAATATCGAAGCTTAAAGCACTCCGAGCGTGCCCCAAGTGGGCATCGTCATAAACTGTTGGACCACATACATAGATAGTTGCTTTTCCCTCTGCAAGTGGGATAAACTCTCTCTTCTCTTTTTGTACTGAATCGTATAGATAGAAGCTCATTTTTATCCTATGAATATTTTGATCTAATTATATCGAACTATAGCTAAAAGCCTTTAAGTGCAAGTAGATAGAGTTGCTCAATTGTTGCATCATCTAAAAGAATTGTAGAGCCGCTTTCAAAAAGATTCATTAAATCTTTTTTTGAAATTGCTGGAGATTTGGCACACTCAGGGTGGGCTGGCAGAAAGCCCTGTATTGGAGCTATGGACTTATCAATTTGATTGTTACAGATTACACAGTGGGATGGGGGCTGGAGTCGCCCTTCATATTTTAAAATATTAATTGCAACTTCTACTATTAAACGCTTAGGGGACTGTTTCTCCCACCGCTTTGCAGCCTCTAAAAGAGTATAGAAATAGAAGCTCTCAACACTCTCGATATCGCGAAAGTGTCGCTCAAATATTGCTATAAATTGGTGCCAAAGCATCAGTTTTTCTCTATCGTAAAGCCATGGAAAACCAATATGTGAGAGGCTACGCACTCTTGGTAAAAAGTTTGCCTTATCTTGTTCTTCTTCAAAGTCGATTAAGTACCCCATTTGTAAGATAGAGTGGCGTGCTCCATAGAATCGGTAGTACTTTTTTACACTTGTAGGGCTTAAGATGGTAACAATCATATCTTCGTCCCTGGCTCGTTGAAGCTTTAAAATAAACCCTTTCACTTCAAAAACACCTTGAAAATTCCTTTCATTAAAGCTTTGACTTTAGCAAGAGCAACTTCATGATTTTCATTTATCTATTTTTTTTGAAATATGAAAGTTTCTATTGCAATCTCTTCGAAGTTGTGATACAATTTTGTATTCTATAACATTAGGGCTTAAAATGAGAGATGCAATGCTCCAAGCAGCTATCGAAGCAAATAGAGAGATCTATGTAACAATAAATGAGGGCTACAAGCAAGAGTGGCACAAAGAACATAACCAAGGGGCAGGCGGTGATATATCTAGTGGTTTTGATCTCTTTTGCGAGGCAACATTTGTCAAATACCTCCAGAAATTTGGAGAGATAGACTCTGAAGAGTCTGGAATTATAGGAGAGGGGGATAGAAAAATAATTATCGACCCACTTGATGGTAGCTCTAATGCAGATGCCAATTTTCCTTATTATGGTAGTTCAGTCGCATTTTTAGATACCAATGGTCTCTTAGAGCTAGCAGTTGTCTGTAACTTTGCAAATGGGGATCTCTTTTATAAATTTGCAGATTCACAACTGATGGTTGGTAAGATTAATCAGAATAGTTTTAAAGTAGAACAGAGTGATTACTCAAAGAAAATTGGTATTTTTGAGAGAGCCTACGCCTATGCATCAATTGTCACAAAACTAAATAGTGCGAATATTAAGTTCCGATCACCTGGTGCTGTGGCACTTTCGCTTGCGTATGCCCATAGAGTCAATTTTGTAATCTTCAAAGGGAGTTTACGAATTTACGATTTTGCTGCGGCTTTGGCATTTTGTGAAGATTTAAAAGTTTCGATTAGCGAAGATTATGTTATAGTTGCACATAGCAAAGAGTTATTAGCAAAACTAGAGAAGTTCTTAAAAGAGGAAGATCTATGAATTTAGGTGAACTATTTGGATTTAAAAAACAAGCAAGTAAAAGTGAAGCTCCAAGTCATTGGGTAAAGTGTCCTAAGTGCCAATCATTAATGTACTATAAAGAGGTTGAGGCACTTAGTAATGTTTGCCCAAAGTGTGCACATCACTTTCGAATCGATGCAAAAAAGAGAATCGAACTCTTAGCAGACGAGGGGAGTTTTAAAGAGCACGATAGCAATTTGGCTCCAAACGACCCATTGAAATTTGTAGATAAAAAGAGTTATAAAAAGAGATTAGATGAAGCAAAATCGAAAACTGGTAGACAATCGTCTGTAATTAGTGGCAGTTGTACGATTAAGGGGCTTCCAGCAGAGCTAGTGGTCTTTGATTTTGCCTTTATGGGTGGGAGTCTTGGCTCTGTAGAGGGCGAAAAGATTGTTCGTGCAGTCAATAGAGCGATCGAAAATCGCTCTGGTTTAATTATTGTAAGTGCAAGTGGTGGGGCAAGAATGCAAGAGAGTACATTCTCTCTTATGCAGATGAGCAAAACTTCTGCAGCACTCCATAAGCTCCATGAAGAGAAGTTACCATTTATCTCTGTATTAACAGACCCAACAATGGGTGGGGTTAGTGCATCGTTTGCAATGCTTGGAGATATTATTATGGCTGAGCCAAACTCACTTATTGGTTTTGCTGGGCAGAGAGTTATTAAACAAACGATTGGGGCTGATCTTCCAGAGGGGTTTCAGCGAGCAGAGTTTCTACTTGAGCATGGTCTTATTGATATGGTTGTTAATCGAAATGAGATGAAAGAGAGTGTAGCAAAATTCCTTAAACTTTTTTTAAAGGATTAAAAATAGCTCAAATCTACGCACTCATTGATAGAGCACTACTTGATCGATTTGGTATCGATCTTGTAAGCTTTGCAGACTTTTTAAATCAAAAAAATATTCCAATTGCTCAGTATAGAAATAAACAAAAAGCCCCCTCAATTATCCGAGAGGATCTGAAACTATTAAACAGTATTTACCGTGGTAAGCTTATTCTTAATGACCATATAGACTTCATTGAGTTTGCAGATGGTCTGCATGTTGGGCAAGAGGATCTTTTAGAATATAACTCCAATAAAGCTACTGCTATCAAAGAGATTAAAGCGAAAATTGGAAACAAAATTCTAGGACTCTCCACCCATAATGCTAAAGAGATAGAAGAGGCTAATAGCTTTAAAGCATTAAACTACATAGGTTTAGGTGCCTATCGAAACACAACTACTAAAGAGAGTGTAACTATTGGTGGAAGTGAACTGTTAGATATTGCAGCAAAATCGAAACATAAAGTTGCAATTATTGGTGGTGTTCGTTTAGATGATAATTTTAGTCATTACCCAGCTGTGAGCTATAAGGTTATTGGAAGCCATCTGATGCAAGTATATTTGAAACAAATTTAAAATTCTTATAGCATTCATAACTCTTTTAGACAAGACAAATGGAGTTTATGGTAATATAAAACCAAAATCTTTTAGGAGTTTCGATGCACGATTTACACTTAACTACCACATGGGTTGGTATAGTCTCATTAATTATTTTTATAATAGGATACTATTTTATTGCTACAGAAGACAAGTACCATGTCAACAAAGCAAAGCCTGCACTATTTACGGGTACATCTATCTTTATGTTAATTGGAGTCTATTTTGCTCTCAACGGATTAGATGGACACCACTTAGAGGAGGAGACAGAAAAACTTATTGTTGAGATTGCCGAAATCTTCTTCTTTTTAATGGTTGCTATGACATATATAGAAGCGATGATCGATAGAAGAGTCTTTGCAGCACTAAGATACAGCCTCGTTTCAAAAGGCTACACATATAAAAAGCTCTTTTGGATCACAGGGCTCTTATCGTTTTTTATCTCGCCGGTTGCAGATAACTTAACAACCGCACTTATTCTATCTACTGTTTTAATTACAATTGATAGAGATAATCCTAATTTCTTAGTTCCTGGTGCTATAAATATTGTTGTTGCAGCAAATGCCGGTGGTGCGTGGAGCCCTTTTGGTGATATTACAACACTTATGGTATGGATTGATGGAAAAGGATCTTTTACAGAGTTTTTATATCTCTTTCCAGCATCTTTTATTGGCTGGTTTATCACTGCTCTACTATTAAGTCGTTTTGTCCCAGATGGGAAACCGCACTTTGATATATCAGAGAGTAAAGTAGAGATAAAAAGAGGTGGTAAGCAAATTATTGGACTTTTTGCTTTAACTATTCTTTTGGCTGTACTCTCACACCAACTACTCCATTTACCTGCAATGTGGGGTATGATGTTTGGTTTAGCACTCTTAAAACTCTATGTCTATAAAATGAATATAAAGCAAGATAAAGATAATCAATTAAACCCATTTGCATGGATAGCGAAAATCGAGAATGATACACTTCTCTTCTTCTTTGGTATCTTAGCAGCAGTTGGTGGATTACACTTTTTAGGTTACTTAGAGTACTTTACAAAACTCTACGATACTTTAGGACCAACTGTTGTAAATATTATCGTTGGTTTTGTTTCTGCAATTATCGACAATGTACCAGTCATGAGTGCTGTACTTAAAGCTAATCCAAATATGGGAGATGCCCAGACAGCACAATGGATGTTGGTAACTCTAACAGCTGGAATTGGTGGTAGCTTAATTAGCTTTGGATCTGCTGCTGGTGTTGGAGTAATGGGTAAACTACACGGTATCTATACTTTTAGCTCTCATATGAAGTATGCTTGGACTATCTTAGTTGGATATATCATCTCAATTACAATTTGGTATGTGCAATTTATTATTTTAGGTATTGGTGCTTAATTTTTTATATTATAGTGCTGCAGTAACTTGCTGCAGCAGTTACACTACTGATTCTTCAAACTATATTTTACATAATAAAGGTTTATTATTATGAATAAAGAGGATAAATTTGCCTCTAAAGCAAAAGAGTATGATGCATTGCAAAGAAGATTGGTTACTGCAAAAGCTATTGCAAATAGGATAAAAGCTAAAATAAATTTAACAAAAGATATGCACTTGATAGATTTTGGCTCTGGTACAGGATTGTTACTAGAGTGTTTAGCAGATGATATTGGCAAATTTACTGCTATAGATATATCACCATCAATGATAGGTATCTTAAGAGCAAAATCGATACCTTGTAAGCTCGATATAAAAGAGTTAGATTTGACAAAAGAGGATTTAGATTTAAAAGTAGATGGTATAGTATCGTCGATGACTATCCACCATATAAAGGATGTTCAGGCTCTCTTTAAGAAGTTCTATAAAATGCTAAAGAGTGGCGGATTTATTGCAATCGCAGATTTAGATAGTGAAGATGGCAGCTTCCATAGCGTAGATACCGGCGTAGAGCATTTTGGATTTGATAGAAAAGAGTTTATAGATTTTGCTAAAGAGGCAGGATTTACAAATATAAAAATAGAAGATGCCACTACAATCTCGAAACCTCACAAAGAGTTTGGGATTTTTCTTCTTACTGCGATGAAGAAGTAGAGATAATAAAAAACACCCTTTTAGATAAGTAATGATATTATTCGATAAAGCTTTTAATGGAGAGAATAGAATATGTTAAGCACAGTAAATTTAACACAAAGATATGGTAAAAGAGTACTTTTTGAGAAGATAAATATTACTTTAGATCCAGGTAAGAGGTATGGGCTTATTGGGGCGAATGGGGCTGGTAAGTCTACTTTTATGAAGATTTTAGCAGGAGAGATTGAGCCGAGCGAGGGCGAGGTGCAGATTCAGCCAGGGGCTAAGCTTGGTGTTTTGGGGCAGAATCAGTATGCGTTTGAGGATTTTACGCTAAAAGATACTGTTCTTTATGGAAACAAAAGGCTTTTTGAGGCACAAAAAGAGAAAGAGAAGCTCTATATGGAGGGTGATTTTGAGAGCGAAGAGGTAAATAATCGCTTAGCAGATTTAGAGATGATCTGCGCAGAAGAGGATCCAACATATGAGAGTGAAGTTAAGATAGAAAAGCTCTTAACCTCTCTTGGGTTTCCTGTTGAGATGCACGACAACTTAATGAGCACACTAACAGGTGGCGATAAGGTTAAGATTTTACTTGCACAAGTCCTCTTTTTACAACCCGATATTTTACTACTCGATGAGCCTACAAACAACCTCGATATGGAGACTATTGCTTGGCTAGAGGAGCAGATAAAGCGATATGAGGGTGTTGTTGTTATTATCTCGCACGATAGACACTTTTTAAATGCAACAGTTACCCATATTTTAGATTTAGACTTTAAGACAATACGCGAATTTACAGGAAACTATGACGACTGGTATATTGCTGCAAACTTAATGAAGAAACAAGCAGAATTAGAACGAAGTAAAAAGCTTAAAGAGAAAGAGGAGCTAGAGAAGTTTATTGCTCGATTTAGTGCAAATGCATCGAAAGCCAAGCAGGCTACGAGTCGCCAGAAGCAGCTTGAAAAGTTAGATATTGCTGATATTCAAGTATCATCTCGTCGTGATCCATCGATTCTGTTTAAAGCCAATAGAGAGATTGGTAATGAGGTCTTAGAGGTCAATGATATCCACAAGAGCTATGGCGACAATAAAGTATTAAATGGTGTAACTTTTAAAGTAGATAAAAATGATAAAATAGCTGTAATTGCTGCAAATGGTGTGGGTAAAACAACACTCTTAGAGATAATAATGGGTAACCTAGAGCCTGATAGCGGTAGTATAAAATGGGGGCAAACCGTAACACCTACCTATTTTCCGCAAAATACTACAGAGATTTTAGATGCGAAAGAGAAGCTTTACGAATGGATACAGGGGCATGATCAAAAGTGGCATATCGATGAGATTCGAAAGTGCCTAGGAAGAATGCTCTTTAGTGGAGAGGAGCAAGAGAAAGAGGTAGCTTCGTGTTCTGGTGGGGAGAAGCATAGAATAATGCTTAGTAAAATGATGATGGATAGTGCAAACTTCTTAGTTTTAGATGAGCCAAACAACCATTTAGATCTAGAGGCAATTATCGCTCTGGGTGAAGCACTGCATCAGTATAAAGGTGGCGTAATCTGTGTTACGCACGACCGTGAGCTTATTGATGCTTTTGCCAATAAGATTGTAAAGGTTAAAGAGGATGGCACAATAGATATTTTCGAAGGAAACTACGAAGAGTATTTAGCTGCTAATGAGTAGCCACATTTAGAGAAGGGCTAAAAAATGTTTGAGTGGTTTCTACCGCTATTTCTTTTTATTGTAGTTGCTGGTTTTACACCAGGGCCTAATAATATTATTGCTATGGGAATAGGCTTCAACTGGGGCTTTAAAAGAGTAATTCCTCATATATTAGGTGTTACAGTTGGTTTTCCAATAATGTTATTGCTTATTGGGTTTGTGCTAAAGCCTATTTTGGAGCAGCATCACTCGATTTTGTTAACACTTAAGTACCTAAGTAGTGCTTACATTCTCTATCTAGCATACAAAATTGCAACTGCACCTCTTAATGTTGATGAGCAAGAGTATAAGAAACCAATTACATTTTTTGAGTCTGTTGCTTTTCAATGGATTAACCCTAAAGGATGGGCAGGAGCATTGGCTACTATAACTCTATATATTCCACAATCGCAATTTAGTTTTGGCTTAATTGTTGCAGCAGTCTGTTCAGCAATTACAATAGTTTTTGCAATAGCACTTTGGGGATATATGGGAAAAAAGATAAAGTTAATGCTCTCGCAAGAGAGCCATATTAAGCTCTTTAACTATACAATGGCACTCCTACTACTCTTTTCAGTTTTAATGATGGTTTTAAATTAATGATATTTGCTTTTAAATCTAATAACGAGAACCATGGAATTTGATATTGTAACAGTTGTGATCCTCTTTTTTGCAGGGGTTTTTGCTGGATTTGTCGATTCAATTGCTGGAGGTGGTGGTATTATTACGCTACCTACGCTTTTAGCTGTGGGTATTCCCCCTCACCAGGCATTGGCTACGAATAAGTTACAAAGTTCGTTTGGCTCCTTTACGGCTACGCTAAACTATGCGAAGCGAGGTTTAATGAACCCAAAAGAGCTCTTTAGGGGTGTACTCTTTACATTTATTGGTGCAGTAAGTGGGGCGTATAGTATACAGTTTTTTGATGCAAAGAGTTTAGAGAGTATGATTATTGTGATGCTGATTGTGATTTTCCTCTATACACTAGCGAGCCCCAACTTAGGAAAGATTCATACAAATGCAAAGATGCAAAAGCCACTATTTTATCTTCTCTTTGGCTTGCTTATAGGTTTTTACGATGGGTTTTTTGGGCCAGGTACAGGAAGCTTTTGGACAATGGCACTTATTTTGCTTTTAGGATTGGATTTAAAAGCAGCAACAGCTCAGACGAAGCTCTTTAATTTTACAAGCAATATTGCTTCGCTTGCTATGTTTATCTATGCTGGATTGGTACTTTGGCTTGCTGGTATCGTAATGGGAGTAGGGCAGATTATTGGTGCCTATCTTGGCTCTACACTTGTTGCAAAAAAGGAGGTTAAGTTTATTCGAGTCTTCTTTTTAATAGTTGTTGGAGCGACAATTTTAAAGCTCCTTTTTACATAATTTAGTAATCCCTTGCGACTTTATAGTCTGGATCATCTGGCTCTTCGGTAATATTGGCGTTTGCCCTTTTTAAAGTCGCTTTACAATCTTGACTTAGGTGACGCAAAGTTACCTTTTTGCCTAACTTTTCGTACTTTTGGGTAAGTTTTTCGATCGCCTCTACGCCAGAAGAATCCATTACTCTAGCATCTTTAAAGTCGATAATTATATATTTTGGATCCTCTTTTGGATCAAATACATCATTAAATGATTGCACCGAGGCGAAAAAGAGAGGGCCGTGCAACTCATAGAGTTTAGCATTCTGTCCTAATTGGCGACTATTTGCATAAATTTTTGCATGTTTCCAAGCAAAAACCAAAGCAGAGATAATAACACCAATAATAACTGCAACTGCTAAGTCAAAAAAGATTGTAATTATCGTTACTGCTACCATAACAAAGGCATCCTCTTTTGGCATCTTTTTGAGGTGCCCAAAGCTGCTCCACTCAAATGTACCGATACTTACCATAAACATAATACCCACTAAAACCCCAACAGGAATTAGTTGCAGCGTATTTGTAAAAAAGGCTACAAGTGCCATTAATCCAACTGCAGCAGTAAACGAAGAGAGTCTTCCAAGCCCTCCAGAGGTGTAGTTGATAATTGATTGTCCTATCATTGCACACCCTGGCATACCACCAAAAAAACCACATGCAAAGTTTCCGGCTCCAAGTGCAATACACTCTTTGTTTCCACTCCCTCTTGTACCACTGAGTTCATCTAAAACAGCTAAAGTTAAAAGAGACTCTATTAAACCAACAAGTGCAGCAATAATTGCATATGGAAGAACCATCTTAATTGCATCGAGGTTAAAGAGCGTATCTGGAATAGAGAAGTGTGGTAATTGACCCTTAAATTGGCTAAGGTTAGCTAAATCACCAATAGTTTTAGTCTCTAAACCTGTAAAGAAAACAAAAAGTGTTAAAGAGACAATAGCTATTAAACCAGCTGGAATTGCCTTTGTCAAACGAGGCACAAAGTACATAATTGCCATTGAAGCTGCTACTAAAAGGTACATTTGCCACCCCTCGCCCTTAAAGAATTTAAGCTGTGCAAGGGCAATTACAATTGCTAGACCATTTACAAAACCGTAGATTGCGGGGAGTGGTACTAAGCGTATAAATTTACCAAACTTTAAAAAACCAAAAAGCATCTGTATAATACCAGCTATTATTGCAGAGAGAACTATATATTGTAGTACTCCTAAAGCTAACTCATCTCCTTTCAATCCTTGAGTTTGGAGGTAATGAGTTGCTTCTAGTGCCAAACCAACAAGCACAACAGCTACAGAGCCTGTAGCACCACTAATCATACCAGGCTTCCCACCAAGGAGTGATGTAACTAAACCTAAGATAAATGCTGTATAGAGCCCCACAATGGGGTTAATACCTACAATAAAAGAGAAAGCAATAGCCTCTGGCACTAAAGCGACAGCTACAACGAGACCTGAGAGGATGTCATTTTTAATATCATCAGTTTTATAGTTTTTAATATTAAACATAGATTGACCCTAATAGTAAGATTGGGCGGAAGTGTACCATTAAGATACTTAGAGTAAAGAGGAGGGGAGAGTTGCTATTTTGCCATCTCTTTTATAGCCTCGATACTCTACTCATGCATATCTAGGTCGAGATGGCTAGCCCCTTTTATTTCTACAATAGAGACATTTAAACCTTTTGATTTTGCTTCATTATAAAACACTTTCGTAGTTTCTTGTTTTGAGATGTTATCTTTTGTTCCAGTTACTAGTACAATTTTTGTCTCTTTTGGGATTTTATCGACTACATCTATAGCCGAGATCAACTTTTTATCACTATCGATCTTATAGATATCATACCTTCCACCAGCTAAGAGAGCATTTTGAATAAGATTTGGCTTATAGCCTAAAGTGTAGCAGTTGCTAGGGCCCCAGCAGAGTATGCAACAACCGTTAACTCTTTGGTTTTGAACTTCTCTTTTAAACCTTTAAGCGGTATTACCAAGAACTCTATATACTCTTTTGCACTCGCTATATAGATCGTATTTTATTATGAGTAAGAACTTAAATTTTATTTGTAGATGAGCCCAAGTACATGGCAGTGCAACAGCAACTATGGTGAGATCTGTCTCCATATCAAGGTTTCTGCAAAGAGTTTGTAGCGAGAGAGTGTATCTGCTCCCTCTTTCCATGTACCATGAATGGTAACGATTAACTTATCTTTTGCTTCACCTAGAAATGAAGCATACTGAATACACTCGCCATCACTCCAGATATAATTCCCTTTTAAATTTTGACACACTTTATGACTAATATTTTTTGCAAAGAGTAGAGATGTATATAAAATAATAGATGTTAATAGTATCTATGGAAGCAGAGAGGCATATTTTCTAAGTATCTTACGAGAGTTATGGTCACACCCTTTATAAGTTTTATTGCTAATTATCCAGCCATTATTATTTTGGTATAGATTATATGTATTATAAGAGCATACTCTTTTACCATTTTTTAATGAGTAGATAACTTTCGCTTCAACCTTATTTGCACGAGATAATTTAATCTTTTTAATATATACATAGTTTAAATTACGGCTTAGCCAATCTTTATGATAGATATCATTTAGAGCGATATTATTATTAAAATAGGCACCCCTATTTGCACTTAAATATGTATTTACTTTACTCAAATAGTATCGAATATAAGATGTTTGCGTTAAAAGATGCCTAGATGCACCACTAAATGGTGCAATTAGATGATTGTTCTTTATAACAGGGACACTACTCGCATATCTACTAGGGTTTTTAAAGCTTATATTACGATATTCACTCCTAAAATGATAGCGTCGTCTATCTCGATTAGAAATCCAATAAAGTCTATTTGCATTTGTTTGCATCATTTTGGTAACTAACGCGTTTGGAGCATTTACATACCGTGTATAATTCATAAGACTACTTAAATCACGTTGAACTTGTGAAGCATTAACATAGATGCTATTGTTGTAGTGAAATTGATGAAATCCAAGCTTTGAACCATAAGGAATAATTTGTAACTTTGCACCTGTAAGTGACCTACCACCTAAAAAAGCTATTGCACAACTACTTGCACACACACCATATTTTTTTACAGCAGCACCAATTCTCTTTCTTTTTAGAAATTTTCCAATTGCAATACCAGCTCTTAATTCGCCTCCTTTACTATTGAGAACTAAAATAGTCTGAATCCCTTTTGGCACTTGAGCATATTTTGCTTTTAAGCGATTAATATCACTTCGATACATTCTACCGTACCCATAGATTAAGTTAACTCCATGATAATTTGGAACTACTGAGAAATTCATACTATAACTAAGACTTAAAGATAGAGTAGCTAAAATTATAATTTTAATAAAATTTTTCAAATTTACCCTTTTACGACTTGATTTATTAATAAAATTATTCCATAATATGGATATGAAGAAGCTTATTAAACATATTATCTACATAAAAAAATGATATTTTTCTAATTGAGGAAAAAAATAGTATTATGATATAATTACTTTTTAAGTAAGGAGTTCTTGTGGATAATATAATTAACAAAATAAACCAATATATGGATATATATACGCTATTATACCTTTTGTTTGGTTTTTTATTAGGTTTTTTTATAAAAAAAATGATTAAACTCTTCTTTTTTGTAGCAATTCTATTATTAATTATAGTACTGTATGATCATTATAGTATAACTCATGATGATATTAGTCATATTACGGCTATTTTAAATTATATGACTCAAAAAATAATTTACTTAATAAAGTATCTCTATAACACATTAACATTTTTAAAAGTTAGTGCTATAATTCTAGGAGTAATAGTGAGTTTACTCATTGCATAAAGGATTTATATGTTTCAAAAATACGCACCTATTATCATTTTGCTTCTCTTTGCAATTGGTACCTATTTTATGATAGAGGGAATGAACAGTGCTCTCGAGCTTGGGCATGGAACAAAATAAAAAGAGATTTTCTTTCTATTTTGATGATTATAAAACTACTAAAGCTCTTTAAGAATATCCTCTATTTTGCTTTGTGGATCTTCAGCTTTGTAGATTGGTCTACCAACTACTATATAATCTACTAAAGCCACTTTTGCTTTTTCGATAGTTGCAACTCTTTGTTGGTCACCGGCATCTTCGCCAAATGGTCTAATACCTGGTGTGAGTGTTAAAAACTCATTACTTGTACTCTTTTTAATATCTTGACTCTCAAATACACTACAGACTACACCATCTAAGCCACTCTCGTAGGCGTCTTTTGCAAATTTACTTGCAGTTGCTGCTAGCTCTTGATTATATACATCTGCAAACTCTTCGTTACTAAAAGAGGTGAGAGCAGTTACAGCTAAGACAATTGGTCGTTTTTTAAGAGGTTTTAGTCGCTCCATTACACTCTGCATAGCTCTCTTACCGCTACTTGCATGCACATTAAACATATCTACACCTAACTTTGCAATCTCTTCTGCTGCATCTGCCATAGTGTTTGGGATATCGTAGAGTTTGAGATCTAAAAATATTTTAAATGTTGGATTAATCGCTTTTATCTCATCTAATAATGCTTTTCCATCACGAATGTAGCTTCTAAATCCAACTTTGATCCATAAGTTATTGTGCTCTTGAATCTTCTCTAGGAGTACTAGATTCTCCTCTTTTGTTGGTAAATCAAGTGCTATGCATAGTTCCATACTCAATACTCCATTTTTTTTGCTATAATTATACCCAAAATTAAAAAGAGGAGAATACTCTATGTTTGGTAGAAAAAAATTGAAAGAGTACAATTTAAGCGAAGAGGAGTTAAATAAGCTCCAGTATGCAATTATAGATACAAATAGAGGAAAGATTATTGTTAAGCTTTTCCCTAAAGATGCACCAAATACAGTAGCAAACTTTGCACACTTAGCAAATAGCGGTTTTTATGATGGTTTAAAGTTTCACCGTGTAATTCCAGGCTTTATGGCTCAGGGTGGTTGCCCATACTCTAAGAGTAATCCTTCACTTGCAGGAACAGGCGGTCCAGATTGGGCAATTCCTTGCGAGACAGATAACAGAGTAAAACACAATCGAGGTGCACTCTCTATGGCTCATGCTGGTAAAGATACAGGTGGTAGCCAATTCTTTATTACATTTGTCGAGACGCCACACTTAGATGGTGTCCACACAGTATTTGGTAATATCCAAGAGGATGATATTGAGAGTTTTAAAAATTTAGATAGTATAAAACAAAATGATGATATTAACTCTATTAGAGTGGTAGAGAAGTTAGATTAAACCCAAATTTTGCATTAGAGATTAACAACCTTTAGCAAATCATTTGTTCTAGGGCAATTACAAAAATCCATCAATTAACCTAAGGGTTAACCTCAATATTTTTGCAAACACCCTAAAACAAAGCATTTGTCAAATCTTTGCTAATTCTACTACAATATTTGGGTTAAAAATTTTAGAGAGTTAACTCTCTAAAACCTCAGCCACTCGTTTGGCACTCCCTTTTTGTAGATAGGCTCTAAGTATCTTTGAGTTCTCAAGAAACTCATCTCGCTTAAATTTTTTATAGGCTTTTACTAAATTTTCTACAGAGAGTTGATCTTGTATAATCTCTGGATGCATTGGCTCTTTGCCCATCTTTTCAAAAAATATATTTGCTAAACCGATATAGTTTAGTTTTATGATTCTGCTTCCTATAAAGTAGTCGAGTGCTTTAGCCTTGTAGGTTAATATAAATGGTGTGCCAATTATTGCAGCTTCGAGTGTTGCGGTACCACTACAGATAAATGCAAAATCAGCCTCTACAAGTGCCTTTTGTGCATTATCTGTTACTGTAAAGTTCGATATATCACCGTATATCTCTCTGTTGTGCTCTAAATGTTTTGGGATTGCTAAAAGTAACTCTTTCTCTTTAAAAAGTGTGCTAAGTTGGCGAAAGATTGGCATTAGTTTTTGAATTTCGCTCTTTCTACTTCCTGGCATAAAGAGGATCTTCTCTATATTCTCATTTAGACTATCTTTATAGTCTTTAATCGAATCAAGCAATGGGTGTCCCACATACTCAATATTAGCATTTCGAGGATAGTACTCTTTTTCAAATGGAATAATAGAGAGGAGTTTATCCACATTTTTAGCGAGCGTAAAGACTCTCTTTCGTTTCCAAGCCCACGCTTGTGGAAGAATGTAGTAGATAATCTCTTTATTGGGGTATTTTTTCTTAATCTTTTTTGCAAGTGGCAGATTAAATCCAGAGCTATCAATTAACAAAACCTTATCAGCTTCACCTGCTAGCTCTACCATCTGTTTTGCAAGGTTAAGGAAGAATGGAATCTTTTTAAAAACATCTGCAAAGCCCATAATTGCATGCTCTTGCATATCTATTAAAGGGTCGCCCAAAGAGGAGTCAAAAATACCAGTGAGTGTAAAGTCGTTTTCTAAATGCTCTAAGAGAGACTTTAAATGCACATTTGCAGAGTGCTCTAATGCACTTACTAATATTTTCATAAGGTTCCTAATCTCTTTTTAGTATAATTATATCTAAATAAATTAAGCTTAATTAGTAGCTAATCGCAAGGTACTTAAATGAAAGATGTTATAGCATTCTTAAAAGAGCATGGTAATTTAAAAATAATAGATGAACCGTTAGATGTGGAATTAGAGATACCACATATTGCATACTTAGAGGTAAAGAAAAAAGACTCTCGCCCACTACTCTTTACAAAGCCAATATATAAAGCTAAAAATATTGAGTACGATACCCCAGTATTAATGAATATCTTTGCAAATAAAGATATTACAAGAAAGATTTTTGGTAAAGAGCCAGATGATATTGGTAACTCTATAGATTCTCTTATGAAGTTCAAGCCACCAAAAGGCTTAATGGAAAAGATTAAGATGCTTCCAACACTAATGCAGTTAAAAAATGTATTCCCTAAACGCTCTAAAAATAGGGGAGAGTGCCAAGAGGTTGTAATTCAAGGTAGCGACATTGATTTAGATAAACTACCAATTCTTAAAACTTGGGAAGAAGATGGCGGGCGATTTATAACTATGGGGCAGGTATATACCCAAAGTTTAGATGGCAATATGCAAAATGTGGGAATGTATCGACTGCAACAGTTAGATAATAACAAATTAGCGATGCACTGGCAGATACATAAAGATGCAAGTAACTTTTTTGACCAATACGCTAAAGCTGGCAAAAAGATGCCAGTATCTATTGGAATTGGTGGCGACCCACTCTATATTTGGTGTGGGCAGGCACCTATGCCTCATGGTATGTTTGAACTGTTGCTTTATGGATTTATTCGTAACAAGAATGCAAGGCTTGTTAAATCTATTACTAACGATATTTATGTACCAAGCGATGTAGATTTTGTAATCGAAGGGTATGTAGACCCAACAA
>JALVWQ010000017.1 GCA_027034975.1 Campylobacteraceae bacterium
TACTCCACTCTCTTCGTCTATATGCACTAGCGTCTTTGGGTCTATTTGCGTAGAGCTAAAGAGGTAATCTAAACCGAGGCCAAAGAGCATACTCCCAATAATAATGCTTCCAAGATAGATACTTAATACTCTGCTGCCTAGCATCTTTTTTACAACCCCTATTGTTACTGTATTTGTCGCTGGGCCTGCCGTTAAAAAGACAAAGGCTGCCCCAGCACTAACACCTGATAACATAAGTCCAGCAGCAATAGGTAGCGACGCTGTCGCACATACATACATTGGCACAGCAATAGCTATAACGATAATATATGAGAGCCACGAATACTCAACAAGAATATCACTTAAATTTTGCGGAATCGCAACAGTAATGAGTGCTCCAAAAAGAAGCCCCCAAAGAAGTGGCTTAGCAATATCGCCTAAGAGTGTAACAAACGCATACCTAATAGCTCTACTCAGCGAAAAACTGCCCTGCTTCTCTTTGCCATCGCAGCAGCTACTCTCCGATGTACTACAGCAGCTCGACCCATCACTCTCGCAACAGCTCTCCTCTACTTGTGGGGTAAATTTTACCCCTTGTACCACCATGGGCTTGGCTGGCTTTGCCATCGTAAATTGGCTCTTCTTCTCCTCTGCGTGGCTATCAAAGATATTTGTTAAAATCCCTGAGACCATCGCAATGACCATAGAGCTAATAATTCTATAGATTGTAAAAATCCACCCAAAAATTCCATAGGTTGCTAAAATCGAGTCTACACCAGTAATTGGGGTCGAAATCAAGAACGAAAGTGTCGCCCCTTTGCTAGCCGCTGACTTCTTTATACTTGTCGCGCGGTATAACCCCACACGAACAGACCGGTAGCGGCACTCCAAAGAGAGTAGATTTTATTACTGAGATAATATTTGCCTTCCCTAAATGTTTAGTGACTATTGGGCTTGGCACTAACTCGTGCAAAATACCAGCCAATAGGAGCCCAAAAAGAATATAGGGTGCCATGGCGTTACTTAAATCGACTAACGCCTTTAAAAACTCTATTATCAGTTCCATCATCTACCTTATTATAATAAAATATAATCTTATAACTTCTACTCTCATAATAATATCTCTAACTTAAAATAGACTTTCTACTCAAGAAACTCGCTCATTTTCTAGCCACTCCAGCCCTTTCCAATAGATTTTTTGTTACTATTTCTCTACAATCATATCGAGGAGATATTATGCGAGTACTTATCGTAGGAGTTGGCGGAGTTGGTGGATACATTGCTTCGCAACTAATTAAAAATACAGATGCAGAAGTTACCCTCCTAGCTCGTGGAGAGCACTTAAAAAAGATTCAAAAAGATGGGCTTCATATCTTAGAGGATAATGAAGATTATATAGTTCAACCATTTAAAGCTATAGACAATCCAAAAAACGAAGGTATATTTGATTTCATAATTATAAGTGTCAAAAGTTACGATCTAGAGAGTGTCGTACAAAAACTCTCTAAAAATATTGGCAGCAAGACTATTATACTCCCACTCCTCAATGGTATAGATCACGATTTAACTATTAAAAAATACTACCCAGATGCAAAAATTTTAAAAGGGTGTATCTATATCGTCTCTCATATTGCATCGCCAGGAACTATTGTAAAAAAGGGAGAAGTCTTTAAACTCTGCTGGGGTGATATAGATGCAATAATAGAAGATTTTAGCAATATCGCCGCACTCTTTGATGCTGCAAATTTTCGACACAAATTTAGCAACAATATCGATTACGAAATATGGAAAAAGTATCTCTTTATTGCCGCTATGGCTGCATTAACATGCTATTACAACAAGAGTATGGATCAAATTGCAAATGAACACACTCAAGAGCTAGAAGCACTGCTTCAAGAGATAGTTACACTTGCTCAAGCCAAATCGATAAATCTTACAAATAAAGAGATCCAAGCAGCACTAAATCAGGCTCAAAAAGTAACTCAAGGTGCAAAAACATCGATGCAACGAGACTTAGAAAGAGGAAACAAAAGCGAAATAGACTCATTGCTTGGATATATAGTAAAATCTGCTAAAAATTTTAACCTAAAAGTACCCATTATGGAGAAAATATACCTCTCTTTAAAAGAGAGTTAATCTCCCTCTTCCCATCGTCCTTCGATGGGAATGTATACATAAGCCTACTTTACTTTCGATATACACTACTATTGGGGGCAACGAGAGCAATAGAAAATCTCAACTCTTGTGCGATTTTTTTCTTCATTTTTTTCTAAAAAAATGAAAAGAGACTTAGTAAAGCTTAGAGCAGAAGTTCCATATCAGGAAATATGGAACTAGTAAAATGTCATTTTCTTATTTATAACGATATATCAATATTAGCATTCCCACTGTAAAAAATATAGTTCCCATAATATTTATAACCATTTCTAGTACCGCATGCATATTTACTACCAACAAGGTGGTTCAATATGCCAAAGAACCAATCTACACCAATAACAATTAGCATTAAGGACGAAGTTGTAATTTTATCAAATTTTATCATTTAAACCACCTAACCCTAATGCTTATAAGCACCCTCTCTTGTGCTAATGGTCAAAATTAAAATTACTAACCTGTTATTTTCTTTTTTATAAATCACACGATATCTTCTTAATTTTAATCTGTAAAGTGTCTCTTTTTGACCCACTAATTTTTTAATTTTGCCACTTTGTAACAACTTTTGCTCATAATCTTTAGAAAAATTTTCTACAAACGTTAAAAGCGAATTTTTAATAAAAAGAGTATCACTCTTAGATATACGCTTAAAATCTTTTTTAACACTAACTTTAAATTCCAAGCTATACAAGTTTTATACTCCAAGCTCTCTAAAAAAATCGTCTGCTTTAATATTATTTTCACTTAAACGACTTTTGGCAATTTTTAAATCATACATATCCATATACATCTCTAGTGCTTCTGCTACTATAGAAGTCTTTTTTTTACCAGTCTCTTTAGATAAAATATCTAACTCTTCAATTAGAGGCAATGGGAGTGTGAAAGTTGCAGGTTTTACAGTTTTATACATAGCTACCTCCATAATTATATTGTTAATTATATTGTTTTTAATATTATTTGTCAAGTAAATGCACTATTGGGGGAATAGGGGTCAGGTGATAATGATAACTTTTTATTAAACTATGTTATTGTTATCACCTGACCCCTATAGCCTCTGACCCCTATAGCCTGGCAAACTTACCACCTCCAAGCACACTTGCAGTACCTCCAACCACTGCCATAATCACAGTTCTACCTACTATTGTGCCATAGCCAACTGTTCCAATATCTAAAGCACTACTTAAACCACTAAAGAACCCAGCTCTAAAAGAGTCCCCTTGTAGTTTTGCTATTATACCACGGCTTGGTAAAGCTAAGAGCTAAGGGCTTAGAGCGTAGAGCAAAAGTCATTGTATTTTTTGCCTTTTGTTTTTATCGCCAAGTATTTGCTTTTTTGCACAATTTGAGATTTTCGGAAATTGAGAGTTGTTAAATTGTAGCGTTAAAAAAATG
>JALVWQ010000018.1 GCA_027034975.1 Campylobacteraceae bacterium
CAAAATAGAGAAGAAGCCGCAAAAGAACTCGCCCAAAAATTACTCCCCTATAAAGGGAGCGAGGATACCGTTATTATAGCACTACCTAGAGGCGGTGTTCCACTCGCTGCTATTGTGGCTAAAGAGCTGCATCTACCATTTGATATCTTCTTTGTTAAAAAGATCCCCTCTCCTTATAATAAAGAGGCAGGAATTGGTGCTGTAAGCGAAAATGGCTACTACTTTGTAAACAAAGCAGCCCTAGAGTCTCTCCGTATTCCGCAAAAGTATATCGAAAAAGAGATAGCAGCAATTCAAGAGAAGATGGCACAAAAGAGAACACTCTATAAAAAGAGCCGAAACCCGATTAAAGGAAAGAGAGTTATTCTCATCGATGATGGCATCGCAACCGGCTCTTCGATGCTTCTTGCTGCTCAAGCACTCCAAAAAGAGGGGGCAAAAAAGATCATTATCGCCGCACCAGTTATCCCTTTTGATACCATTGATAGCCTCCAAGCAGTTGCTAATGGTGTTGTAGCCCTCCAAACCCCAAAAAACTTTATGGCAGTTGGAGCATTCTACAAAGATTTCCATCAACTCAGCGACGATGAGGTTATGGCACTATTGAGTGAAGTTTGACAAGTCGATATACACTATTTTTAAGCTTCCTAGGAGTCTGTCGGACTCAGGATAATATCTAAGAATACGACAATTTTTAACCCAAATTTTGTATTAGAATTAGCAAAGATTTGGCAAATACCCTAGAGCAAATGATTTGTTGAAGGTTATTAATCTCTAATACAAAATTTGGGTTTACTCTTTTTTAAATCGAAAGCAGAAATGAGACCCTTCTCCCAATTTAGAACGAACATAAATCTGAACCCCATTTTTATCACAAATATTTTTTACGATACTTAAACCTAAGCCAAAGCCTCCGCTGATTTTATCTTCGCGGTAGTAGCGTTTGAAAATCTTTTTTGTATCTGCTATTCCTCTACCTTGGTCACTGATTTTTAGATATACTTTGCTGCCGTCTCTGTAAACTTTTATACCGATTTTTGTCTGCTCTTTAGAGTATTTTATCGCGTTTGAGAGTGTGTTATCTATGACTCTTGCTAGCTCTAGTTTGTTAAATTTTATAGTGACCTCATCTTCTATCTTTTTCTCTATTGTTATCTCTTTTGATTGCAGTAAGTCACTAAAAAAATCTACTCTTTCACAAACATATTTAGAGAGATTTATATCTACTTTGTTGTGTGCAACTTTTTTATTTTTGACAAAAAACTCTAAATCTTCGTAAATTACAATCATATTTTTAAGTGCCGATTTTGCTCGAAGAATCATTTTGTTATTCTCGTAAATTGCACTTAAAGAGTCTAAATTTAGTAAAATTACACCCATTGGTGTTTTTAACTCGTGCATTGCATCTTTTATAAAGTCTTCTAAGTATTGGTTTAGTTTTTTGTAAGGCAAGGCACTCTGTTTTATAATAGAAAATAGAACCAAAAAAACAAGTACAGCAACAACTATTAAAATTGTAATAACATTTACAATTAACTTATAATAACTTATCTTTTTTTCTACTATTAAATATTTTGCATCAAATACATTTGGTTTGAGCGTTGTTTTTAAGAATCTGTTGCCATTTATGTCTGTATAATCGATATATTTAGGGTTAATATCTTTTGAGAGCAGAGAGAATATCTTTTTGCCATCGGCACTATAGATAGCACTTTTATAAAGGTTGGAGCGTGGAAAGTAAAACTCTGTATCGTTTGAGTTTGAAAATAGATAGATTCTATTTGCAACCTGTTTTGCATAAGCTTCTAATTCGGTTTTATCTTTATATTTTGCATTTTCTAATTCGCTTGTAATATAAAAATGCATAGGTATAGAGACGATAAGTAGCAAAAGTAACATTTGAAAAAGGGTATATTTGCTATCTATTATTTTGCCATCAACCAATTTTATACCCTACCATCTTTTTTGTCTTTATAAAATCTTTATCGCACTTATCGCGGATGCGCTTTATGCACATTCTAATATCGGCATAAGTTACATCGCGACCCTCCCAAACCTCATTTTGCAGGGTATCTATAGATTTATATATGCCCTTATTTCTAACTAAAAAATTAACTAACTTCTGCTCTATAGAGCTTAACTCTATCTCTTTGTCATTTTTAAAGAGGCGATTTTCTATAATTTCAAAACTGTACTCTTCATCTATTTTTACTAAATTATCACTTGCCTTAAAGAGTGAATTTTTAATTAAAAACTCTAAGCGATACTTTAACTCTTTTAACTCAAAGGGTTTACGTATATAGTCGCTGCAACCAAGCTCGTAGCCTAAGCTTAAATCCTCTATATCAGTTAGAGAAGTTAATACAATTACTGGAGTGTTAATTCCATATTTTCGTATCTCTTTTAAGACTGCAAAGCCATCAATTGTTGGCACTCTAATATCTAGCAAAAGCACACTGTATTGCTTATCGTAGATTGCATCTAGTGCCTCTTGTCCATCTTCAAAAGCATCTACTTCGTAATTTAGCCCCTCTAAAAACTCGGTTATGCTCACTCTGTATAGGTAGTCATCTTCTAATAGCAGTATTCTCATTTTATTATAACCTTGCGTTTTTTGCCTTTAAATTGGTAACTCTTAAGGCTTGGTTGGGCAGCTGTTATCTCTTGCTTTTGCTCCGCTCTCATTAGCAATGCAATTTTGCCAACATCTATAATACCGACACTCTTCATTGGAATAATGGCTACAATATCTTTGCCAATTTTATAGTAAAACTTTTTATCATTTAAGATATACCTATTTTTCTGCAACAAATCAAAAAGCTCTTTTGGGTAACTCTTCTCAACAACATAATAATTGCCTATTTTGGCATTATCTTGTAAATCAACTGCTACATCTATATACTTTTTATCAAGCAGCCCCAAGATGGTAAGCCCAAACTTTTTTAGCCTCTTTTTTATGCCACCAAAACCCATAATTACTTCGATAGAACCGATGTATCTGTTTTTATCAAAAATTGGAGAGATAGCTTTGATATTTAGCCGTTTCCCAAGTTCGATAGAGACAAATGGGGCTTGGCTTTTTTGTACAATTTTAAGCCCTTTTCTAAAACTCAAATCGGCTCCGTAATAGTTGCTTCTATCCCAGCTTCTTGCAAATGCTTTTAAATCTTTTGTATGTATTTGAATATCTACTTTAGTGTGGGTTGTCTGTTCTATCTCTTTAATTACAAGCTCTAACTCTTTTAATGCAACTGCTCTGTTATTGGCTTTTAGTGCCTCTTTGAGGGTATTGTTTTTAGAAACCATAAGCGAGAGCGAGAGGGCATAGCGTTTTTCAAACTCTAAATTCTCATTTAAAATCTCTATATTTTTCGATACATACCTACTGATTTGCTCATCTTTATAGTAGTTAGAGTATCTATTGTAAAAAACAAAAAGTATTAATAAAATGGTACTAAATAGTACAATAAGTGGCAAGTAGATTTTTTTCATAGATTAATTATAGCAAAATGTTA
>JALVWQ010000019.1 GCA_027034975.1 Campylobacteraceae bacterium
TTGGGTAGTTATACTATTAGTGTAGTAGAAAAGAGTCAAGCAAGAAAAGAGGTGTTGCAAGAGCGTTATCCCAATGTAACATTTTTAAATGAAGCTCCAAAGATTGATGGATATGTCGTTATTTTAGCTATAAAACCGCAAGCATTGGGCTCTTTAAAGCTAGAAGGGAAAGCAGATGCTGTTATCTCTATTTTAGCTGGTACTCCAATTGCGAAATTAAAAGAGAAGATAGAGGCAAACTTTTATATTCGTGCAATGCCAAATATTGCTGCACTCAATCAGAAGTCGGTAACTTCAGTTGTTGGTGATGTGGAGTTTAAAGAGCAGGCACTAGAGATTTTAGGCAGTATCGGTAAAGCGATATGGCTTAATAGCGAAAAGGAACTCGACATCGCAACAGGTCTTGGCGGTTCGGCACCTGCCTGGCTTGCAATTGTTGCTGAGGCTTTGGCTGACGGAGCTGTGAATTTAGGTTTACCTAGAGATAAAGCACAAGAGTATTTAGGGGCACTCTTTGAAGGGGTTGGTTCGGTTTTAGAAGATACCCATCCGGCTACTTTTAAAGATATGGTTACCTCTCCTGGCGGAACAACTGCTGCTGGTTTATATGAGTTAGAGGAGGGAAAGGTTAGAAGCAGTTTTATAAAAGCAATGGAGAGCTGTTACTGTAGGGCACAAAAGTTAGCAAGAAAGGAGGAGATGTGTTGAGGGCTATATTTATAACTATTTTTATTTTGTCAGCACTACTTTTTGGGGAGTGCAAACTAAAAGAGCTTATGCAAAAAGCAAAATCTGGAGATGTAGAGGCGATCTATCAGTTAGGCTATAGTTATGAGAATGGATTGGGTGTTCAAGCAGATAAGAAAAAGGCTATAGCATTTTATAAGAAGGCTGCTCAGTTAGGAAGCGATGATGCGAAGCTCTCTTTAGAACTTATAGATTTAGATGATGATTTACAAAGAGCAAAGAGTCTCTCTAATAAAGTCGTTATCAATAAAAAGATTCGAGGTTTGACAACGGTTTTAACTAAGAGTGATTTAAAAGCTATTATTAAGGATGCTAAAAAGGGAGATAAAGAGGCACTCTTTGCTCTTGCTGTGATGTATGAAAATGGTGTTTCGCCCCTAAAACAGGATGATAAAAAAGCACTCTTACTTTTTAGAAAAGCTGCTAAAGCAGGGAGTAAGAAAGCGTTAAATGTTTTAAACTTAAGAGCGAGTTTAAAGAGTGAGTAGAAAGAGTTAAGAGATCTCTAGTGATCCCTTTAGAAGCTCTTATCTACATACATCTACTGCATCACTTGGATCGTTGTATAGGTAGACCTCTACGCGTCTATTGAGGGCTCTTTGTTGCTCTGTTTTGTTTGGTACAAGTGGTTTATTGTATGAACACCCTTTTACATAGATTCGGTTATGGAGTCCAAATGATTTAAGAACATTTGCTACACTCTGAGCTCTACGAACTGAGAGGTTATAGTTATAGCTATAGCTCCCTTTGCTGTCTGTAAAGCCTGCAACTTGAACAACGGTTTTTGGGTAGCGTTGGAGTACTGCTGCAAGTTTAGAGACTTTAAGTTGAGCACTTGGTCTGAGTTTATCAGAGTTAAATGGGAACATCATTGCATCTCTAAACATTATTTTTACGAATTTGTCGCTCTTTGTGACTACAATAGATCTGCTAGGATCAATTGCTGCAAGTGGGTCTGTACTTAAACCAGTTCCAAGAGCATCAGCTACCTCATTGGCTTGTTGGTCGAGAATATATCCTGTACCGGCACCAACTACAGCACCAGCAGTACCTCCAATTACTGCTCCTTTGAGTTTGTTTTTAGATTTACTTGCCCCAATAAAGGCACCTACTAAGCCACCAATGAGGGCTCCATTTTTGGTTCGTGGATTGCTATTGTCTCGTACTAGCGATTGGTTTTGAAGTGCACAACTGTTCATAAGTAGTGCAGATGCTGCTGCTATTGTGAAAAATCTTAGTTTCAAGATATACTCCTTTACTTTTTTAGTATAAATAATACTATATAATATTATAGCACTATTTTATATTTTTGTCAAAATATGGTATAATATATTTATAGGTATGGCAGATAGTTGCCTGCCCATACTTACCCTTGAGTACTCTATTTTGTAAGAGTAGTGAGTGGTATATATGGGCAGGAGGAAAGTCCGGGCTGCAGCAAGGCAGGATTCCATCTAACGGATGGCTGGGGTAACCCAAGGGCAAGTGCAACAGAGAGTAGACCGCTGTAAAGAAGGGTCAGACACGCAAAAGTTTCATTGCAATGCATTAAAACTTTTGATGTCAGACCTCTACAGTAAGGGTGAAAGGGTGGTGTAAGAGACCACCAGTACCTCTAGCAATAGAGGTAGCTAGGTAAACCCAATCCGCAGCAAGAAGTACCTGGTAAAAGCCTTGCATTTGTGTACTTCGCTAGAGTTATCTAGTAATAGATAAATTAGATAAATAACTATCTACAACAGAACTCGGCTTATAGTCATACCTATCCTTTCGATACTTTTTTTTTATCTTTTCTTTGAAAATCTATTCTAAAATTTTTATTTGGATTTGGTATTATATCTATTGACAGATTGTAATAATTTAGCTAAATTAGATTTTTAAAAAGAATAAAAGCACTATTTTTAAGTAGAATTAGTTTTTTATTACAAGATTTAGGAGAGTACAAAGATTGAAAAATATATTTATTATTATTGCGTTTATGGGTCTGCTTGTAGCAAGTGAACACTTCGCAAAAATAGAGCCACTAGAGACAATTACGCTTAAGGCAGAGGCAAGCGGAGAAGTAATAAAAAGCCTTAAAGCAAAAGAGGGTGAGGTTGTAAGTGGAACAGTTGTTCAGATAGATGATACATTAAATAGAAAAGATTTGCAATCAACTTTAGAGTCGTTAGCGTTAATAGAGAAGATGATTAAACTTAACAGTAGAATAGTTGGAGATTTGCAAAAAAATATGCAGAAGAAGAGATCGCTTTATGAGCGAGTGGCACCACTTTCAAGTAGTTCTGTGAGTCAAAAAGATGCTCTTTATGCTGCATATGTTGCTGCAAAGAGCCAATATAATGGTACTTTAGAGAAGATTTTAAATTTAAAAAATCAAAAAGTTTCACTCCAGCAAAAAGCCAATTTTTTGAAAGATACAATTGAGAAGAAGAGGGTAGCTGTAGCAAATAGGTACCTCTATAAGTTAAATGTAGATGCTGGTGAGTTTGTAACGATTGGTATGCCACTAGCAACAGTAATGAACCTTGAAAAAGGGAAGCTAACACTCTATTTAGCTGCTGATGAGCTAAAGGGTATTAAGGGTAAGAAGATCTATATTGATGGCAAAGAGAGCAGAGCAAGAATTAAGAAGATTTGGAGTGTTGCAGATACACAATATATCTCTTCGTATAGGGTTGAGATTGAGGTTCCAAATGTTAAAGAGTTCTCTAAGCTAGTAAAGGTGGAGTTTAAATGATACAGACAGCTTGTCCGCTTGATTGTTTTGATGCTTGTTCGGTAGTGTGTGATTCGAATCATCCGCAAAAGTTGGTGGGAGGGCATAATATTCCATATACAAATGGAACACTCTGTGCCCATCTCTATAAACATCTACACGAAACTGATCGTATAGAGAAGCCACGCGTAAGAGGGAAAGAGGTCTCTATGGATGAGGCACTCGATGCAGTTGCTGATGCCTTACAAGAGAAGCCGTGGCTACTTTGGCGAGGTTCTGGAAATTTAGGAATTATGCAAAAAGTTACCAATCTTTTAGCAAAGAGCTGCGATGGGGTATTGACTCGAGGGAGCCTTTGCGATGGTGCTGGTGATGCTGGGATTGTTGCATCGAGAGGGGTTAATAGGCTCTTGCCACCAGAGCAGATAGCAAAGAGTGAAGTGGTTGTGGTGTGGGGTCGCAATGTGACAATAACAAACTCACATATTATGCCATATTTGAAAGATAAAGAGATTGTTGTTATCGATCCACTCGTAACTCCAATAGCAAAAAAAGCGAAGTTGCATCTGCAGATTAGACCTCGTGGAGACTTCTATTTGGCAATAATTCTTGCTCGTTTTTTAATGATGGAGGATGCTCATGATAAGGAGTGGCTTGAGGAGTTTGCGAGTGAGTATGAAGAGTTTTATGAGTTTACGCGAACTTTTAGAATAAAAGCAATTTTAGAGCATATAGAGTTGAGTCTTAATGATATTGGTGATCTTCTTTTGATGCTGCAAAAAAGAAGAGTTGTATTTTTAGTTGGAGCAGGTGTGCAAAGACATGAGATAGGAGACTCTACACTTCGAGCGATCGATGCTCTTGCTGCACTTTTGGGGCTCTTTGGAAAAGAGGGGTGTGGAGTGAGTTTTCTAGCAGATTCACAGTTAGGGCTAGAGAACCCTTTTGATGCAACAACAAAGACAGAACCAATTGCGACAACACCATTTAGTAAATATAAGAGTGTTTTAGTGCAAGGGGGCAATCCAGCTGAGTCGATGCCTTGTAGTTTGCGGGTGAAAGAGGAGTTAGAGGGTGTAGAGAATTTGATCTATTTTGGTCTTTATGAGAATGAGACAAGCCAATTAGCTGATATTGTGATTCCAGCAAAAAACTTTTTGGAGAAAGAGGATATTCGCCTCTCTTATGGGCATCAGTATATGCAAAAGATGAATCGTGTCTATAATAGCAACATTGGAATTAGTGAATATGACTTTTCTCAAGAGATCCTTAAAAGATTAGCGAAAGAGCCAATTAAAGATGAGGAGTACTATATTAATTATATTCTCTCCCAAGGCAAGAAAGTAGGTGAGAACTACTGTTCACCAGGTTATCAAGAGTTACCATATAGGGATGGTTTTGGTGAGGATGGGAATGATGAGTTTGAGTTTATTGATGATTTCTATGATGATTTTGAGAATATAAAAGCGTTACGAAATTTTAGGCAAAAAGTGAAAAAGAGTGAGACAGAGTATTGGCTCTTAACACCTAAAACAGGGAAAACGATTAATACACAGTTTAATAAGCTAGAAGCAATTGTGCATATTCCTAAAGTTGCTGGTTTTGGTAATGGGGATGAGGTAATCATTAAATCCCTTTGGGGTGAGTTGCACTGTAAAGTAAAAGTAGATGAGACACTTCGCGAAGATACTGTTGTAATTTATATGGGTACTAAGGGGGTGAATATATTAACACCTCCAATCTCAAGCTCAGAGGGTGATATGGCATGCTATGGTGATGTAAAAGTGGAGATACTTAAACCATAACCCCTTCTGTATATCGACACATATCTCCCATTTTTTAACTAAAATTTAATATATATGCTAAAAAATATGAATACACTATTAAATTTTTATTAAAAAGAGGGTATGATATAGACTAAATAAACCATTTTAAAGGGTCGAAGGATGTTTAAGAAAGCAACATTTTTATCTATAGTAGCTGCTGGCACACTCTTTGCAGTACTCCCAAATCTATCTGGTAAAATCAGTAAGATAGATAGTAGTGGAATCTCTGCAGAGAAGATAAGTTCTATTACTGGTATACATGAGGGGGATAGCTACTCTGTGGGAGCAATAGAGGCAGCAAAGCAGAGGTTAGAGGCTGGTTTAAAGCAGGCAGGATATGTAGATGCAAAAGTAAATGTAAATGCTGTGCAGAGCGATGATGGTGTGAAGGTATCGTTTAAGATTGATAAAGGTGATCCGATAAAGATTACTAAAGTTACATTTATTGGAAATAGAAAGTTAAGTAGTGATATTTTAGAGAGTCATATTACCAATAAAAAGGGTGGTATCTTCTCATGGCTAGTTGGTGGTGGAGAAGCAGTACCAGCAGAGTTAGAACTCGACCAAGCTCGTGTAAGAGATGAGTATCTTAAGAGAGGTTACTTAGATGTAGTCGTTGATAAGCCTCTTATGAAGACAAATTTTGCTTCGAAAACTGCAGAAGTGACATTTAATATCCGAAAAGAGGGTGAGCCATATCCTGTAAAAACAGTAGAGTTAGCACAAGCACCAGGTGTTGATCTCTCTAGTTACCAGAGTGAGTTTAAGTTAAAGAGTGGAAAAATCTTTAATGTTGAGAACTTAAGACACGATCTGAATATGTTAATAGAAAAAGCAGCTGATCAAGGGTATGCTTTTGCGAATGCTCAGCCACAGTTTAGAAAAAATCCAGATCACACAATTTCAGTACGATATGTTGTGCAACCGGGTCAGAAGATTCGTGTTCATGATGTGAAGATCTCAGGAAATACAAAAACAAAAGAGCATGTTGTACGAAGATATATCTACTTAGCACCTGGAGATCAGTTTAATTTATCGGATCTTAAAGAGAGTAGAGATGAGCTACAAAGAACAGGTTTCTTCGATAGTGTAGAGATTGTTCCACAAAAGATTGGCAGTAATGCAGTCGATTTGGATGTAAAGGTAAGAGAGGCACATACAGGGAGTATCTCAGCTGGTTTAAGTTATGGAAGTTATGATGGTCTTGGTATTAATGCTTCTATCTCTGATAGAAATGTTTTTGGTACTGGAATTGGCTATAATTTACAAGTAGAGAAGACGAAAAAGTCTCATACTTATAATATTAGCCTTACTGACCCTAGAGTTTTTGATTCGCTCTATAGTCTCTCAGTTGGTGTTTATCATCAAGCATATGAGTTTATTGATTATAAAAAAGAGGAGAAGGGTGGATATGTGAGTGTAGGTCGTAAGCTCACGAGACACTTAAGTGCATCTGTTGGACTTATTTATTCTGATGTTGATTACAGCAACTATAAAACTTATAATGTAGATTATGAACCATATAAAAAGACAGCATTTACAAGTTCTATAACTTTTGATAATACAGATGATTATTTAGTTCCAAGAAAAGGTATTTATGCAAATTTAGATTTAGAATATGCAGGATTTGGTGGAGATGTGAAAGATAGATATGCGAAATATTTTAAATCACAATTTAAATTTGCAGCATACTATGGATTAGAAGATTCACTCGGATACGATTTGATTTTACGATATAAATTAAGAGCGGGGTATATGGAAGATAAAGGGCTTGCTCCTAGAGCAGAAAGACTCTTCTTGGGTGGTTCTAGTTGGGGTGTAAGAGGCTTTACGCCTGCTTCAATATCTCCATACAATGCCAATGGAGATAGAGTTGGTGGATTTAAAACTATGGTGCATTCATTTGAGGCGAGTATCCCTGTAAAATTTGTACCAAATATGCGTTTAACAGGATTCTTTGATTATGGTATGATAGGTATCAACTCTTTAAGTGAGATTCATAGATCATCTATTGGAGCACAAATTGAGTGGAAATCGCCATTTGGTCCAGTAAATCTTATCTTCTCAAAACCTTTAAATACAAAACCGGGTGATAGAACATCGAAATTTGAATTTACAATTGGAAGTAAATTCTAATAAATTAAAGAGGGGTATGCTCCTCTTTGTTTCTAAAGAATATACATCTTCTTATTCATATTGTAACATTAACTCTTTTAGGTTAAATTTTTGTAGCTCCTCTTTTAGTAGATAGATCTTCTTATCACTTATGATTGTAAGTTTTCCTTTATTTAACTTGAAGCTATAGTTTTCCATTGAGGCATAGCTTGCTAATGTATTGCTGAGGTTGTATAAAAAAGAGAGTTTTTCGAGTGTTTTGCGTGATGGAAGAAGCTCTTTATGCTTTTTGTAGAGTGTTTTATAGAGGAGTTTCTCATTTTTAGTGCGTACTATAGCAGCTATAAGGAGCATATCATTATGGCTATATTGCCAATTTAACTCCTCTTGTGCAATATAGTAGGTATGCTTGTGTTCATCATAAATTGTTAAAGTTTTACCTGTATCGCTAATTTTAACTGCGTCGATAAGAAGTTTTAGGTATCTCTCTTTGATGCCATACTCCTCTTGGAAGAGAGTAAAGAGTCTTCGTAAGATTTTAATATTTCTCTTTTTGGGGTGTTTGATGAGATCGAGTCTATCAATAATACTCACAACACTTGGGTTTATCTCTTTTGGAAATTTTCCTCCAACACTGCGGAGCATATCGTGTAAAAAGATCCCCTCTCGAACCCCTACTCCACTGGTGATAACATGGTTAATTCCTAGATACTCTTGAAGTGTCATAAATATTAAAAGTCCCTCTCGTATAGTATCGTATCGATTAGGCTTAATATGAAGCTTTTCAAGACTCTCTTTATCTTTCGCAAAAGTTATCTTTTCTATATGCGATAGATGCTCTATGATATTATATTCAAAAGCGTGTATCTTATTGTAGCTATAGTTCGATTTTGCAATAATTGACTTAGAGAGTGCTCGCAGAACTCCACCAATTGCAATAATAGTTTCTGCTTGAGAAAAGCTATTTGGAATCTTTTCAAGCTCTTTAAGAATATACTCTTTTGCTTCATTGATTGGGCGATTTTTATCAAAAAAGAGCTCTTTAAGAGTGATTGTTCCTACATTTAAAGAGACGGTATCGCAAATAGTACCACTCTCAATAAGTGCTATATCGCATGACCCACCACCAATATCTACACTTATCGACTTCTTTTTTATTGGCAAGAGATTTTTAGCTGCTACTGCTCCATAGTATGCCTCTTTATTCCCATCGATAACTTTAATATTGAGTCCTACCTCTTTACGAACTCTCTGTATAAAGTTACTTTTGTTGGGTGCATTTCGTACCGCTGCAGTAGCAACAACGATTATTTTTCGAGCTTTATACTCTTTGATAGTAGAATAGAAACTCTGGAGAGCATCTATAGCCCTATGGATTGCTCTCTCTTGTAGTTCTCCGCCATTTTCGAAACTTCCTTCCGAGATGCGGACATTAGCCTTTTTTTGAGCTATAAGATGGAAGCCAAAACGGCTTGTTCTTTGGTAGATTACAACTCGTGCAGAGTTGGAGCCAATATCAATAATGGCTACTCGTTTTGGCATCTTAGAGTGAGCCTTCAGTCTCTAGCTGCTTTAGCTTGTACTTTAACTCCTCTACACTTTCGATATTATCTGGATCAGTGATAATACAATCTACTGGGCATACTGAGATACATTGTGGTTCATCAAAGAAACCTACACATTCAGTGCATCTATCACCATCTATAATATAGATTGGGTCATTCTCTTCGATTGATTCTGTTGGACACTCTTCTCTACAAGCATCACACGCTATACACTCATCAGTTATCATCAATGCCATAAGCATCCTTTATATATTTTCTTAATCTTTACTCTGCTTTATAGCTTAAATAATCTTAAATGAACTTTAAATAATTTACTTTATAGAAAAACTTGAAGTAAAAAAGTCTTAGGTGGATGGTATGGTAATAGGTAAGAGTAGCGTAACTATGGCACCACTTCCTTTTTTTCTATTGCTAAAGAGGAGTTGTGCATTAAGTGCATCTGCTGAGTTTTTTGCTAAAAATAGACCTAATCCTGTGCCTTTAGAATTTTTAGATCTTTGAAATGGAGCTAAAAAGTCTAAATCTTTTGGGAATCCAGGTCCTTGATCTTTTACTCTAATTACAATCGAGTTTTTGCATTGAAAGCAGATGAGTTGAACACTACTATTTTCTGGTGTAAATGCAATAGCATTTTGTAGAATATTTTGGATTATGTGACGCAGTAGCATTGGTTGAAGTATAGTTTCTATTTTACTGTTGTGGTATCTATAAAGTATCTCTTTGTTCTCATTTTCTACAATTAAATTAAGCTCTTCTGTTAAGTTTTGAAGGTAGCTAATAATATCAATTTTTTGAGCTTGTTCAAACTGTGCTCCTTCTGCTCTACCAAATGCCAAAATAGACTCTACAATAGAGTTAAGACTATTGATCGATTCTATGTTTTGTTCTATTGATTGCGTGAGCGATTCAATATTTTTTTCTCGTTTTAAAAGGGTCACTTGAGCTTTTGTTTTCATAACTGCAAGTGGGGTTTTTAGTTCATGAGCTGCCCCAATAAAGAGCTCTTTTTTATAGTATATAAAGCTTTCGATTTTTTGGATTAACTGATTTATTGAGTTTTCTAATTGTTTAAACTCAATAGGAATCGATTGAAGCTCTAGTTTTGCTAACTTCTCTTCATTCATTTTTGCAATCTTTTGGCTAAAGTAATTAATAGGTTTTATGAGCATTTTCGAAAGTAAGAATGCATAGAAGATAATAACAATCAACGAAACTATATTAGAAAAAATCATCGCCTTATAGACAAGTTTTTCAAAGAGTATATTTTTTGTAATATCTTTTCTAAGCAGAAGGTAACTTTGGCTTTTAAAGTTATATGCAAAGTAACCCTGCAGGTAATAGTGTTTTTTCTCTTTTATAATTTGTATAAATTGAGGGCGAAAGTTCATAAAAGGCGCATGGACAATTTTGGCATCTATGTTAAGAGTTTTTTTCAAGATCTCTTCTTGCTTTTGTAATTCATCTTCTAAATAGGGATATTTAGAGAGTAGATACTCTGCTTGTTTTTGAAGTGTCTCGTTAACTTGTGTGTTGGTTTGGTGTCTGATATAGACATAGAGTGAAAATGAGGTTATAAAAACAAGTGTTGCCATAGCAACAACAAGTTTTAAGAGAAAATTAACCCTTAAGCTTTGCCTGAAAAGCAAAATCGATAGCCTCGTCTTCTTACAGTTTCGACAGTGGTAATATTGAGTGGTTTATCTAGTTTTTGACGAATCTGGTTAATCGCAACTTCAATAACATTTGGTGTTACTAGTTCTGGCTCTTCCCAAATGGCATCGAGTAGCTGCTCTTTAGAGACAATTTGATCATTTCGCATTGCAAGGTGTGTAAGTACTTCAAATGGTTTACCCTTAAGCTCCACGCTCTCGCCTTGGTAGATAATCTTCTCCTCTTCAGGGTTGATAATAAGATCGCCAATTTCGATTATATTACTTCCACCAAATCGAAGTTTTGCTTCGATACGCATAAGCAGAACTTCGAAATCGAATGGCTTTTTAATGTAATCATCAGCTCCAGCTTTAAGTGCAGCAATTTCACTCTCTTTGTCATCTCTGGCAGAGAGTACAATAATTGCTGTCTTATGGCTTTTTGCTTTAATCTCTGGAATAATATCGATACCGTTCCCATCTGGAAGCATCCAGTCTAAGAGTACTAAATCGTAGTTGCGAATATCAATCATATAGCGACCATCACTTAAGTTCTCTGCAATATCGCTTTGATAGCCAAACTCTTTTAATCCATCACTAAGGGTCTGATTGAGTGTTACTTCATCTTCAATAATTAAAATTCTCATTGGCGTATCCCATAAATTAAAATTTTCTTAAATTATACCATAAAATATAGGCAATATGTGGTAAATTTTTTGCAATTCTTATTTTATTCGATAATTTGTACATATTTTTATAGATAATTTTAAAATAGTGCTATAATTTGATTAATAAAAATTAAAAAAAAGGAAAATTATGAAAAAAATCTATCTATTTCTAGTAACAATATTTTCAGTAGTCTCTCTTTATGGAGCTAAAAGTATTGATATTGATCTCTCAAAACAGAGACTCTATGCAAAAGAGGATGGACGAATTGTTTTTAGTGGAGCTATCTCATCTGGAAAGAGTGGACACAGAACACCTACAGGTACATTTAGAGTTTTAGAAAAAGATAGATTCCATATCTCAAATAAGTATCCAGAGCCAAAGGGTGGAGCAAAAATGCCCTATATGCACCGCTTAACAAAAGGTGGTATTGCTGTGCACCAAGGGTATCTACCAGGGTATCCAGCATCTCATGGCTGTATTCGAGTCTCTCATGCAACTGCAAAACGATTATGGAATTGGAGTCATACAGGTATAAAGGTGAGAGTATATGGGAGTGCATCAAACTTTCATTATGTAAAAAAGAGAGTTGAAAAAAAGAGATACTATAGTAAGCGAAAGACTAGAGCAAAACATTTTGTAAAGAAGAGAGTTGTTAAAAAGCGTATTGTAAGAAAAAGAGTTACAAGAAAGCATATTGCACGAAAGAGAACAGCTCGTCATTACAAAAGATATACTCAAAATTACCGTCATGGGTATCAGGTAATAGAGATATATGATAATTGGTAGGCTTGATAGGAGAGCACTAGTCTCTAGCTGCTACCTATTGTTATAAACCCACTTTTTGCTTACTGCTACTTGGCAGTTATTTAGTATATCTGGTTTTGTAATTTTTATTTCAAGTTCTCTTATTTTGCTATATTTTTGGATAATTTGGGACTCAAGTGTAACAAGTGCACTCTCAATAAGCTCAAATTCTCCTTTGACCATAATCTCTTTAATAAGTTCTGCAAGCTGGGCATAGTCTATAAAAAAGCTATCATTAGCATCATAATTGTAGTGGGCTTGAAGGTCTATAATAATGCGTTGGGGGGTGTGGCGTTCAAACTCTAAGAGTCCAATAATCGCTTCGAAACTTAGTTGCTCTATATGGATGGTCATACGACTCTCTCTTCCTCTTTTAGGATGAGTCGCTTAATATTTGGAATATGTTTATAGAAGATTATAAAAGCGATTATCCAAAGCGGTGTAAATGTATGAATGCCTGGTAGTCCATCTTTATAGAGGATATAGCTCGTTACTAGAATCGAAAGAAGTGCAATAAGTGATGAGAGAGAGGAGATCTTAAGCCCCTTTGCAGCAATAAACCAAACCACAAGTGCTATAAGAGTTGGAATTGGAAGGAGCACTAAAAGTACACCAAAGCCTGTTGCTACCCCTTTACCACCTTCGAAGTTTAAAAATGGACTATAGCAGTGTCCAATAACAGCAAAAACAGCAATAGACCAGAGTGTAAAGTCGCTTGCCCCTAAAAATTGAGCAACTAAAAGTACAATTGCACCCTTAAGGGCATCTAGTAGGAGTGTAGTTGCTCCTAGTTTTTTTGCTAATTTTGGATCTTTCGCTTTGAGTACACGCAGTACATTTGTTGCACCTATATTGCCGCTACCCTCCTCTTTTACATTGACACCACCGATATATTTAGCTAGCAGGTAGCCAAATGGAATACCACCAATGAGATAAGCAGCTATATAGAATAGTCCATTAAAACTTGTTATAAAATCTTGTAATCCTTGTAGTATTGACGATAACATTTAAGTTCTCCGTTTAAAAGTTTATGATATTTTACTGTAAATAAACTTTCTTAGCTATAATAATATAAATTAAATTGGAGTTACTATGGATTATAAAGCAGAGATTTTACGATTAAAAGAGAAGCTACGAGTAACAATAGTTGGGCACTTTTACCAAAGAGATGAGGTTTTCGAGTTAGCAGATATTACGGGCGATAGCTTGGAACTTGCTCGAAAGTGTCAAGCAGATGATAACCCATGGGTCGTCTTTTGTGGGGTTGGTTTTATGGGGCAGAGTGTTAAGGTTATTGCACCCGAAAAACGCGTACTTATGCCAAAGATTGCCTGCTGTGCAATGGCAAGAATGATTGATGGAAGCTACTTTGATGATAGCGTTAACTATATGGTTGAACATGGCATTAAGAAAGAGGATATTTTACCAATTACATACATTAACTCAGACGCTACCGTAAAGGCAAAAGTTGGGCAGATGGGAGGGCTTGTTTGTACGAGCTCTAATGCTTATAAGATTATCGAGAAGGGGCTAGAGAGTGGTAAAAAGATTCTTTTTGTTCCAGATAGATGCTTAGGACAAAACTTTGCAAACTCAATGGGTTTAAAGAGTTGTGTAATTGGCGAGGGTGAGTGTGACCCTAAAGAGGCAGACATTATCTGCTTTAATGGTTTCTGTTCAGTACATCAGCTCTTTACTGTTGATGATATTAAGTTCTACCGCCAAAAGTATCCAGATATTTTAGTAGCCGTTCACCCAGAGTGCGATCCAAGTGTAGTAAAAGAGGCGGACTTTGTTGGCTCTACTTCGCAGTTAATTAAGTATATTAAAGAGTTGCCAGAGGAGCAAAAAGTAGTTGTTGGAACAGAGTATAACTTAGTAAACAGATTAAGAGATAAAAATACATATGTACTCTCTGCTACAAAACCAGAGTGTCCAACAATGAATGAGACAACATTGGAAGATTTGTATAGAGTGCTTAAGTCTATAGAAGATGAGCAGCCAATTAACGAAATTTTTGTAGAGCCAACTGTTGCAAAGTATGCTAAACTAGCACTTGATAGAATGTTGGAGATTAAGTAGTGTTGTTAAGCCAAGAGGAGTTTGTAAAGCAGGCTCTGAAAGA
>JALVWQ010000020.1 GCA_027034975.1 Campylobacteraceae bacterium
TTGCTCATACTATCTACAATATCTATCCACTTTTGGCTGTGTGTTCTTAAAAACTCTTTTGCATTAGCCGTATCGACAACTGGTAAGCGAATTGGTAGCTGTATCATCTTCTCTAAATACTCATGCCCTGTAATTGGCAACTGCTCTTGCATTACACTCTGTGCACTTATCGTATCTTTATTGTGGTAAATACTTAAGTAGTCTCTATAGTGGTGTATTACCCCTCTCTCTACTACATCGTCATCTACTGCTAATACAAAGGCACAACTTGGCACATCTAAAAAGAGCTTTATAGACTCTAACATCTTTAGGGTATTTTCTGGTAAACATCTATCTAAATCGTCAATTAAAAATACGAAATTTATATCTTCAAAAAGTGTAATTTTCTCTATCCAAGCCGGTATATTTAAGTAAATAGATTCTAACTGCTCAGACTTTAAAAGTTCGCCTATCTCTCTACCACCGATTAACTCTTTATCTATCTCTTTGCTTACACTCTCTGCAACCTTTGAGCCATCAAATATCTCTTGTATAGCCTCTGCATAGTTTGCTTGGCTTATATTTTTACCAAACTTTTTAAAGTCTGGAACCTTAAGCCCCTTATGTAAAGAGAGTAACGCCAGTTTCAAATATAGCTTAACAGTTTTAAAACTCTTTTTAGCCTTCTCAGCTAATCGAAACTCTGCATCTTCCACAGCCTTTAAAAGCGTTTGAAAGAGCGGTATAATAATATGCTCCTCTTTCTCAAAACGCCAAGCATTAAAAAATACAGGTATCGTAGTTTTAGGGAATTTAATATCTTTAGGAGGATACAAAATATTCTGCTTAATAAGCTTTAACTGATGCGTCTTACCACTCCCCCACTCACCAAACAACCCAACAGCTAAAGGCTCAATGGTATTATAACCATCACATAAAGAGATACCCTCTTTCTCCTCTACACTTTTAACATGTGCAGTGTACTCATCTATATTTCTATTAAAAAAGAATTTGCTAATTTTCCCCTGCACTTTAGCCTTTTTATACTCCCCAAGAGCAGTATGCAACTTGTCGCAACTCTTCACACTCTCTTCTAACAAAACAAAATTATCAGCAATCTGCCCAACAATAACCCTAGCATAACTCTTAGCCTGCTTAGAAATAGTAGAAGTAGCCATTAAAACCCTCGATTAATATATTAATAAGAGTATATCAAATTTTTGTCAAATCATAGATAACAAATAAAAATATAAATGTTAAGAGAATAAGAAAGATATTTATAATAAATGTTTAGGATAAAATTAGGCAAATGTTTTTATTACTACATATCTAAACTTACAAAACATGTAACCATAATCTAAAATATTACCCATATTCAAATAATATGAGTAATTTTTTAAATAATTTACTCATATTAAGGTAAAGATGTGTATAATTATTAAATAATTACTCACATTAAGAGAACATAGATGAATAACACCATAACTCCCCTGCCGCTCACAAAAGATGTTGAGACTAAAACTATACTAAAAAAAGCTCTCGAAGCAAACAGAGCTTTGGCAGAACTTAAAGGAACTGCTCATACTATTCCAAACCAAACTATCCTCATTAACGCTCTTGCTCTTCAAGAAGCAAAAGATAGTTCAGAAATCGAAAATATCGTTACAACTCATGACGAACTTTATCGTTCAATGGTAAGCAATAGTAACATCTCTAATGCAGCAAAAGAGGTTAAACGATACAGAGAAGCAATCTATAAAGGTTTAGAGCTTATCAAAACCCATAAACTACTTTTAACAAGACACATTGTAGAGATACAAAGCATACTAGAAGATAACAATGCAGGCATTCGTAAACAAGCTGGTACAACACTAAAAAACGAACAAACAGGAGAAATTATTTACACTCCACCACAAGACTATAACACAATTCTTGATCTACTGCATAACCTCGAGGAATATATAAACGACCCAACTATCGACAGCTACGACCCTCTTGTAAAAATGGCTATTATTCACTATCAATTCGAATCTATCCACCCTTTTTACGATGGCAACGGTAGAACAGGAAGAATTATAAATATTCTCTACTTAATTCTAAATAACCTTTTAGACCTTCCAGTTCTCTACTTAAGCTCATACATCATTCGCACTAAATCAGACTACTACAAACTATTAAATGCAGTAAGAACTCAAGACGCATGGGAGGAGTGGATACTCTACATACTTACAGCAGTAGAAGAGACATCAAAAGTGAGCGTTAAGCTAATAGAATCCATAACCAAACTCATCCAAGAGACAAAAATAGAATTAAGAAACAAGCTCCCAAAACTCTACTCCAAAGACCTTTTAGAGGTGCTATTTAAACACCCGTACACTAAAATAAGCTTTCTAGTAGAAGAACTCAATATCAACCGAAAAACAGCAAGCTTACACCTAAGAGCCATAGAAGAAATTGGAATTTTAGAAAGTGTAAAAATGGGAAGAGATGTATACTTTATTAATATAAGATTGTTTGAGTTATTACAACATGGAGTGAATAAATGAAGTGATTTTTCTTAATATGACTAATTATGAGCTACAAAAGCAGTAAGGGTTCAATTTTGAATCTGTAGTTCTGCTTTACATCATCAAATTGACTACATAATCACAAGAGATAAAAAAGGTTTTCAAAAATCAAAAGTGAAAGTATTAGATACAAGTAGCTTTTTAGCATTATACAAAGAAATAAATAATCGTTTATGAAGAAACTTACTTAAAATCTTACTAATATTTAGAAGATAACATAAAACCCGGATAGCCGTATTTTGCTTGTGTCGGCCCTCATAAGCCAACGGTGGGGGAGAGAGTGAGTCTTTAGGGGACAACTTCTCGCTGGTAAAACCTAGCTCAAACGAAGCCATCCGCTCACAGACTCAAGCTACTGAGTCCCCCAATGATTATCTGTTGGACCCCATTTGCAATTGAGCGAACTATCCAGGCAATATATTAAATTAAACTTAAAGAACAAATTTAGTTTTAATCTTTAAACTATATTTATAATTATAGCAAAAAAAATAAAAAAATGTAAGTTATTATGGTAAAGTTTCTAAAAATTCTATAAATTTTGTGCTCTTTTAATACACGCAGCAATCGTTGGCTCTTTGGCAACTACTGCTTTTACACCTTCTGGTAGCTTTGTTAAAGTACTTTTGCCAATCACTACAGCTCTATAGCTCTCTTGCCACTGAAAATTTTTAAAAAAGCACTCTATTGTGGATGGTGAAGTAAAAATGATAACGGCATCTTTGGGTAACTTTTTCTCATTATGTTTTAAACAAGTTGTTTCGTATAGTATTGCCTCTTCTATAGCAATATTATTGCTACTTAAAAAGCTTTTAGAATCAAAAGAGACAACTTTTGGGCGAATATAGAGTATCTTTGCATCAGCAAATCTCTCTATTATATCTTTTGCTAAAACTGAGCCGTAGAACTCTTTTGGGTGGTAGATATCTTTTGCACCGAGCTCTTTTGCAGTTTTAGCTGTCTGTGCCCCTACGGCTAATATTTGTTTATTTTTCCAATCGTTGCTAATCTCATCGATATAGTAGAGTGCTTGTTTCGATGTAAATAGGAGGGTATCGTATGGCTCTAAATTGATACTATCGAGAGTTCGAGAAAAAGTGATCATCGGGAGAAAGTTTACCCCCTCTACCCTTTTGGGTGAGCAAAGGTAGATACTATTCGTTGCTTGTGCCACAGGCTATCTCACCATTGAAAAATCGTATATTCATCTCTTCATCATCATGAGGGTCGAAGTGAGGATTTACCACCCACCCTTTTGTAGGGTCAAGAGCTGTAATTTTACAAATTATCTGCTCTGCAATATCGTGAGCCTCTTCAAGCGTCATATTTGGGTCTAAAACTAAATGAAAATCAACAAAGTTATGGGTACCATCAGTTCTAGTTTTAAGCCAATGGTAGCCTCGAACCTTTGGAGTTCTTGAGATTATCTCGCCAATCTTTGCAACCATATCTGCTTCGAGAGATCTATCAAGAAGTATCATAATCCCCTCTACAATAATTTCGTAAGCAGAGTAGATAATATAGATACCAATTGCCAAACCAAAGAGAGCATCGATAAAGTCTAAGCCTGTAAACTTAACCAATAAGAGTGCAACCAAAACTGCACCATTACTAAAGAGGTCTGTTTTGTAGTGCAATGCATCTGATTTAATTACAAGATTATCTGTCTCATCTGCTACTCTAACGAGATACCTTACAAGAAAAAATGTAACAGTAATTGAGAGCATCATTACCCATAAAGAGACACCAAGCATCGATGTAGTCTCTCTATTTATAAGCTTCATTACAGCTTCGTAGATGATATAGAGCCCAGAGATGGTAATAATTGTACCCTCAATTACTGCTGCAATTGCCTGTATCTTCCCTTTTCCATAAGCAAACTTATCATCTGGCTGCTCTTCGGCCTTTTTGATGGCGAAAAAATTAAATATAGAGACTGTTGTATCTAAAATAGAGTCGATTGCCGAAGCCATTACAGCAATTGAGCCACTCATAAGTCCTATGACTAATTTTACAAGGGCTAAGAGTGTCGCGGTAGCGGTTGCAACGACGGTAGCTCGTCGCTCTTTCGAGAAGCTACTAAGTTTATCAAATGCATTCATTTAAAACCTTTTTTCTAATTATACCACTTTAGATAAAATATCTGTCACTCTTTTTGCAAAACCTACTTTATCTTTTGGTTCAATACCCTCTGCTAACTTAGCACTATCTAAAAGGAGCCATGCACTCTCTTCGATGAGTGGAATATCGCTGCTTCCTTTGAGCTTCTCTAAAATTGGGTGTTTTCCATTAAGCTCTAATATTAATGGTAACTCTGGTTCCTCTTGCCCTAACTGTTTAAACATTGCACGCATAGAGACCATTGGGTCAGAGCTATCTGGCACAACACAACTTGGGCTCTCAGTTAATCGAGTTGTAATTCTTACATCTTTTACACTCTCGCCTAGAGTATCTTTTATAATCTTAATAAGCCCCTCGTACTCTTTGTTAAGCTCCTCTAACTCCTCTTTATTCTCTTGCGTCTCAGGTGCTTCAACAGTTGCTATATCTACAAGCTTCCACTCTTTATACTCGCCAATCATTGGTGTTACGATCTCATCGATCTCTTTTTCATCAAGTAGGAGCACCTCTAAGTCATTTTTATTGTAACTCTCTAAAAGTGGTGAATGCTTTAAGAGGTTAATATCGTCACCAATAATATAGTAGATCTCCTTCTTTCTATTCTCTTTCTCTTTTTCTCTCTCGATATAGTCATTTAAAGAGGTGTACTTCTCTACCTTATTCGACTTGTAGCGAACAATATCTAAAAGAAGCTCTTTATTCACATGGTCTGTATAGATACCCTCTTTTATTAGTTGGTTATAGTTCTCTACAAAGATATCGAAATCTCCCTCTTTAAGCTTTTTAATGTGGTTTAGAATCTTCTTTACAGAGGCTTGTTTAATATTCGCCAAGATTCTATTCTCTTGTAAAATCTCACGACTTACATTGAGTGGGAGATCTTCGCTATCAATTATACCACGAACAAATCTTAGGTAAAGTGGCAGTAATTCACGCTCTTTGTCGGTAATAAAGACTCGCTTAATATAGAGCTTAATACCCGGTTGGAAGTCTGCTCTAAAGAGATCCATAGGTGCTTTTTTAGGAATATAGAAGAGTGTTTTATACTCTATCGCACCCTCAGCACTTGTATGAATCCAAGTAAGTGGGTCTTCTATATCATGCCAATTTGTCTTATAGAACTCTTTATACTCCTCCTCTTTAATTTCACTTTTTGGGAGTGTCCATAGAGCTGTTGCTTCGTTTGCTAACTCTCTTTTTTGCTCTACCTTTTCGTTGCCATCTTCATCTTTTGTAACTTCTGTGTAATTGATGTAAATCTCATACGGAATATGATTAGAGTAGCGTCTTACTATCTCTTTAACACGATGCACATCTAAAAACTCTTTTGCATCATCACGCAGTTTTATATAGATAACAGTTCCATGTGCATCTTTAATAACTTGACTTACTTCAAACTCTCCGCTGCCGTCACTTTTGAATTTATACGCTTTATCATCGCCAGCTTTTTTACTAATTACCTCAACAGCATCACTTACCATAAATACAGAGTAGAAACCAACACCAAACTGCCCAATCAAGTTACTATCGATCTTTTGATCTTTATTCTTCTCTAGCTCTTCAATAAAGGCTTTTGTACCAGATTTTGCAATTGTTCCAAGATTCTGGATTAAATCTTGTTCATTCATACCGATACCGTTATCGCCAATTGTTAGTGAGCCATCTTTCTCATCAATCTTAATATTAATCTGTGGCTTCCAATCTTCGCTCTTAAACTTCTCGTCTGTTAAGTGAAGATAGTTAAATTTATCAAGAGCATCACTCGCATTCGAGATAAGCTCTCGTAAGAAGATCTCTCTATTTGAGTAGAGTGAGTGTGTCATAAGTTTTAAAAGTTGCCCTACTTCTGTCTGATATGTATATTTTGCCATTTTCTATATCTCCTATTTTTTTAACGCAATTCTACACTATTTTTAAAGAAATATCAAGTCTTTTATAAAGAAAGTTTAGCCAATTTGACTAAAGAGAGATTAATATTTATTAATATATTATACTTTTTTCTTAAAATCCTATAAGTTCATCTATAAATCGTGCCATATCCTCTTTTGCACCTTTTACAAAGGCAGCTGCACTCTTTGCCTCTAAAGGGGTTGTGTATGAAAATCTCTTTTGCTTTATAACTCTGCCGCTTTTGCTATCTATGAGCTTTGCATCTATCTTTATATCTGTTCGCGAACTCTCACCCTCTATTATATGGTTAAACGAGAGAATCGCTACCTCTAACTCTCTATCTGCTTTTGCTCCACTGCTATAGCCTACTACATATTTATACTTACCACTCTCTTGGAGATTTGCAAGAATATTACTATAGAGCATTCTATTTAGACTGCTACTCCAGCGACTATAGAGGTAGTAGCCAACTCTTGAGTTATCACTATAGTAGATTCTACTACCCCCTACCCCATTAAGTGATGTTGGGTAATTCACTTTGAGTGTTGAGTTGCTCTTTGTCGATGCTTTATGCGAACTTGTAACACTTAAGCTATAAATATGCATTGTCTCTCTTTTTGGTATACAGCCACTCATAAATAAGAGAATAAATATATAGAGTAGAAATCTTCGTTTCATTCGCCTGGACCTTTTTGTATAGATTTACCATTTAAAAGAGCACCACTAGGGTCTTGTATTACCGCTTTGAGCTCATCACCTAGCTCTCTATAGTCGCTAGAGAGTACTCTTAGCTCTTTTACAGCAGGGGTAAGGATTCGTTTTAAGTTATAATCTCCACGCTTAATTGTTGTACTAATTATATGAGATGTATGCTCTAAACTCTTCGCACTGCTTTCGATACTTTTAAAGAGTTTTGGAATCCGCTTATCGATACTGCTTAGAGTACTCTTTCCGCTTTCTGCTAACTCTCTGTAAGCCGTAAGTGTTTTATTTATATCTTGTAGCGATACTAATAAGTCACTAATCGAATAGCTTTGGCTTCTATTGCTCTCTCCTATTAAACTTTGCAGCTTGCCCTCTAGCACTATTGCCTTTTTTGTGAGTTGCTTTCCATTCTCTAAAATCTTCGTTAAGTTGTTAAGATTCTCTTCGCTCAAGAGTCTATTAACCTTTTGTGTAAGGTTAGCAGCACTATCACTCAATTTACTAATAACCGACTTTTTAGCAGGGATTATCGAATTTTCACTATTTGGCTCTATATACTCTTTACTCTTACCACCTAAAATATTAATATAGCGAAGCCCTGTTAATCCCTGCCCTTGCAGCATAGCATACATATCTTTTGTAATTTTAATACTTTTGGCAATCGAAATATCAACACGCACTCTCGAGAGCTCATTTGGGTCTATCTTTAACTCTTTAACACGCCCAACATTCACCCCATTTATCTTTACGGCAGAGTCCTTATTGAGCCCATCAACCGATTCGCTAAAGTAGATAATATAGTGGTTGTAGTTACTCTCCCTCTTATCCTCTTTAGCAATCCAGAGTGCTGCATAGAATGCGAGTGCAGTAAAGAGTAAAACAAAGATACCCACAATTAGATAGTTTATTCTCTCATACATGCTGCAACCTCTTATTTAAGTACTCATTTCTAAAAAACTTCTCGACAAATGGATGCTTTGATTGTAACACCTCTTTTAAAGTGCCGCTTGCTACCACTTTATGGTCTGCTAATATCGATAATCTGTCAACTATATTCTCTATTGTATCTAAATCGTGAGTGATCATTACTATTGTTAAATCTAAAATATCTCTTAACTCAACAATTAACGAATCAAATGCCCTTGCTCCAACAGGATCTAAACCACTTGTTGGTTCATCTAAAAAAAGCAGCTTCGGATCAAGTGCTAATGTTCTAGCAAGTGCTGCTCGCTTGACCATACCACCACTTAGTTCATGTGGATAGAGATACTTTACACTTCTATCTAAGCCTACCATCTCTAATTTTGCATCGACTATGACATCTATCATCCGCTTCGAGAGTTTTGTGTACTCTTTCAGTGGTAGAGCAATATTATTTGCAATACTCAAAGAGGTAAAGAGTGCCCCAAACTGAAAGAGCACTCCCCACGCTTGCTTAATTGCAGCAATCTCTTTTGGACTTATCTTTTTGATGTTTTTATCAAATATATAAATATCTCCACTTGTAGGTTTTAAAAGCATTGTCATCTCTTTTAGAAGTGTCGATTTTCCAGAACCACTCTCGCCAAGAATAGCATAAATCTCATGCTCTTTTACCTCTAAACTCACCCCATTATGGACTATCTTTTCTCCAAACTTTGTAATAATATTCTCTACCCTAACAACACTTCTCATATTCCAAGCTCCGTAAAGATAACCGAGAAGATTGCATCGCAAATAATTACGAAAAAGATAGCATTTACAACACTTTGCGTTGTCTCTTTCCCAATACTTTCTGTATCGCGGCTTACTTTTAAGCCATGAAAAACTCCAGTTATCGCAATTAGCAGTGCAAAAAAGGGTCCCTTAAAGATACCTACAAGATAGTGCTTTAACGATAGCACCTCATAGACTCTTTGAATAAACTGCTCAAAAGAGAGCCCAATCTGACTCTTTGTAACAACCATCGCCCCAAATATACCAACGATATCCGAAAAGAATATTAAAAGAGGCAAGGCAATTACCAAAGCTACAATACGAGGAATCACCAAAAAGTAAAAGGGCATAAAACCCATTGTCTTCATGGCATCTATCTCATCTGTAAGCTTCATCGCCCCAATCTCAGCCGCAAACGACGAAGCACTTCTACCAGCAACAACAATTGCCGTAATCATTGGGCCAAGCTCTCTTGTAATTGCAATAGTCGATGTATCAACCACAAAGATATCTGCACCAAATTTAGTAAGTTGTACAATAGTTTGGTATGCAATTACAACTCCAACCAAAAAGGCGGTCATACCAATAATAGGGAGAGCATTTATGCCTGCACTTTGTATAAAGTATATTGTCTCTTTTAAACGAAACTGTTTTGGTTTCCAAAAAAGAGCAATTGACTTCATAAAAAGTTCGCCAATAAAAGCTAAAAAAGCCCTTTTATACTCAAAAAATTGATCTATCTTCTCGATAACTCTTTGTAAAAAATCTTTTGGCTTAAGATTAGCTTTAGCAATAACTTGAGGCTTTCGTTTTAAAAGAGTTATTAACTGCTTTACTTTTGGTGCGATATTTCGATACTCAAACTCCCCTTTGCTTCTATTCTCTATAGCTATTAAGAGCAAAGCTCCACTCGTATCGATTCCTCGGAGCTCTTTAAGATCAATAATTACTCTGCTTTTAGGCTTAAGAGTATAGATTTTATTCTCGAAGCGGTCAATGGTCGATACTCTCCACTCCCCATAACAATAAATTGTAACAAAATCGCCATACTCTTCTACTCTAAAACCTGCACTACTCATAGAGTGATTATATCAAAAAAAGTGAGCAAATTTTTCTTTTTCTATAATTTTGCAACTATATGGGGTAAAATAAAACAATAATCTCTTATAATTACAAAAAAGGAGAGTTATGCCAATAAAGTATCTTGTATTGCTAGTACTATTTTTAACATCACTACAGGCAAAAAGTGTAACTATTGCTGTTGCCGCTAATGTAAGCTACGCAATCAATAGCATAAAAGATGCCTTTAACAAAGAGTACCCCTATACTAAAGTAAATATTATTCTTGGTAGCACAGGAAAACTCGTAGCTCTTATTAAAAATGGTGCCCCTTACGATATCTTAATGGCAGCAGATATGCACTACCCTACCGCACTCTACAAAGATGGCTTCGCCCTAACTAAGCCAAAGGTTTATGCAAGAGGCTCGCTTATTCTCTTTAGCAAAGAGGGTCTCGACCTCTCAAAAGGCTTATCGCTACTTAACGACTCTAAAGTAAAAAAAATTGCCATAGCTAACCCAAAAACCGCACCCTATGGCAAAGCCACCATCGAAGCCCTTAAAAAGAGCCAACTTTTAAAAGTGGTGCAAAAGAAGCTTATCTATGCTCAATCTGCTTCGCAAGCAGTTACTTATAGCCTTAAAGTTGCTAATCTCGGTTTCATACCTAAATCGACACTCTACTCTCCCCTTATGCAAAAACAAAAAGAAGCAAAGTGGATCGAAGTAGATCCCACACTCTATACACCTATCGAGCAAGGAGCTACTCTTCTTCCCCATGCAAAGAGTAGTAGTGAGGCTAAAAAGTTTTACGACTTCCTCTATAGCAAAGAGGCAAAAGCGATATTTCAAAAGTATGGTTATAGTGTAGATGAATAGCATAGAAGCAACCCTTATAGAGGTTCAAAAAGAGCCTCATTTACAACTTTTAGAGTTTCAAATTGCATCACAAAAACTCTCTGTTATCAATATAGCAAATCAAGAGAGCCTAGAGATTGGCAAAAGCTATAGACTCCATATACAACCTACAGATATAACAATTGTAAAAGAGCAAAAAACTATTCAAACAACAGCAAATCAACTAGTAGGTGTTGTAAAAGTGATAGAGCCAAGTTCCCTACTCTGTAGCGTAATAATCGAAATCGAAAATCAAACGCTAGAAGCTCTCATTCTCAAAGAGTATTGCGATACGATAGAGTTAAAAGAGGGTGAAGAGATTATAATATTAATAAATATAAATGGAGTAACGCTATGTTAGAGACTCTCTTAAGTATTGACTATACGCCATTTATACTCTCTTTTAAGCTTGCTGCTATTACAACACTTATTCTCTTTTTTCTATGTTTGCCACTTGCTTGGTATCTTTCGCAAACGAGGTCTAAGATTAAGCCTATTATAGAGGCAATAAGCTCACTTCCAATAGTTTTACCACCCTCTGTTTTAGGCTTCTACTTGCTTATTGCACTCTCACAAATCAATCTTAGCTTTAGTTTTTGGGGCTTAGTAGTTGGGAGTATCTTCTATTCGCTCCCCTTTATGGTGCAGCCCCTGCAAAATGGCTTTGAAAGCATAAATAGAAACATCTTAGAGGCTAGCTACATCTGTGGCAAAAGCAAATTAGAGACAATCTTTAAAGTGGCTCTTCCAAATATGAAACCAGCTCTCTTAACGGCACTTATTATTACTTTTGCCCATACCGTTGGCGAATTTGGTGTTGTCTTAATGATAGGTGGTAGCATCCCCAACGAAACAAAGGTAGCATCTATTGCAATCTATGAGCTTGTTGAGGTAATGGATTATAAAAACGCACACATCTACGCTGCTATTATGGTAGTTATGAGCTTCTTGGTGCTCTTAAGTGTCTATATTTTTAACCACAAAGAGAGCTTTAAATTTAAGGGGCTCCATTGATAGAGATAGATATTTCAAAAACCCTCCACGGCAGTAGCGGCGTTATGCCCCTTAGAGTAGAACTCAATATTGAAGATGGAGAGTTTATAGCCCTCACAGGTGCAAGTGGCAGCGGCAAAACTACACTTCTTCGAATACTCGCAGGGCTAGAAGAGGCAAAAGGAGTTATTCGAGTAAATAACGAACCATGGCTTAAAGAGAGCTACTCTCTCCCCCCACAAAAACGCCAAATTGGGTTTGTCTTTCAAGACTATGCCCTCTTTGATAATATGACCGTGCTAGAGAACCTCCTCTTTGCCAATAACGACAAAGCCTTAGCCCAACACCTCCTAGAGATTACAGAACTCCTCTCACTCGCTAGTAGAACCCCAAAAACACTCAGCGGTGGGCAAAAACAGCGAGTCAGTCTTGCAAGGGCATTTATGCGTAAGCCAAAACTCCTCTTAATGGATGAACCCCTCTCTGCACTCGACCCAACTATTAGATCCAAACTCCAAGATGAAATCTACAAACTCCATAAAGAGTTTCAAACCACCACAATCATGGTAAGCCACGACCCAAGCGAAATATTCAAATTAGCCGACAGAGTTATACTTTTAAAAAATGGAGCCATCACCAACTTTACAAGCCCAGAAAAACTCTACCTTAAAGCAAACTCGAACAACCTAACCCTACAAGGCGAACTCCTAAAACTCACCCCAACAGACGCCCTCACAATAGCCATAGTCGCCATAGGAAAACAAATTATAAAAGTCCCTCTTAGTAATAGAGAAGCTAAAAATTTTAAAGTAGGCGAAACTATTACTCTTCACTCCAATCCATTTTCAATTACAATCAATAGATGTTAATATTTCTTTTCATCTTTTTCTATCTTCTTTTTCTTGATCGCGTAACCCTCTTTTGAGTAGTCTCCACTGTAAATTTTATAAATATCAACCATCTTTATACACCATCCTATTTAATCTAGCTTGAAAAAAATCTCTTATTTGCTCTTTACTAATTTTTTCTATTGGTTCAAGATACTCTATATTATCATCTTCAATATCATCAATATAGAGCAAAGCAATAGCAAAAAGTTTAAAATTAATCCCCTCTACAATATTTTGACTATGTTTAAAAATCTCTTTTAAGCTCATACCCTCTTTGACTAAAAAATATAAATCATAATAATCACGATATTTAGCTCTTAAAAACATTACATTGACTTTCATTGCAGAGATAGATTCAAGAGAAGCAAGATTAAACTTTTCAACTTTTTTAGGTTTTAAAAACTTCCACTTTGCATTAAAAAATGTTACTTTAACACCATCGAGTAAAACATCTATCTGTTCATCGCTTTGATGAAGCACCTCTTTGTTTTCAAAACCTTGAATATAATCAAAAATCTCTTTTCTATCAAAAGTGTCATCATAAGTAAAAAAGTCTAAATCTTCACTCTTTCTATGACAAAGATAAAGAGCCAATGCTGAACCACCTACAAGTACATACTTTTCAAGAAAGCTACACTCATCAACCATCTTTAAAAGCAGAGTCTCTGTTTTAGGAAGTAAACATTTTAAGTTTTTCAAATCTTGCACTTTTTATCTCCTTAAAA
>JALVWQ010000021.1 GCA_027034975.1 Campylobacteraceae bacterium
TCGCCGATAATACTGCCCCCTACGGGGGTGGGAACGTAGGTCGATGCCATCTTGAGAGTCTTTTCTTTTTTTACTTCTTTTAATTTTTTGTTTAATTTTTAACTTTGTTTATTATCTTTATTTTGTATTCTATTTTTGATCATTGCTTTTCTAGCTATATTAATTTCATTTTATTAACTTTAATTATTAATTTTTATCCCAAATACTTGGTATAACATTTTTATGCTCTAATTTTTCTCTATCAACTGTCAGTCATTTTTTTTACTTAAAATTCAATTTTGTAGTATAATATCATTAGAGCATCAAATAGATGTCAAATATTATAAAGGATTATAAATGAGTAAAGTAGTAAAAGTAATTGAAGTATTAGCACAGTCAGATAAAAGCTGGGAAGATGCAGCACAAAACGCTATTACTGAAGCATCAAAATCAGTGAGAAACATTAAATCTATCTACATTAAAGAGAAGAGTGCAAAAGTTAAAGATAATAAAATTGTTAAATATAGAATCACTGCAAAAATCTCTTTTGTGATTGATTGATATATTATAATACATACAACGTGTTCTTTGTATGTGTTTTTTTATATCTTTTTGTTCCTATTGGTTATTGTATTTATTAAACTTACAGTAAGATATTTCTTGTTTTGTAATGCTACACTTTTTCTATGAAATTAAATAAAATTGAACGACTAAAAGCTGATTTAAAGCCTATTGATTATTTTGAAAAACTCGAGAGCCTTGATTTTGCTAATTTGCAAGAGAGTGATATGTTTTATTTGAAGAATTTTGGTATCTATACTCAGAGCCAGAGGGCTGATGAGTTTATGTTACGTATAAGAGTGGCTGGGGGTCGTACTGGTGTGAAGCACTTAGAGTCTATAGTTGCACTTGCAGAAGAGTTTAATGCCAAATTGATTATTACCGCTAGGGCACAGATTGAGCTGCAGAAATTGACTTCATATACTATTTTAGATGCATATAAGCGATTGGAGTCTATTGGCTTGACTTCGTGGCAAACGCTTACAGATAATTTTAGAAATATTATAACTGATGTTTATGATGGCGTTGATTCAAGCTCGTCTATTGAGACTTACCCTTTAATTATTAAGATGCAGCAACTCTTCTTAAAAGAGCCTACATTTGTCGGTATGACTCCTCGTAAATTTAATACTGCAATAGTTGGAAGCCAACTTGTTAGTGACTCTTTTTTTGGGAACGATTGTCTCTTTGCTTTGGCAAGGAGGGGTAAAAAACTTGGTTTTAATCTCTATCTTGGTGGAAAGAATAATGAAGTAGCAAGAGATATGGATCTCTTTGTTACGCAAGAGCAGGTTATAGAGCTCTATAAAGCAGTAATCAACACCTACTTGCAATATGGTAATAGAGCATCGCGAACAAAAGCGAGGCTATTTTTTCTGCTTGAGAGTTTTGGGTTAGATAGATTTAGAAATATTTTACAAGAGCAGTGCAGTTTTAACTTTAAAAGCAGTGGTAAATTACTATTTCAAAAAGTGGTCTCCGAAGATTTTAAAGCTTTAAAAGATGGGAGTTTTGGATATAGATTTAAGAGCAACTTTGGAGAGATTGATAGTGAGAGCTTGCAAAAGATAGTCGCTTTTGCAAAAGAGAAGCACTTAGAGATTCGGCTTGGAATTGACCAAAATATCTATCTTTTAAGATTACAAGAGCCAAAAGTTCCTTTTGATGGATTGAGCCAGAATCAAAATATGCTTGTGTGTGCTGGGAGCAGATACTGTTTCTTTTCGCTATTTGATACGAAAGAAGAGGCTGGCAAAATTAATTTAGAAAAGATTAATAGATACAAGATAAAAATAGGCTATAGCGGCTGTTTAAAAGGATGCGGGAGGCACTACTTTAGTGATATAGGTTTTGTTGGTATACGAACCAATCTCTATGGAAAATTGGAGTTTGGAGTGCGGCTCTTTCTAGGGGGTCTCTATAGTAGTGGAGAAAGTGGAGCTCGATTAATCTACTGGGCAGTGCCACTTAGAGCTTTAAATAGCATTTTAGCTACAATAATAGAAGAGTTTGAGTTGAGTGGATTGAGCGATTTTGAAACATTTAGTAAAGAGGTGTTGGCAAAATTTGAGAGTGAATTTTTAGCATTTTGGTTTTTGGCTAAGCTATATACTAAAAAAGAGGTTAGTTTAAAAGAGCCTGATAGTTTTAATTATCTGCTTAGTGGTAGTAGGGCTTTGGTTGCTGAGCTTAAAGAGGGTAAAAATAGGCTTTATGAGAGCATTAAAGAGTTGGAGAGAGCGGTTTATGGTTAATGGAATTAGGATATAGGGTTTAGGTTATAGCTAATGGTTGATTGTGGGTGAAATTAGGACATAGGACATAGGATTTTGGTGCGGTGAGGGTGCTGTACCTACTGGCTTATAAGTTAGTGTGAAAATTGGAATGTTGGTTTGTAGTAGGGGTAAGCATGGATGAAGATAGAATAAAAGTGTGCAAGTATTGCCGTAAAGAGTTGCATGAGTTTGATTGTAATTCTCTACGCTCTAAAAATGATATGCCTAAAAATAAATTTTTGAAACGGTTGTTTAAAATCTTTATGATTTTAGAGGCACTCCTTTCTTTTTTACAGCTTTCTGTTACTGAAGCATCCAGAGATGATAAATTAAAAAAAGCTGGCAAAATAAAAACTTGCATTAATAAAGATTGTATAGGTTATTTAGAAGGATGTTTAGGTAAGGGTAAAGGGCTTTTTGTTTAATGAGAGTATTTCCACTCAAGAGAGTGGAAGTAGTAAGGTGGATTATTTTTTAGAAGTCTCTTTAATTTCTGCTACCATTGCTCCTCGTAAGTCACCCTCTTTAAAACCTGTTGCTTTATCGTTTGGATAGTACTCTTTGATTACGCTTGCAATTTTTGGGTCTATATTTTGACCGTGACATTTAAGACAAGCTTTTGATACTAAAATTGGTACATAAACTCTTTTTGTACCATTAACATCAACCAATTTTGGTTTTTTTACAAAAGTTTTATTATCTAACTCTTTTTGGAACTCTGCTAATACTTTTGTATCAACGCTATCTGGTTTATTAGCTTCGTTTCTATATTTGTTGGCTACTCTTCTTACAGTTACACCTTTTGGAAACTTTTTAGATACTTCGGCGCTGATTTCAGCTGCTTTTGTTGCACAAAATTTTGCTGCTTCTAAGCCACTTTTATC
>JALVWQ010000022.1 GCA_027034975.1 Campylobacteraceae bacterium
CGAAAGTTTGCCCCCATTTGTGGCTCGAAAACGCAGACAATTTTGCCATTATACTCTCTTGTAGCGTATGTAGTACCTTGCAGTGTGGGAAAAAAGTATTTAGGGTAGCTAAGCGGTGTAATCTCGACTATTTTAATTTGGTCTTTTGTATCTAAAGAGTCTAACAAGAGTTTCGCATCCTCTTGGCTCTCAAACTGCACGCACCAGTCGTTAAACTCTTTGTTGAAGTGCTTTAAATCTTCGTCTAAAAAACCACCCGCAAGTGACTGCAAAGCAAAAATCGCCATCTCTCTTAGCCTTTTTGGAGTAGTAACCTAATTTTACCTTAATTGAACTTTTAGAATCTTTCTTTATACTACTGGTATGAAAGTAGTAGAGAAATTAAACCAAAAGCAGATAGAGCAACTATTTAATTTGTATAAAAACGAGTGGTGGTGCAAAGAGAGAACACTTGTTCAGACGCAAAAAGTGGTAGAAAACTCCTCTTTAATCATTGGAATAATCGATAACAACGATACTCTTATAGCCTTTGCTAGAGTCTTAAGCGACTTTACCTTTAAAGCCTTTATCTTCGATGTAATCGTAGCTAAAGCACATAGAGGCAAAGGTTTAAGCGATAAACTCTTAAGTGCTATTATAAACCATAGCAAGCTTCAAAATATAGAGACAATCGAGCTCTATTGCCTACCAGAAATGAAGCCACTCTATGCAAAGTATGGCTTTAAAGAGGTGGATGGCTTATCGTTTTTAAGGAGAAGTAAAAGTGTTTAGAAGAGTCGTAGATAACGAGATAGAGCTAGAGTTAGCAACCAAATATATTGCTAAAGATATTTTTGAAATTATAGATAGAAATAGAGACAATCTAAAGCAACGCTTTACTTGGCTAGATAGTGTAAAAGAGCCTAAGGATACAGTAGAGTATATCAAGAGCAGGTTAGAACTTATGGCTAAGGGCAAGACAATTTATATGGCTATTAGATACCAAGGCAAAGTGGTAGGCGTTGTAGACTTTAACTCTATAAACGAGGATAGAAAAACTGTAGAGATTGGCTATATACTAGATATTGAGTATCGAGGCAAAGGGATTATGCGACGAGCCGTAAAAGAGCTTTGCAATATGGCATTTACTACAATGGGAATGAATAAAGTTATCATTAGATGTGCTCACAACAACCCAAAAAGCTGCAATGTAGCAAAGAGCCTTGGCTTTAAGCTAGAGGGGACTTTAAGAGAGTTCGAAGAGATAGATGGCACTATGATAGATTTGAATATTTTTTCATTATTAAAGCGAGAGTATGAGGCTTAAAATATTTGCCGAATTTGGTATAGGCAACGCAACACTCTTTAGCACCGAAGTAGAAAAAGACAAGCAAGAGAAGAGAGTAGCTAAATTTATACTTCCACCCAAAATTGATGGTGTCTATCTTCGTCTTTGGATTTATAAATTTGTTCTTGCTTTTTCAACTAACAGGTTTATTAATTGGCAGAAAAAGGGTAAAGTAAATATTAAAATAATCTTTGGAGTAGAGGGGCATAGATGATAGATAAGTTAATAGAGTTAGCCAAGATAAAAGATAGTATAGATATTAAAAGAGGTGAAGCAAAATATTTTAACAATGAGTGGATTATAAACGAGATTCTATCAGAAATTAAAGAGGTAAAAGAGGAGATTCGACCAAACAATACACCATATTTAGAAGATGAGCTAGGCGACATACTGTGGGGCTGGCTAGTATTGGTACAAAAGCTCCAATCTAAAGGCTTAGTAACTTCTCACAAAGCAATAATTCAAAGGGCATTAAAGAAATATTCAGAGCGAATTAATTCATTAACAGGAGATAGCAGCGATAATAAACGGTGGCAAGAGGTTAAAAAGCAACAACAAGAGGCACTTAAAAGAGAGCAAGAGCTTTTAGAGTTTCAAAGAGAAGTTAGAGCATTTTATGAGCCTTTTTATAAAGATGGCGACTTAGCACACCAGATAGACCATGCCGATAGTGTATGCGATTTGGCACTCGAAATGAATAAAGAGTGCAATCCAAAGCTCATTATTTTAGCTGCTTATATCCACGATATCTTTAATGCAACCGATAGAAAAAACCACAACCAATTAGCCTACAATTATGTTTTAGAGGCAAACGATAAATTCTTAAAAGAGTTAAGCAAAGAGGAGCTTTTGCAAGTAGCCCACGCTGTTTTAGAGCATAGAGCAAGTTTTCAAGGGGAGTTCTACTCAAAACTCTCAGAGATAATATCTTCCGCAGATAGGGGAGCTCCAGATATAAAAGAGGTAGTTATTCGAAGTATGCATTTTAATAGTGCTAATGCCCAAGATGTCTATAATCACTTACAAGATAAATATGGCTCAAATGGCTACGCAAACTACCCAAAAAGCTACCAAAAACACTTTAGCAAAGAGTTGGCAGAGTTTCAAAAAAGAGTCGATAATATAACGGTTGCAGATATTGAAACTATATGGAAAAATAGAATTAATATAGATTTTAAACTGTCAATTTAGCATACCAAACAACTAGAAATATCCATACTCTATTGCAATTCCATCAAACTGCGGCTCTTTTTTGAAAACTCTTGCTCTTTTATCGTAAAAAATTTTAATTTTTTTCTCTGAAATTACTTTGATCTGTACTATAGGCCCACCACTATTAGAACTTGGTGCCTTGCCATGATTAGTGTCTGCAATAAAGATATTTCCAGAACTATTGCCAAGTGATTCATCACTATCTATAATTGATACTTCCGTGCCAAAACCAGTTGTTGCTCCACAGTCACGCTCAAATATAACCACTCTCTTACCACTATTTGCAATTGGTACTTGCCTTATTAACTCATTAATGCACATATCACTAAAAACTACCCAGACAAAGAGGAGAATAGTACCAATCAATACCACCATAACCAATAAAAAAACTTTTACAAAGTATGAAATATACTCCTCCTTTAAGAAAAATCTGACTCTTTATCTATTCAAAATCCCTCTTGATAAGAATCTACCAACCATTCCCCAAAGTAAAATACTTGAAGCAATTGCTACTACTCCACTCTCTTCGTCTATATGCACTAGCGTCTTTGGGTCTATTTGCGTAGAGCTAAAGAGGTAATCTAAACCGAGGCCAAAGAGCATACTCCCAATAATAATGCTTCCAAGATAGATACTTAAT
>JALVWQ010000023.1 GCA_027034975.1 Campylobacteraceae bacterium
ATTTACCCATATATTCAGCTAATTTATCTTGATATTTAGCTAAATTAATTTTAAACTTCGCCAATTCAATATCATTACCTGTTTTAATATTAGATTTAGTTTTTGGAACATCGCCAATTTGTGTCCATTTACCATATCTATCTGCGTGACATCTACCACAAGCTGTTACGAATGCCTCTTTAGGAGTAACCTCTTTTGGAGCAATAGATTTTAAATATGCCACAATATCAGCTGCACCTTGTGCTGAACCTGCCATACCACCTGGCATTGCCATTTTCTTAGCTTTTGCTGCATGTGCTGGGTCTTGTAAGAATGCTACTAAATATTTTTCATCATAAATTGCACCAGCATTGCTTAAATCTGGTGGATTAACACCGTAAGCCGCTGAAGCTGCAACCGCATCCATAGGAGCTTTTATACCTTGTGACTTAATACCGTGACAACTAGTACAAGCTGAAATAGCTGCTTTACCTTTAGCTGCATCACCTTTTAATCCTGTCGGTTTAATATCAGGATATGTAAAATCATGTCCCTCTACATGTTTATGCATTTGAGAGTGAGCAAATGGCTCAACACCCCAATACGTTACTAGAGTAAAGAATACTACTACTGCTAATATTTTTAATTCTTTCATTATTTACCTCCTACTGGTTTTTCCATTTTAGTGATAAATGGAAGTGCAATCCAAAGTGCAATAAATGTATAAGCAAATACTGTACCAAACATAGACCATGGATCAACTGGAGGTAATTTACCCATAATTGTTAAACCAATCATATCTATTAGTAATAGCCAGAACCAAATTTTGAATGGTCCTCTTCTGTTTGCAGGTGCAACATTTGGACTTCTGTCTAAGAATGGTAATAGGAAGAAAATCACTTGTGCAAAACCAAACGCTATTAAACCAATATTTTTACTAAATGGTCTTAAAATTTCATAACTCCATAAGAAGTACCACTCAGGGTAGATATGTGGAGGAGTTTTTAATCCATCTGCCGGGTCAAAGTTTACAGGATCCATAGCAAATTCAAAGTGATAGAACACTAAATAGAAGAAGAAGATAAAATAAATCCCCATTACAAATACATCTTTACTTAAGAATACAGGATTAAATGGAATAACTTTAGACTCTTTTCTTTTGCCAGCTTTCCACTTCTCTGCTTCTGCTTCAAAATCAAACTCTTCACCATCTTTATTGTTTACGTGTGGTAGTCTTAATGTACCAAAGTGTAAAACAATTAAGCCAATAATAATCAGTGGCATTAATAGTACATGCAGCATAAAGAATCTACTTAAGAACGCTTGTCCTGGTACATAGTCTCCTCTAATCCACTCAACTAAACCGTTAAGCTCTAAAGAACCTAAACTAAATAGGTTAGTAATAACCATACCAGCCCAGTAACTCATCTGTCCCCATGGAAGCATATAACCAGAGAATGCTTCTGCAGAAAATGCAACAAATAGAAACATACCAGAAATCCAAATTAACTCTCTGCCTCTTTTATATGAACCATAGTAGATGCCTGTAAACATATGGATATAAATAATTAAGAAAACAACAGATGCTGCTACACCGTGAATGTGTCTCCATAACCAACCATAACCAACTTGTGACATAATTGTATAGTTAACACTATCAAATGCCTCTTTTGTTGTTGGTACATAGTACATTAAAAGGAATATACCACTTATTAAAAGCACGCCAAAAGTAGCTGCTAAAACCATACCCATTGCCCAAAGGAAATTAATATTCTTTGGAATCCAATACTCAGTAGATAGTACTCTTTTAAGTGTATCTACGCCCAATCTTTCGTTCATCCATTTGTTAGAGAACGGTTTAGCATTAGGATCAAAATGTGCCATTATCTAACCTCCCTTACGCTACTAAGCCAGCAGCTTTTAATTTTTTATACTCTGGTCCCTCTTCACCAAGAACAACTTTTTTACCATCAATTTTAAATGGTGGTATTACAAGTGGGCTTGGTGGTGGAGCTTTTAATACCTCTCCTGCCGCATCAAATTGTCCACCGTGACAAGGGCAAATAAATTTATGCTTTTCAGGGAAATAATCAGGAATACAACCCAAGTGTGTACACAGACCTACAACAATCATATATTTATGACCATCTACGGTAATAAGTCTCTTATCTTTATAGGCTTTGTCATCTTTAGCTACTTTGATAATTAAGATAGGCTTACCACGCCACTTCTCTACTATTAGAGTGTTTTCCGGAACATTGCTTAAATCTAATGTTGTAAATCCTCCTGCCTTTACACTTGGCAATGGATCCCAAGTTCGTTTAGCTGCGTATAGTGCACCTAATGCACCAAGCCCAGCAAATCCACCAAGAGCCATGCCCATAAAGTCTCTTCTATTGCTCATAAGCATCCTTTCTAATATAAATTGATTAACGATATATTATAAGTTTAATTTTATTAAAGGGTGTTGTAAGATACGTGAAAGAGTATATCTTTAGCTTACTTTGTGTGAAGTTATTTCACATATAATTCTTTATTATTTTTACTATTTCTAATTTTATATCTTTAATTATTTTATTTACTTTTTTTAAATTATAATCTATTTTTATCTCTTTACTATCGATTGGTATATCTAATTTATTTAAAACTCCTCTTTTATAATCATTTAATGGAACTAACTCTAAAAAGCTTACACTTAGCCCATTTGCTTTCGCTTCAACTGCAACTTGCAGAGAGGATGTTATGATATTTTGATACTCTTTTAAAATCTCATAATACTCTTCGGGTTCAATAATTTCATTAAAAACTTTTGTAAATTGATCTTCATACTTTACAAAAAAGTAGTTGCCCCAGTAGAGATCAATATTTTTATTCTTAAAAATATCTAAATTTTTTAATATAGTTTTATCGTAGTCGCTATCTCCATAGATAAAGAGTGTTTTTTGCTCTAAATTTTTTTGATCGACTGTCGAATATATATAGCCATCAACACCTAGTTGAATATTCTCTGCCTCTTCTATTGCTCTTTTTTCGCAAGTTGGGTTAATGTATATAAGCTTCTTAAAGTATCTTCCATACTCTAAAACTTTCCCTTCAAGTGCTTCTGGAGAGTCTATAATGACAATATCATCTACAGTTGCGACTGCATCGATATCTTTGATTGTCTCGATAGTAGTAGCAAGTGGTAAGTCCCAATCTCTTGCAAGTAGTTGGGCTCTGTAGTCATTTACGAGTATCTCTGTTGCAACACCTTCGGCTTTAAAAGCATCGTAGAGTGCTTTGACTCTTCGTAAACTATCTAAATTCTCTTTATAGTTTGTGTATGCGTATAGATAGAGCACTATTTCCCCTTTTGCCGCATTTTTATATAGACATGAATTATCTCTAGTGCTGCAGGTGTAATACCACTAATGAGTGATGCACTATGGAGTGTTGGTGGGTTTGCAGCTTGTAGTTTTTCTACAACTTCATTACTTAAGCCCTGTACCGTAGAGTAGTCGAAATCTTGTGGAATTTTTACTTTAAGCATCTCTTGCATTTTATCGATCTGCTCTTGCTGCTTTTGGATATATCTGTAATATTTAGCCTCTATAAGGATCTGCTCAAGTGCCTCTTTATTGTACTTTCGAAACTCTGGTACAAGAGTTAAGAGCTTCTCTACTGTTGGCTCTTTAATTCTAGCAATTATATCGATATAGGCAGTCTTATCGTTAATTTTTGTCTCGCCTAGCTCTTGTAGGGTAGCACTAAACTCTTTTGTAGGAGTTGCAAAGTTGCTCTTGAGCCAATGGAGAGCTTCATTAATGTCTGCTTTGAGTTGTGCTACTCTTGTTGCAAAATCCTCCTCTAAGAGACCTAGCTTTTTGCCATAGTGGCTAAGTCTTAAATGTGCATTATCCTCTCTTAAAAGCAATCTATACTCAGCTCTGCTTGTAAACATACGGTAGGGTTCTTTGGTTCCTTTGGTGACTAGATCGTCAATTAATACTCCAATATAGGCTTCGTCTCGTCTTAAGATAAAAGGCTCCTTTCCTTGAAGTGCGAGTGTTGCATTTATGCCAGCCATAAGTCCCTGAGCTGCAGCCTCTTCATAGCCAGTTGTACCATTTACCTGCCCAGCCCAATAGAGACCTTTTATCTTTTTTGTCTCAAGGGTATGTTTAAGTTCAGTTGGGTCTATATAGTCATACTCTATTGCATAACCATAGCGAATAATTTTCGCATTCTCTAGGCCTTCAATAGAGTGTATCATTGCCTCTTGTACGTCAGTTGGTAAGGAGGTACTTAGACCATTGAGATAGTATTCATTAGACTCTAGCGTTTGTGGCTCAATAAATATCTGGTGTCGAGGTCTCTCACTAAATCGGTTAATTTTATCTTCGATACTTGGACAGTATCTTGGTCCTATTCCATCTATTTGTCCTGTAAAGAGTGGGGCTCTATGGAAGTTACTCTCTATTATTTGGTGTGTCCTTTCATTTGTATAGGCTATATGACATGGAAGCTGTCTTGGATGAAACTTCTCTTTATTTGTTCTAAACGAAAATGGTGTAGGTGGTCTATCCCCCTCTTGTACTTCTAATTTGCTAAAATCTATGCTATCTCCGGCAATTCTTGCACAAGTTCCAGTTTTAAGTCTGCCAATTCTAAATCCTAGACTTCTTAGATGCTCAGCTAATGATATAGAGGCAAACTCCCCTTGTCTTCCAGCTTGTTGCTGTACCTCTCCAATATGGATAAGCCCATTTAAGAATGTCCCAGAGGCTACGATAACTTTTGGTGCTAAATACTCATTTTTAAGCTGGGTAATCACCCCTTTAACCTTGTTCTCTTCTAAAATAAGCGACTCTACAATCTCTTGTTTAATATCTAAGTTCTCTATAGAGTAGAGGCGATCACGCATAATTATTCTATATCTATCCATATCTATTTGGGCACGGCTGCCTCTTACTGCTGGGCCTTTAGAGGCGTTGAGTATTCTAAATTGAAGCCCCGCTTTATCGGTAACTAAGCCCATTTCGCCCCCAAGAGCATCTATCTCTTTAACTAAATGCCCCTTTGCTAAGCCACCAATGGCAGGGTTGCACGAACTAGCTCCAATTTGCTCTGCTAAGATTGTTATCATTAAGGTTTTTGCACCCATTCTAGCGGCTGCACTTGCTGCTTCAATGCCTGCGTGCCCACCCCCAATTACTATTACATCATACTCTTTAGCCATATCTCTACCTATTTTGCTATAATATTTAGCGAATTATAGCCAAAATAAGGAAAATTATGTTTACAGGGCTGATTAGAGAAGTAGCAAAGGTAGAGAGCTTTCAAAATGGGAAACTAAAAGTGCTCTCAAAACATAAAGCAAAGGTTGGTGACTCAATTGCGATCAATGGGGTTTGTCTTACAGTTACAGAGACTTTTGATAGAGGCTTCTACCTTAATGTTGCAAGCGAGACACGAAGGATAGTTGACGATAGCAAATTTCAAGGTTTTGTACACCTAGAGCCAGCTATGCAGATGGGCGATAGATTTGAAGGACACATCGTCCAAGGGCATGTCGATACCATTGGCGAAGTTGTAAAGATCGATAGTCATGGTAATGGAGTAGACTACTATATCAGAGTGCCCCAAGATCAGATAAAATATATTATACCAAAGGGTTCGATTACAGTTGATGGCATTTCGCTTACTGTAAATGAAGTCTATGAAGATAGCTTCCGTTTAACGATTATTCCCCACACACTCGAGAACACTCTTATTAAAAACTATAAAATCGGTACAAAGGTAAATATAGAGACCGATATGTTTGCTCGCTATATAGAGCATATTTTAGCTAGAAAAGAGAGTAGTAAAAAAGGCTTAAGCTGGAGCGATATTGATGCTATAAGTATGAGTTATTAATTTAAGTGTTCAGTGCTCCGTGTTCAGTGCTCTGGATCTAAAAGCACTATAATAGCTCTAAGCTCTAAGCTTTGTGCTTTCAAAATTGGAGGTGTTATGAATATTTATGATTTTAAAATCCCAAGTATCGGTGAAGATTTTACTACATTGTTTGAAAATAAGAATATAAAAATTGTACGAATAGTAAGCTCTGATAAGTTAGAAGTTGTTGAGTATTGCCAAGAAGAGGATGAGTTTGTTACTTTACTAGAGGGGAGTGCTCAGCTCGATATAGAGGGTAGGGTAGTAACGCTTAATAGAGGCGATACTCTCTATATTCCCGCAAAATCTAAGCATAAGGTTTTGACAACCGATAAAGGAACAGTTTGGATAGCGATACACTTTTCTCTCTAAAAGGGCAGATAGATTTTATCTATCAACTCTTTATACTCATCTTCTAAAGAAGAATCGAGAGTAATGCCTCCTCCACTGTGGTAGTAGAGTTGATTCTTCTCTTTTGATATGGCACGAATCATAACAGCAGATTGTAGCTTTTTGCCATCATAGATGCCAAATACTCCTGTGTAGAGTCCTCTTGGTGCAATTTCGACACTCTCTATGATCTCGAGAGTCTTTCTTTTTGGGGTTCCGCTAATAGAGCCTGCTGGAGTGAGGGTATCGAGGATATTGCCTATCTGTTGGTGCCAATTCTCTGGAAGTATAGCCTCTATTTGTGAGCTTACTTGTAGTAGCTCTTTTGCACCTGCTTTAATTTTATCGATGTATCTAAATTTTGGAACTTTTGTACCTGCTGCAACCATATTGAGATCGTTTCGCATTAAATCGACTATCATTGTGTGCTCTGCACTCTCTTTTGGACTGTTTAGAATGCTCTCTTTGGCATTGGGGAGTGAAGCATCTATTGTGCCCTTCATAGGGTAGGTAGAGATTCTATTGCTTTCAATTTTAATAAAGCACTCCGGAGAGAAGCAGACAAAGCTATCTTCTATCAAGAGTTTGTAGGGGGCTTTCGCTAGTGCGAAGATTTCGCTAAGGGTAAAATTTGTCTCTATTTGGCTTTTAAAGGTTAAGTTAAGAAGGTAAGTGTTGCCTCGTTTGATCTCTTCTATTACTCTATCGAAACTCTTTTTATACTCTTCTAAACTAATGGGGTACTTTTTAAGATCTACCTTTTTCTCTAAATCTACACTCGCTTTGCAATCAAAACTGTAAGCGATTTTTCCATCTAGGTTTTTGAGTGCTTCAGCGTAGATCCTGCTTTTATCGTATGAGATTATAAAGAGAAATGGCTCTTTTCGTGAGCCTAGAGTATTGATTTTTGCAAAACCCTCTTTTTGGTTTAAGAAGTTAATTCCCATTGCTATCTAAAAGGAGGTGCTTCAGTACTGCCATTCTTACAAAGACCCCATTTTTTACCTGCTCTATAACAAGCGATTTTGGGCTTGCAAGCACTTCGTTACTTATGTCGATATTACGCATTACAGGCCCTGGGTGCATAACAATTATATCTCTATTTTGCAGCATCTTTTGGGTAATACAGTAGTGTTTCGCATACTCTGAGTAGTCATCGAATATCGGTTTTTTATGACGCTCCAACTGTGCACGAAGACTTATAAGAATATCTGTCTCATCGAGCACCTCTTCTAAGTTTTGTGTATTTTTAAGTGAAGTCTCTGGCATAAACTCTTTGGGAGCTACAAGAGTAATATCGAGTCCCATCTTTGTAAAAAGGCGAATATCAGAGCTTGCAACACGAGAGTTGGCAATATCTCCAACGATTGTTACTCGTTTTCCTTCTATATTAGAGTTAAAATATTCGCGAATTGTAAAGAGGTCTAGCAGCCCTTGTGTAGGGTGGGCACTATTGCCAGTTCCAGCGTTAATAACAGGTGTAAGGTTGAGGCTTGCCAACTCTCTTGCTGTAGCGTTCTGGGAGTGTCTTATAATGACACCATCTGGCTCCATCGCACAAAGGTTCATAAATGTATCTTCAAGACTCTCACCTTTTTTAGTAGAGGAGCGGCTAGGGTCTAAATGAACAACACTCGCACCCAATCTCTTTGCTGCTACTTCAAAAGAGCTTCTTGTTCTTGTTGATGGCTCAAAAAAGAGAGTGATTAATAACTTATTATCAAGCAGTTTCGGCGGAAGTTGCCTCTTAAAAGATGCCGCATCATCTAAAACTTTTATAATCTCATCGGTTGTCCAACTATCTACATCGACTAAGTGCTGCATTACTACCCTTTTTTAAAAAGGTATTATACTCAATTGCTACTTAGAGTGGTGGTGAATTTAACTATTCAACTCCTAATCTTCTATCTCTATCGTTAGCAAAAACATTAAGAGAGTGTATAAATGCAGGTAAGTAACATTCGCTATGATTTAATCTCTTATTAATTTCTAACTTCTCTTCAACAAAAGTGATCTTTGCTTTTACGCCATTGGATTTTAAAATATTGAGTGCTTTTTGTGTAATTACTAAAGGGACTGTTTTATCTGCTTTACATCTTGCAAACTCTATTTTTGCTCTAAAATTACTAATATCATCTATCGCACTATTTTCTATAAGTTTTTGTTGCAATTTAGAGCTTTTATAATGTTGTTCTAACCATGGAGAGATAAGCCCATTGTTACCATGTAGCTTTGTAGTTAGTTGACTATCTATATATTTTTTATCGTATATGCCACTCAGTAGCTCTTTTAAATTTTTAGTATATTTTGGATTCATTAATTTATCTAATTCTATATTATAGTAAGTTGCATAAGAGTAGAGCAAATCAACAATATAAGATGGAGAGAGATAACTTTTTTGATGAAGCAGTGATTTCCCTGTATAATCTAAAAGATACGAGCCAGCCATTGGCATAGCCACTCTAACATTGTAACCTCTCTCTTCTAAAGCTTTTAAACTTGCAAGAGTCACATAACCGCCTTGACTATAACCACTAATGTATATATCACCAGAGAGTTTTATACTGTTTTGCTTAGCAAATTTAATTGTAGCCTTGAGCATATCTACAACTGCATTTACAGATGGTTCTTTTATAAGGTATGGATGCAATATATCTTTTGAATCTCCAAATCCTATGTAATCTGGAATAGCTGCAATAAATCCACCTCCTCCACTATATGTGCTAGATATTACTGTTGGATAGTTGGAGATTTTAGCTTTTAAACTTGGTGCTTTTTTATTGCTAAAGATAGTACTATGACACACTATTACAATAGATAAACCTTTTGATTTAAGTTTGCTTAATAGTTCTCTTCTTTCTTCTGTAGTACCATTGTATGTTGGCAAAGATATAACGCCACTAGCTTCTATCTCTTTATTGTCTATATTTTTTGTACTATATGAGATTTTATAAGCATCATAACCAAAGGGCTTAACCCCTGTAATACCAATTTTGTCACTCATTCTCTTTAATGTTTTCGCATCAAAACTAGCAATAGGTTGTGCTCCTTTGAGTGGTTTTTGAGGGATGGTTTTGGTGGTACACGCTGTAAAGAGAAGGGTTGCAATAGTAAGGAGAAATCTAGGAGCCATCTATCTACTCTTTAACTATAATAGTGAACTTATGTAACTATCTAACTCATACCACTCTTTAAAGTAGTCGTCGTAAAATGGTTTTGTGGTTTTTTCAAAAGCCTCTTTATCTTTATAGAGATTTACACACCAGTTGTGGGGGATATTGTAGGACTCTAGGGCTTTGAGGCTTAGGAGTGTTTCGTTTATACACCCAAGATGGCTTGGGGTTATGAGGAGTGTTTGGGTTTGTAGTTCTTGAATGAGATCGATCATAAAGTAATCTTTTAATATAGGCACAAAGAGTCCACCAGCACCCTCTATAACTAGGTAGTCGCAGAGTTTGGCTATCTCTTCGATTTTGGCTTTTATTTTTGCTATCTGAATACTTTTATTGCTATCGGCACTATAAGGGGCTGCGGGCAGAGGGAAAGTATAAGCACATATATCAAAAGGTGTGAGCTCTTGAAAGTTTTTATTATATTTTTTGCATATCTTTAGCAATTTTTGTGCATCTTGTGGTATATTACTAACACCTGTTTCGATAGGTTTGATTGCTCCAATGCGGATGCTTTGGGAGCCTAGATGCTCTAAAATAGAGCATGCAGCGTAGGTTTTACCGATATTTGTATTGGTTGCAGTAATAAATAGTTTTTTTACCATTTTGCAAGAAGTCTCATTTTTTTGTATAATTATATTATAAAGAGTATTAGGAGTTTATGTGCCAAAGATAAAAGAGGCTACAGAGATAGAGTTAGATTTAGATAATCCACAGATGTATAAGGTGTTATTACATAATGATGACTATACTCCAATGGATTTTGTGATCGATGTTTTGATGAAGATTTTCCATAAAGATATTGAGAGTGCAAACGATATAATGTGGCAGGTGCACGAAAAAGGGAGAGCCATTTGCGGTGTCTATGTGTTAGAGATAGCAAAGACAAAAGTAGAGCAGGTACGAAGTGTTGCAAAAGCGAATGGTTTTCCACTCTTAGCTACATATGAAAAAGAGTAGGAAGGATAGATATGATTAGTCTAGAATTAAACAGAGTATTTACAGCAGCAGTTGAGATTGCACGAGAGCAAAAACATGAGTATTTAACTTTAGAGCATATTCTTTTAGCAATTGCAGAGTCTGAGGAGGGTCGCAATATTTTGGTTGGCTTGGGTGCAAATTATAACAGAATGATAGAGCTTTTAAAAAATTATATCGAAAAGAATGTTCCTAAAGTAGAGGGGAATATTGATCCTATGGAGACAGTACCACTTTCACAAGCGATCAATGAGATGATGATTCATGTAAACTCTGCTGGTAAGAAAGAGGCGAAAATAGGAGATATGCTTGCTGCTTTAATCTTACAAGAGGAGAGTTTTGCAAAAGCGGTTTTAGAGCATGAGAACATAGAGAGGTTAGATATTTTAGAGTATATCTCGCATGCCAATAGTGAAGTTAAAGAGGATAGCCAAAGCAGCCAAGAGAGCAAAGAGTTTCCAAATCTCGAGAGCTTTACAATAGAGTTAACTGCATTAGCAAAAGAGGATAAGATAGATGAAGTAATTGGCAGAGTTGATGAGATTGATAGAGTTATGCAGATTCTTTGCCGCCGTAAAAAGAATAATCCGCTTCTAGTTGGCGAACCTGGAGTTGGAAAGACTGCTATTGCCGAGGGCTTAGCACTTAAAATTAGTCGAGACGAAGTGCCTGATGTCTTAAAGAATGCAAAAGTTTTTGCTTTAGATATGGGTTCGTTAATAGCTGGTACAAAGTTTCGAGGCGATTTTGAGAAGCGACTTAAAGGGGTTATCCATGAAATAAAGCAGATTGAGAATGCGATAATGTTTATCGATGAGATCCATACCCTTGTAGGTGCAGGGAGCACAAGTGGTGGAAGTATGGATGCAAGTAATCTCTTGAAACCAGCATTGGCTCGTGGTGAGCTAAAGTGTATTGGAGCAACAACACACCAAGAGTATAGAAACTTCTTTGATAAAGATAAAGCACTCTCCCGCCGTTTTGGAATGGTAGAGGTGGATGAGCCATCCAAAGAGGATACCTTTAAGATTCTTAAAGGGTTGCAGCAAAAGTATGAGAGCTTTCACTCGATTCAATTTACCGATGAAGCGTTGCAGAGTGCAATTGATTTGAGTGTAAAGTATATTCACGACCGTTTCTTGCCAGATAAGGCGATCGATATTATTGATGATGCAGGTGCACACTTTATGCTTCGTTCGCAAAAAAATAAGGTAATAGAGGCGAGCGATATAGCTGATATTGTAGCAAAGATGTTAAAACTCCCACCGCAAACAATAGAGCGAGATGATAGTTTGAAACTGAAGAATTTAGAGAAGAGTCTCTCGAGTAGAATTATTGCTCAAGAGAGTGCTGTGAGTGCCCTAGTGAGTGCTATAAAACGATCGTATGCAGGGCTAAACCATGAGAATAAACCAATAGGGAGCTTCTTGTTTGTGGGCCCTACAGGCGTTGGAAAGACAGCTCTCTCGCAAGCTTTGGCAGAGGAGCTAGGAGTACACTTTGAACGCTTAGATATGAGTGAATATATGGAGAAGCACGCAGTAAGCCGTTTGATTGGGGCACCTCCGGGCTATGTTGGGTATGAGCAAGGGGGGCTTTTAACAGAGATGATTAAAAAGCATCCACATACGGTACTTTTACTCGATGAGGTAGAAAAAGCTCACCCAGATATTATGAACATTCTACTGCAGATAATGGATGGTGCAAAGTTGACCGATAATAATGGGGTTGTGACAGATTTTAAGCATGTTGTATTGATTATGACATCGAATTTAGGAACGAAAGAGCCAAATGTAATGGGCTTTAATAAAGATAGCTCTGCAAAGAGTGACAGAGCTGTAAAAGAGTTCTTTAGTAGTGAATTTAGAAATAGATTGAGTGGAGTTATAGAGTTTAATGCACTCTCTGTTGAGGATCTACAGAAGATTGTTACGCTTGAACTTGCAAAAATTAATAAGCAGCTTGCGAGTAAGAATATTACTATCACATTAACAGCAGCAGCTAAAAAAGAGATTGCGAAGATGGCAAGTAGTGAGTTTGGAGCTCGTGATATAGCACGCATTTTAGATAGAGAAGTTAAAGAGAAATTAAGCGACGAGATCCTCTTTGGTAGCCTTAAAAATGGTGGAAGTGTTAAAGTCTCATTTGCAAAAGGCGAGTTTGTTCTTGAGAGTAAAGAGAGCTAATGTCGTCGATATTTGATGAAGATTACTTTATACCAGAGCTGAGTAAGTTTAGTTTTAATTTTCCAGATCCTCGTAACGCTGCAAAAGAGGGGCTACTTGCTCATGGTGGTGGGCTAGAACCCAATCGAATACTTACAGCTTATCGTAAGGGGATTTTCCCATGGTTTAACGAAGATGATCCGATTCTTTGGTGGTCACCTGACCCAAGGCTTCTGCTCTATCCAAAAGATTTTAAGGTACGGAAGTCGTTTCGTAAAGTGTTACGAAATCGAGAATTTAATGTAAAATTTGACCATAATTTTGAGCATACAATCAAAATGTGTGCTAAAATTAGAGAAGCTGAAGGCACTTGGCTTATCGATAAGATGCAAGAGGCGTACACTGAGCTACACCATATGGGATTTGCACACTCTGTTGAGGTCTATGAGGATAATGAGTTCATCGGAGGGCTCTATGGTATAGCGATGGGAAGAGCCTTCTTTGGCGAGAGTATGGTCTCTTTAAAACCAGATGCTTCGAAGATAGCACTCAAAGCTTTGAGTGATGTTTTGGGGCAAAAAGATTATAAATTTATAGATTGTCAAGTTCCAACACCACATTTGCAGTCGATGGGGGCTACGCTTGTTAAGAGAGATATCTTTTTAGAAGAGCTTGAAGAGGCACTCCAAGATGGTGGAGATATTGGAAGTTGGAAACATTACAAATGGGAGTATAACGATGGTTGATGATAGAACTGGATTCTCTTTATGGGTTGACTTTATAGAGAGAGAGTTTATAGGCACTCGATTAAAAGAGATGATTGCTAACGAAGTTATTGATGGAGCGACAAGTAACCCATCGATCTTTGCAAATGCAATTACAACTTCTGTAGCCTACAAAGAGCAATTAGAGCAGTTAGATGGAAAGAGTGCTAAAGAGAAGTATGAAGCATTAGCCGTTGCAGATATTAAAGCTGCTGCTCGGGAGTTGCGAGTTTGTTACGATAGTGGTTTTGAAGGGTATGTAAGTATTGAGGTTGATCCATTCCTCTCAAATGATACAGAGGGTACAATAGAGGAGGGGATAAGACTCTTTAATGAGATTGGTGAGCCAAATGTGATGATAAAAGTTCCAGCAACCGAGGCTGGATATGAAGCGATGCGAGCATTGATGAGTAGAGGAATTAGTGTAAATGCAACGCTTATATTCTCACCAGAGCAGGCAGTTAAGACTGTAGAAGCGATGAAAAAAGGGATTAAGGAGTTCCAGCAGTTTGACGAGGGTAGAGTCGAAGGAGTTGTAAGTATCTTTGTAAGTAGATTCGATAGAAAGCTCGACCCACAGTTAGAGAAGTTAGGAATAGAGAAGTCGCAAACTGGTATTATGAATGCTGCAAAGATATATAATATAGTACGAAGCTTTAAAGAGCCATCTATCAAGCCACTCTTTGCAAGTACTGGAGTAAAAGAGGAGCAAGGGTTACCGAAAGATTACTATATTACAAGCCTTTGTGCTAAACATAGTATCAATACAGCACCTATTGAGACAATAGAGGCGTATGAAGCTAGTGGTAAGAGAGGGGAGTTAGCCCTCCCTATTGAAGAGAGTCTTTTAGAATCCTATTTTACAAAACTCTCTGAGAGTGGGATCGATATGGAGCAAGTCTATTCGGAATTGATGGCAGAAGGGTTGCGTGCGTTTGAAGAGGCTTTTGCGAAGATGTTACAAACTTTAGAGTAAGTTTAGGGAACTGTTAGTAAAAATTGGTTATAATTCGCGTTCAATTTAAAATATAAGGAAACAGTTATGTTAGAAGGTATCGTTAGAGAGAGTATCGGCAAGAGTAACGCAAAGAAACTTCGCCGAGATGGTTATCTAATTGCGAACATCTATGCTAATGGTGTAGAGAATGTTCACTGTGCATTTAAACATGGAGAGTTTGTAAGAACAGTTAGAAATAAAGAGTCTCTTGCATTCCCTGTAAAAGTGGAAGATAAAGAGTTTAATGTTGTTGTTCAAGAGTATCAACTACACCCAATTACTGGAATGATCGTGCATGTTGACTTAAGAGTTGCACTTCCAGATACAGTAAGTGACTACTTAGTACCAATTGAGACTGTTGGTGTACCTAAGGGTATTAAAAACAAGGGTGTTTTAGTTATTACAAAAAGAAGAATCCGTGTGCGTGGTAAGATAGAGGATATTCCTAATAAATTTGTTTTAGATGTATCAGATTTAGATAGAGATGACTCTATTTTAATTAGAGATATCGAAGCTCCAGCAAACTGTAAGTTGATGGATAAACCACATGTATCTGTTTGTGGTGTAATTAAAGCAAGATAGTAGCATGAAATTAATCGTCGGATTGGGCAACCCCGGCCCGACATACACTACTACTCGCCATAATATCGGTTTTATGGTTATTGATAAACTTCTTGAAGAACTCCCACATAGTGATATTACAAAAAAATCCTTTTTTGGTGAACTCTATAAGTCGAAAGATCTACTATTTTTAAAACCAGCAACCTATATGAATTTATCAGGTAAAAGTGTGCAGGCAGTTGCAAATTTTTACAAGGTAAATAGCAGTGATATATTGGTAATTCATGATGATTTAGATCTCTCATTTGGTGCCGTAAGGGTAAAAGTTGGTGGTGGAAATGGTGGGCACAATGGCTTAAAGTCGATAGATGCTGCAATTGGCAAAGAGTACTATCGTTTGCGTTTAGGGATTGGGAAACCTGAACATAAGGGAATGGTGGCAAGTTTTGTCCTCTCGCCATTTGTAAAAGAGGAGGCTGATTCTTTGGATGCTTTTGTGGAGTATGCAAAAGATGTGGCTCTTGCTTGGAGAGATGGATTAGAGATTAATGATCTCAAGAGTAAATACTCAAAAAAAGATGGTAGTTATCTGAAATGACACTCTATTTTTATATACTTAAACAGTACCTAAAAGATTTTTTACTACTACTATTGGCATTAACATTTGTTGTTACAATTATTGATTTTGTACAACACTTTAGTAGTATTGAAGGTATCAATAGAGAGTTTTTATACTTTATCTACAGTGCTGCAAATAGTATGATGATGATATACCCATTAGCACTTGTATTTGCGGCAATTGTAACACTTTCGCGTCTGATTACACGAAACCATCTAATTGTTTTAGGATCCTTTGGTTACCCTAAAAAGGTGCTTGTAAAACCACTACTCTCAGCAATATTTGGCGTCTACTTTATTATAATTGCCCTGAACTTTACTCAGTTTGCTTACTCGAGCGATACTGCAAGAGCAATTATCGATAAGCGACAACTCTTTAAGTCGGTAGAGAATCTCTTTTTTAAATATAACGATAGCTTTGTCTATGTTGAGGAGCTAGATGTTGCGAATAAGATTCTTAAAAATATTACAATGTACACTATTGATGATAAGAAGATAGAGGATATTTTACGGATTGAGAGAGCTACCTTTAAAGGTGGTGCGTGGTTAGCACAAGGTATCAGAAAAGAGCATATAATTTTTGATAATGGCAAACCACTACGCTACGATACAGAGTCGCTTGGTGATAGATTAATTCTAGAGGGGTATTTCCCTAAAGTTATTAGCCTTCTCTATGAGGGGAAAAGAATGAGCATACAAGATGGATTTAAGGCTCTCAAGCTGCTTAATGAGCAGAAAGTTGATAGCTCAAAAGTTATTGCTGCTCTCTATGAGAAGCTAGTAATGCCACTCTTTGCACCAATTATTGTACTGTTAATTCTTATCTATACACCTATTAGTAAACGCTATATGAACCCTATTAAGTACTATCTTTTTGGTATTTCGATTACCATTCTTACTTGGGTAATACTTTATGGAATCAATATCTTAACAATCAATAGCGTATTACCAGCTACCTATTCGCAGCCTCTAGTGATACTTTTGATACTCTTTATAACAATCTACCTTTGGTTTAAAGAGTCTAAGCGGCTAGCATAGCCATTATTGCTCGATTTGCTCTAATGGTGTAAAGAATTTGGGCTAAACTAATTTTTTTTAGGTAAAATCTCTTTAGTTTAAAATGTAAGGTGAGTGAAATGAACATAGATTTTAAAAAATTAGCACATGAGTATGGTACACCACTCTATGTTTATGATTTTGATTATATGAGAGAGCAGTATAGAGTACTCAAGAGTGCATTTGAGGGTTCAAAATCGTTAATTGTTTATGCAGTAAAATCAAATTCGAACCTCTCTGTGATACAAAACTTTGCAAAAGAGGGGAGTGGGGCTGATTGTGTGAGTATTGGTGAAGTAAAGCGAGCACTTTTAGCTGGTGTCAATCCGTATAAGATTATCTTCTCAGGTGTAGGCAAGAGTGATAGTGAGATCGAAGAGGCATTGAAGTTAAAGATTTTAATGATCAATGTAGAGAGCGAAGCAGAACTCAAGCATGTAGAGAGTGTAGCAAAGAGGTTGGGTGTAGAGGCTCGTATCTCTATTCGTGTTAATCCAAATGTGGATCCTAAAACGCACCCTTATATCTCTACTGGGCTGCATGAGAATAAATTTGGTGTTGATATTGATATAGCAAAGAGGCTCTATATCTATGCAAAGAATTCGAATGCTTTAGACCCTGTAGGAATACACTTTCATATTGGCTCACAATTAACCAAGCTCGAGCCAATAGCAGAGGCGGCAGAGATTATTGCCGATTTAGTAAGGTCGCTTAAAGCGATTGGCGTTGATATTAAGTTCTTTGATGTTGGTGGCGGTATTGGTGTAGAGTATCATGGAGATGAGAAGCTTATTGACCTTGAGGAGTATGCAACAGTTATTAAAAAAGCGATTAAGGGAATGGATTTAACAATTGTATGTGAGCCGGGTCGCTATTTAACGGCAAATGGTGGTTATCTGCTTACAAAGGTACTCTACGAAAAACAGAATGGAGATAAGTACTTTACAATTGTAGATGCAGCAATGAATGATCTCTTAAGACCTTCTCTCTATAATGCTTACCATAAGATTGAACCTTTAGCAAAGCGAGAGGGTGAGAGTTTTCAAAGAGATATTGTTGGACCAATTTGCGAAAGTGGCGACTTTTTAGCAAAAGATATTAAGATGCCACCACTTGAGAGTGGGGATCTTTTAGTTGTAAAGAGTGCAGGTGCTTATGGCTTTACAATGGCAAGCAACTACAATACAAGACCTAGAGCTTGCGAAGTAGCGTGTGAAGGTGGTGAGTGTAGAGTGATTCGGCGAAGAGAGAACTTCGAAGATTTAATAGAGGCAGAGAAGCTCTATTTACAAGGAGAGTAGATATGACATTAGAGGAGATTCGTAAAGAGCTAGATAAGTTAGATGATCAACTGCTAGAGATTTATAATAAACGCTTTGAGCTTGTTTTGAAAGTTGGAGAGATCAAAAACAGGACAAATGCTCCAATCTATCGACCTGAGAGAGAGAAGCAGATAATAGAGCGACTCCAAAAGAAGAATCGCGAAATGAATGGTGTCTTAACAGATGAGGCGATAGAGGCTCTCTTTATGGATCTCTTTTCAATTGCTAGAAATTTTGAATTGCCTGAGCGGATTGCATACCTTGGGCCAGAGGCAAGCTTTACCCACCAAGCTGCAGAGATGAAGTTTGGCTCTTTGGGGAACTACCTGCCGATCAATACAATTAAAGGTGTCTTTAGAGAAGTTGCAAGTGGGAAGGCAAAATTTGGTGTTGTGCCAATTGAGAATAGCTTTAATGGAATTGTAAGCGATACAATTAATTGCTTGAGTGATTATGATCTTAAAATTGTTGCAGAGGTGGTTTTAAGTGTGCACCATGTCTTTGCTTCGACACAAGAGGATTTAAAGAAGATTAAGCGAATCTATTCGAAAGATATCGCTTTTGGGCAGTGTAGTAACTTTTTAGAGGATTTTGGCTTAGATAATATCGAGCAGATTCCTGTAGAGTCAACGGCAAAAGCTGCACAGTTAGCTAGAAAAGATGGAGAATCAGCTGCAATTTGTGCAGAGGTAGCGGCAAAGATGTATGATCTCCCAATTCTCTTTAAAGATATTGAAGATAGCGGCAAAAATAGAACACGCTTCTTTATTATTAGTGATTTTGAGAATGCAGCAAGTGGTAATGATAAGACAACAATTCTTGCAAAACTGTCAAATAGAGCTGGAGCACTGGTGGATTTTCTGCTTGACTTTAAAGAGAAAAATATCGACTTAACGAAGATTAAATCGCATATTGTTGGTGGAGTGTCGATATTCTTTTTAGAGTTTAATGGGCATAAAAACGATGCAAATGTTCAAGAGATTTTTGAGAAGCACAAAGAGTCTATTAAGTTTTTAGGATCCTATGTAAAAGAGGCAACAGATGTTTAATAGTTATTTAGAAGAGATTAAAACTTATGAGGCTGGGAAGCCTATAGAGTTAGTGGTAAGAGAGTTTGGTATTGAGGCTAAAGATGTTGTAAAGTTAGCATCAAATGAAAATCCTTATGGGTGTTCACCGCGAGTAATTGAGGCAATCCAAAAGGGAGCAAGTAGAGCTTCACTCTATCCTGATGATAGTATGTATGAGCTCAAAGAGGCTCTTAGTGATCGCTTTGGAGTTGGCAGCGAAAATATTATTATTGGAGCAGGGAGTGATCAGGTTTTAGAGTTTATCTCGCATGTAAAGTTAAACCAAAACGCAAAGATTCTTCGAAGTGCTGTAACCTTTGCGATGTATGACATCTATGCCAAGCAGTTTGGTGCGAAAATCGTTATAACTCCAAGTTTTAAGCATAAGGCAGATGAGTTTATAGAGAAGATAGAGAGTGAGAATCCAGATATTATCTATATCTGTACGCCAAACAATCCAACAGGCGATGCGACCAAGAGAGAGGATATATTTGCCATTATAGAAGCAGCACCAAAAGAGAGCTTAGTAGTTGTTGACTGTGCCTATATGGAGTATGTCGAGAGTGACGCCTATAGAGTAACCCCAAAAGATTTTTTAGCGTATGAGAATGTCATCTATCTTGGAACATTTTCAAAAGCCTTTGGCCTTGGCGGTATGCGAGTAGGGTATGGTATAGCGAATAGAAGTATTATCGATGTCCTCTATAAGGTGCGACCTCCATTTAACATTACGACACTATCTCTTTTAGCAGCAATTGAGGCAAGCAAAGATATCGATTTTGTAAAGAGGAGTGTTGCTGGAAACAGAGAGGAGATGCTCCGTTATGAAGCATTTGCAAACGAGCATGCACTCGAGTATATTCCTAGTCAAACCAATTTTATTACCTACTTTTTGGGAGAGAAAAATAACTCTTCTCAGATTGCTGCAAACTTAATGAAGCAGGGTGTAATCATTCGGGATTTAGCAAGTTATGGTTTAAATGCTGTTCGTATTACTATTGGAACAGCAGAGCAAAACAGTAGACTCTTTGAGGTATTGGCAAACGAGTTAGTGTAAGGTGCTATGAGAGTAGTGTGCAAAGAAGTAAGGAGAGTACAATGCGAGATATTAAAAGTTATTCCATTGCAGAATTAGAAGAGCTCGCATCGAATATTCGCAACAAAATTTTAGAGACAGTAAGTAAAAATGGTGGGCACTTAAGCTCCACTTTGGGGGCTGTAGATCTCATTGTGGCGATGCACTATGTTTTTGATGTAACAAGAGATCCATTTATCTACGATGTCAGCCACCAAGCCTATGCTCATAAGCTCCTTACAGATAGATGGGAGAGTTTTGATACACTTCGCCAATTTGGAGGCATCTGTGGGTATACATCGCCAGATGAGTCACCTTATGACTACTATAAAGCGGGGCATAGCTCGACCTCTATCTCTTTAGCTGTAGGTGCAGCAAAAGCAATTAAGCTTAAAGGGGAGGATCGGATACCAGTTGCACTGATTGGGGATGGCTCGATGAGTGCTGGTATGGTCTATGAAGCCTTAAATGAGTTAGGTGATCGCAAATATCCAGTAGTGATTATTTTAAATGATAATGAGATGTCGATAGCAAAGCCAATAGGGGCAATTAGCCGCTATCTCTCAAAGAATATGGCAAGTCCACTCTATCAGAAGTTCAAGATAAAAGTTGAGAAGATTTTAGAGAGTATGCCAGAGGGTGCAAGCTATATGGCGAAGAAGTTTGAAGAGTCACTGCGTTTAGTAACTCCTGGTATACTCTTTGAGGAGTTGGGGCTTGACTATATAGGGCCTGTCAATGGGCACGATATGGAGAGTTTGATTGAGACTTTAACAATTGCTAAGAATCTTCATAAACCGATTGTTGTGCATACTCAAACTATTAAGGGAAAAGGGTACCATATAGCAGAGGGGCCACATGAGCATTGGCATGGAGTTGGACCATTTGATATAGAGAGTGGTAAAAGTTTTAAAAAGAGTAGCAAAAAGAGTGCGACAGAGATTTTTGGCAGTTACTTGTTGCAGTTAGCTAAAAGTAATGAGAAGATTGTTGGTGTAACTGCTGCAATGCCAAGTGGAACAGGCTTAAGTAGGCTACTCGAGGAGTTCCCAGAGCGATTTTGGGATGTTGCTATTGCGGAACAGCATGCAGTAACCTCGATGGGGCCTTTGGCTAAAGAGGGGTTTAAACCATTCTGTACAATCTACTCTACCTTTTTACAGCGAGGATATGACCAAGTTATTCACGATATAGCACTGATGAATCTTGGAGTGGTTTTTGCAATCGATAGAGCAGGTATCGTTGGAGAAGATGGCGAGACACATCAAGGAGCATTTGATATTAGTTATCTGCGTCCTATACCAAATATGACGCTTGCTGCTCCTTTTAATGAAGAGAGTTTTAAGAAGCTTTTAGATTTTGCTGTCGGTTTTAATACGCCATTAGCGATACGATACCCAAGAGGAGCATTTTTAGCTGATGAGTTTGAAGTACCACCTTACGAGCTTGGAAAGTCACATCTAGTGCAAGAGGGGGAAGAGATACTCTTTATTGGCTATGGGAATGGCGTAGGAAGAGCCCTCTTAACTGCAAATGAGATGCCTCACTTCAAGCCAGCAATTCTTGATTTACGCTTTGTGAAACCGCTTGATGAAGAGCATTTAAGAGAGTTGGCTCGAAAGTTTAAAAGATGGTATATCTTTAGTGATAGCGTCTATAAAGGTGGTGTCGCATCGGCACTTTTGGAGTTTTTAGAGGCTGAGAAGATAGAGGGCGTAGAGATTGTAAGTTTTGAGTATCCAGACAGGTTTATTCCTCATGGAAAAACAGCAGATGTTGAGGAGTATCTTGGTATTATGCCAAAACAGTTAGCCGATAAAATTATTGACAATGAAGAAAGGATAAGAGAATGAGTGAGTATATCTTTACGAGTGAGTCTGTAACAGAGGGTCACCCAGATAAGATGGCAGATCAGATAAGTGATGCTATATTAGATTATATTATAGAGCGAGACAAGAGTGCAAGAGTAGCGTGTGAAACATTGGTGAGTAATGGTTTTTGTGTCATTACTGGAGAGTTAAAGACAATCACATATGCACCAATGCAAGAGATTGCTAGAGAGGTGATACGGAATATTGGATATACCGATGCAACTTTTGGATTTGACTATAGAAGTGCAGGGGTACTTAATGGTATTGGTGAGCAGAGCCCAGATATTAACCAAGGGGTAGACCAAGAGGGTGGTGATATTGGTGCAGGTGACCAAGGTTTAATGTTTGGCTATGCATGTACTGAGACAAAAGAGCTTATGCCTCTTCCGATACTACTAGCACATAAAATTACTGCAAAATTGGCAGAAGTGAGAAAAAATGGAACACTTCCATATCTTCGTCCAGATGGAAAAGCTCAAGTGAGTGTTCTCTATAGAGATGGGAAACCTGTCTCTGTAAAGACTGTTGTGGTCTCAACACAGCACGCACCAGAGATAGAGCAAGAGCAGCTAAGAAAAGATGTGATTCGTGAAGTAGTTGAAGCTGTTATTCCTAAAGAGTTACTTGCAGAAGATGTTATCTACCATATAAACCCAACAGGTCGTTTTGTTATTGGTGGTCCTCAAGGAGATGCTGGACTTACAGGACGAAAGATTATAGTAGATACCTATGGAGGAAGCTGCCCACATGGTGGAGGAGCATTTAGTGGTAAAGATCCTACCAAGGTAGATAGAAGTGCTGCTTATGCTGCTAGATATGTAGCAAAAAACCTTGTTGCTGCAGGTGTAGCTGAGAGAGTAACAATCCAGATTGCCTATGCAATTGGTGTAGTTGAACCAGTCTCTATTATGGTTGATACCCATGGTGACACTACATATGATTCTAAAGTGCTTGAGGCGTGTGTAAGAGACATCTTCGATTTAACACCAGCTGGGATTATAAAAGAGTTAGATCTTTTACGCCCAATATACCAGAAGACGGCAGCTTACGGACACTTTGGACGGGAGCTAGATGAGTTTAGTTGGGAGCGGACAGATAAAGTAGATGAGATAAAATCCTACTTAGGCAAAAAAAATTAAACTTTTTTGTCTCGCTTTAAAAGAAAATTTAAAATCTTGTGATATAGTGTTATTACAACATTAAATGAAGGAGAACTATTATGGCAGTAATTATTACAGATAGTTGTATTAACTGTGCAGCTTGTATTGACGAGTGTCCAGTAGAAGCAATCGTTGATGAGGATGATAACCCAACTGGAGAAGAGATCTACTATGTATACGCTGACAAGTGTGTTGAGTGTGTAGGTTATCATGATACTCCAGCATGTGCTGAAGCGTGTCCAACTGAGGGGTGTATCGTTTGGGGCGATTGCGATGAGGGTGCAACTTGTAAAGATGATGTACCAGCAGATGCAAGAGCAAACAGAACTCCTGTAATTGAAGACTAATTCAATATAGCTGCTTTGCACCTGCAAGGCAGCAACTTTTATATACACTTTTCTTTTTTATTCTACACTATACCTATTTTTAATAACTTATTAAATCTTTTTGTGCTATTATTTCAACCAAAATTTTACGAAGAGGATGATAGATTATGGAGCAAACACTATCGATTATTAAGCCCGATGCAGTTAAAAAAGGTGTAATTGGAAAGATACTTGACAGATTTGAGAGCAATGGTTTAAGAGTTGCCGCAACTAAAAAATTACAGTTAACAAAAGAGGATGCAGCAGCATTTTATGAAGTTCACAAAGAGAGACCTTTCTTTGGAGAGTTAGTTGAGTTTATGACAAGTGGTCCTGTTGTTGTTTCTGTATTAGAGGGTGAGAATGCAGTGGCTAAAAATAGAGAGTTAATGGGTGCAACTGATCCAAAAGAGGCTGCAGCTGGTACTATTAGAGCTGACTTTGCTGAGAGTATTGATGCAAATGCTGTTCATGGAAGTGACTCTTTAGAGAACGCAGCAAAAGAGATTGCATTCTTCTTTGCACAAAGAGAGATCTGCTAAGTTAATGGAAATTGCTTTTTCAAAAATAAAGCATACTCCTACTGATCTTAACTTTGTGGAAGATGGTGTTTCGATTATTGGAACATTAACAAAGCAGAGTAGAGACTTAGTAAGATTAGAGTCTGACTTTAAAGCTGATGTTGATGTAATCTGTAGTCGATGCGGTAAAGAGTATAGAAAGAGTGTTGCATATCCTCTAGGGCTAATTTTAAGCGACGGAAGATATAATGACAACGATGAAATAGATGTAATAGAGTTTTTTAATAACTTGATAGATATTACCTATATTTCAGAGAGTGAAATAGCTTCGATCCAAGAGGATTACAACTTCTGTCCTGAGTGTCAGGAGACAGATGAAGTATTGGAAGTTGAGTTATAAAAAAATAGAAAGGATTAATTATGGCAGTTCCTAAGAGAAGACATAGTAAAACAAGAGCACTAAAAAGAAGAACACACTACAAGGCAAAATTACCAAGACCGATCAAAGATGCAGATGGTACTTGGAGAATGCCACATAGAATGAACTTAACAACTGGCGAATATAAAACTACTCAAGAATAATCAATGAGTGACATTACAATTGCAATTGATGCAATGGGTGGGGACTTTGGTCCTGAACCTATTATAGAGGGTGTTGTACAAGCACTTGACGAAAAAAGATTTAAAGCTATCTTGGTAGGTAACCAGGATGAAATTCTCTCCTATCTTCCACAATATTATTTAGATGATGATCAAGTTCAAATTATTGACTGCAAAGATGTAATATCGATGAGCGACTCTGCAACCGATGCACGTAAACGGAAAGATTCATCAATCTATCAAGCAGTTGAGTGTGTGCGTAATGGAGAGGCTCAAGCAGTTGTCTCAGCAGGTCATAGTGGGGCAACGATGACTTTAGCAACACTTAGAATTGGAAGACTCCCTCATGTAAATAAACCACCATTAGCTACTTTAATGCCAAATAGAACTGGTGGAAAGTCTCTACTTTTAGATGTTGGTGCAGTAACAGACTGTAAAGTAAGAAACCTCTATGAGTTTGCAATTATGGGTAGAGCCTATGCAAAAGAGGTAATGGGTGTAGAAAATCCTAAGATTGGACTGCTCTCAAATGGAGAGGAGGATAGTAAAGGGAATGAACTTACAAAAGAGGTCTTCCCTATACTCAAAGAGATCGAAGGATTTATTGGAAATGTTGAGGGGAGAGACATTTTCGATGGTTCTGTCGATGTAATTGTTACCGATGGCTTTACTGGAAATATTGTCTTAAAGACAAGTGAAGGTGTGGCTTCTACTATTATTGATTTGATGCGTCAATATATTAAGAAGTCGATTCCTGCGAAGATTGGTGCTCTTTTAATGAAGCGTAAAGTCTTTACAAATTTAAAGAAGCAGATCGATTATGCCGAGTATGGTGGGGCACCACTTTTAGGCATTAATGGCTGTGCTATTGTAAGCCATGGTAGCTCAAATGCGAAAGCGATAAAAAATGCAGTATTTCAAGCTCTTACATTTGCAAAATCTGACATCAATAAGAAGATAGAGGATGAGTTGGTAGATAATAAAGAGGGTGCGTAGAGCCCTCTATTGTTAGAGAATCTCTCTTTGGAGATACTTTGCAACTGCATCTTCGTTGTTACTCTCTTTAAGTACAATATCGGCTCTTTTTTTCAGCTCATCAATTGCATTTGCTACAGCTACTTTTGTACCAGCTGATTCAAAAATACCTATATCGTTATAGCTATCTCCAAAGACAGTTGTTCTCTCTTTTGAGACATCCTCTATCTCCTCTAGTTTTAAGAGTGCTTGCCCTTTATCGCCAAGTGGATGGAGGATTGTAATAAAGTGGCAATTAAAGTAGGGGTCTTTTGAACTCTTTATCTCGATTCTATCTCCAAACTTATTTTTAATTTTTTCTTCAAACTCTTGACTGAGTACACTCTCTAGTTGATAGACTATTTTTAAATTTTTCTCTTGAGCACGCAGTTCACTTGTGCTATAAATTCTGTTTCGCATCTTCATAGTTTCTATTATCTCTTTTTGGTATTTGTTGAGATTTTTAGGGTAGTAAAAGGACTCATGTCCCTCTTTTTGAGCAACTATGAGAGGTTCTATTGCAAACTCTCTTTTTGTTAGATCGATTATTGCATCGCCTAAGGCTTTATCTATCGAGGCTATGTGGAGTATAGATCCATCTGGGTTTGCAATTACAGCTCCATCAAGGAGTATAAGGGGTTCGCTTAAGTGTAACCCTTTAAGGAGCTCTTTAACACCTGTGTAACTGCGTGCGGTAGCGATAGAGAGTTTTGTTTTGTTACAGACTCTGTTCCATATCTCTTTTGTGAAGTTACTTACTGTTGTATCATCTCTGAGGAGTGTAAAGTCTAGGTCGCTTAAAAATAGCATTATAGCCCTTTGTTATAAGGTATCGTAGTTGCAGCAGTATTATATCGAAGTGAAATTGTGATTTGGAATAGTTGTTGGAGGATATTTAGATTCTCCTCCAAAAGGAGGAGGCTCTTTTACTTAGCAAGAGTAAGTAGAAACATACTCGTAAGGAGTTGGTCTTCCCTCTACAGGAATTACATGTCTTTCGAATTGGTAATCTACATAAGTTTTAATGAACTCTTCATCCATAACTGGAGCTAAGAAGTCGTGGTCGTTTTCTAGACCCTCTAAAGCATCTCTAAAGCTGTTTGGAAGCTCAGGGATTTTTCTCTCTTTTAGTTCATCTCTAGTTAATTCGAATAGATCTTCGTTGAATGGTCCAACTAAGTCGTAACCACCTTTTTCGATACCATCAAGTCCTGCCATCATGAGTACTGTAAATGCTAAGTATGGGTTAGATGTACTATCTGGGAATCTTGTTTCAATTCTTGTTGCTTTCTCACCGGCACCGTAAGGAATACGACAAGCTGCAGATCTGTTTTGGCTAGAGTAAGTTAAGATTCTTGGAGCTTCAAAACCTGGAAGCAATCTTTTATAAGAGTTTGTAGATGCATTTGTAAATGCTGCAACAGCTTCTTTGTGTGCAAAGATACCACTTAAGTAATCAAGTGCAGTTTTGCTTAGGTTTGCGTATTCACCCTCTTTGTAGAATAGGTTTTGACCATCTTTCCATAGTGATTGGTGAACATGCATACCGTTACCGTTATCGTTATAGATTGGTTTTGGCATAAATGTAGCAGTTTTACCATTTAAGTGTGCTACCATTTTTACAACATACTTATACTTTTGTACATTGTCTGCTGCAGTAATAATATCGCTAAATACTACACCAATTTCACCCTGTGCTTGAGCAACTTCGTGGTGTCCTAATACTACCTCGATACCAACTTCTTCAAGAACTTGCATCATCTCTGCTCTTAAATCTACCATTGTATCAGTTGGCATTACTGGGAAGTAACCACCTTTAATTCTTGGTCTGTGACCAATGTTTCCAGCATCTTCGTACTCAGCATCGTCAGCCCAGTGACCTTCGTCTGAGTCTACTCTGAAGTACTGCTCGTTATCGTTATCTTTGATGACAACATTATCAAATACAAAGAACTCATTTTCTGGTCCAAAGTATGCTGCATCTGCTACACCCTTCTCTTCAAGAACTTTAAGTGCTTTTTTAGCAATTGATCTAGGACACTTTGCATAAAGCTCATTTTTATAGATATCGTAAACATCACAAATTACAACAACAGTTGGGTCTGCAGTAAATGGATCTAAGAATGCAGTTGGTACATCTGGTTTTAAGAGCATATCAGACTCGTTAATTGGTTGCCAATTCTCGATTGAAGAACCATCAAATGGTAAACCAGCCTCTAAATTCTCTGCACTTACAGCACTCATTCTATATGTAATATGGTGCCATGCACCTTTAATGTCTGTAAATCTAAAATCTACAAACTCTACTTCGTTCTCTTCGCAGAACTTAAAAAACTCATCAATATTGTTAACAAATTTGCCCATTGTTACTCCTAATAAAAAATTAAACACTATTATTATATCTTTTTAAGGGCTTGTATTTTAATTAATTTTGATTAAAATTTATGCAATTGTTGCTCTTTGTTCTTATATGATACACATTGAGTGTATCCAATCTTTTTTGCAAGCTCTAATGCTTCGCTATATCCAAAGCCTATATCCTCTATCTTATGGGCATCTGAGCTGAATGTAATTGGGATTTCTAAATCGTAACACTCTTGGAGTAACTCTTTGCTTGGGTAGAGCTCTTTTGCAGGTTTTCGTAAACCAGCGCTATTAATCTCGACTGCCATATTTGCCTCTTTTATAGCTTTAAGAGCACTTTTGCCTAAAAGGCGGATATCTTTTTTGGGTTTATAGTTAAAGACTTTTAGAAGATCGATATGTCCAACTATATTATAGTTACCACTCTTTGCCATAGCTTCGATTGCATCAAAATACTCTTGCCAGAGTTGGTCTATATCTCTATTCTTATACTCGCCGATAAATTCAGGATTATCAAAACCCCATTTGTTAATAAAGTGCACCGACCCAATTAGGTAATCAACATCTGCATTTAAAACGCGGCTATCTATGTGTCCTGGAAGGTAGTCTACTTCGTATGCTAATCGGACCTCTATTTTCTCTTTAAACTCATCTCTTAACGCTAAAATTTCTGCTTCGTAGGCTCTCATCTGTGCGAAACTCATACGATACTCTTGGTCAAAATCCATTGGTGCATGGTCGCTAAAGCCATATATATCTATTCCCTCTTCAATAGCCTTTAGAATATACTCTCTAGGGCTCCCTGTTGCATGGTTGCAAAGTGATGTATGGTTGTGTAAATCTACTCTCATGATAAAATCCTTTGGATTTTAGCTAAGAGCTTAGAGCCCAGAGCCAGGAGTGAATAAGGTAGCTTCGCTTCTTTTTAAATAAAAGGCGAAGCCACAACATTAGCTCTGTGCTCTTAGCTCTTAGCTCTATGCTAGCAAAGCTTTTTAGCTTTGCTTTATTGCAATTATAGTAGAATTACCAAAAAATTAGATAGGTTATGATGGAATCTAAAGTGGAGCTTTTAGCACCTGCTGGGAATTTAGAGAAACTTAAAATTGCACTCAACTATGGTGCAGATGCTGTGTATGGGAGTACGAGTACATTTTCGCTTCGTATCCGCTCTGGTAAAGAGTTTGATATGGAGTCGTATGCCCAAGGCATCGAATATGCTCATAGCTTAGGGAAAAAGGTTTATGCTACTGTAAATGCTTTTCCTTTTAATTCGCAAATAAAGCTTTACGAGAACCATATTGCAAAGATTGCAGAGCTTCATCCAGATGCTTTGATAGTCTCTAGCCCTGGAGTTGTAAAGATTGCAGCAAAAATTGCCCCTAATATTCCAATACACCTCTCGACACAAGCAAATGTTATGAATGCTATGGATGCAGAGGTCTATTACGACTTAGGGGTAAAGCGAATAATAGTTGCAAGAGAGATAAGCCTGAAAGATTGCGAAGCGATAAAGAGGCATCTTCCAGATCTAGAGCTAGAGGTATTTGTGCATGGCTCTATGTGTTTTGCATACTCAGGGCGTTGTTTGGTTTCGGCTCTTCAGACTGGGCGTGTACCAAATAGAGGGAGCTGTGCAAACGATTGCCGCTTTCCATACGAGATTTATGCTCATAATCCAGAGACTGGCACTACCTTTAGGCTTGATGAAGAGGAAGAGGTGGGCACTTACATTATGAATGCTAAAGATATGAATATGGCTTCACATATCGATGAAATTTTAAGTAGTGGTGTTATAGACTCTCTCAAAATAGAGGGAAGAACCAAATCGCCATACTATGTTGGTGTGGTAACAAAGGCATATCGACATGCAATAGATGACTATTATGCTGGCAATTTTGAAGCAAGCAGATACCAAGAGGAGCTCCATACTACGCAAAATAGGGGCTTTACCGATGCCTACTTAATTAGCCGACCATTTGAGAAAAATGATACACAGTCACATAAGTTCTCAATACAGTATGGAACACACCAAGTTGCAGGTTTAGTTGCAGAAGATGGTAAAAGCTGGAAGTGTAAAGATAAAACTTGTATTGGTGATAGGGTCGAGATTGTTCTCCCGATTGGTGCTAAATTAGAAGCGGTAGAGAATGAGTTAGGTAGAGTCTATATGGAAGATAACAAGTGGTGGCTAGAGGTTAAAAAACTTATCAATAGCGAGGGGAAAGAGTTAGAGTGTGTCCATAGTGGCTATATAAAGCCTATAACTCTGCCAACAGAGCTTCCTAGTTATACCATTTTGCGTCGTGAGATAGCAGAGGCGTTAGAGAAAAAAGGGCTTACAAGTGAGTCAACGCCAATGAATTTAGAACCTCGTTGTGATTAAAAAATAGAAAATAGGAGATTTAATGAAGTTTGTTTCGATAATAATGGGAAGTAAGAGTGATTATGATGTTATGAAGGAGTGTGCTAACACTTTAAAAAAGTTTGGGGTTCCGTATGAGTTAATTATCTCATCAGCTCATAGAAGTCCTGCAAGGACCAAAGAGTATATTGAAAGTGCTGAGAAGAAAGGTGCACAAGTTTTTATTGCAGCAGCAGGTATGGCAGCACACTTAGCAGGAGCAATTGCTGCAGCTACTACAAAACCAGTTCTTGGTGTGCCAATGGCTAGTGGTCCACTGGGTGGAAAAGATGCACTATTTAGTACAGTTATGATGCCATCAGGAATGCCAGTTGGTACACTCGCAATTGGAAAAGCAGGAGCAGTAAATGCTGCCTATTTAGCGATACAGATTTTAGCACTTGATGATGAAGAGCTAAAAGCAAAACTTCTTGAAGATAGAGTAAGTAAAGCGAAAAAAGTAGAGCTTGACTCAAGTGAAGTAGAAGTGATTTTATAAGGAGGCACAAAATGGCAGAGAAAAAAGAGGTAAAAAAGAGACAAAAGAGTGTTGTACTTTTTACTTCGCCATCTTGCATTTGGTGTACACGAGCAAAAAATTACTTTAAAAAGCAAGGGATAAAGTTTAAAACTATCGACATTAGCAAAGATAAAAAAGCAGCCCAAGATTGTATGCGAAATGGTTGCCGCGGTGTACCAGTAGTGCTAATAGGCGGCAGCCAATGGATCTGCGGCTTTGACCAAGCAAAGATAGATAGAGCTTTAGGAATAAAATAAAAAATTATAAAGGAAAAAAGTGATAACTTTTAGTGAACTGCTACTGAAATTACAAGAGTTTTGGATGAAAGAGGGGTGTAATATTGTGCAGCCTTATGATATTCCAGCAGGGGCTGGGACATTTCATCCAGCTACGCTGCTTCGGAGTTTAGACTCTACGCCGTGGTCGGCTGCGTATGTGGCACCAAGCCGGCGTCCAACCGATGGAAGATATGGGGAGAACCCAAATAGACTTGGGGCGTATTATCAGTTCCAGGTGCTTATAAAGCCTAGTCCAGATAATATTCAAGAGTTGTATCTAAAGTCGTTAGAGTATTTAGGGCTCGATCTTAAAAGCCACGATATCCGCTTTGTAGAGGATAACTGGGAGTCGCCAACACTTGGTGCTTGGGGGCTTGGATGGGAAGTGTGGCTTGATGGTATGGAGGTTACACAATTTACTTACTTCCAACAAGTTGGTGGAATTGCTTGTGACCCAGTAGCAGTAGAGATCACTTACGGAACAGAGCGACTTGCGATGTATCTGCAGGGCGTAGAGAGTGTTTATGATATTATCTGGAACAAAAACGAAAGAGGTGTAACCACTTATGGAGATGTCCATAAAGAGAGTGAGTATGAGTTTAGTAAATACAACTTCGAAGTTGCTAATACTGAGATGCTCTTTAAGCACTTTGAAGATGCTAGCAAAGAGTGCAAAAGATGCTTAGAGGCAGAGTTGCCACTACCAGCATACGACCAATGTATGATAGCAAGCCACACATTTAACCTTTTAGATGCACGAAAAGCAATTTCGCAAGCTCAGAGACAGAACTATATCTTAAGAGTACGAGAGTTAGCTGTAGGGTGTGCAAAGCTCTATAAGAGTCAAGAGAAGCAGCGACTAAAGAGAGTTAAGAATTAAGAATTAAGAATTATGAATTATGAATTATGAATTGAAGGGGTTTAGTGAAATTAAAAGAGATTTATGATTTTTTAGATGCTTTAAGTCCATTTGAGCTGCAAGAGAAGTGGGATAATAGCGGACTCAACTTGGGCTCAATGGATGCTGAAGTGAGCGAGATTATCGTTGCACTCGATATAGATGAAACTCTAATCGATAATGCAAAAGAGGGGTCGCTCTTTGTAGTGCACCATCCAATTATTTTTGGTAGCTTAAAGCGTTTGGATCTATCAAAATACCCATCAAATCTACTTGCAAAGATGATAAAGAAGGATATTGCTCTTATTGCGATGCATACAAATTTTGATAAAACACATCTTAATAAGTATGTATTCGAGAAGATATTGGGACTTTCTATCGATAAGATAAACGATTTTATCTGCTCTTCGCAAAAAAAATTCAGCAAAGATGAACTCTTGGCTTTAATTAAAAGCAGATTAGGTTTAAAGCAATTAAAGGTAGTGAACCCAAAAAATGTTATTCATTCAGTCGCTTTAACAACAGGTGCAGGGGCGAGTTTATTAGATTTTATCGATGCAGATTGCTTTTTAACCGGCGATATAAAGTATCACGATGCTATGAAGGCACTGAGCGAAGATAAAATGATGGTAGATATTGGACACTTTGAAAGTGAGCAGTTTTTCGTTGATGTAATGTTTGATTTATTAAACTCTATGCCAATTTCGGTTATAATTGCACAATCGAAAAATCCATTTGAAATTTTTCTTTAATCTAGATTGACATCGATGTTGCCAAATGCTTAATGGTGGGTGTTTGCAAAAAACTTGGCTCCACAAATTGTAGATAATGGCTTTTTGTGAATGCCCACAGTGTAAGGATTAGGTAACAAGAAGATGCCAATTTGGGTTGAATATAAAGGATAGATATTGAACAGATACACAAAAGAGTTAGTAGAGTTATCAAAAATCGATAGAGCTTTAGATAGCTATACACCGCAAATTGATGCAATCAATAGTAAAGTTGCAAAGGCTCAAAAAAGAGTTGATGAACTTACAGCAAAAAAGGCTGAGATTGTAGAGCTTATTGAGAATAATAACGAGAAGATTAAGAGCTTTGAGATCCAGATTCAAGAGCTTAAAGATCAGTTAGATTCAATTAAGAAGAAGCAAGCGTTAGTAAAGACAGAAAAAGAGATTACGCATCTCTCGTCTGAAGAGCATATTGCAAAAGATACACTCAGTTACAACAATGATGAGATCGAGAGACTTAACAAGGTTAACGATGTAAAGAGTGCAGAGTTAGCAGAGATAGAAACAGAGTTGGCTGAAGCTACAGAGACGCTTGAGAAGACAAAAGAAGAGGTTGCTGAGGAGCTCAAGAGTATAGAAGAGCAAAAATCTTCTCTTTATGAGCAACGCGATAAAGCGATCCGCTCTATGGATCTAAAAATTTTAGCATTCTATGAAAAGATTAGAAAATGGGCTGGAAACACAGCTGTAGTGAAAGTGGAGAATCAGGCGTGTTACGGTTGTTACATGAAGATTAATGATAAATCCTATAGCGATCTTATTAAGGGTGAGGAGATTGTTACTTGCCCTCACTGTGGAAGAGTACTCTATTTAGAAGTAGAGAGCGAGAACGCAGAGGCATAGCCTTGTGTTTCGATTTTTTTATCTCTTTTTAGTAACGATACTCTATATCGTTGCGATCCCTTTTTTATTTCTACTCTCACTGAGACAAAAGTATAAAGAGTCTATACCAGTTCGGTTTTTTTTAAGAGACAATCCACCCTTTCGCGAAGGTGATATCCATTTTCATACCTGTAGCTATGGAGAGGCAAAAGCGATTAAACCTTTGGTTGATAGATTTAAAACAAAAAGGCTCTATTTTAGTGCGATAACGCAGACAGGATTCAGTGTTTTACATGACTATTCACAAAATGTTCGTTATCTCCCTTTTGAGATTTTTTTACCAAAGTGGTATAGAGAGCAGAAGGTTTTAATTGTTGTCGAGGCAGAGCTTTGGTATATGCTCTTTTTGGTTGCAAAGCAAAAGGGTAGTAGAACCTTTTTGATTAATGCAAGGGTAAGTAGTCGCTCCTATCCGAAGTATCTGAAGTTTAAGTGGTTCTATAAAAAGATATTCCAAAATATCGATAGTGTCTATGCACAAAGCTTTGACGATGCAAAACGGTTAGCTCGATTAGGTGCTAAGAATATCAAGGTGAGTGGAAATATTAAATTTCTAAATATTCAGCCAGCGACAAAGAGTTACCAAAAAGAGTATCCGCTTGTTGTTGCTGCCGCAAGTACCCATGAAGGGGAAGAAGAGGGGATTGTTACGGCATTTTTGGAACTCAAAAGTGTAGAGAATGCACAGTTAATTGTAGTACCAAGACACCCTGAGCGGTTTGAGAAAGTTGCAACACTTTTAGAGCAAGAAACTAAGAAGCACGACCTTTCGTTTAGTCGTTTCTCTGAGTCACAAACATTTGGAAGCGATATTGTACTTGTAGATTGTATGGGAGAGTTGATTAATATCTATAAGATAAGCGACATAGTCATTATTGGGGGCGCATTTGTAGAGATTGGTGGGCATAACGCGTTAGAGGCGGCACAATTTAATTGTAAAATTATAAGTGGCCCACACTACTTTAACCAGGTAGATATCTTTAATGCCATTGAGGGAATAGAGATAACAGAGCTAGATTCATTGAGCGAAACACTCTTAAACTATCGAGCAATCGAGAAGAGTAAAATAGAGTTCAAAGCTACTATTGACGAGCTAGTAGAGGAGATAGAGAGTGTTTTATAGTGAAGATGGGGAATATATAACGCTGAAGATAAAGGCACAACCCAATGCGAGTAGAAGTGAGTTTTGCGGACTTTATGGCGAGGATGCTCTTAAGGTACGAGTGGCTGCTCCAGCTGTAGAGGGTGCAGCCAATAAAGAGTTGAGTAAATTTATAGCAAAACAGTTTAAGGTGCCAAAGAGCAGCGTAGAGTTTGTGAGTGGTCAAAGCAGCAAAATAAAACTTATTCGAATACCAAAGAGTAAGAAGTTAGAAGATTTTATAGAGGATTTAAAGAGTGGAAGATAAAGCGTATAAACTCCTTGCTAAGCAGCTAGAGATCTCGGGTAAGCGAGCAAAAGAGTTAATAGATCGAGGGTTAGTTTATGTTGGCGATAGAAAGCTAAAAATTGCAAGAGCCCAGCTTCCAAGCGATACGAAGTTTCGTGTAGAGATGCCAGCAAAGATTAAAAAGATATATGAAGATGAGAATCTCTTAGCAGTCAATAAGCCAGCCTTTTTAGATAGCTACGAAGTTGAGGCTTCGATTAGTGGGGCATTGCTGATTCATCGACTCGATAGAGAGACAAGTGGAGTTTTACTCTTAGCAAAAAATGAAGTGTTCTTAAAAAAGGCGATAGAGAGTTTTCGTAACCGCAATGTAAAGAAGTTTTACACTGCTTGGGTAGAGGGTGTTGTCTATGAAGAGATGCTTATAGATGCACCAATCCATACTATTAAAGGCCCTAAGTCGATTTCGAAGATCAATAAAAGAATTGGAAAAGAGGCGATAACAATCGTAAAGCCAAATGAGGTGCAGGGGAAAAAGAGTAAAGTCGATATCGAAATTAAGACAGGGAGAACCCACCAGGTGCGTCTCCACTTAGCTCATGTAGGGCACCCGATTGTTGGAGATGAGCAGTATGGAAGCCCAACAAAGAGTAAAAGAATTTTGCTACATGCAAGCAAAGTAGAGATTTTTGGGCAAGAGATTATTGCTCCAGAACCGGCAGATATAATAAAGTATAAATAATTTTAGATAAAATATGGGCAATCATATACGGGGGTAATTGATGTTTGATACTCTAACAGACAGTTTTAAAAATGCTATTGGAAAGATTCGATTTCATGATGATGAAAAAGCACTTAAAAAGGCTTTAACAGAGTTAAAAAAGTCACTTTTAAAGGCTGATGTGCACCATAAGGTGGTAAAAGAGCTCTTAACAAATGTAGAGAAAGATGTAAAAGCAGCAGGTGTTGGGAAGGATAACTTCTTAAATGCACTCGCAAAAGAGTTGAATGTTATATTAACTGCAAAAGGAAACCAAGGCTTTGTATTTGCTCCAAAGCCACCAACAGTTGTACTTATGACAGGGCTTCAGGGAAGTGGTAAAACAACGACTACCGGTAAACTAGCCTATATGCTTAAAGAGCAGAAGAAGAAAAAGGTTTTAATTGCTGCTGCAGACTTACAGAGATTAGCAGCTGTCGAGCAGCTGCGGCAAATTGCAGAGCAAGTAGGTGTCGATTTGGTTGCAGATGAGAATGCATCGCCAGAAGAGATTGTAAAAAAGGCACTGAAAGAGGCCGAAGATGGTATGTATGATGTACTCTTAATCGATACCGCTGGTCGTTTAGCGATAGATGATGAGCTGATGGATGAGCTTGCCAAGGTAAAAGAGATTGCAAATCCAGATGAGATTTTCTATGTTGCCGATGCAATGACAGGTATCGATGCAGTGCGAACAGCAGCAACTTTTAAAGAGAAGATTGGCATTACAGGTGTTGTTTTAAGTAAGTTCGATGCCGATAGTAAAGGTGGAGTTGCACTAGGTGTTGCCCATCAAGTTGGTGTTCCGCTTCGATTTATTGGTAGTGGCGAGAAGATGCCAGATCTTGAGGCGTTTATTCCTGATAGAATTGTAAAACGGCTCATGGGGGCAGGGGATCTAGAGAGTCTTATCGAAAAGACAACAGCAGCTATTGATGAGAAGAGTGCAAAAAAGATTACAAAAAAGATCAAAAAAGGGCAGTTTAACTTTAATGACTTTTTAGAGCAGATGGAGCAGATGAAGAAGCTTGGCTCTATGAAATCTCTCATGAGTATGATCCCTGGAATGAGTGGTATGGCTAAGCAGATTGGCGATATAGATTTAGAGAATTCAAAAGAGATGAAACAGATAAAAGCGATGATCAACTCTATGACACCAAAAGAGCGAGAGAATCCAGATCTTTTAAATAATGCTCGAAAGAGAAGAATCGCAGCAGGTGCTGGGCTTGACCAGATGCAGGTAAATCGTGTCTTAAAGCAGTTTAAAAATGCTGCAAAGATGGCAAAAAAGCTCTCTGGAAAAGGTGGTATGAAACAGATGCAAGATTTAATGAAGCAGATGCAAGGTGGTGGAGGCGGTATGCCACCTGGGCTTTTTAAATAGTTATTCTACTTCGAGCTCATCGCCAAGCTCAAAGTACCCTTTGCCTACCCGAGCAAGAGTAGGGCGGTGTGTATCTATCTTTATAGACTCTTTATCTTTTACTAGCGATTCATGAATATAGACTTTTTTTATCTCTACAATAACAGGGATAGTCTTAGAACCTTCTAACTCTACCTCTTTGTAGTAGTCGCAAAAGAGAACAATCTGTGCACTCTTTGGTACAGCTGGGTAGTCTGGATTTAAAACTTTGGAATCGATTTGGTAAGAGCTATATTCACTCTGGTTGAACTCAAGTGAAGTAGCAGAATTATTGAGTGCTTGTAGGTCACTTGGTTGTGCGATAACAATAGAGCACTTTTTTGTCTCTCGCAGATTTCTAAGTGTATCTTTAGGTGTGCCATCGCTTTTGTGTCCAATAGATATTAAAAGTGTTGCAGGAGAGGATGAGAGTGGTGTAAAGTAGCTAAATGGTGCTAAGTTAAGAATATCTTTTTCTGATTGTGTGCTTACCCATGCAATCGGTCTTGGAGTTACAATATTTGATATTAATTTATAGACATCGTTTGTCTCCAGATCCTCAATTGTATAGTGCATAGATTCCCCTTTTTTAGTTAGATTATAACAAAAATGCAATATTATACTACTATTCGTGGCAAATTGTGACAATTCCAATTACAAAATAGTAAAAAAATTCTAAATTTAGGAAAAACAAAATATATAGAGAAGCTTTAATATTTTTTTTAATATAATTGTGGTAGAATTCGCCACCAAAAAGTAGCATAATGCACTTTAGAAACTAAAAATTACCAAGGTAGGAAAATGACAGTAATTAGATTAACAAGAATGGGTAGAAAGAAGAAGCCATTTTACAGAATCGTTGTAACAGATAGTAGAAAAAGAAGAGATGGTGGTTGGATCGAATCAATCGGTTACTATAACCCAGTTGTTCCAAATAAAGATATTAAATTTGATGAAGAGAGATTAAATTACTGGTTAAGCGTTGGTGCACAAATGAGCCCAACAGTAAAAAGAATAACAGGTAAATAATTTATGGTTAAAGATTTCATTGTAGAGTATGTAAAGCTTATTGCAAAGTACCCAGAAGAGGTATCGATAGATACAAATACTCTCGATGAAAACTTAACAGAACTGCTTCTTTATGTCCATCCAGATGATATAGGGAAGGTAATCGGAAAAGATGGTCGAATGATTAGCTCTATCAAGACTGTTATTTCTGGTTGTAAACCAAAGGGTGGACCAAGCTATAAAGTAAGCGTAAAAGCTAAATAGATGGAGAGAGAAGAGCGTTTTTTAGTCGGACAGTTTGGAAGAACTGTTGGCTTAAAAGGGGACTTAAAGCTCAATCTCTCTACAGACTTTCCTGAACAGTTTAAAGTTGGTCGCAAACTTCAGACCAATCGCGGTGAAGTAACAATAGAACACTACAATCCAAAACGAAACACAATCAAACTTGAAGGTATCGACACTCCAGAAGATGCAAAAAGATATACCAATGCAAAGATTTTCTCGACACGAGAAGAGACAAAGCAGTATTGTACGCTCAAAGAGGGGCAATACTTTTGGTTCGATCTTATAGGGTGCAATATTGTAGAAGAGGGCGAGAGTTTAGGCGTTGTTAAAGAGATTCAAAGACTCCCACAAGGAGACTACTTCTTAATCGAGAGCGACACATCACTTGTAGAGAGTGGATTTGCAAAATCTTTTTTACTCCCTTATATTCCGCACTTTATTCAAACAGTTGATATTGACGCTAAAACCATAACTGTTTGTGGTGCTAAAGATATTTTAGAAGCGAGTTAAATGCGTTTTAATTTTGTTACACTCTTTCCTAATATTATAGAGGGCTATTTTAGCGATTCAATTCTTTCTAGAGCTATTAAAGAGTCGCATATTGAGCTACACTTCTACAATCCGCGAGACTACTCGACAAATCGTCATAAAAAGGTTGATGATGCCATAGTTGGTGGCGGTGCTGGTATGCTGATGGTTATGCAACCGCTTGTAGATACCATTAAGGCAATAAAAACTGAAGATCCAGAGACAAAGGTTATTGCCCTAACACCTGTTGCAAAAAAGTTTAATCAAAAAGATGCAAAACGCTTAGCAAAGAGTGAATCTATTACATTAGTTTGTGGTCGATACGAGGGTTTTGATGAGCGGTTTATCGAAAATTATGTAGATGAAGTTTTAAGCATTGGCGATTTTATCTTAACTGGTGGCGAGCTAGCTGCTATGATAGTGTGTGATGCAGTGGCAAGAAATGTAGAGGGAGTTTTGGGAAATAGCGACTCTTTAGTCGAGGAGAGCTTTGAAAATTCGCTTTTAGAAGCACCATCTTTTACAAAGCCAAATATTTATGAAGAAAAAGCTGTAATTTCAGAGTTCTTAAAGGGGAATCATAGTAAAATCGCGTCCACTAAACTGAACTTAGCTTTGTGTAAGACAAACTATTTTAGGCCAGATATTTTTTGTAAGGTAAAGGGTGAGCATGAGAAATAAGTATATTGAGAGCTTTGAGAAAGCACAGATTGAGGCTAAAGAGATTCCAGATTTTAGAGCTGGTGACACTGTAAGAGTTGCAGTTAGAATTAAAGAGGGTAACAAAGAGCGTGTACAGAACTACGAGGGTGTATGTATCGCTATTCGTGGTGAAGGTACAGGGAAAACTTTTACAGTTAGAAAAATTGGTGCTAACAACATTGGTGTAGAGAGAATTTTCCCACTATACTCTGATAGTATCGAAGGTATCGAAGTAGTAAGAAGAGGTAGAGTAAGAAGAGCAAAACTATTCTACTTAAGAAATCTTCGTGGTAAAGCTGCAAGAATTAAAGAACTTCGTAGAAAATAGTAATTTCAGAGCCCTTTGTGGGTTCTTACTCTAATGGACTTTATACAACAAATACTCCGAAAACTTTTTTATTTAATTCAGTTCACACTAGTACTTCTCTATATTCTTTTAGAAGAGCTCATATGGGAGCAGTTTGCAAAACCGCTTTTTCGCTACTTAAAGTATTTAAAACTTTTTGAGAAGTTCGAAGCCTTTCTTGCAAAGCAGAACCGCTATACAATTTTACTTTTCTTTCTGCTTGTTTTAGTAGTAGCTGAGCTATTAGGGGTGGCTTCTGCTGTTGTTGCAGTACAGGGGCATATTATTACGGCAATTATTGCTTATGGTTTAAAGTTACTCTTAGCTGCTTTTGCCTTTTGGGTTTTGAATACACAAAAGAGTAAACTGCTCTCTTTTGGATGGTTTGCTTATCTTTACGAAAAGACGATAGCAATTAAAAAGTATATTCAAGAGAGCTCAATTTATAAACGGATTATAAAGATATCGCAGAGAGTAAAACTCTATTTAAAACTTCGTTTGACAAACTTTAAAAACTACATTCTTAATAGATTTTGGCGTTAAGCTATGCAAAAAAGAGAGCTTTTAAAAAAGTACTTTGGGCATAGCGAATTTCGAGAGCTGCAAGAAGAGGTAATAGACTCTATACTATCACAACAAGATGTGCTTATGATTTTGCCAACTGGCGGTGGTAAATCGTTATGCTACCAGCTGCCTACTATGCTTATGAGTGGGGTAACTGTTGTAGTCTCTCCTCTACTTGCCCTTATGCACGACCAAGTCGTAGCCCTAAGAGCCAATGGCATTAGTGCTGCAATGGTTAGCTCTATGCAGAGTTTAGAAGAGATTAGAGCAATAGAGAGACAACTCTACAACAAAGAGATAAAGCTGCTCTATGTAGCACCTGAGAGGCTCCAAAACGAGTATTTCTTGCAACTACTACACAACTTGAGTTTAAACTTTTTCGTAATCGATGAAGCACACTGTGTAAGTGAGTGGGGTCATGAGTTTAGAGAGGATTACCGTAAACTCTCACTATTAAAACAGAACTTTCCAAATACGCCAATAGCGGCATTTACCGCAACGGCTACAAAGGCTGTTGAGAGCGATATAGTAAAAGCCCTAAGATTAGAGAGCCCAAAGATTGTAAGAGGCAAGCTTTTTCGTAAAAACCTAACAATCCGAGTACAAAATCGCCTTAAAGATGGTAAAGCACAACTGCTAGAGTTTATCAAAAGTTTTAATGGGGAGAGTGGGATTGTCTATACACTCTCTCGTAAATCTACCGAGAGTATTGCTGCTTTTTTGCAGAGCAAAGGCATTAAGGCAATGCCTTACCATGCAGGGCTTAGCAGCGAGTTAAAAAACAAAACCTATGCCGATTTTATAGCCGATAAATTAGAGGTAGTAGTGGCCACAATCGCCTTTGGTATGGGGATAGATAAGAGCAATATTCGATTTGTAGCCCATTTAAGTATGCCAAAGACAATAGAGAACTTCTACCAAGAGATAGGCAGAGCAGGGCGAGATGGCTTAGAGTCGCAAACTTTGCTGCTTTTTGGTGCAAGCGATATAGTGCAACAAAAGTCATTTTTAGAAGATTTGCCCCAGACTCCATATAAAGAGCATGCATTCGAAAAGCTCAATGCAATGGTAAAATTTGCAAGTTCGCAACTTTGCCGACACAAATATATAGCTAACTATTTCGATGACGATATAGAACCATGTGGTAACAAGTGTGACAACTGCTTAGAACCAGATAGAAACAGCATCGATATTACTACAAATGCCCAAAAACTCCTCTCTGCCATATACAGAACAGGGCAGAGCTTTGGCTTGCACTATGTTATAGATGTTCTTAGAGGCAGCAAAGAGCAAAGAGTCTTGCAAAATGGGCATGATAGCTTAAGCGTATATGGCATAGGAGCCGATTTAAGCAAATCGCAATGGCTAAGCATAGGCGACAGACTTTTAGAGCTAGAAGCTGTAAATATAGGCGAATTTAGAGTATACGCCCTTACAAACTTTGGAATCGAAATTCTAAAAGGTAAACATAAAATAGAGATCAACGAAGATAGACTCTCTGTTAAAAAACAGAAAGCCAAAGCAAAAGCCAAAATAGATACGAGCGATTACAATGTTGCAATTTTTGAAAAACTGCGAGAGTTACGCCTGCAAATCTCCCAAAAAGAGGGCATACCACCATATATAGTATTCTCCGACAAAACCCTAAAAGAGCTAAGCATTAGAAAACCTAGCACAAAAGAGGAGATGCTAGAGATCCACGGCATAGGCGAAGTAAAGTTCGAGCGGTATGGCGAGATTTTTTTAGAGTTGCTGACCAATTTAGGGTAGATGAGCAGGTGTTTAACCTGCTGTCTTGTTGTCATCTAAGGGGACTAATCTACCACTAATGTACTGATGTAAAATACTAGATATTAAAGTTTGATAAGGCATTCCCATTTCAACTGCATTAGTCTTTATGGCTTCCAAATCAAAAGAAGATAGCCTAATATTTATCCTTTTATCTTTTTTGAGACTGTTTTTTGCTATCTCTTGATGCTCTTTTATCTCATCTTGAAGATTATCAACAGATACCCATTCATCATTTTCAATAGACTTTAAAAGCTCTTGTTCTTCTTTATCTAACTTATAATCTTTCATGACTTAGCTCCTAAATATTTTTTAGTTAATTTTCTACTTGGAATAATTGTTTTTAAAAATCTTGTATTTTCATCCTCTTCAACAAATGGAATAGCATAAACATAGCTTTTTATCACAACAACTAATATCTTTTGATGTGAATACTTCTCACTGTTTGGATGTTTAATAATATCAAGCAAATCTCCTTGCTCAATATGCATAACAACCTGCTCAAAACTAATATCTCTAGTTTGTTTCAAAATGATATTTTTTTCTTTATTCCATTTGTAAATTTTCATAGTTTAACTATATCAAAAATGTGTGCCTTTTGTCAATATGTAAAATGTCAAAATATTTATCTTCTCAGAAATTTTCAGGAAACTTTTTGCTAAAGCAAAACCACATAATTTATGATGACAAGATTTGAATATCAGAGATATTATTTTTTACAATGATTTTAATAAAGTGAGGATAACGACTATCGTGTGGAATAAATTAGCCGTTAGAGTCAAATATTTCTGTTTACTCTAATATGCTATCAACAATGCCTAATATTTGATTTATCGTATCAATATCGGCTTTTTCTACTAATTTAATTTTTCTAGTATTGTAATCAATTGATTTTAACTGCTCTGTCATAATGTAGCCACTTACATTTTTACCATCATATCTAATATGAAATGGAAAATCCCTTTTGGTATTTGTAATAGGGCATGCAAATGCAAGTCCTAAATATTGATTGAAAGTTTTATTGCTGACAATAATTGCTGGTCTTCTTCCTTTTTGTTCATGTCCACTTTGTGGATCAAAAGTTAAAATAACAATATCACCTTGTTCTGGAATGTATTTTACCATTCTTCTATTCCGGCTTTATTGTCAAACTCTTCATAAGGTTTATAATCTGATGGAATTTGTTTAACTAATTCATTAATATCATATTTTTTTCTTGATTTTTTAATTGGCTCTAGGATGATTTTATTATCTTGTATTAAAAGTTTTATTTTATCTCCAATTGATAGATTTAACTCTTCTAATATTTTTTTTGGAAATCTTAAACCTTGAGAGTTTCCCCATTTTGAAATTGTAGTAGTCATGATATACTCCATTTCATTATGTATATCCAAAGTATATCAAATATTTGATTGAATGTCAATATGTATAACGTTTGTCTTCACCAATATCTTACCTGTTTCTATCTTGACAATATCTATAATAATAACAAGTTATTTTTCAATAAAAGCTAAATTTTGATAGGGAAAGATATTAGTGTGCAAGTACTTGTTATGATGTCTTTGGTAAGCTTGAATTGAAATAACTTTTTTTACATACTTCCTTTTAGCCAATCAGGTACAGGAGTTTTTGATAACTTTGGTATATCTTTACCACAAGCAAGTTTTGAGTCCCTATAAGTAGTTTCCCAAGCACGAGCACTTTTAAGTTGCTTACAAGTAAAATTTGTTACATGTAATAAGTTTGCTCTATATAAATGTGCATTCTTTAAAATAGCCGAAGATAAATTAGTATATGACAAGTCAACATATCTTAAATCGGCATCTTTAAAATTAGCCTTAGCAAAATTACTATATTTTAAACTTGCTCCTAATAAGTCAGCTTTTTTTAAATTTACTCCAAGTGCCCTAACATATTCTAGATTTGCTCCAACTAGGAAAGCCTTATATAAATTAGCACCTGCTAAAATAGATTGTTCTAGATTTGCATTTGAAAGATAAGTTTTTTCTAAATTTGAAGAAGCTAAGTTTGCTTTTTTTAAATTTGCCCTATCGAGATTTGCTTTTTTTAAATTTGCTTTTATTAACATGCAATTTTCAAGATTAATATTTGCTAAATAAGTTCCAACTTCATTTTCCGGAACAGATAAGTTAATTCCGTTTAAATTTATGCCTTTACGATTTAAATATTCTAAGGCATCTTTTTTCCCAGAATTTCCAACAGCTTTTGTTGTAATTAATTGCCAAGCACCGAGAGTACGAGTAAAATTTCTATCTTCTTGTTCATTTTTGATTTGTTTATAATTAAAATAAAATCCAATTAATGTAATGATTAATAGAAATGAACTTAATGATTGAAATATTCTTGTAATATGCCATTTATCTAACCAATTTGCAAATTTAATTAAACTTATTTTTTTTACCAATTGATTAAAAAAAATTTTAAACATTTATAATTTTCCTACTATTTTAGTTAAAAATAAAAATCTTTATAAAGTATACTATCACACAAGGAAACTTGGTGTCAAAATACTTATTTTTTTGATTTATTTTTTGTGTTAATGTACTCATAACTAATTATTCAAGGAACATTATAGCGAAAATAACCCGATATTTACAAATTGAAGGAACACTTTAAATGTACTGTTATTTAGTAAAAATATTAAAAATTGCCATATTTTGAGCAAAAAGTGATAAATTTTTATACTATATAACTATTACTTATGTCCTTTTAGGTGGCTATACCGTTATTAATGGACATTTTGTGTTCCTTGATTTGTAAAATTCTGACATTAACGGACATTTGAACAAATTTTGTTCCTTGAATAAATAAAGGTGTAACTATGCAACAAAAGATGATTCTTCTTTTCATTTTTTTTAGAAAAAAACGAAACAAAAAAATCGCACAAGAGATGAGATTTTCGGGAGATTTACTTATCTTCCGCTAAAAATGCAAAACTCAGTCTAAAGACTTCAAACAGTTGCATTTTCTTTACACTACAGCTAAGTAAATCTCTTTTCCGAAAATCTCAAATTGTGCAGGATACAAGTCAATTAATTGGCTTGTATAAAGAACTTTACGCTACCTCCTCGGCTTTATGAATGCTTTTAAGTATGTCACTCTTCTTTTTAGCTACTTTGCATAAATCGTAACTGTTTTGTAGGTTTAGCCATAGTTGTGGGGTGGTTCCGAAGAATTTGGCAAGTTTGAGTGCCATCTCTGTTGTAATGCCTCGTTTAGTGTTTACTAATTTATTGATTGCACGAAATGAAGTATGTAACTCTTTAGCTAATTTTGTTTGTGAAATATTTAAAGGTTCTAAAAACACCTCTTTTAATATCTCTCCTGGGTGTGTTGGTTCTCTTTGTAGTTCTATCATGGTTAGTACTTTGAACCCAAAATTTGCATTAGAGATTAACAACCTTTAGCAAATCATTTAGCTTAGGACATTTACAAAAATCCATCAATTAACCTTTAGGTTAACCTCAAGATTTTTGCAAACACCCTAAACTAAAGCATTTGCCAAATCTTTGCTAATTCTAATGCAAGATTTGGGTTTAATGTATATTTTGTAAGTATACTATTTGTGTTCTTAATTTAAAAACAAATCACTTAGCTCTAAGCACTAAGCTCTAAGCTAAAATTTGCAAAACTTTTTTGCAAATTTTTAATAGCTTCTATTCTTCATTGCTTTTTGGGCTTCGCGATCTAGGGTGCGGCGTTTTAGGGTTTCTCGTTTATCGTGGAGTTTTTTACCTTTGGCTAGGGCTATTGATACTTTAGCTAGGTTGCGTTCGTTAAAGTAGATCATTAATGGGACTATTGTTAAGCCATCTTTGCTTACTTTGCCAAAGAGTTTGTCGAGCTGTTTTTTGTGTAATAAGAGCTTTCTTGGGGATCGCTCGTCTTTGCTAAAGTGTCGGTTTGTTGTATCGAGGTGTGCTATGTAGGCGTTCATTAGGTAGAGTTCGCTTTTGATAAAGCGGCAAAAGGCGTCGTTTAGGTTTGCTCTTTTTGCTCGAAGAGCTTTAACTTCGCTCCCTTGCAGTACAATGCCGGCTTCGAACTTTTCGAGTATCTCATATTCGTGTCTGGCTTTTTTATTTTGTGCAATGATATTTATTGCCATTATAATCCTAGTTTTTGATGTAATTATACCAAAAGCTAAGAGCTTAGGGCTTAGAGTGCTTTAAAAAAAGAGCTTCCGCTTCCGCTAAAGTAGTAGCCTTCTTTTTGGATTTTTTTGAGTTCTGGGTAGACGAGTAGAGCAGCTTTGTAGAGGTCGTTTAGTTTGGTAGGATCTTTTATATTATTTAATATATCAATTGATTTATTGAGCATATAGCTTGCTCCTGCGTTTGGTTTGGCATCTTTTAGATAGTTTTCTTTAAAGGCTTTATAGACTTTTGCGGTATCGCAATGGATTGGGGGTGTAAAGATCTCTAAATTGAGTGGCTCCTCTTCGAACTCTTCGATAATTTCGCCAAAACCACTTACATTTGCACTGTTGTAGCCGTATATAAAAAAGGGTACATCTGCACCGATTGTTGCACCGATATTGGCTAGTTCTTCGGTAGAGAGTTGCAGGTTGCAAGCAGTTTTAACCATATTCATAAAGGTTGCTGCATTTGAGCTGCCACCCCCTAAGCCGGCACCAAAGGGGATATTTTTTTTAACGACTACTTTATGGTTGTAGAAGAACTCTAAAATATCTAAGTCGCCTGTATGAGCATTAAGAGTTTTGTAGGCTTTGTAGATGATATTTTGCTCTTTTGGAATATCAAGCCCCTCTATGGTAAAGCTGTCGCACTTTTGGGGTACGAACTCTATTGTGTCGTAGAGGTTTTTAACCAGCATAAAGCGAGAGTTAAAGGTGTGGTAGAGGTTTCTGTTGTACTCTTTTGTGCCAGTGATTTTTAAAAATATATTGACTTTTGCGTATGATTTTTCTAACACTGCTTATACTCCTTTGGGAGGCGATTGAGCCTATATTTTACTTGCTTCTTCTCTATATCGATAATTGAGTAGAAGTTTTTTGTCTCTATGAGGTATGTGCCATCTTCTTGGGTTGCAAAGTAGCTTGCATCTATCTTTTTACCGAGTTCTAGTATGCTCTCGTCTGCTAAGAAACTGTTTTTTGGGATTTTAAGGTATTCAAATGGGTTGAGCGGTTTTTCGTTTTCGTATCTAAATTTGCCTTCGTTTATGCGGTGGAGGGCACTGAGTGTTGCGGTTACACCTAAGCGAGCGGCTATCTCTTGGGCGATAGAGCGGATGTATGCACCTTCGCTGACTTCGATTTCGAAAGTGATAAATGGGTGGTTGTAGTTTATTAGTTTTATATTGTAGATTTGCGATGTTATCTCTTTTAACTTAACGGTTTTGCCTTCTCGTGCTAAGTCGTAGGCTTTTTTACCGGCTATCTTTTTTGCAGAGAATTTAGGCGGCAGGTAGGTCAGCGAGCCAATAAGAGAGTGGAGAGTTTTTTTGATCGTCTCGATATTTATGGTAGGGGTGTCGCTTAAGCTTATGATATTTTCTATATCTAGGCTATCTGAGCTAGCACCAAGCCACATGGTTGCACGGTAGCTTTTGGGAGTTTTGTCTAAAAATTGAAAGAGCTTTGTATATATA